>JAHBNG010000015.1 GCA_019217005.1 Chloroflexi bacterium TSY
CTAAAAATCCGTGTCCCATATTCTTAATCCTTATAATCTCTATAGTAGAAGACAATTAGTTGTTCTGCTCTCTAACTTGTCAACTGCGCCAATCCTTGGATGTACCGCTTAAACGCAAACGCATTCTCGGGCAATTGAAAGTCCATGCCAAAGTGATCGGGGCCGACTGCATCCACTTTTGCGACAACGGTACTGAGATCGTTCCGCTCAAATGCATCGCCGACCGCTTCCATAAAAGCATAGGGTGGTGACGTGAGAAACGGGGGACATCTTGCTCCCTTGGTCACCGCGGCGAGATCGGTCACGCCATCGGTTGTGTGGGTAGCAAATCCACCAGTTGAGAGACTACCGTTGTCAAAGATGATGTGGGTCAGGTTTTTGGGCCGATAGCGAGCCAGCGTTGCGAGCGACCCCATATTCATCAGGACAGATCCATCACCATCGAGAACGACTACATGTTCATTTGGTCGATGGAGAGCCAGACCCAATCCAATGGAAGAAGCCAATCCCATTGCATGTTGTAAATAGAAAAAATTATCCTGATGCCCCAGATCATATAGCTCTTGCGCACAAGCCCCCATGATCGTGACAACAAGCTTATCGCACAGTTCTTCGTAGATCGCTTCAATACATTTGGCACGTTGCATGATCAATCCTCCATGAGGTCGCGGTGTAGGAGTAAAGCAACGGGAGACAAAGAGCTCTGGGAAAAGGTATATGCTTCTTTGATTTGTTTCCCCACTTTCTCTGGATCCCGCGCGTATTCAAAGGGGATCCCCAATGCCCAACACCTCCTCGGTGATGATGCCCTCGCGTGTGCCAGGGATAAGGTTCGCCCCAATGTCCCCGATAGGCAATGAGCATACAGAGGGAATGTGATATAATTGAGCCAACGAGACGATGCCGTTAATTGCGGCCAGAAAACCGTGATTTTGCATGAGTAAAATATGAGGTTCACCAGCGAAATAGGCACCAGCAGCGATGCCCACAGCCTCCTCTTCCTTGGCAACTTCAACCAAGCTCATGTTTGGGTCATCATCCGCCATCTGCAATAGATAGACAAGCCATGTCTCTGGCAGAGCAGAAAGCGAATGAATCCCTGCATTCTTGATGCCCTGGTAGATGGCTTTGGAATTATCTAACGATACAGTCATTGGTTTCTCCTATAGGTTCCGGGGTGGTTCATTTTAGCTGGATAGATAGGTTTACACTTTTAGAAACAGAAAGAACGTTTATATTCTCTGATTTCGCCGGTTCTCAGAGAGAAAACGGTCTCATATAGATTTTTGTCTATATATCAAAAGTGTAAACCTAATTTTGAACCACCCCTAGGTTCCCAAAATAATGCAAAACAATACCATTGCCCGCCTCTATATTCTCGATTTTGGTCTTTTCCAGGTTCATTCAAATGGACGCATTATCGGGATCCAGGGGTATTTGATCCAAACTCATACTGGCACAAATATTCTAGTCGATACGGGGTTTCCAGCCAAGTATGCGGACGACACGGAGATGGCATCAGAGGAAGACGAACTGGGAGATTTCGGACACGTTCTCAGGCTGACCAAAGACAATCTACCGCTAGCCCAGCTTGCACGTTGCGGACTTAAGCCAAGCGACATCGACATCCTGATTATGAGTCATACACATCGATCACGTCGGTGGGATTGGCGATTTCCACAGGAACGTTGGTCGTCAGCAAAGCTGAACGTACGCTTCCTCAGCCACTCTACTGGAACCACCGCTCACCCATCGATTGGCCGACCCACGTACAATATCACTTAATTGTCGAAAGACAACCCTCTGTCCCGGCGTCACTCTCTTATTGACGCCGGGTCATAACAGGTCATCTATCGCTCTTCGTCCGTCTACCCAAGGCTAAACCAAAAAAATAATTATACGCGAACGAGAGAATGGAGAGGGAATAAGGACAAACCATTTTTCTAAACCAGGTAAACGTTGGAAGCGTTGTTCCAAACGGTCCATCTCTTTCTGAGTGAGTTTGACGCCGGTCTCATAAAGAGTGGAATTCAGGTGAACGAAGGGTTGTAGTTGGTTAAAGCGAAAAGAACGGGCAAAATTGAGAACGGTCTCAAGAGAATCGAGAGAACCGTTCCAGTGTTTTCAAGATGGCCCCAAACCCGTTCGATGGGGTTGTATTTACTGTGATAAGGAGGGTAGCAGGCGAGCTGAATAGAGACGATAGTGCTCAACAAACTGAGTGAGACGATACATAAACTGAGTCCGACGGGTATGATTTTCGGGACCATTGTCCTGATTGATCACGAGGGTCTTGACGTGAGGAAAGTGTTCACGTACGCTTTCCCAAAATCAATCAGGCAGTCGACAATAAAGTCACTCGTCACTTTCGACTGAGTCAAGTAAAGAAAGAGTTCCTTGGTTGAAGGGAGGTAAATGCCAAAGGAGTGACTTTCTCGGTCTTCTTATCTTGAAAGTCATGATCGAGCGCTTTGACAACCACTCGACTTATCCCTTCTCTCGAGAAACGGTCAAGTAAAATCGTCGCTTTGGCATCCCAAGAGAGGCGCAGAACCGTCTCGTCTGCATCCGCTTCTTGATTGATCTGATGAATTCTATCAAAGATCGCATCGGTCTCTGGGATCTTTTTCACTGGTTGACTTTTTTTGACCCGGTTTGAGCCATAGCCTAACTCATTGAGCTTCAAGCGGATGGCCTCTTCGCCAGGCAATTCCTCATCTGTGTATCCTTTCTGCTCGA
Source organism: Chloroflexi bacterium TSY (assembly GCA_019217005.1). Next base: position 2,740 of record JAHBNG010000015.1, read on the forward strand.
TGAGCTGGGTACGCATTTCGGCGGCGGTTAGTCGAGTGTACAATTGGGGGGGGTCGAAAGGTGGGATCGGTCTGGCTGAATTGATCGGCGATTTCAACCATATCGGCCAGTAAAGTGGGGATATGGTCTTCGGCTTTTGCGACCACGTCGGTGGCTTTGGTCGACATAACAGAAGCCGCCTTCTAGTTCTTCCAGGGCTTTGGCTATCGTCGCCCGATTCCAGCCCAACTCTCGTTCTGCTTTCGTCGGACTCCCTTCGCATATCGTTTTGACCGTTTGGGCCATGAAGTGCCTTCTTTCGTATCCACTTAACATGGCCTTCGTCTCTTTCAAGACTTCAACCATTTCTGGCGAGATTGTCATTTTTTGCTCCTTTTGGAGAGCTAGTTTAACACCTTCTCGCGTATATTTTATTTTTTGGATTGGCCCAAACTGGTCCTGTTGTATTAACTTGCGATGCGATTTCGCGCGAATCTGAACCGGCAGAAGGGTTCGCGGATAGTTGGGATCCGGTTCAAGCCCAAGCCAGTGCAGAGATGCTGTTAGATTTAGCCCAACGAGAGCAAGCAATGATCATCTACGGTCATGATCCTGAACAATGGGGAACGTTGCTCAAGGCTCCAGACTATTATGCATAGGGAATCTCGGCGGATCGATTATCTTCCTCGAAATTTCGGCTCTCGCTTCTCAATAAAGGCTTTCATGCCTTCTTGTGCATCTTCGGTTGCCCAAAGAGCGTAGTAAGTCCTTCGTTCGAAGAGAATTCCATCGCGCAGGCTCAGCTCAAGTGCCTGATCGACCGCCTCGCGTGCGACAGTCGCCGCTGTCTTGCCGTAGGAGGAGATGATTTTGGCTGCTTCCATTGTCTCTTTCATCAATTGGTCAGACGGAATTACGCGCGCAACCAGACCCGCCTGCTCAGCCTCTTCAGCATCCATCATCCGTCCCGTCAAGATCATATCCATTGCCTTGGCCTTGCCCACTAGTTTGGTCAACCGCTGAGAGCCACCCATCCCAGGAATTAGACCGAGCTTGATCTCTGGTTGACCAAATTTGGCAGAATCAGCAGCAAAAATCATGTCGCACATCATGGCCAGTTCACATCCGCCGCCCAGGGCATATCCTGACACAGCAGCAATTTTGGGCGTTCGCAAGGCAGTAAACGAATCCCAGCCCGCCATGAAATCTTCTTGGAACATGTCCATATACGATTTCTGCTCCAGTTCCTTGATGTCGGCTCCAGCTGCAAAGGCTCTGTCTGAGCCAGTGATAACGAAGCAGCCGACTTCTGGATCACGATCCAAAACCTGCATTGTATCGACAAGTTCGCACATGACCTCGGAGTTCAACGCATTTAAGACCTTTGGGCGATTTAGCTGTATAAGGACAACCCGGTCTTTATGCTCAACAATAATGCTCATGATTATCTCTCAAGTAAATTGGTATTTTGTCGTGCACTGCAATCCAAGTTTGATACCACTATTGTAGGTCCCGTCTCCGGCGGGACAAGTGTATTGTTCTATGACATCGACACCTCTAGAAATCGGCTACATCGCGACCACTCGCAGACGCTGATACGGGAGAGATGTAGGCCAAACGGGGGTCGCGAATGAAACGAACAGCTCAGGTGTCGATCTCATAAAATAGTACACAAGCGTCAAGAGAGCGACCGATTCCAAGTGGTGATTCGAAGCTCTTGGTGCTTGTCTCTTCAGAGAAGGGACCTACGATTTGCAACTCGACTGTGAGATCACGAATCCCAAATCGCCCCGTAAGCTGGAATCCCACGACTTTCCATGCCATACACGACCTGCCTCGTGAGCTTCTGGTTGGAAATACAGATGACGGCTTCAGCATTGAACGCTTTGTATGCAGCATAGGCAAGCTGGACCAAATCGGGTCGACCATTCTCATCCGTATCCCAGATGAGCGCATTTGGTTCCACGTCTAAGATTTCGTTCACAAGCGCATCACCATAGGTCTTGCGTGCATTTCTCGTCGACCAAACAAGATGCGAGGGCACTTCTTGTGCCAGCAGATGGGGTAAACAAGGCCCGATTCCGCTGCCGGTTGCAACATAGACAACGCGTTTGAACAACACCTCAATGTTGGCAACGCCAGCGGTTGTAATTCCCTTCACCCATACATGAGACGGTTTGTCATCAATGAACGCACCCGTCCAGTCACCCGCACGCGAAATGGTCAGCCGAAAGCCATCTTCTCCGGGTGCCGGTACATTGGCAAACGAGTGCCATTCACGAAGCGGATCGCGGCTAATGGCCGTTGAGGAACCAGAAAATGGCGTGACACCATAATTAAAGCGCGCCAGTGCCACATGAGATGATGGGGTTTCGATATCAACCTTTACCTTGCGTAGACGCAGCCAAGGTAGAATGATACTGATTGTGATCAGGACGAGCATCCAAAAACCAAACGAAGAGATGAGGGCACGCCCAAGGTTTTCTTCCGCCCCTCCCATCACATCTTGTTGATCATTGACAAACATCACTGTCTGTATCCAGAACAACAGAAGCGCCGTCCATCCACCAAAGCGGTGGGTCAATTCAAAGTTATTGTGGAATTTGCTACGGATTGAAGGCAACGCCATCACAATCATCATTACTAGCAGCGCCAGGATGGCAACGGTTACCACAATCGTTCCGGCCGACACCCCAGGCAGCCCATTGATAAAGTGGTAGATCAGGGAGCCAACAAAAATCGCATACCATGCTGTGCCAACCGTGGCGCCGCCCATATGGATGCCGCCAAAGTGGTAGATCTTGCCTAACGACCACCGGATCGACAGCGGCCAACTGACGGGCGCTCGGGTGGCGAGCCAAAAGAGCAGGTTGATAATATACTGCTGGCGAATGAGGATAGCGACAGCGATGTTGCCCACAACAAGATTCGAAAGCGTTCTGAGCGCAATGCCTTCGCTTGTCCACCAGCTACCTACTGTGAACCCATAGCCCAGTAGCACCAAATTCACAGATACAACGAGGAAAACAAGACGACGGTAGTGTGACAATCGGTAGTGCTTCCACATGCGCCGCCAGAAGCTTTGCTCTGGCGGTACAGCAACGTCTTTGTAGGTCTCAATGGGGAGAGGTTCTTGAATGACGGGCTTTGTTGCAACGAGTTTTTCCCCGCTCTTTGCCGTTGTCATGGACCGACCAACGATAGTCTCCATCCCAGTTAAACTTCCAGCGATATTTTCCATTACGATGCGACTCCTACCAATTCAGCTTGTTTTGTTCCGTCTGATCCATGCCCAACCTGTGGGAAAGCAAACAGATGAGCGGGTCTCTCCGCTGTCTGCTCGAAAGACACTTGGGGGCTATCCATCATCTGCTCGAGAGCGAGCGAGCGAGCTTCACTCTGTGCTGCTTCGTGTTCCTTTGCCATATCCAACATCATTCTTTTGTCCACCTTCCCGCGGCTGGTCATCGGGAATTGATCCATGGCGATCACAAACGCTGGTGTACAATAATAGGGCAAAGCCGCAGCAACTGCCTGCTTGGCAACATCGACATCAACACTTTGAGGAGAAACAAATGAAACGAGCGAACGATCGTTCAACTTCAATGTGACTGCCTTTGTACATGATGGCACCGACTCCAACACGGTAGAGACAGAATCTAACTCAACCCGGAAACCACAGATCTTAACCTGATCGTCAGTCCGACCAAAGTGTTCGAGTTCACCATCTTCAGTCCAGCGTCCCAAATCCCTGGTGCGGAACATCTTGCGTCCACCGCCCAAAAATGGATCTGGTGCATATCGCTCTGCGTTGAGGCGGTCGTTGTCAAGATAGCCAGCCGAAACGCAATCGCCACCTGCCCACATCTCACCAACTTCGCCAATGGCACAAGGTCTCATCTTCTCATCGAGAACGTAGACGGTATTGTTGGGCGTTGGTTTACCGATGGTCAACCGCTCAGAGGTCAACTGATAGCGTTGCGCGGTATTGATGATCGTAGTTTCGGTCGGTCCACATGAGTTGTAAAAGGTGCAGAACGATGCCCATTTGTCAGCCAACGGTTGTGGACACGGCTCACCGGCAACTGCCGCCACTTTGACATTTTTGCACTGATCCGCATCAAACGAACCCAGAATGGTTGGCGTCGCAATCACAATATCAACCTTCCGCACGGTCTCCTCTATATCTTTGCCGCGAATGACAAGCGTGGCCCCATGCGATAAAGCACCGAGCGTTTCCCACGCCGCCATGTCAAAGGCAATGCTGAGGATTTGCCCCACTTTTAATCCTGGACGCATACCCAGATTGCCTGGTTCTGTCAAAAGTATGTTGCAAACGTTGCCGTGGGTAACCTGTACACCGTTTGGATTTCCTGTCGTTCCGGAAGTAAAGAGAACAAAGCAGGTATTGTCGCGACTGACCTCAGTGTTTGGCTCAAATGTAGTCAGAGTCGCAGGGGTATTATCAAATGGCTCTTGCATCAGTTCGTCAATCGCAATACAAATATGACCTTCTGGCACGGGAACAAGATGCTTTAAGCTGGAGATGGTCAAAATCACCTTGGCGGAAGTGGCATCGATAATGTGACGGAGTTGCGCCTCAGGAGCGACGCCCACATGTTGGGGAACATACGCAGCACCAGCCTTCAGGATACCGAAGATTCCGACCAGCATGGGGATGGAGCGTTGGAGAAAGAGAGCGACATTGTCACCAGTAGAGACACCGTGCTGGGCAAGAAGAGCAGCCAAGCGGTCTGCCTGACGGTTGAGTTCCTGATAGGTAATCGAGTCGCCCAGATGCTCTGCGGCGATGTTGTGCGGGTTGGCGACGGCTTGTGCTTCAAAGGCATGATGGATACAGGAATGGGGCACGGTGACGATCGGGCCTTGCCCAAAGCGTTCAAAGAGCAATTGATCCGAGGGTGTTAGACTGCTCATGGCTTGTTTCGAGAAGCTATATGATGCATTGTTGTGGGAGTCTGTTTTGGAGCTAGTGAGGGAGTCAAAATTGGGGTTTCTGTTAGAGTCAACGTAGGCCAAATTACGGTGGGCCCCATTTGGTGCTGTTTGTACGGGGAATTGTCCGTCTAGGTTGTCTTGCGTGAATTGAGGCAACGGCTGAAAATTAAAAAGATTCGACATAATTCTACTCCTTATCATTTACAAATAGATATTTTCGGAAGTGAGTCCCAAAGGGTGTCAATGCGGCAGTTCTCTGACTGGGCGGTGTTCATTTACACAATTTGTGGTACACACTCATATTTTCGGAAATCAGAGGCAACTGTGTTGGCGCTTGTCAAGAGAACTTCTCATCTTTGAGGACGTGCCTGGACAATCCGCCTCGAATTGGATACATTAGACATTATTGGGATTGAAAAGTAGGACACAGATTTTCAGGATGAACACGGATTCTCTCAGAGTAAATCCGTGAAATCTGTGTTCATCTGTGTCCCATATTCTGAATCCTTATAATCTCTATTATTATCGTTCGACAAGATCTTCGGGGACTGAAACGAGATTGAATGAGTAAGCTGACGTGTCGAATGAATCGGTCGAATATACTGGGCAGCGTCATAAAGGTTCATTTTTACTCGTGTAAATAATGTGCTGCTGTGGAGTGTACATAGAACGGATCATTCTCTTGGATCATGCACGTAATTTCTATAAATCCTAGTTTAGCGGCATGTTCTTACCCACATGCTACGTAAAGATTACAGAATCATTACAGGAAGCTCATCAACCCAAGTGTGTCTTGTGAAACACTCAACAGGCTGAACCTTCCAGAAATTGTTGATCTGAATTCAATAGACATAATAGGGATTGAAATTAGGACACAGAATTTTTAGGATGAACACTGATCATCTTAGAATCAATCCGTGAAATCTGTGTTCATCCGTGTCCCACATTCTTCATCCTTATCATCTCTAATCTAATTCGCCGAATCCAGTTCGCTATTTTGACCGATTTTTCATGACTTCACTCTACTCATTCAGAACCCAATGACGACTAGTTTTGGATGGATAGAATTCGTGTGGTCTACGCTTAAATTTATAACGCTCATCAGACGAAAATGTGCAGATGCAACAAGTTTGTCTCCGACCAATACATGAATTGCACATTTTGCTGAAATGAGCCATTTATAAAAATTGATGGAGAATAGGAGTACATGAAAACCGTAACACAAACGACAACAACTGAGGCCGCAAAACTGATCAAATCAGGTGATGTCATGCTCGTGGGTGGATTTGGCATGACGGGCAATCCAGTCCATTTGCTCCATGCACTTGCAAAGACAGAGGTTCGGGATTTAACCTACGTTGCAAATAATGTTGGAGAAGCTGGGCTGGGTGGTGGACGTCTTCTACGGAACGGTCAGATTAAGAAGGCAATTGGGTCATTCTTTACTAGCAATCGTGAAGCCGTAGAGGCTGCCCAATCGGGGAAAATGGAGGTAGAGCTTCTGCCACAAGGTTCGCTCTCTGAAGCAATCCGAGCCGGTGGGGCTGGCATTGGTGGTTTCTTCACGCCAACCTCGGCTGGCACGTTGCTGGCAAAAGATCGAGAAAATCGCATTATTGACGGCAAAGAATATATCTTTCAGCCAGCCATTCGTGGCAATGTGGCCTTACTACGGGCTTGGAAGGCCGATACAGCGGGCAATCTTGTCTATCGTATGACAGAGCAAAACTTCAATCGGGCGATGGCAACGGCAGCTGACCTGGTGATTGCCGAGGTTGAACAAATCGTGCCTGTTGGTGCCCTTGCTCCCGAACAGATCCACACTCCAGGTTGCTATGTCGACTATCTAGTCCAGGCTCAAATGACGCTTGATGATCTGGGATCGTCCGCGTCGGTAGCAGGTAGTGACAAAAAGGTAAGCGCAGCCCGCATGAACATGGCGCGCGCAGCCTTGGCTATGCTTCGGCCTGGGGATATTGTCAATCTGGGCATTGGGATCCCAACGCTGGTGGCAGACCTCATCACGCCAGAACACGAAGTGATCATCCATACGGAAAATGGTATGTTGGGTGTTGGGCCAGAACCAAAAGAGGGAGGTGCATTGGAGTATCCAGTCAATGCGGGCAAAATTCCTGTGACAGCGCTTCCCGGCACCAGTTATTTTGATAGCGCAGATTCATTTGCCATGATTCGCGGGGGACATATTGATGTGGCCATCATGGGCGGTTTGGAGGTCGACGAAGAGGCCAATCTGGCCAATTGGGCGGTGCCAGGGGAACCCTTATTGGGTGTCGGCGGCGCAATGGATCTGGCATCGGGCGCCAGACGGCTCATTGTGACCATGACCCATTGTAGCCGAGATGGTTCATCGAAAATTCTCCCGACTTGTACCTTGCCACTCACCGTACGCAAAGCCGTTGATGTTGTGATTACCGATTTGGCCATCTTTCATTACATTGACGGCATTCTCACACTGACTGGTTTGATGCCCGACGTGACAGCGGACGAAGTTCAGGCCAAGACAGAGGCAGCTTATGCTGTGCGGCTATGACATGACAACATCTGCTAAACCAGACTTGCTGGTTGACATAGAGAAATCACGTACCTTAAAAAATGGCGCAAATCACCGACCGCCACTGGTTGAAACCGGCGTCTAGCAACCAAAGTACGCTGAAGCGCACTGTATTTCAACCCGCTTGAGCGAGTTTACGCTTAGTAGACCGGCGTTTCTTCGTGCAACGGGCGCTTCGCCAACGCTGTGCGGCAAAGTACACCATTGCCCTACTGGTTGACACGATCACACTTGCCGACCTCATTTCTTTGCTCTATAATTATCAGCAAATTCAGACAGAATCAAGACGCGAAGTCGTGCCTAAAACCTAGAAGACATTCGCTCCCTACGGCCTAAAAAGAATAAGGAAGCTCTCCCAAATGACGTCCAAAACTCAATCCCGCCAGCGTCTACTCTATCTACATGCTCGCACACCTAGCGTCTATTCCGATATCTTGGGCTATACTCCCATCGAGCCCATCAAGGGCTATCGGAACGAAATCGTGGCCCACGAACCCGATTGGCCTTATGCCACGGTTCACGATGCACTCGTTGATGGCTGGCAAATCATCCAGTTTCCACATCTGCAGGCCCCATTCGATGACAAGGATCTAGATGTGGTTGGTTACGAGTTTATCCTGCAAAAAATAGAACCATTTCCGTTCAAGGAATGACACCCGATGATTGACAAAAAATATCTACTCACAGACATTCAGGTAGCCCGCTTCATCGTGACTGGCTATCATATTGTCGAACTTGATCTACCCGAAGGCTTCAACGAACAGATCGCTGAACAGTTGGATATTCTGGACTCCAACCCAGGCGATGCCATTACCGAGACGATACCCGAACTCTGGCAGTTGTTGGATCATCCCTCGGTCAAGGGTGTTCTCATTAGCCTACTTGGTCACGATTACAAGGTAAATCCTCATCGTCATTGGCACTGCAAGCAGCCCAACTCTGCCCACATGCAGTGGCACCAAGACGGTCGCAACAACCGTAGTACCCAAATCGATCGTTTTTTGGGTCTCTATTATCCACGGACAATCACGCCCGATATGGGACCAACCGTTATCGTGCCTGCAACCCAGTTCCGCAACGCACCAACTGACCGCATGGCGACCTATTCCAACATCCGCGGTCAGGTGCCACTCACTGTCAAAGCGGGAACGATCGCCTTCACCCACTACGATCTCTGGCACGGTACTGCTGCAAATTGCTCCGCGGTAAAACGGCATATGATCAAATTCCTCTTCAATCGCACCAAAGCCAATACTGCGCCAACCTGGAACCATGATCCAGAGGCTCTCAACGCACCACGCGACTGGAATTTGCGGGACAAAGCAGAAGATGTGAACAATATCCTCAACTTTGTCAATCCGCTGGGCGTTTCCCAAAGCGATCACTACAAAGAGATTGCGATCCGACGTCAGTGTTGGGATGAATTAATGGGGCCGGCAAATGCCAACCCATAATCTCATAGACAAACCAGAAAAACCCCGTCCAAACGTTGAGTCGTCATGCATGGTGCAGCATTCTCGAATGCGAAAGGCGGTATACCATTTTATGACATCGACACCTGTGCTGTTCGGTTCGTTCGCGCCCCCCATTTGGCCAGTGGTTCTCCTGTATCAGCGTTCGCGGCTGGTCGCGATGTAGCCGATTTCTAGAGGTGTCGATGTCATAGAACAATACAGGCGGCGTTCTCTATTACACGCAGTAGGATTTCTCAGAGGTAGAGCGTTCAAATGGCGAAAAAAGACGCAGTAGAGAATCTCGGACCATTTGGCACGCTCGAGTCTGTTTTGACTGAGAAATGCAGGATTATGTCTACTGCGTGTAATAGAGAATGCTCCTTCCACCCCGAATCAATCTTAACTTAACGACATTGGGTGGTTAGTAGCTGGTCGTTGATTGCCAAATTGCAGACCAGCCACCAATAACCAGCCACCGATTACGAATTGTTTGGATGCAAAATATGTTCTTCCCGAAGACCAAGTTAGCCAGAAGAGAAGCGCTTTCTGGCTATTTGTATATATCACCGTGGATATTCGGTTTTTTGCTCTTTACCGCCATTCCGATTTTTGCTTCATTCTACCTGGCCTTTACATCCTATCGAGGCTATGGTGAGGTTGAGTGGATTGGGATTGGCAATTTTATCAAGATGTTTGCGGATGATGACATCTTCTGGCAGTCAGCCAAGGTCACGCTAATCTACGTGATTGGCTTTTTGCCACCTGGGCTTGTTCTTGGGTATAGCATTGCGTTGCTCATGAACCAGCACGTGCGCGGCATCACCCTCTTTCGCACGATCTATTACCTGCCAGCCATTCTGACGGGTGTTGCCGTTGCCATGATGTGGCAGTTTGTCTTTCATAGAGAGTTTGGGGTGTTGAATGCGATTTTGGGGTGGGTCGGAATTGCGCCGATTTCCTGGCTCAACGACACCCGTTGGGTGATGGTCGCGTTTATCATTATGGGATTATGGGGAGTTGGCGATGGCATGATCATCTATTTGGCTGGTCTGCAATCGATCCCCACCGATCTTTACGAAGCCTCAACCATTGATGGGGCAAATCCGTGGCAGAAGCTCTGGAAGATCACCATCCCTCTGACGACACCCGGCATCTTTTTTAACCTGGTCACTGGCTTGATCAAAACTTTTCAGGTTTTTATACAACCATTTATCATGACCGAAGGCGGCCCGAACTATGCAACCTTCTTCTTTTCACTCAACATCTACTACACCACATTCCGCTCGCTGCGCCTTGGCTATGCCTCGGCGATGGCCCTTGTCCTATTCTTTTTGATTCTCGGGCTGACATCTGTCGTACTCTTTTCATCCTCTCGTTGGGTATATTATTCAGGCGGTGTGGAGGTTGATGCATGACGTCTCAATCAGATTCTGCCCTCAGCCACTCTCAATTCGATCAGCGGGTGCCTACTCGCCGTTCCTGGCTCTCCAGTCGGAGTAATCAAAGGCTAATCGGTACAATCGTCACCTACATGATACTCTTTGCTGGTGCTATCGTTTTAATGATTCCACTTTTCTGGATGTTGAGCACAAGCATCAAACCTCAGGACCAGATCTATACGTACCCAATTGTTTGGATTCCACGAGAGATCGTATGGGAGAATTATCCTCTAGTCTTTGAATCAGTCGCCTTTGCCCGCTTTCTGCTCAACAGCACATTCTTGAGTGTCTTTGGCATTATTGGCAACGTAATCGGGAGTTCTCTTGCGGCATACGGTTTTGCCCGCTTCCGTTTTCCAGGTCAGACGACCCTCTTCATCGTCATGCTCAGCACCATGATGGTGCCTGCCTGGGTGACGATGATTCCGACTTTCATTATTTTTAAGGAACTTGGCTGGCTAAATACCTATTTACCGCTTTTGGTTCCTCATTTTTTTGCGCAACCCTTTTACACCTTCTTACTCAGACAATTTTTTCTGGGAATTCCCAAAGAGATGGATGAGGCTGCGCGAATCGATGGGGCATCGACCTTGCACATCTTCTGGCAGATCTATTTGCCTCTCTCCAATGCAGCTCTCATTACCGTCGCCATCTTCGCATTTTTCTTTCATTGGAATGAACTGCTGATGCCACTGATCTATCTGCAGAGCCAAGACAAATTCCCCGTTGCCCTTGGTATTGCATCCTTTGTGAGCGATCAAACTCAGAACTTTGCCCTCATGATGGCTGCCGCGCTCATTGCCATGGCACCACTCCTGATCATTTTCTTCTTCGCCCAACGGCTCTTTATTCAAGGCGTCGTGATGACGGGAGTCAAGGGGTAATCTTTCCCATCGTCTCCACTTTGGCCCGATATCTCTTCATCGACCGGTTGTCATGACAGGAGTAAAAGGGTAAAATGAGACAATGCGCTACTTTAATACCCACGGGCCAGTGGAGGCCGAAAAACATTACGTTGTCTCTCGGCAATCATTAGTTGATAAACTGAGCACTCAAATTGATCAAGGCAAGTACTTCACCATCTTTGCGCCCCGCCAGATGGGTAAGACGACATTGTTACGCAAGCTGGAAGAGATACTTGTCGAGAATCCAGACTATTTGCCCGTACCACTCAGCTTTGAACGATTCGAGTGTTGGTCTGCGTCTGATTTCTTGGATGAAGTGGGCGAGTTAATCACCTATCACATAAGCCAAACCCCGCAGGTAAGTGCGCACCCACATCGTCAGGAAATCAAGAATCTTCTGACGGGGCATCCCCCAAAATCTTATCAAACGTTTGAGCACTTCTTTCGAAACCTATATGAAGTGGCATCCGATCTCAAAGTCGTACTCATCATTGATGAATTCGACGCAATACCCCAAAATGCACTCACCCCTTTGCTCCAAACCTGGCGCGCCATGTACTTGGAAAAACGTCCTCCTCACAGCCTTCACAGTGTGATCCTCATCGGCATTCAAAATATTGCGCGCCTCAACTTGGGACGCAGTTCACCATTCAATATCGCTTATCAACAGCGGCTCAATGGCTTTACGTTCGATGAGGTGCAAGAGATGATGGCGCAATATACGACTGATACAAGGCAAGTCTTTGAACCAGATGCGCTTTCAATGCTTCACGAGCAGACAGCGGGACACCCGTTTTTGATCAACCGAACGGCTGCAATTTTGACAGAGGAGATTGTACCAGATCAGTCACGTTCACTGACTACGAACGATTTGCGCACAGCGCTCAACCAACTTGTGCGAGAGACAAACTACAATTTTGAAACCATCATTCGCCATGCTAGTGAATATCATGATGATGTTATCAATATTCTTTTTGGCGGTCGCTATAAGTTTAATCTGAACAATTCCATGGTGAACGACCTGTATACCCAGGGCGTGATTGGTCAAGATCAATACGATAATTGCCAGATAGCCAATCCGATCTATAGTGAGGTTTTGCTTGCAGCCTTTCGCCCAGTACGAGTTGACTATCAGGCGACGATTTTGGTCAATGGTTATGATTTCCGTCCCCACGCTGTTGATGGTCAGCTACAGATGATGGTGTTGCTTTCTCGCTTCCGGAAATTTGTTGAGCGACGAGGACGTGAAGCATTCAAGGTAACTGAGATGCCACAGGAAGCGACGGGTCAATATCTGCTCATGGCCTATCTGGATTTGATCGTGCGTCAGCTTGGGGGAGACCTTTTTACCGAAGTCGATTCAGGTGAAGGGCGATTAGACTTGATTGTTGTCTATCAAGGGCATCGATATGTGATTGAGACCAAAATCTGGCGTGGACCCGTGGAGTTTGACAACGGATTGGAGCAATTAGCTGCATATCTCACCACGGAAGGTGAAGAAAATGGCTACTACGTGGTCTTTCATGCTCGGCCGAATGTATATGGTCAGCTTGCCCATGATGAATTGGAATTCGAGATAAATCAGGATGGCAAACAGATTCTCGTCTATCTGGTTCGTCTTGGATTGCCAGATGAATTGAAGAATTGATGTAAGGAAGAATCGGAATGATGGAATTATCGATTGAAGAAGTCTTGGCCAACTGTGGTGTCTCTGAGCAAACCATATCTCAACGACATCGGGATGAATTAGACGAACAGGGATTCACCATATTTCATGATGTCATCGACCCACAATGGTTGGCTGAATTACAGGAGACGTTTGAAAGATTGACAGAGGAAGAAGGGGAGCGAGCGGGTATCGAAGTCAGCATAAACCCCGGGATCCGGCGGTTGGCCGATCTTGTCAACAAAGGCAGCGTCTTTGAGCGGATCTATACACATCCAGTGGTGCTGGCGGCAGCTTACCATGTGATCCGACGGCCATTTAAGCTTGTTTCTCTCAATGGTCATGATCCACTGCCCGGTGGTGGACAGCAGAATCTCCACTCTGACTTTGGTGGACCACGAGGCGATGGACGCGGTCACCAGACGAATGCATTGTGGATGTTGGATGACCTGACGCCAGAAAATGGACCAACTCGGGTCGTGCCGGGGAGTCATCGGTGGACGACTTTTCCGAGAGATGAGATGGAGGATCTGCTGGCGGTCCATCCCGATGAAACCTACGTCACAGGACCGGCTGGGTCGGTGGCCTTCTTTAATGGTCAGATTTGGCACGGTAGCACAACGAATCGTACCAACCAGAAGCGGCGGGTCTATCATTGCGCGTTCACAGCGTATGAAAATGAGCAACAGACGAACCAGAAGGAATATCTGCGCCCCGAAACCGACAAACGACTCACTCCGGCTGCTCGCTATATTTTGGATGTGTGAACCAACGCTCTCTCTGCTTGAAAATTGCCGGGACGGACAACCGTGCTATGCCAAAGATCGATCAGGCTTCGTTCTCGTGGACTTGCTTCTCGATTACACTTGCCTCTTGCTTGAACAATGATTCCCTTCTTCGGATTGATTTCGATGGTTATTCGACGCCGTCCGTTGTGCCGGAAAGAAATAATGACACAATGTCCAGATGTGCATCGAGCTGCATAGGTTGTCACGCAATGATGCATTGCCCGTCCCTCGTGGTATAAGTCCACTCCCGACGTTAGTTCCGTGAATGACCAAATGCCGGATGGTCCCTCATCTAACTCCCAGTCCCAACCATGACTTTCCCAACTATAGGATCGGTATGGAGCGACAAGCTGACGCTGATATTCAATGCATTTTTCGAGTACTGCGCGAACTCCCCGTTTTTTCCAAGAAAAGGCGCATTGATTGGTTCGTTCTGCTTCTGTATACTCGTGCATGGCCCAGGCAAGGATAAGAGCGCTTTCTTCGTCTGTGATCTCTTCCCGATGCTGAATCAGCCAGCGTACTGTCTCGTACCAGAATTTTGTGTGTGTTTGATTCTCCCTCTGAGCGGTTGGGTCGATGACAAATCGGTGACGCAAGAAGCGTTGGCGAAGCTGCGATCGTCTGAGAGGACGGTGCCAGTTTTGAATTTTCTTTCCGAATTTTTTCTGCTTCATGTGTTCGGCTAGATTGTAGATAAAGAGAAGGTTTTCCTCTGTCGTGTAGACAGAGGAAAACCTTCTCGAAATACAACGGTCGCATGTGAACTTGCTTTTGCTTGTTATCTATTGCGCATCAGTCTGTAGCCGACCAGTTGGGTTTTGTCCTTGAAGGGTATATCCAAATTTGGTTAATGTGGTTCCCAAGCGGTACATGGTGCGCCGATACAATCTGCCGAGCTTTGCTTCGAGCCTTCGACCTTCTATCGCATCACGCTGCAGTTGCTTCTGTCGATCAAGGACAAATTCTCGGTATTCCATCGGGTCAAAAATCATGAGTTGTTCCTCCAGAGAACGTGGCACATGGATTGTCTAATTTTGTACAAGACCGGCTTTGACATGATTATGATATTGTGTGTCAAAACCTGTTGCGCACATGATAACACACAAAATGCACATTGTCAACCCCCTTGCTTGATTTTATTTTGTGTGTTCCGTGTAAATTTCAATTGTATTTCCCATTGGGTCTAAAGCAAAGAACTGCTGCGCACCGGATTCTAGTATATGGGGTTGACGGCTGTATACGTTGATGTCGTTCTCATTTAACCGACTGACAATTGCATCAAATTCATCGGCAGAAACAGTAATGACCCACGAAGATGATTCATGTTCTCCGCCACCAAAACTGGGTTGCTTTGACCAACCATTTAGTGTGGGGAGCTCTTTGCTTGCACGCATGAAGACGATTTGTAGTGAATCGCTCTCATAGGTCAGCCAACCGTGTTCCCCATTGTCTTCAAAAAATGTCTCTTGCAGACCAACAAGCGATGTGTAAAAGTGGCGCATGGCGCTGACGTCATTACACCAGTAAAAAATCGTACTGATATGTGTCTTTATTGATAATGACATGACTCCCTCCGTCACTTCACAAACACACCGATTGCGGTATCTAGCTGTGAACAGAATGCCTCTCCATCCTCTTCCTTGCGAAGCTGTTCTTTTATATGGGCTACTCTCTGATCATTTTCCTCATTCTCCGAAGCCTCAACCAGATCGACAATGGCACGAAAGCCCTGCGCCAACAGACTCTCTACCATCGCATCAGCTTCTCGACCAGACCGTTCAGCTGCATCAAAGCTTGTGCGTGCTCTATCTAGATCTCCTGTGGCTAATTGCTGAGCGCCGAGCATCCAGTGCGCTCGAGAGAGAGGTAAATTGCCCTTATCCAGTTCCTCTGCTAATTCTAGATTCAGATGAGCAGCCTCAAGGCCAAGTGCAATGGCAGTTGGATCAAGAGGCAGATCGGGTTCATCCCAACCGGGCCAGGTAAAGGAGGCTAGATTGTACGCAATTCCCTTTGCGCTGCTGCGTAAATCGTAGGCCAATTTGGAATCCCTTGTATCATATTCGAGGGCCCGTAACAAGCCATACTGAATGCCTGCTAGGGCCATACCAATCGTCGCAGAAATGTCTTTCTTTTTCCAGTAAAGATGCGAGACAAGATCGAAATAGCCCCCCATCACACTTTGTGGATCGTCTTGACGATTCCATTTTTCAATCACGGCAAAGAGATTTTGTTCCTTCAGAATTTGGAGAATATCGTCTACTTTCATGATCTACTTTCCTTTTTAAATTTGAGTGTGTACCACAAAGTGTGCAAATGGGCACCGCTCAGTCAGAAAATCGGTTGCATTTACATACTTTGGGACACACTCCTCGAATTGTTCATGCAACATACGGACCCACCGGAAAAGCTCATTCTCTTCAGGGCGAGTTCCACTCTTTGTTGTGGATTTATCAATTTTATCTGGAAAAGATCCACAAAACTTGTGTGATTAAAAATTCACAAAATTCATGTTGATTCAGCCAA
Source organism: Chloroflexi bacterium TSY (assembly GCA_019217005.1). The sequence continues at coordinate 19,031 of JAHBNG010000015.1, forward strand.
CAAAAGATACCGAAACCAAAAAAAATAAATATTAGTAAGAAACCAAGAAACAGGAATGGAGGTACAAGTCCCAATGATCGATCTTGTGGATAGATGTTAATATAAAGATCCCGTAATCCGGTAGATGGTGACATCAAATTTGAAATGACTGAACTTTGCTCCTTTTTTGTCGGCTCTTTTTCTATCTGCTTGTTCACTACAATCGGTTTGGGATCATTTTTCCGTTTTTCCGCTTTGGCCGCAGATGGGACGAACTCAATACTGCTTTCAACTCGGAAATCTCGACCGGTAAGAATACGATACCAGTCTGATGCGTCTTGGACCAGCCCCCCGACTTGCTTGCGCATCAGTGTGATGCTTTCGACAAAGTCATGATATTGAGCCAGAAAATCATAAGCAGCCAGAAAACTCAAGCCGATGACAAAGCTGCCTCGTTTGATGGTGACATTGACCATTAAGCGTCTACGATGGGCCTTCTCGAGTTGCTTCGCATAGCGAAATACACTCTCTTCTAAAATCTGACAAGGGGTTTTCCGTCGTCTTGATGACGATTCCTGTCTCGTAATCATCATCGGTTGATCGAGAAACTGACTAAACGTACCTGGATCAACTGGATCCTCGAGCTTAAATTTAATGCGCGCCACTGGCTTCCACTGCGTTTCTGGTGGCAAGCCATGCTGTCGATCTGCGTGATATGGCAGTTTTGTACGAAACGGAGCCAAACTAATTGCCAAAAGGGATAAAATCCTCGGCAGGAAAGGGCTCACCCAGGTTGTGAGCAATCCGGATAATAATGCGCTGCCAAAGACAAGTAGAATCAACCGTACAGCATTGTCGGTCATCCATCCAACTGAATATGCAACAAGAACGCAAATCAGAAAAATCGTACTGAGAATGCCAATTTGCAGGCCAATTGATCGAGTAAATCCGCTCATGGGGTGGTGGGTTTATCACAGGTGGATCTCCATCAATGCGCTGCAAAGTTGTACAAATATTGTAGATGGACCGAGATAGACTGAATCAGGTTACGTGGCAGCAATTTCTACCATCTCAACCGGACGCTATAAACTACATAAAAATATAACGTATACTCTCATTTTAGAACACATGTTCTATTTGGTCAATTCGCAATAAGGCTGTAATGAAAACATAAGGTTTCCCAGATTTCGAGAATTCCTTTTGGTTGACGCTCTACATCAGCCATGATACACTTGAACAGAATTGTAATCACTGCACTGTTCAGGAATCGAAGGAACGAAAAGGGAGAACAGATCCGTATGAAGTCAAAAATTCTTATCCTGTGCCTATCGCTTCTTCTAACCATTTCCGGCTGTTTGGCTGTATTACCCAGACCTGATGCGGATCCGGTTTACATTCCAATCCTGATTCCACATACACCAACACCTCGTCTAACACAAACACCTGCCCGCATTGCGCAAGGAGCTCCCATCACTGCTACCCTAACGATGACGACAACGGCTGTTGTTTCTGCAACAGGTACGATCACGGGAACACCGAAAGCTACGGTGACGATGACGGGAACAATTACTGAAACACCAACCACGACGCGTACTTCTGTCGCAACTGGCACACGCCGCAGCACACCTACTTCGGATACAACGCCAACCCGCTCGGCGACACGACGTCCAACATCAAGACCCACATCGAAACCAACGAAAGCACCAACCACAGCACCGACCAAGGTTGCAACGAAAAAGCCACCAGCAACTCGTACGCCAGCCCCTCCATCAAAACCAACTGCCGTACCCGTCGACACGGTTTTCGTACGGAGTCACACGAGTCTTTCCATTGGGCCAGATATGTTCGTCGTTGGCGAGGTGATGAATGGGGTGGATTATCCAGTTTTCGGAGTACGTATTATCGCCGCGTTCTATGACAGCAATGGCAACCTTGTCGGGGCAAATGAGGTTGAAACGATGCTTCCTCGCATAGAGGCTGGCTTACCCAGTCCTTTTAAGCTGAAGGTAGGCGAAGCATCCAATGTAGATCGCTATGAATTGACCGTGGCCTGGGACGAATTCACGGTTGTAAACTATGAAGAGATGACGGTCTTGACTCAGGATTATAGCGATGAGGAAAGGTTGGAAGTCTTTGGTGACATTCGCAACGATGGCTCAACTGCCGTAAATGATGTCCGGATTGTGGTGACCTTTTATGATGCATCTGGCGAAGTGATCGACAATGTTGTTGGAGTTGCTGAGGAAATTCAGTTGGATCCAGGGCAGCGAACGTCTTATACGATTGAGATACCAACGGCGGTGGATTTTCAGAGTTTTGTCGTGCAATCCCAGGCGCGATTGGCGCTTTACTAGAAAGGATCTGGGCAGCTACCCATTAGCCATCTTGTCGATTCGAATATCTGGTGAAGATGTGGTAATCGATCTGAGAGTAAGTGTTGACGCCAATACAGTAGACATAGAATCAAAAGAAGCTGGATTTACTCAGAACATTTCAAATACGATCCTCATTGACACAGCATCAAACAAAATCTATTCGATCGGAAGAACAGCTGATGAGATTGCGAAAGATTCACCTGAAATCTGGGCAAATCGCTCTGTAACGATGTCATTCTTCACAATATTCAACAGCGAAGAGTTCAACGAGGCGCATACAGAAGCAGCATTACGATTTTACCTGTCGGCCATTCATCACGAAGCAAGAACTTTTTGGGGCGTTTTCTTTTTTGGTTGGCTTGATCAATTCATACTTACTCTAGAGTTTGAACGGTATGAACAGGTTGGGGAGACTGAAAAGAAACGGTTCGAAGACTGGATTCTAAGAGGAACTGGGAAGCATATCAAATCCCTGGTCATCAATGGAAGTAAGATAGACACCACCTCGAATTCACGCTAAATTCAGGTCTACGCGACAAAGTGTACCAAAGGAAGCGACTGAAGGCACCGAACCGGGCTTGAGAGCCGAGCGTCCACCTGCGTGGACGAATCCAGAGGCCGTCCACGCAGGTGGACGCTCGGTTTTGCCCAGAACATGGTTTCAACCTGTTCTCCCATTTTCTCGCGTAGACCCCTAAATTCTCTCAATAATACGATAGTTCGAGAAGTGTTTTATTCTCCAAACAGCGTTCCCAACTCTTCGCGTGCCAGTTCCGACTGATCCTCATACAGATAGCATGACGCTACTTGCTTTCCCTCAAGCTGATAAAGTGGTGGTGGACTTTGACGGCATTGGGGCATGGCATGGGGACAACGTGGCGCAAATTTACAACCAATGCCCGTTTCGGCTGACTCACCATCGACAGCGATGATCTCTTGTTGGCCCCACTGTTGATTGAGGTCCGGCCAGGGAATCGAGTCGATGAGCAACTGTGTGTAGGGGTGTTGGGGATTGGTAATGACTTGCTCCACGTCTCCTGCCTCCATCACCGAGCCTTTGTAGAGGATAATAATGTGATCGCTGACGTGATAGGCTGTTGTCAGATCGTGGGTAATGTAGAGGATTGTGATGTTGTGTTCTCGGTTGAGCGCATGAAGCGTCTCCAGAATCGTGGCTCGCAGCGAGGCATCCACCATCGATACCAGTTCATCTGCGATCAACAGCTTAGGTTTTAAGAGAAGAGCACGTGCCACCACCATACGCTGTCGTTGACCACCGCTCAGTTGATGGGGAAAGCGGCCCAAGATTTCGCCCGGTCGTAGTCCAACGCTTTCCAATGCTTCCTCGATTAGTTGCTTGCCCTCTTTTTTAGATTTGGCCAGCTTGAAGTTGGCTAACGGTACCTCTAGAATATGATCGACCTTGTAAAAAGGATTATAGACGGCAAAAGGATCCTGAAAGACAGCCTGTACCTCATGGCGAAATTGAAAGCGCTGTTGCCGCGTCATATTATGTATGTCTTGTCCAGCATAGAGAATCTGGCCCTCACTTGGATCCAGAAAACCCATAGACATCAGCCCTAAAGTCGTCTTGCCACTTTCACCAGCCACAGCAATAATACTTGGCGACTCCGCATTAACGTGAAAAGAAATATCGTCCAAGGCAATTGTGCCACCTTTAAAGACTTTTGTTACATTCTGGAGTTCTAAGAGGTTGGACATAGGTAAGTGTACTTATGTTGATCTGGGTCTATAGAGCGGGTAGGGGGAACTGAGTTGTGTATCTCCATACTTTACACACCTTCTTCGTACAGGTGACACGACGCCCACCGCCCTTCTCCATATTGTTGAAAGATAGGTGCCTTTTGCGAACAGACATCTATTACTTTTGCACAACGGGTATGAAAGACACAACCGGATGGCAGTTCGAGTAGCGATGGTGTGATACCAGAGAGACCATGAAATTGGCCCTTGTTTGCGAGAATCGGAAGACTGCTGATAAGAGCTTGGGTATAAGGGTGCAACGCATCAGTGAAGATATCTTTCACGGTTCCCAACTCCATCATCTCCCCTGCGTACATGACGGCGATGCGGTCCACAAATTGAGCCATTAAACCCATATCGTGTCCAATCAAAATCACAGCACTTCCCATCTGTTCCTGGATACGTCCGATCGTCTGCATCACTTGACGCTGCGTCACGACATCTAGCGCACTCGTCGGCTCATCGGCAATGATGACCTTGGGTGTCATGACAATGCTGATGGCAATACAAGCGCGCTGCTTCATCCCACCGCTCAATTCATGGGGATACATACGACCGACCTTGGGATCGAGTTCAACCGCACGGAGTGCCTCGAGCGCCATCTCGCGCATCTCAATCCGTGTTAGGTTTAGACCATGATCGACCATGCCATCCATGATCTGGTCTTCGATGCGCATGACGGGGTTCAGAGAATTCATGGCTCCTTGTGGCACCATGCTGATGCCCGTGCCGCGCATGTTGCGCATTTCTTCATCGGAAAGACCAATCAATTCGACGTCATCCAACCAAATCTCGCCGTCGGCAATCTGGCCTGGTGGTTTGATCATGCGCAGAATGGCCAACGCAAGTGTCGACTTGCCAGAGCCTGATTCGCCCACAAGACCCAACCGCTCTCCGGGATATAGTTCAAATGACGTTTGGCGAGAGGCTTCCACGACGCCTGCATCAGTATGATATTCAACATCCAGATTCTTGACTTGTAAAACAGGATTACTCATAAAACTAAGATATCTTTAGACCGTTATCATTTACGCAGATCGACGTACCCGCGGATTCGCTACCTCGTCCAGCCCAATGGAGATCATGAAGAGCATGACGAAGACCAGAGCTATGATGGTTACTGGTACTGTGACCCACCACCAGAGCCCCTGCACAAAAGCGCCCTGATTCATCATCAAATAAATGGTAGCTCCTAGAGTTGGTTCATTTAATGGCCCGAGTCCCAGACCAAAAAGACCAATGGATGCATAGATTGCACCCGTTACAGCCCCCACTAAGCTTGCACCCAAATAGGGTAGCAGATTGGGGATTAGTTCACGAATGATGATACCGACACTACTCATTCCATTCAGACGGGCCATCATCACATAGGGCCGTTCGCGCATCGTTAGCACCTGCGAACGAATCACGCGAGCTGGTCCACGCCACGATATCACTGAGATAATCAGAGCCATTTCCGTCAGGCCAACTGCCTTTGCACCCAAAGTGGTGGCAATCACAATCAAAATCATCAATCCAGGAACGGTCAGCAACACATCCACCATCCAGCGGATAATGGCATCATACCAACCACCATAAAACGCTGATGTAAAGCCAAGAAACGTCCCAATTAGAATACCAATGACGCCAGCCAATAGGCCAATCCGCAACGTCAACCACGTCCCCGTAATTGCAACTGCAAAGAGATCACGCCCTTGTGAATCGGTCCCAAATGGATGGGACGTTGGCTCACAATCTGGGTTGGCTGGCGGACAATAAGAGAGCGTTGGTGCGACCCGTGCTGGCGATGAGAGAGGCTCTGCATTTTTTGGATCGATGTAATATGAGCCGATTACGGAAAAAAGAATCAGAAAGAGCAAAATACCCAACCCAATCGCCAGAGTCCAATTCCGAATGATATAGCGCCAAATAAGGTTAAGTCGATTCACTACTGCCCCTCATAGGTAATTCGCGGGTCTAAGAGCGGATAGATCATGTCCATAATAAACATAGCGATGGCGATGCTGACAATAATCATCAAGACGATACCGTAGACAACAAAATAGTCTAACTGACTGATGGCACGAGCCAATAGTGTACCAACGCCGGGATATTGGAAGACAAGCTCCACAAGCACAGAGCCAGAAACTAGAAAGCTAAAGGTGAGCGCCAAACCTGTGACTTGAGGCAACATCGCGTTGCGCATGGCGTACTTATAAAACAGTCGCCAGTCTTTCAACCCTTTGGCCTCACCAAATGTCATATAATCTTCGCCCTGAACCGTCACCATCATGCCCCGCATCCCGATCACCCAACCGCCCATACTTGTCAGGACAATGGCCAGACCGGGCAAGATTGAATGTTTGAATACTTCCAGCATAAATGAGATACTCATGTTCGGGATCGTACTGATCCCATAGCCACGCCCAAGCGGTAATAGTTTGGCCTGAAACGCAACAAAATAGATCAAAAGAAGAGCCAAGATATACGCTGGAATGGCGCCCAGGATCAAAAATGAGGGCAATAAATATCGAACAAAGTTTGAGGCTTTTGGCCAGCCCATCAGTGCCCCCAAAATTGTCCCGAGTAAAAAAGCAATAATGGTGGCTGTCGTCAACAGACCAATTGTCCAGGGTAGCGCTTCGCCGACAAGCTCGATCACTGTCGTCGGAAAACTGGCAATTGAATAACCCAAATCTAACCGAAGTACATCGCCAATATAGTTAAAATACTGGATAATGAGCGGCTGATCGAGACCAAATTTGGCCTCGTAGGATTTGACCATTGCATCGAATCCTTCATCGATCACGCCACCGCGTGATGCCTCTTCTAACAGCTTCTCGCGCAAAGGGTTACGCGGCGTCAGCTTCGGGATGACGAAGTTGATTGTGACTGCTGTCCAGACAATCAACACTAACATGCCAAGGCGTCTAAGGACAAAGGTGAGACTATATCGCATGGATCGCTCTCGTTATTAATATAAATATCCACAAAGAAATTGAAGGACGGTTCAGGATACCCCTGAACCGTCCATATCCAGCCGATTAACCAGCGGCTTTTAGCTTATGCAGAATCATTGGGAAAGTCAGGTGCCAGAACGCACCATTGACATATGGATCGTCCTCCGTTGGCCAACCTTGCCAGTAGGTGGTATTCATGGGAATACGGTGGAGCCATTGCTGAATCGGCGCTTCGACTAACTCCTCCAGCCAGATCTCCATAGCAGCCAGGAAAAGGTCTGTATAGCCCGGATCAGTGGCTGGTGTGCTCGCCATCTCATCCACAATTGCATCATAATCTTCATTGCGGAAGCGTGAATTGCGTGCAGTTGGCTCACCAATCGGTGCCCACCATTTGCTTGTATAGAAGTCGAGCGTCGTAAATGGATCGGCAATCGTGCCACCATGTCCATTGAGCCAGATTTTCTGCGTTCCGTCGCTGATGCGGGTGCCGTTATCTGCTGGTGTAATAAACTCGGCCTCAAAACCAGCATTCACAAGCTGTTGAGCAATAATCGGGCCGATGTCATTAAAGACCTGCCAACCAGAGATAACGGTTGGAACGCGCTCGCCATCTTTTGCCCAAAAGCCTTCATCATCCTTGGCGTAGCCTTGTCCTTCCATCAGTTCAGCCGCTTTATCCAGACTGAATTCGGTGGTCGGATATTTTTCGAGGAGAGGTGCAGCCGCTTCAAAATATGGCTCAAGAGGTGGATATTGAGGGAAGGGAAGAGGCGTAATGATACCAGAACCTTGCAGACCAACATCGAGCATCTGCTGGCGGTCAATACTATAGCTGACTGCCCACCGCATCTCTTTGGTCGTAAATGGACCATCTTCGTGGTTGAACCAGAGAGATGTGGGCCACCAGTCCATATAGCCCAACGGTAAGTCGCTACCCGTGTGAGTGGTGATCGCTGCATTCTGCGCAACTGTCTGACCAATGGTGTTGGCACGCAGGTCCAAGATCGAGTCGACTTCGTTGTTTACAATGCGCTGTACCATCAACGTATCATCAGCCCTTGGAATGACTAAGATACGCTCAACTTCGGGAAGCTCGGCGAAGCCTGTACTTGCAGCCCACCAATCATCACGCCGATCGATAAACTTTTGTGTATTTGTCCACTCAGAAATCGTATAAGGACCCGTGGAGAGAGGCCAGCCTTGTTCTGGATCGTAATATTCAAAGCTCGCCACATCTTCCACACCTTCGAAGACATGCTGCGGTACAATATAGATGCCCGTGTCAAACTTGAACATCAGTTGGTTAAACATGAAGCGCGGTCTTGGGTTATTGAAGAGTACTTGGACAGTCAGATCGTCCACTGCATTGGCTTCTTGCACAGCCGACTGCACAATCGTGGAGCGTCGAATTGTCGGTGCGTTGTCGCGTAACATATTGAGTGTAAAGGCCACATCATTGGCCGTGAAAGGCGTTCCATCGCTCCACGAGACGCCTTCGCGGATGTTGATGGTCAATTCCGTAAAGTCGTCGTTATAGGACCAGTCTGTTGCCAGCCAGGGAGTGGTCTCATCCGCAAAGGCAGAGTAAAACGCCAATGGTTCCCACAAAGCTGCACTCCCCATCTGGTGGCTAGCCCCCGTGGCATATGGATTGCCCAGACCAACATCAGTAAACTGTGTTCCATCACCACCAAACATGAGAATGAGGGTCTTCTCACGGGCAACATCGGCTAAGCCACTCCCTGCCGCGGCTGAATCATCACTGCTGGTCGCTGCACCGCCACTGTCTCCGCCATTATCCGCACCACCATCAGCGGCCGGTGCATCATCTGCTGCACCACAAGCAGCAGCAAGCAAACCGGCTGTCGTCAGACCGCTCAAACGCAAAAAATCACGTCGATTTACGTTCCCACCGTTCATTACTTTTCTCCTTAGTTAATATGCTCATTTGCTGATAGATAGATCTATATTAGATGAGCCAGGTTGGATTGTTATAGATTTCCTAACAAATTCACTGATTCAAATCGATGGGTGTAGGAGTGGTTATGTACAACTGTGGTCGTACCGTCTATTTTTCGAACTTACAAGCCGGAGGAGCATGTTTGTGAAGTGGTTGGAGTATATCTAGCTTATTGCTGTTTTGTCAACAATCTTAGCGGTTGATTTTCAACGTTGTCACTTTCATGAAACTTTACTTCCATTCGACAAAATACCAGCGAAAGTAGAGCCAAGTTCATCAATATGTTCTGGTAAGAGAAATTGGTTTAGATCCTTGATGATCGTTCTGATTCGCGTACTCTACCGGATAGTTAGCGGACTGTCAAGCAAAATTCGATCGACGTTTCTCTCGGAACCTTGTTACCAGTTTTCGCATTTTTGAATCAGACTCGTATAATGCAATCAAGTTATGACAGTTACAACGAAAACACCATCCGCAATGGCGACGACCGCTGACGGGTCAATTAATACACCACCAGACAACTCTCCTCATATTCATTTAACCCAAGAATGGGAAATGATGATGAGACAGAATCTGTTGCTCCGTTGGTTCAACAAGTTAATCGGGTTAACCAGCCTTTCCGTGCGACGGTTGCTCTATCAGCCCGAATTGAGTCTGCTCGCCCTGCTCGGTATTGTATTGGCCGTCGGCCTGATTACCAGTGCTGGTTTTTTTGCGCAAGCGGTCGATCAGGTGATCTTACAACGCGAGATGGATGAATATACGCGCATTACCGGACGTCCCCCTTTTGCGGCACGGGTCTTTGTGGCTTCGTCGCGTACCCTACCCTTGAGTCTAGAACGGGCTGAAGCGCTTGGGCAAAATGTGATTGGAACAACGCGTAGCGAAGTCGGGTTACCAGTTGCAAGTCTTGGCTTTCAAGTGAATAGCGGTGTTCTAAAACTAGAACTACCCCCTGGTAGAGCACCAAACCCCACAACTGACGAAACCACAAGTCAGAACAACCGACTCAGCAATCCAGCGCTGAGTGGCACCGAACAAAGCGACGCATCTGATAAACCGGACGAGGAGGAGAATAAACCAGCCTTTGATTTATCTAGATTGACCGGTGCGAGCGCCAAAAAGCGCACGCAGGTCGATGTCAATGTTCTCTACTTTGCAAACGTTGGGGAACATATGGAAATACTCGAAGGCATCCCATTAGATGACAGCATCTCTTCAGAAGGAGTGCTCGATGTCTGGCTGCATATACTCTTGGCCGAAAAGATGGGGCTTCAACTAGGTGAGGAACTTCGCTTAAAAGCCAGTGATTCCCCGCAACCACTTTCAATCCGAGTGGCTGGACTTTGGCAAATGGCCGACCCAGATATCCCGTTTTGGTTGGGAAATGCTGAAGAATCTATGCGGGAAAAGCTGTTGGTGCGGCGAACGGATTATATCAATTTCATTGAACCACTGCTTGACATCAAAGTGCGTGCTGTTACCTGGAACGTCGTCTTGGATGAAAGCAGAGTGATTCCCGCTAAAGCTCGCGATTATGTCGAAGGCTTCACGCTCGCAAAAGCAGTCATGGCAAAATATCTGCCCAATGTCCAAGTCACCACTGCGGATGTTTCACTCGGGAAATTTGTCCTGCGCCAAACAACGCTGACAACTCTGCTCCTGGGCTTCAATGTGCCCGGCCTTGGTTTCCTCCTTTACTTTCTTATCCTGACCTCCGCAGTGATTGCCTATTGGCAAAGGCGAGAAACCACGGTCCTCATTCGCCGCGGCATGAACCGCTTAGAAATCTTGAACTTCACGCTGGTCGAAACGCTTGCTCTCTTCGTGCTCGGCTGCCCTGTGGGGCTGGCCTTTGGCATGTTGCTGGCACGTTTAATGGGGTATACGACCAGCTTTCGGGGTGGTTCATTTTAGCTGGATAGATAGGTTTACACTTTTAGAAACAGAAAGAACGTTTATATTCTCTGATTTCGCCGGTTCTCAGAGAGAAAACGGTCTCATATAGATTTTTGTCTATATATCAAAAGTGTAAACCTAATTTTGAACCACCCCCAGCTTTCTTTCTTTTATTCCACGCGAACCGCTTCCCGTATCTGGACTGCAGCGAGCGTTGACCGGCGCAACCTGGTCGCTCAAGGGCGCGAACATGCCCGCCCCCAACAGGGACCATTCTGGTATCGCCATTACCTGGATCTCCTTCTTATCATACCGACTTGGTATGCATATGACCAACTGACCAAGCGCGGTTCCTTGGCGTTGCTTATCAATGATCGCCCAGAAGACATGTTCCGCGATCCGCTCCTGATTGTGGTCCCAGCTCTCTTTATTTTTGCCTTTTCGCTGCTCTCCATGCGTCTCTTTGTGCTTCTGATGCGCATCCTGGACCGCATGGCAGGGGTGATCCCGTGGCTGACACCTCATCTCGCGCTCCGTCAGCTTGGCCGTCAAGGGCATACCTACATTAGTCCGATCCTTCTCGTGATTGTTTCGCTGGCCCTTGGCGTCTACTCTCTCTCGATGGCAGCGAGCCTGGATCAATGGCTTCTGGATCGCATGTACCACCGCGCGGGAGCCGATCTGGCATTTGAACCCTATCTGGAAAGTGAGTCACTGGCTCAATCAACTGCCGCTACCGGAGGAACGACTGATACCCCCGTCTTTTCGACCCAAAGTGCTGACTGGATTCCACCGATAGGGGATTATGAAGCTCTTCCCGGCGTCGCTGCTGCCGCTCGGGTAGGAGATTATAAGGCGGTCATTAGTATTACTTCTGGAGGAGGGCGCAAAATCGACGGTCGATTTTTAGGCATTGATCGCATCGAGTTTCCTCATGTCGCTTGGTTCCGTCATGACTTTGCGCGTGAGTCGCTTGGTTCGCTCATGAATCGACTGGCACCGATTCCCGATGGCATTCTCGTCTCGCAGCGTCTGCTATCAGAAAATAACTTACGCATTGGCGATCAACTGCGACTCCAGATCATTACACGTTATGGCGATAGTGTCAACTCGCTCTTTACGATCGTCGGTGCTTATGAATATTTCCCGACCGTCTATCAAGATGCCGAAACCGTTATCGGCAACTTGGAATACTTCTTCTCATTCTTTGGAATAACCGTGGCGCACAACATCTGGATGCGTATGGATGAGGGGACGAGCGGAGAAGCCGCGCTCGAGATAATCCCCTCAACCGGGGTTGATACCATCCGAGAACAAGATTCCCTTGCGATGATTACAGAGGAACAGGCGAAGATGGAGCGGGTCGGCGTTTTTGGGACACTTTCTGTCAGCTTTATTGCTGCGGCAGTGATGGCTGCATTGGGCTTGCTGACCTATAGTTATGCCTCGCTGGAAGATCGGCGGCTTCATTTTGCTATTCTGCGCGCTGGCGGTCTACGACGCATCCAAATTGTGGCGCAAGTGGCGTTCGAATATGCGGTGCTAACGGCTTGTGGGGCCATAGCTGGCGTCATCATCGGCTCTTTCGCAGCTGAACTTTTCATCCCCATGTTCCGCGTCACAACCGAAGGCGATATGCCTATCCCGCCTTTGTTACCGATTATCGCGCAGGAAGAGATCATCCCCTTGGCTGTTGCGTTCGCTTCGATTATGATTGTGCTAGAAGTGATACTGATTGCAGCGGCGCTTTATCGTCGGCTGTTTGATGCGTTGCGAGTAGGGTAGCCTAATATTCTCTTTTTGTTTTAGATCCCCTGAACGCTGACTCGCCGCACATCATATCCAACCATGCGCGCTGGCAATGCACACAAAAGCGAGATATGTGGCACCAAACGCATAAACCATGGGACGACAAACTCTTCGTCCATCAAAAGACCGGGTTTAACAATCCGCCGTTGCGCGGCGGCTTGCAGGTTTTGGATGAATTTGGTTGGCCACTCTCGCTGCGCTTGAATGTTGGCTAGATGTGCTTGCGTTACCTGACCCGTATTGAGTGGTTCAGTTAGCACATTTGCCGCAACAATGGCATCCTGGATCGCATAATTAATGCCGACGCCACCAATTGGCGTCATGACATGAGCTGCGTCGCCGATCAGAAGCAGTCCCGGTAGATGCCATTGCTCCAAACGACTACCTGTTACATTGAGCCAGGCGATATCACGCCATTCATTGATTTCTCGACCAATCCGCTCTTTTAGCTGAGGCGCATGTTCGACCAGCAGCTCGCGAAAAGCACCTATCCCTTGTTTACGCAATACCTGATATCCACCGTTCGGCACAACAAGACCACATTGCCAATGATCCATCCGTTCCAACAAAATAAAGGGTAAGCGTCCGCCACCTGTTAAGCCACCCAAACCCTGTCGCCTGTCGTCTTCCTCTTTGGACAACCGAAACCAAAGAACATCCATTGGTTCCGTGATGGGAATCGGCTCAAAACCTGCCAATTTGCGGATCTTGGAAGAGCGGCCATCGGCAGCAATTGTTAAGTGTGCATGCACTGCGCCCCATTCACGATTTTTGCGGTACTGGACACCCTGAATCTTGCCATCATTGTCCTGAATCAATTTCTGAGCGCTGGCACCCATGATGATCTGAAAGCCAGGAAACTGTTTGGCTTCCTCTACCATGAAGTTGAGAAAGATGGGTTGAGCCATCATCGTGACATAGGGAAACTTTGATTTGAGCCGCGAGAAATCGACAATTTTGATGCCTTGCCCATTAGTCTTGGCATCGCGCAGTGACAATTGGCGCATCTTGTAATGGGGCAGTTCAAGCAATCGAGCCGCTAAACCCAACTGATCCATATTCTCCATAATCGCCGCGTGAATCGTGTCACAGCGGAAATCTCGATCGAAATCCTTCTGAGCTTCCAATAGAGTGACAGAGATGCCCTGGCGAGCCAACAAATAGCTCAGCACGACACCCGCAGGTCCACCTCCAACAACGCAGACGGTACTTTCGTGATGATGTCGACTCTCTGATGGTAAAGTATTTGTTTGTATCATCGTGATCACCCCTTTGTGATAATTGATTGAACAGTCAAATTTGGGGGTGGTTCATTTTAGGCGGACAATTAGGTTTACATTTTTGCAAAGAGAAAAGATGTTTATATTTTCTACTTTGAGCCATGCTCAGGCAGAAAATGACCTCATATAGATTTTTATCTATGTATCAAAAGTGTAAACCTAATTCTGAACCACCCCCAAATTTGTAATGAAAAAAATCGATACAAAGTCCATTACGTTTATCTAGCCGATAATTTGATTGATCAGCCAATCAAATTATCGCGCAATTGGAACGATTTGTCAACCCATAGACTCATCTATCGAAAAGTCGTCAAGCTTCTTAACCTCGCCTTCAATTGCGGGTGCTTTTCGGTTGCCATGCCCAATAGCAGGCCAAATACAACCAGAATATTCGTTAAAAGAAAAAAGACGAACTCTTCTATGGGGAGATAACCTCCTAGAAACAGATTAAACGATTGGGCAGGGTTGATCGTCCAGATTCCAATTCGAATTGCCAACCAATCAGCCGCGGAGAGATAAATCGTTGTCGTTAAAATCGCAAAAAGCGCTACACGTCGCTGTTTCCAAAGAATGTCTGCCCCCACACCCAGTTGCAACATCAGTGGCGGGATTGCCCAGACTAGCTCGAGAGCCAAGTAAGCGCCAGGCTGCCAATTTGTGATCAAAACAACCGCTGCCACGACCCACATCCCAGCCAAGATCGCTGTTGACATCCAACGAAGATGAGAGGGGGCGGCCGGTTCGCTACTGTCCCAAGAGAAATGCCGAAGCAGATAGAGCGTCCACAAGCCGGTCAAGATCGGCTGTAAGATAAAAAACGTGTATTCTTCAAGCGGCACCCACCCCAACGTGATTCCCGTAACCAACGTTGGGTCATATCCCCACACCTCAGTCGCAACCAAATAATTGTCCCATGGGGTTGTATAGGTAACAGCAATCAAGACAAGAGCTCCCAGCGTGATCCAAGCAATGCGATTGTTCGGAGCGGTGAACCAATCAATTCCCCGATTCTGATCGCGCCAGATGAGCCAGAGCAACAAAAGAATGGGAACAACTAAGAAGCGTAGTAAAAATCCAAAGTAGGTCATCTTTGTCTCCGCGGTCTAGTCTGCATGATTACTCCTGGGTGGGGCTCCAAGGTTGCACCCATATGTGGATGAACCTTCTTCTCAATCAAGGTCAATTCAAACTGCTGGATCAGTCGGGCCAAAACAACTTTCGCCTCGACCAGACCAAATCCGGCTCCAATACAGTTACGTGCCCCACCACCAAAAGGAACGTAGGTATGAGGCACCTGTTGCTGCCCCGTCTTTGCATGGAAGCGTTCGGGGAGAAATTGAGCCGGATCTGGCCAATAATTGGGGTCACGATGGGTTAAATAGATTGAGTAAATGACTCGCGTACCAGCAGAAATGTGGTAATTGTGAAAAGAGAAATCTGTATCGGCTAATCGTTGTCCCAAATGAATGGGGGGATATAGGCGCAATGATTCTTTGACCACTTGTTCCAAATAATGAAGTTGTCGAAGATTTTTATCGCTGGGTTCCTGATCCCCTACCATTGTGTCAACCTCTTCTTGTAAACGGGTCATCGCCTTGGGGTGGAGACCCAGCAAATAGAGTGTCCAGGCCAATAATGCTGTGCTCGTGTCATGTCCAGCGATGAGCATTGTCAGAAGCTGATCGCGAATGACACCATCACTGAATCCAGGTGTCGCAACCAGCAACGACAACAGATCATCTCCAAGATCAGGGCAATTGCGACGAGCACGAATGATCTGGAATAGATAGTCGTCCATTCGCTGAATGGCCGACCGATAACCTGGTCGAGGGATATTGGGCCAAACCAGCCAAGCCCCGGGTGAGATATAGGCCAGGATCCGTAGAATCGCTGGCCACAAGCGATCCAAGTTTGGGCTAAAATCCACGCCAAAGAGAGTTTGGATCAAGATCAACAAGGTGGCACGTCGCATCTCATTTAGCATATTTTGTGATGAATTATGGATCCAGGTAGCGCTGACGCGATCCAAACAGTTTACCATCATCGGTATATACTCATTGAGCCGACGTCGATGCAAAACTGGGGCCATCACTGTACGCAACTGATGGTGTGCCTCTCCATCCTCGACCAATACTCCATGACGCAACAATTTGGTGACGGGATCATTCTCGGCCCGCCACAAAAGCTGCTCTCGTCCAGTCAGGAAAACAAAGCGGTTGGCTTCTGGTCCCACCAAAACAACTGGTCGAAACCCGGGCAATGGAATGCGAAATACATCCCCTAATTCACGATGAAATGTTTCCAGGGCAGCCAAAATGTGACCCTGCTGGAACCAGGCCTGCATGGCGAGCCGACT
This sequence comes from Chloroflexi bacterium TSY, assembly GCA_019217005.1. The sequence continues at coordinate 35,395 of JAHBNG010000015.1, forward strand.
GATCTTGCCAGTCGGTTGTGGAGGAAGCAAAATAGACACTATGAATGAATCGCTGTTTTGGTCAACCGTCGGCCTTTCCATGTAGCCCGACCGGTTAGGTTTAATGTGAAGGAGCGAGCAGCAAGATAGACGGCCATGACAATCGTAAGTGGATAGAGAAATGTCAAATAGAGGGGTAAGCAAAATTGCCAGTATATGGCACCCCATGCCGGAAGAGCCAAACAAATTGCCAAAATCGACAAGGTTGTGACGATTGGGAGCAGAGACACTCCCATCAAGCTGACAATCAAAAGAAATGGTGGGATGATAAAGACAATGAACAACCAGACCCAAACGAAGACGAAGAATGAGATATGGCCATGAAACACACTGAAGAGATTCTTGCTCAACCCTTCTCTTGCCTGTGCGAAATTTCGGTACATCCGGCAGCGAATTCGCTGACTACCATTCATCAGCCGCCAGCGTAAACCCTTAGCCTGAACCCGTTGAGCCAGGGCAATATCATCAACCACAAGTTGCTTGATGGCTCGATGACCGCCGATAGAATTGTAGGCCGTGCGTGTGAAGAGCATAAACTGTCCAATTCCCACGGCAAGGGAAGACCAAGAGAAGCGGTAGGCCAGGGCCAAAGGCACAAATGTGCCGATGCTCCACGGAATCAAAGGTACAATCAATTTCTCTCCCCAGGTGAGGGTCTCCTGTCTGGGTAAAGCTGTCACCAAATCGACTTCTTTGATCTGCATAATTGCGACTGCATCTGCCAACGCTGCTGGGTGGTGATAGGTATCGGCGTCGGTAAAGAGAAACAAATCGCCGTGCGCCTGCTGAGTCAGTTGATGGCATGCCCAATGTTTTCCCAACCAATGTTCCGGCAATGGTTGGCCCTTGCTGCACCGCAGCCGATTGTCTTGTGCCGCTAGTTGAGTCAAGATGGTCCACGTCTCGTCGGTTGAGTGGTCGTCTAACACCAACACCTCGAAATCAGGGTAATCTTGGAATAAGAGAGAACTGACACACCGACCGATGTTAGTGGCCTCGTTGCGAGCTGGAACCAGAATTGAAACGCTTGGCTGTTTGAGCACTTGGTGATGTGGATCTTGAAAAACTTTGTCCCGTCGTTGCACATTAAGATTTGGCAATATAGAAAGCAACCTAAATCTGTTTTTTGTTTCTATTTGGTCACTTGTGCGTTGCAAGATGTACCAGTTGCTCATCACAATCATCAGCAAAATAGTCTCAAAAAATAGAGTGCTTATTAAGTGATATATGAGAATGTTCGTAACCACGCCGCCTCACATAGTGTAGGAGATATTGTTAGAGTATATTATCGAACTAAAGATCGAAGTCGAGGTGTCTCTCTCAAATCGGACCGATATTTCCAGATGAGCAATCCGCCATTTATTCCCCAAATTATCAATAAATCGATCGGTTCAGCGAAAAATAGCTGATAAACCAAAACAGTCAACACACCAAACGTAACTGCCCAACCATGAACAGTTTGCACAAGCAAGAAGAGACCCAAGAATGAACCAAAAATTACTGGATACTCACTCAGCGTTAATCCTGTCCACACGCCAAAAGTAACAGCCAGGGCCTTTCCACCTCGAAATCGAAGAAAGGGAGAAAAGACATGTCCAAAAACAGGCGCCAACACAACTGCCGCTAGAGACCATCCCGTTAGACCAATCCTAAAGTGAGCCACTCCAACCGGAATAGCCCCCTTCAAATAATCTAAGAACAAGGCTGGGAGTCCCAGTCGCCATCCACCGGCCTTCCAGGCATTGGTTGCGCCAGGGTTGCCATCGCCATACGTGCGAATATCGGTCTGTAAGACCAGCTGTCCCAGCCAGACCGAGAACGGGATGGCTCCCAGCCAGAAGCTACACAATGTCCAAAGGAGCGCTGTCACAGTAATGCTCAACGTCATAAATGCACTTTTTACACAAAATTCAGCGGGTCTTCGCGATAAAGTGTACAAGCGATGAATTCGTGCTGCGTGGTAGGTCAAGCGATCCAGTACGCGCCACGTACCACGCAGCACGTTGTCAAGTACACTATCTCGCGTAGAGCCAATTCAGCTTAGTACTTATCCAAAAAGTTCTGTAATGATACATCCTCACTCGAGAAACTGGTCGGACTCACAACCGCTTTTCGGATAAGCTCTTAAGCAGATACGCTTTGCGCGCTTATCGGAAGTTCCGTGTGAATTGTCTGTTTGTCACCATTACCAATCAAATCAGCGGCAATTTTCGCTGAGGATAGTACTCCCGGCAACCCTGCCCCTGGATGTGTTCCGGCTCCAACAAAGTAGAGATTGTCAAATTCTTCTGAGCGATTGTGTGGCCTAAACCAAGCTGATTGGGTAAAAATGGGCTGGAATGAAAATGCCGACCCCTGATAGCTGTTGAGTGTATTCTGGAAATGAAGAGGGTCAATAGAATGCTCGGCGATCAAGTTGGCTTGTAAATCGGGTAGATAGTTGTCTTCCAGAAATTGCATAATCGCATCGCGGTAGGGTTTGGCTGTTGATCTCCAATCGATGTCAGCGCCTAAGTGGGGGACCGGTGAAAGAACATAAAAGGCTTCGCAACCCGACGGAGCAATGGACGGGTCAGTTAGCGTAGGCATATGTAAATAGAGAGAAAAATCCTTGGCTAACTGTTGCTTGTTAAAAATATCTTCCAATAAGCCTTTATAGCGTTCACTTAAAATAACGTTGTGATGGGCCAATCCTTGCTCACGATACAATCGTTTGGTGCCAAAGTAAATTACGAACAGGGACATGCTATACTTCATCCGATCCAGTTTCCGATCACTATATTTTCGTCGGAATTGTGCTGGGATCAGATTTTTGTAGGTGAAGGCTACATCGGCGTTCGAAACAACCGCATCTGCTCGATGTACGCTCTTGTCCACCAGACGGATGCCGGCGACTTGCCGACCTTCGACCAAAATTTCTTCGACCTCGGTCTCCAAATGGATCGTACCACCCATCTCTTCAAACAACCGCCCAAGCGCAGCCACAATTGCTCCTGTTCCACCCAAAGCATAATGAATCCCCCATTCTCGTTCCAGATAGTGGATCATAGCATAAATTGAGGGTGAGTCAAACGGATTCCCACCCACTAGCAAGGGATGGAAAGAGAAGCAACGGCGTAAAAAATCATTCTCAATGAATTGTGATATGTATCGATATACACTCAGATAGGATTGCATTTTGACCAAATCGGGAACAACTTTGAGCATGTCGAGGAATGACAGAAAAGGTTTGTCGGCCAATTCTAGAAATCCTTTTTCAAAGATAGCCTTGGTAGTGCCCATAAATTTTGTATATCCCGCTTTATCGGCAGGATTCCATTTTTCAATTTGCTTTAAAATGAACTGTTCATCTCCATTGTAATCAAAATAATTTCGCTGGGGGTCAAAGATACGATAGAAAGGATCACAAGGAACAAAAGTAATATAATCTTCCCGACGCTTATCAGCCAGGAAAAACAGATCGTCGAAAAGGAACGGAGCCGTGATAACAGTGGGTCCACTGTCGAACCTAAAACCATTCATTTCATAAACGTAGGCTCGCCCGCCCAGCTTATCTCGTTTTTCAAACAGCTCTACATGATGACCTAAAGCTGCCAGGCGGATGGCTGTTGCCAGTCCACCAAATCCACTGCCGATCACGATAATTTTTTGACGCATGATTTCCCCTATGTCTCCCGATGATTGGCCCAGCGCTCTAACCAGTGAATAATCGGTATTCCCGCTGCGCTCAGATGAATAGATGCCGCCCGCCGATAGGCGTCTAGATAACGACAGAGCGGTAAGTTGGATGCCTGATGATTGTTGAGAAATGTATCCAGCCAGGTTACTGCTATATCGGCAAAATGGATATCGCCAAGGGCCAGAGCAGCCACAATATTGCTGGCTAATTCTCGATTGATGATGACGAGTTGTGCGGCCGGTAGTTCTTGAGCAAGTTGACTTTGGTATAGGTCTGCTTCAATAAACGATTTCCGATCTTGGTATTGCTCTAACGCATGTTGACAGGCAACCGACGTCTCTGTCGTAGGAGGCAGCGGTGGCCGACTTGTAAGCAAGTTGTCAATCTTTTGCACTGCCTCGCGCAACGTCGGTCCTAAAAAATGACCGGGAATGCGAGCGGAGAGGGCCGGTATCTGGTTGAAAATCTTGCCGCCAAAGGCTAGGGGGATGTTTTCCGACTTTAGAAAGGAGGCCACCTCCAGCAACATGGCAGCCGATTGTAGCCGTTGAGCTGACATAACGACCAGATGCTGCCGAACAGCTACCAACGTTTCAGCCAAATTCGTTAAGGGGACGTTGGCGCCTAAGTAAGTCACCCGAAACCCTTGACGACGAAGCAACAAGGTTAGCAACAATACAGCAAAGCTATGTTCTTCTTCTGCTGGGCAACCAATCAGGATGAGTTCTGTACGGGTGGGGCGTGGGAGGAGTGCCAGCATAGCCTGCAGACGTCGCATGGCCAGGGCCGAGGCGAAATGTTCCTGCTGGATCGTCGCCTGCCCGCGATACCATAATTCTCCGATCTCAGACAAGCCGTTTTGCAGAACCTCTAAACAAACTGTATCAGGTGGATGAAAGGCCAGGGCTTGAGTCAATTCGTTTTCCGCCTTCTCTTCATCAAACGCTAGACAAGCCGCAATCCAGGTTTGCCGAACATGAGCCATGGTCTGTTCCGTTGTTAATTGCACGGCTGTTGATGATCGTTGGGATGGTAGTAGGCTGGCTTGCAAGGGATCATATCCCTCTGCTTCAAGTTGACGCCATAAAGCCACGGCTCGACTAATACTCATCCCCTCATTTTTGCGAGCGATCAACCACTTGAGCGTTTCGATATCATATTCCGAATAAAGTCGATGTCCGCCAGCAGTGCGAGCAGGCTGAGGAAGGTTATAGCGCTTTTCCCAAGCTCGAAGAGTATCTGGGGTTAGGTTTGTTTGATGAATGGCAATTTGTAGGTTAAAGATTGGGGTTCGGCTATAACGAGACATAATGGCTATTCTACATTCCGCTTTTTTGATGACTGACTGTTGTTCATGACACTCACTACAATAAACAATATCTTAACACTTATATTTTGTCAAGAAATATATTGACAAAACATCGACATTAAAGTATATTATGATAAATTTTGGATTTTGGCGTTTCTACATGACAACTCTTAAAACGGGTGTGTACCACAAAGTGTGTAGATGGAGACTACTTCGTCAGAGAGCCTGCTCCAGTGACACACTTTGAGACACACTGCCCATAAAACCCATATTCATCAGGAGAAATGAAAATGGCTGTGAAAACACCTGCCTGGGAAAATACTCTGTTATTGCTGGCTAGTGAGGCACAAGCCACTTCTTCCGTCACTTTGCAGCAAACCAATATAGATGCTGCTTTGTTGAAAAATGCTTACGCTCGTTGTCGGAACCTAACGGCTGTTCACAGCCGTTCTTTCTATTTAGCCTCTAGCTTGCTGCCTGGTGCAAAACGTCGGGCAGTGGGGGCTTTATATGCCTTTTGCCGTATCAGTGATGATATTGTCGACCAACCCGTTTCTGATGTGCGGATTGCATTGACAGATTGGCGACGGCGGATGTTGGATGCGAACTTTGCTCCCAATGATTGGGTTGCTTTGGCTTGGGCCGATACCCAAACTCGCTATCACATTCCAGTGAGGTATGCAGAACAACTAATTGAAGGAGTGACAGCCGATTTGTATCAAACACGTTATGCAACGTTTGCCGAGTTGGCCAGATATGCGTATGGGGTGGCGTCAACCGTAGGATTAATGAGTATGCACATTATTGGTTTTTCCGGCGCGGAAGCCATTCCTTATGCCATCAAGTTGGGAGTTGCGCTACAGGTGACAAATATCTTGCGAGATATCGCAGAGGATTGGCGGGCTGGACGTGTCTATCTACCTCAGGAAGAGTTAGCTGCTTTTCATCTGACTGAGGCTGATTTGGAAGCTGGGCAGGTGGATGACCGTTGGCGCGCTTTTATGGATTTTCAAATTGCCCGCAATCGTCGCCTCTATCGAGAAGCCTGGCCGGGGATAGCCCTACTCCATCCCGAAGGGCGGTTGGCTATCGCGGCCGCGGCCAGATTTTATGAAGGGATATTAGATGATATTGAACGGAGAGACTATGATGTTTTTGCCAGTCGAGCCCATGTCGATTTCTGGGGCAAAGTAAAAAAGCTGCCTGGTCTATGGTGGGAAACCCGGTGGATTTGACGTATATTGCCTATCTCGGTTTCACAAACTTCTTCCGTCGTTTGATGCGATGGGGACGACGAGGCTGCCCATCCTTAACCTGATTGAGAGTGGATTGAGTCGCCGTTTGATTTCCTTCATTTTGTGTAGATGTAGTTCCCCTCTGATCTTTTGTTGGTTTACGTCGTTGTTTCGTCGAGGTACGCCCTTCCAGTGGAGGACGGTTCGGTGACGCCAACTCCCTCTGCTTTTTAGGGTGGTTGTGCGATTGTGGCTGCTGTTGCTTGATCGGTTTCTCTTCATTCTGTCGACGGCTGTTTCGTTTTCGCCCATTTTGTTTTTGTCTATTTTGTCGTTGTCCATTTTGATTTCGTCCGGAGTTTCGATGAGGAAACTGTCGCTCTGGCTCGAAACCACTGTAGTCAAAATTAGGCAAGCTGCGCCGTTCGATCTCCATATCTAGCGTCTTCTCAATTTCACGCACCATTTCTGCATCATCATGTACGGCGAATGTATACGCCTCACCAGTCTGCTCTGCACGTCCTGTTCGACCAATTCGGTGTGTGTATGCATCGACTGTGTCGGGCATGTCAAAGTTGATCACGTGCGAGATTTCGGTGACGTCGATCCCACGGGCTGCAATATCTGTGGCCACGAGAATTTTGTATTTACCACTACGAAATCCGTCGATCGCCTGCTGGCGGCGATTCTGGGCCATGTTACCTTGAAGAGCTGTTACATTGTAGCCTTTCTTGTCCAGATCGGATGCCAAGAAGCGGGCGCGTCGCTTGGTGCGCGTAAAGATCAGAACTTGATCCATCTGTGTTTGCCTCAGCATGGCAAAGAGCAGCTTCTTCTTGAGATTGTTGGTAACAGGGTAGAGCGAATGGGAAACGGTCTTAGCAGGTGCAATCATCCCAATCTGCACAGTGACTGGATCATGGAGGATATCATTCGATAGTTTTCGAATGTCCTCAGGCATGGTGGCTGAAAAAAAGAGGGTCTGTCGTTTAGTAGGTAGCAGTTTGAGGATGCGCCGAACATCTGGGAGAAATCCCATATCGCACATACGATCGGCTTCATCCAAAACAAGCACCTCCACACGTGATAAGTCAATATTGCCTTCGCTGTGCAAATCGAGCAAACGGCCCGGACACGCGACCACAATCTCTACACCACTTTTGAGCACCTTTACTTGGGGCGTTTTGCCAACTCCACCATAGATGGCAGTGCTACGGATGTGGGTTTTCCTGCCCAGATCGACGCTTGTTTGATAGATTTGCTCAGCGAGTTCACGCGTTGGGACAACAACGAGCGCTCGGGTCCGACGTAATGGGCCTTGCGTAAACCGTTGTAAGATAGGTAACATAAAGGCTGCGGTCTTGCCTGTGCCTGTCTGTGCCAGTCCAAGTACATCACGGCCTTCCAGCACGACGGGAATTGCTTGTTCTTGAATCGGGGTCGGTTTTTCGAAACCAACTGCGTGGAGCTGCTGCACAATACGCGGATCAAACGAAAATAAATCAAAATTCATCGAGGGTATTCCTTTATTTACATAGACAAACGATAAGTATAACGCTTATCAGTCAGAATCACAAGAAGTTGCGCCACAGCTTTTTAAGCAAAAGTCCTTTAGAAATGGCCACCAATGTATTTGATCGGCCTGATCCTGCATCTGTGATACATGAAGCAGTTCTGCTTCGTAATCTCAGTCTGAGATTTGTGCGGTTGAACGCACAGCTCCTGGAGTCACGACGTTGTTTGTCGTGGCTCTGGCTTTCTGTTCATTTCTAGGAGTCATACATGGATACCGGACTGCTGGTCGGCTTCTTGCCGGCCGCTTTGATTGTCATTGTCGTCGTGCTCACCGAACTGCGCCGCAGACGGTTACATCGCAAGCGCGAGCGCTGGTCTATGTACATCGGCTGACAAAAGTCAGTCACAACGATGAAGGGGACAGATGACAAACAGAGAAAACATCGTCAGGGTCGTACAAAATTTTGTGAAACTTCTAGATAACACCGAGTTAGATGAGATCATCGAGGAGATCAACTGGACATTAATGACGGAGATTTCAAAGTCCGAACAATTTATTTTAATGGGTATTCACGAAATGGCCGAAGAGGAGTTGTGGAGGCGAAAGAAACAAGAGCAGTTCCGAGAAAATGCACTCTGACTGGGGATGGTCACATGAATTCGTTGAGCTATCTGTGTTTATGGTTTCCTATTTTGTCATATCAAAAATAACCAGTGGGGCTCATGTATTTAACCGACCTGTTGCTGCATCTGTGATACATGAAGCAGCAATGCTTCGTTATCTCAAAATGAGATGTGTGCGATTAGAACGCACAGTATAAACGCCACGATAGAACACGCCGTGGCTTTTGTGCTGTGCGTTCGTTCATTTCTAGGAGGCATAGATGGATCTGAGGACATCTCACGTCCCCAGCCGTAACGGATTACTTCACCATATCAAAAATGGCCAGCACCTGTTCCGGTGTTGGTCGTGCTGAAACATGATGAAACGACACACACTCATTCTCATTCTCGGTGTCCGGATGGCCAATCGTGGCAAACATCCCGTGCCATCATGGGGTAAATCAATGCTCCTTCAATCAGTTGGGCATTAATGCGCTGCATTTCTGTAAACGACAGTGCCTGGCACCGATATGCACATCGATCATCACATCCAGGTCACGCTTGATGGTGTGGCCATCAACATTCAGCTCACGTCCGAACGCCGCCTTGTTGATGTCGTCCGTTGGTGTCGAGATATTCGGAGATGTTCCCAGCGCTGGCCAGAGCGAAGACGATCATGACGCTATGAACGAGATGCTCGATGATAAAGTGTTGTTTTAGATTTTTTCATGGTAGAATACCTTTGTCAATGTTCCATTGACACTCCTTTCGAGGCGCGGACGTGTTTGCGATCACGTCCGCGCCAACCCTTTTTACACAATCGGCACCCGAGATCGATGCTGGAATCACTTCCAAGTGATGTGCAGCGCAGCATGGCAGCTTTGGAACCTTCGACGCTGCCAATATCAATTTTGTCTTTGCCTATCTGATCACCAGCCGCGCGCAAAATATTCTGAAGGTTTTCCCCACACTCATAACTGAACTTAGCATTTTCGGGTATGATTTTGAGCCCCAATTAGGACAATGCATAAGCCAACCAGTTCAAGAGGATTTTGATTAGAGGTTTTGATAAATTGTCATTTGGCTAAAAGGAAATGTTTCACCCTACAGAGAGCGCATCCTGGTTGAGAAAATGCGAAATCCATGCTACTTTACTTTCTGGTAAAAGAAAAGAGATGAGGTGAGAAATGTGACAAAAAGCGGTTAGCAGTTCATCCAAAAGGTAGAGAACCCAAAAAGGAGGAAGGAATGCTAACCGCGCCAGAAATAACTATAGCAGTACTGATGAATGTATTGCAAGTAACGCCGATGGGAACAAACGTAAATGTAATGCGTCTGATGTGGGCAATGCTGAATGGGTCGTTTCTGAAAAGTCGAGGAGCAATCCATAGCGCATTGAAAGAAAGCGGGTTTGAAGATGAGGAGCTCCGGCGAAGCTGGTGGAGCTTTCGATATGGATCATGGGATATCACAAGTCTGCTGGGGTCGTGGCAAGAAGAAGTGGAAAGGGAATGGGAGGCAAAAGTTAGAAGGGTACCGAGTGAAAAGCATAGATATCACAGGGTTCTGGCGACCGAAGCTGCAAAAAGTGAACCGACTCTATAACTCAACGGCTCGTCGGGCATTGCCCGCGCTCATCTTTGGAGTGATGATAAGCTCGGGGGAGATAGGCGGGAAGCGAGTGCCACTGCTCAAGGCAATCATGAGATGCACGGTTGGAACAAAGGAAAGTGAGTTTCGGAAAAAGCTGCTGAAGAGACGAAGAAATCACTGGAGTCAGACGAAGTGGCGGTGGTCGATGCCGGGTTTACAATCAGAGAAATGCTAGAAAGCGGCATAGACCGATTTGTCCTGCGGGAAGCGATTAACTGCACAGTGCGCCGCAATGAGTTCCCCAAACGCAAAGAAAAAGGCAGACCACCTGAATATGGTGATATTGTGCGTCCGCTCTCGCAGCTATAAGGAAAGCGACTCGAGGCTACAACTCCGGACTCGTCTGGTCGCTTTCTCTATAGTGGTCGCCTGATTTGCTATCAAGCATGGCACAATCTCGTCCCCAGAACAACCAAGGTGGATACAGCCAACCGTACCTACTCGATTTACGTCATTCAGGATCCGGCCTACAACACACCTTTGGTTTTGGCGACCGTTATGACTTTGCAGCCTGAAACCATTTATCTTGTCTACCTGGAACGCTGGCCTGTTGAACATCCCCCCTTGGCTTCCAAGCAGATGATTGGCTTACATCGTCAATTTGTTCATGCCGATGAGGCTTGTTTCCGCTTACCTGAACTGGGGCTGCTGCTGGCAATCTTCTTTCCCATTTAGCCGCTTCTCTTCCTCCCATACCGACTGGCTACTGGGATCGAGCCTCAATCCACTCCCGGCAGGCTGCGCCGTGTTCTCTCGAGTGCTCTTTTCCAACTCCTGACCAACTCGACCCTGACTTTCGGAAAAGGCCTCGGTTTCACACCATTTCCTAAAGGCGTTCTCGCTCATCGCCGCCTCAATGCCGCTGCTTAAACTAGCCGAGCACTATTTTTACATTTTATCCCGTTTTTCAGGGTGGATTCTTTTTTCCGCCCCTTTCGGTTTGCCCTTTGTCACTCAAGCCTTTACCAGAAAGTAAAGTGCTACTCTTTTGGACAAAAGAAAGAGGAGGTCTAGGCAACGTGAAGATTGGCGATGTCCTCTCTAGTCTGCGTGCGGCGCGTGTGCCGTCCACGCGATGTGTTTTCCGCGCTGCTCTACCAAACAAAGTGGGTGCGGGATGTCAAGGAAAAGGCAGACAGGATGAATGATGCGGAGATATTGGCTTCTCTGCGAGAGACGCTGGCCACTCTCTATCCCAACAAAGAAGATGCGCGGCGCGTGGCTGCGGATGCAGGGCTGGATGGCCGACGCATTGCCTTCAGTACTCAGGCGTTGAACAACTGGCAGGCCATCTTGAACGAAGCGATCAAGGCGGGCAGGATGAAGCCGTTGCTGAAGGTCGCGCGGGAAGAGTATGGCAAGAATGCTGCATTCCAGCGGGCGTACCAAGCGTATCAGGAGCATGGAGAAGCTCTAGCCGATGTACCTTTAGACGACACCTCGACTCCAGACCGTGCAATGGAACTGGACTATCTGGCAAACCTGCACACCGAGTATGAGGTCGGGGCCGAGAAGTACACGCCCCTGCAAGGAATCGCCGAGGTGCGCCAAGCGGCAGCGGAGAGACCACAGCTAAACCTAAGGATGCCTTTCATGCCCCGTGAATTTAACAAGCTGGAGGAATTTGGATTTGGTCCCGAACGGCGGGTGGAACGGGTGCAGGTGGCGGATCTAGAAGAGGGCGTCCGCACCTACCGTCGTCTGGTGGTGCTGGGCGAGCCAGGTTCGGGCAAAACCACGACATTGCGGCGTCTCGCCTACACAACAGCAACGGAAGCGATGGCAGACCCTCAAGCACCGCTGCCCTTGTTTGTACCCTTGGATCGATACACGGGACCGGAACCTGCCTTGGAGTATGCGGCCACCTTCTTTGGTCCTTTGGGTTCCCACCTACGTGCCTATTTGAAAAGCCAGCGGGTGATTCTTTTGCTGGATGCTCTGAATGAGATGCCGTTGCACGCGCGAGCGGAGCGGGTGCAGCGGATTCAGGCGCTCTTGGAAGAACACCCGGATGTTTTGGTGGTGGTCACCTGCCGGGTATTGGACTATGTCGATGCGCTGAAGCTAGAGAAGTTGGAGATCCAACCGCTGGATGTGGACCAGCAACGCGCGTATCTGCATCGCTACCTGGGCGATACCTATGGCGAAGCACTCTTCTGGCAACTGGCAGGTGGTGAACAACTGGCGGCGCTCTGGGTAGCTTGGCAAGAAGCCGGTGGTCAGTGGGAAGCGTTTTGGCGGGGGCAAGATATTCCCGAAGAAATTCGCCGGGGATTGAGCTGGTTGCAGCGTAACCAATGGGCCACTTTTCGCCAACAGGATCTGCCGCCTCTGCTCGCGTTAGGCGTCAATCCCTACATGTTGGTGATGATGGCGCAAGTCTATGCCAATCAGGGGGAACTGCCGCAGAATCGGGGTCAGTTATTTCGGGCCTTTGTGGCCCTATTGCTGGCGCGCGAGGAGGAAAAGCAGCACCATGCGGGGAACGATTGGCCAGGCGCTGAACCACTCTGCGTTGCCCTGGGCCACTTAGCCTATGCCATGCAGGAGACAGGGGAGAGAGGCACGGCGGTGGAGAAAACCTGGGCCACAGATCGGCTGACCCAAGCTGATTGTGACGCCTCCCATGCGCTCTACCTGGCCGCCAGCGCCGCCGTCTTGGAGTTGAGCGATGACCGTGTGCGGTTTACACATCAGTTGATTCAGGAGTATTTTGCCGCGCGAGCCTGGCAGAAAGAGCTGGAAGGAGAGGATGACCTGAGACGCTACTGGCCAGACGGTTGGCTCACGCCCACAGGGTGGGAAGAGGTAGCGCGGCTGCTGGCGGGCATTTTGTCCGATATGACCTCCTTCATTGAACAATTGCTACCGGTCAACCCACCACTGGCCGCGGTCTGCATTGCACAGAGCGGCGGTCAGAAACCGGCAGATGAGACAATCGAGCAGGCGCAAAAGAAGCTGGTGGCATTGGCTACGGACCCAGAGGTTCCTGTCATGCAGCGCAATGCCGCGGGCGATGTCCTCAACGAACTAGGGGACCCACGCGCGGGGGTGGGGTTGAATGAGAATGGTCTGCCTGATATCGATTGGTGTCCCGTACCCGCAGGGCCCTTTTTCATAGGAAACGACAAAGAGACAGACTCAATGTCCTTTGGTAATGAACGCCCCCAACATGAGCTGCAATTAGACGCCTTTGTCATCAGCCGCTATCCCATCACCAACGCTCAGTTCCAGGCGTTCGTGAGAGACGGAGGTTATACAGAGCGCTGGCGACATTGCTGGACTGAGGCTGGGTGGGCGTGGCGTGTGAGAGGGGGATACGTCGAACCACACAGATATAGCGGTGTGTATGAATTGGCCAACCATCCGGTGGTGGGCGTGAGCTGGTACGAAGCAGTGGCGTTCTGCAACTGGTTAAGCAAAAAGCTGAGACGATCCGTGACTCTTCCCAGTGAGGCCCAATGGGAGAAGGCCGCACGCGGGACGGATGAACGTCGTTATCCGTGGGGTGGAGAGCTGACAACAGAACATGCGAACTGGTATGAAACGGAAATCCACACAACCAGTGCTGTGGGTGTTTTCCCGCAAGGAAAAAGTCCACATGGTTGCTTGGATATGGCAGGCAACGTGTGGGAATGGACGAGCAGTCTTTACAAAGATTACCCATACGACCCAACTGATGGCAGGGAAGACCCAGAAGCCGAAGGCCGTCGTGTGTTGCGTGGTGGCGCGTTCTACCACTATGAGCTCCGTGTGCGCTGTGCGTTCCGGAGCTACTACCATCCAGACCATCGCAGCCACTCTTGTGGGTTGCGAGTGGTGGCCCCCGGCTCTGTCCGCTGATTTCTGGGTTTTACTCTGTACTCTGAATTCTTCTCTCTGAATTCTTTTCTCTGTTGAGTGAATGGAATCATATGGATCTGCAAACATGGAAAGAAGCGGTCAAGAATCGCTTACAACAATCGAAACAGCTTCTCACAGAGACTACTCCGAATTTGCTCTATGGAGCGCTCTCTGCGACGACGATTCTGCCTGTCGTGACCGCTGCACATCAGGGCGATTTTGGCGCGATTGCTGCGTTGACTAGTGTTGTAGGTGGTGTAGGGGGTAACCTGATTGCCAGCCAACTCCAAGCATGGAAGGACCGCACTGACGAAGAGCTGGCCACTGAGTTAGCCCAGAAAGCCAAGAGCGATGCAGAGTGGCGACAAGCGTTGGACACACTGCTAGAGAAGCTGGACACGTTGCGCGTCGTACAGGCAATTCTGAGCGAGACCGACAAGGACTGGTTTGAGCACACCTTGCAGACTGAACTGGAAAAGCTGGGCAGCAGCTTGACGGTTGGCGGTGATGTTGTAATCGGTGGCGATCAGACAAAGATTGACAGCATTCGAAAGAGCATGGTTGCTATAGGTGACAACAGTAGTATCACCTATATCGTCAATCACTATCGAGGTGATAGCAAGATTGATGAGGAAAAGGTGCGTCAACAGATTGCTGAATATTTGATTTGGGTGGTAAAGCGTTTTGGCGTCATCGAAATGCGCGGCATCAGCCATCAGGGCGAACCGGTCGTTCGGCTCGATTTGGAGACGGTCTATGTGCCCCTGACCGCAGAAAGAACGGGACGTGTACAGGAAGCAATCGAGATGAATGAAGTTTTGAAGCAAGGGTCATGCCTCATCATCACAGGTGCCCCTGGTGGTGGCAAGACCACGGTGCTCCAACATATTGCTTGGGTGCTGGCGAAGGCCATTGTACTGGATCGCCCCCAGTTGGCACAGGAGAAGCTTGGACTCGAAGCAGAAAATGGTTTACCACTTCCGCTTTTCGTACCCCTCAGTGCCTATGCCCAACGACGACGAAATGTCCAGAACAGTGACGACCCACATCAAAATACACTAGCCACGTTCATCTCGCGCTACCTGATCACAAGGCAAAGTGGGTTGGATCTACCTAATGATTTTTTTGCCCGCCTGCTGGATGAAGGTCGCTCTGTGATTTTGCTCTTAGATGGGTTGGACGAGGTGCCCGATGAGCATGAGCGAGTAGCGCTACGGCAAGTAATTGAAGATCTGGTGGTAGGACGTGACGCAATTCATGTGGTGGTAACTTGTCGAATCGCTGCGTATCGAGGACGTACGGCGTTGGGACAGGGATTCCAAAATCTGCATGTCCAGGCACTGGATGATGAACATGTGGCTGCGTTGGTCCAACATGCCTATCGAGCCGTCTATCGGGAAGATAAGGCGCTCTCTTAGACCAAAACTGCTGAGTTAATTGCTGGCATACACGATTTGGAGCGAGAACGGCGACTTCGATTGGGCGAGGATGCCCAGCGCCTGATTGATAGTCCGCTCTTGGTGCGTATGTTGCTACTGGTCCATCTCTCGCAGCGGCGCTTACCCGAACATCGGGCGGAACTCTATCTGCGAACAACAGAAACCATGTTGTGGCCAGAGTACACCTTAGACGAAGAGGCGGCTGAACAGATCGGTCGCGCCGTGGGAGGCTGCCCTGAAATTCATCGTGAGTTAGTGCAACATCTGGCCTTTGCTATGCATGACCACGGTTCACAACAATGCAGTGAAATTCAAGAAGAAGATGTGCGCCAGATCTTGTGCAACGTGACAGAATTTGAAGAGTTTGTCGACTCTTTCTGTACGTTGACGCGGTTACGCGGCACCTTGCTGGTAGAACGTCTGGGCACCTATCAATTTATCCATCTCGCTTTTCAAGAATTTCTGACGGCGCGTTATCTGGTCGAAGTTGAGCGAGATGTTGAAGCAGTGGTGCGTTTTTTTGAGACAGGAAGGATTCAAGACAGCTGGTGGCGTGAACCGGCACTACTTGTAACCGGATATCTGAGCCTGACATCGCCGCGCACGGCGAGTCAATTTGTTCAACGCCTGGCCCGACTAGACACATCTGAGCAATTACCACCAATTAACGCAGATATTGAGTTGGCGGGGCTCGCAAGCGCAGCCACGGCCTTACTGGAATGGTTGCCAACCGAGGAAACCTTGCGCGATGAAGTCGTTGCTCGAATTGACCAGAAACTGATGAGCAATGCAGAGCCAGCACGACGCGCTGAAGTTGGAGTTCTGTTGGGTCGCTTGGGCGATCCTCGTCCTGGTGTGGACTTGAAAGATGGGTTACCTGACATCAAGTGGATAGAGATAAACGCTGGACCCTTCCTAATGGGAAGTACCGACGAGCAGGCCGAGTACGATGATGAAAAGCCGAAATTTACCTGCAATCTAATCCGGGAACCCTACTGTATCAGTTGCTATCCGATTACCGTAGCGCAATACAGCGCATTTGTAGAGGGGGGCGGTTATGAGCAGAAAGAGTACTGGACTCAAGCGGGTTGGCAGTGGCGAAAGGAAAACGACGTGATTGCCCCTCAGACCTATTCAGGAGTTTATCAGACGCTTAACCACCCCCAGGTCGGTGTGAGTTGGTATGAAGCAGTGGCATTCTGTCAATGGCTCTCAAGCAGACTTGGCCTTCCCGTTTCGCTACCGACTGAAGCGCAATGGGAGCGGGCAGCACGACACACTGATGGACGTATCTATCCCTGGGGCAATGAATTCGACGCAAAGCGCTGTAATATGGCTGATACAGGAATCGGTACTACATCAGCCGTGGGCATCTTTCCAACAGGAAATGCTGTCTGTGGTGCCGTGGATATGGCCGGTAATATTTTGGAGTGGTGCAGTACTTTGTGGGGAAAAGATTTCGACGAACCTGATTTCAAATATCCTTACGATCCAACCGATGGTAGGGAAGACCCAGAAGCCGAAGGCCGTCGTGTGTTGCGTGGTGGCGCGTTTGACTACAATGAGGACGGTGTGCGCTGTGCGTTCCGGCTCAGGGACACTCCTGACAATTGCCGCTACTATGTCGGTCTGCGAGTGGTGCGCCATGAAACGGAGAGAGAGAATTGATTTTAGAGAAATCTGTGGCAAGGTGTCAGAAGGAGCCACAAGCCGACCCTAGTTAGTGTCAAGGGAAACTGTGGCATGAGCATAGCATATTAGGAACGCGGCATCATACTTTTATCGACGATATCCCATTAGCGTATGACAAACGCTTACAAGAAAGAAAGGCAAGCTTAAATAGAGATCAATAGAGAATGACAACTATGCCGAAACAGACAATAAATCCACCAGAATTATTCAATAGCCGGCAATTTGGCTTTTCGCAGATTGTCACGAGCCGGGGCGGTACAACGGTCTATTTATCGGGGCAGGTGGCATGGAACGATCGGCAGGAGATCATCGGAGGCGATGATCTGGGTGAACAGATGCGGCAAGCTCTACGAAATGTCGAAACGGCCGTGCGAGTTGCCGGCGGACGTCTAAACGATGTTGTTTCGCTACGCATCTATTTTCTGGCCGAAAAACATCAAGAAGTTAGTGGAATTCGGGAAGCTTTGCTGGACTTCTTCCCTGAAGATCCGCCAGCTACGACGTGGATTGGTGTTCCAATTTTGGCGGATCCGGTATTTCTGGTTGAGGTGGAAGCCGTGGCAGTGATTGAGTCGGACGCCAAGTCAGGATAGCCAAATGTAACCCAAATCATGACAAAAAAGAGACGGTTCAATCGTAGGTCACTTCAGAGAAGTGACGGGCATCACGAGACCTACACCTTTACTTGGAAGAAGTCGTTCCCTTGGGGCTTGTCCCGCCAGAGACGGGACCTACTGTTCGACACAACCGCAGAGTTCAATCGTAGGTCACTTCAGAGAAGTGACGGGCATCACGAGACCTACATCTTCACTTGGAAGAAGTCGCCTTCTTGTCGCTTGTCCTGTCTCCGGCGGGGCCTACTACGATCTGTCGGGTTTTCGTAGATCTGGAAGGACAGACTGACCAAGCAACCGAAGACCTGTTTGTGAAGAAACGCCGTGTGGGGTACCAAATTCGACGCGGTTGGCACCGTTTTCCAATAACAAGAGGGCCTGCTCAGTCACCTGCGTTGGGGTTCCGGCAAAGGCGAAACGAGTCAGCAGCTCATTGGAGATCAAGCTTGCGGCGGCATCAAAGTCATACTGGGCTGCTGCAGTTTGAATGCGGTTGAGGAACTCAGGTTCAAGATTCAGACTTGGATCCAATTCTGCGACAATGGGCAAGTAAAGTGCAACCTCGCGGCGGGCAAGAGCGCGGGCCACTTCGCCGTCCTCATCAACAACAGTAACCGCACCGATAGCAATGGCAACATCCGTCGGTTCACGATTCACCTCGGCAGCAGAGGAAATGTAGCGTCGAAAATGAGAAATGACATCTGGATTGGCGCTCCCACCGATTTTGATTTCGGCAATCTGTCCGATGCAAGCTGCAATCGTCTTGGGTCCCCATGTACCCAACAAGAAGGGGATATCTGGACGATTGATGTTCCAGCGCAGCGCATCACCTCCTGCAAGGGGAAAGTAATCCGCTTGCAATGGCTCTTTGGATTGGGAAAGAAGGTGGCGAATGCACTTAAATGCTTCGCATAGCGAAGATATTGGGTGCTCTGGCTTGATCCCAACATAATCCAACCAGCCACCGCGGGCCAATCCCAGATAGGCCCGCTCCCCCGATGCTTCGTCCAAGAGTGCAATTTGGCTGGCGATGTTGATTGGGTGGCACGTAAAAGGATTCACTGCTGCTGGGCCAATGCGCACTCGTCGAGTTGCTCGCGCAATCTCCATGAGCGGATACCAGGCTGGCTGATAGAGCATATCGTTGTAGACCGTGATACCATCAAAGCCAACCTCTTCGACCATGGCTGCGAGAGGACCGTACGAGCGCAATGGTTTATCGGTTTGAAACGCGATTGTGATTTCTCTATCCATCACGCAACCACAGCCAATTCCTGATAGCCATTCGTCAGAACTTCCCCACCATCAGGACGGACAACGACCACATCTTCTACTCGACAACCAAATTGATGAGGCATAAAGATGCTTGGCTCGACTGTAAAGCACATGCCCTCTTGTAGTACGGTCGTGTCGCCCTGGGTTAGGAAGGGAGATTCATGAACATCCAAACCAATGGCGTGTCCCAAGCGATGACGAAAGCCTTCTCCCCAACCACCCTCAGTGATCACTGCACGTGCCGCGCTGTCTGCTGCTTCACACGTGTTCCCTACGCCAAGGGACGCGATTCCGGCTGCTTGTGCACTCATGACGAGTTCGTGGACGCGACGATATTCGGCATCAGGATCACCAAAGTAGACCGAGCGACCATAGTCGTAGCAGTAGCCCTCGTAGACGCCGCCCATATCGTACGAGATGGCGACAGGTGGGTCAAGCGGTACTTGCAATACCTCCTCTCTGTTGTGGAAATCAAATGGATAACTGGGGCCCATGTTATAAAATGACGTAACGAACGAATCCGTTTTGGCACCATGCTTCTTCAGTTGAAATTGAACTTCGCTGATGAGATCGAGATTTGTCATACCATGCCGTAACTTGGGGAGCGTTGCGGCAAACGCGGCTTCGGTGATCTCACCCGCTTTGCGCAAAAGGGCGATTTCGTCTTCATCTTTGATTCTCCGCAACGGCATAAGCAGATCAGAAGCCAGGCTCAGTTGGACTCTCGGCAACAACTGGCGGAGATTGAGCACCAGTTCGGCCCATGCTCGATCATCGACAGCGACTTGTCCGTTCGGCCCAATTTGCAAACTCGCCAAAACATTGCGCACCATCCCCACGGGATCATCCGCATCCCCCAGCACGCGCACATCATAGCCCGTCACATTGCCCATGTGGAAGTCGGCCAACATGCGCGGCAAAGTGAGGATTGGCGCACCGGACTGGGGAATCCACGCGCCGGTGAGCCACTCACCCGGATAGATTGTGTTGCCAAAGTTGGGTTCATCGCGCGGGATGCCGGTTAGGTAACGCAGATTGGCCGATCGGTTGAGAAAAAGCAGATCGATCCGGCGATCGGTCATGGCCGACTGGACGGAGTGGAGTCGAGCGTGATAGTTGAGCATCGTTTTCTTCCTTGCCTTTACAAACACTTTTCGTCAATGAAGCTGAAATCGAACGCGGATCTAGCTGATTTTTACGGATTTCGTCTGATACAATCCGTGAAAATTAGCCCAAATCTGCGTTCTATTGAGACTACAAAGAACTTGTTACAAACTTTTGCGCAATTTGGGATCGAGCAGATCCCGTAAACCATCTCCGATAAAGTTGAAACCAATAACGACGGTAAAGATGGCCAAACCCGGAAAGGCCGCCATCCACCATTGGTCGAAATATGCGATACCATCAGCGATCATACGACCCCATTCGGGTGAGGAGGGTTCTGGTCCCAGACCGAGAAAACTTAGGCCTGCGAACACCAAAATTGCATTGCCTAAATCGATGGTCCCCAGCACAACGGCAGGTGCCAGACAATTGGGGAGAACCGTGCACCATAAGATACGGCCTTCCGGCAAACCGACCGCACGCGCGGCTTCGACAAACTCCTCCTCCTTCAAACCAATGACGAGGGAACGGACTACGCGAGCATAGTTGGGCCACCAAACCACGACCATTGCGATGATGGCGTTGATCAAACTTGGTCCGAGAGCGGCTGCAATGGCCATTGCGAGAATGATTGTGGGAAAGGCCATGAAGATCTCTGTGAGACGCATCGTTAACTCGTCAGTCCAGCCACCGATAAACCCAGCCAATGCCCCCAACACGGTCCCGATGATGCTGGCAATCACGACAACCAAAATGCCCGCGGGCAGAGAGAGTCGTCCGCCATATAAGACGCGGCTGAAGATATCGCGCCCCAATTGATCTGTCCCAAACCAATGTCCTCCAGAGGGTTCTTGTAGTCGTTCGACAATATTCTGCTCCAACGGCTCATAAGGGGAAATGGAAGGAGCCATGATGCTGACGAAGATCCAAATGAGAAACAAGCAAAATCCGACGACAACGAGGGGATTGCCGCTCAGGAATCGCGTGAGGCTTGAGGTCGATGTTTGTCTCGCTGCGGGAAGCTGAATTGTCGGATCGTCGAATTTCACTGCGCTCATCTTTTGTGTGGTTCTTCGTCAGTCACCGTCCCTGTGTGACGGACGTCAAGTCTCCTGGATCTTCACTTGGAAGTGGTGGCATTCTTGGTTGCTTGTCCCGTCGGAGACGGGACCTACGTTGTCTGCAAACGTGGGTCTAATATGAAATACAGAACGTCCACAATTAGATTGGTTAGGATGAAAATCAAGGCAATAACCAAGCTAACACCCATGATGGCTGGGAAATCTAATGACGTGGAGGCTCGATAAGCATATTGACCGATTCCAGGCCAGGCAAAAATGCTCTCTGTGAGAACAGTGCCCGCCAGAAGATTGCCGTATGAGAAACCGATCACTGTGATGACCGGGATCAATGCGTTGCGCAGGGCATGACGGATCAACGTTGTGCGTGGCATGAGACCCTTGGCGCGTGCCGTTCGGACATAATCCTGGCCGAGCACTTCGAGCAGCGAGGAACGTGTGATGCGCGTAATCAGACCAGTTGTATAGGAGCCGAGCACGAGTGCCGGCAAGAGAAGATGGGTGAATGCATTTTGCAACACGAACCAATCTCGTGCCAACAACGCATCAAGCGTCAAAAGACCAGTCACTTTGGGCGGAAGCGTCACGCCGACATCGACCCGCCCCGGCCCAGGAAACCAGCCCAACCGAGAATAAAGAACAAATAGCGCCAGCAGTGCCAGCCAAAAGACCGGCACGCTCACGCCAAGCAGCGAGAGGATCCGAGCGAAATGGTCCAACCAACTGTTGCGCCAGAGCGCCGAGAGGATGCCCAAAAACATGCCCAAAACAACGCCCACAATGACCGAAGCAGTGGCCAATTCAATCGTTGCCGGTAGAAAAGCACGCAAATCCTCCATGACCGGGCGTCGACTCTTAATCGAGCGCCCCAGATCGCCGCGCAGAAGGTTACGCAGATAGATGAGATATTGCTGTGCCACCGGTTTATCCAACCCCCCCCCCCCCCTCTTTGCGGAAAGCGGCCACAATTTCCGGGTCAGACATGGCCTTTTGCCCCAGATTTGCCGTCACTGGGTCCCCCGGCACAGTCTGCGAGATCGTAAAGGCGATCAATGTCACCCCAAGCAGAAGAGGGACTGTTAGCAGCAGGCGGCGGGCGATGTATTGGTAAAGTGGCATGATCTATGACAGGATGATCTATTTGCTCAACAACGAGACATCCACTCTCCATTGTGGATTGTACACAAACCCGTTGACGTTGCTTCTGAGACCGATCTGGAGGCCGGGTTGCAGAATGGGAGCATAGGGTCCCCGTTCCATGAGATAATCCTGCATTTCAATGAACATACCGGAGCGAACATCATCATCCGTTTCGACTTTTAGCGCATCACGCAGAGCCAGAATTTCTTCATCGGCATTGTCGTTTGTCCAGTTGACGCGTTTGCCCACCACACCCTCTGGTAAAAATTCTACATAGTCTAAGGAATCACGGTAGTCGGGAAGCCATAGCCAAAGCCCAAACGGTTCCGTGCCTTGGCGATAGGCTTCTAGGGCTACCTGAATTTCGCCGGGTGCCAATGTGACATTAAACCCCGCCTCATTGAGATCGGCTTGAACCTTTTGGGCATACGTGCCAAAATTGATGCCGACAAAGGTAAAATCGGGATAGGCCAACTCAATGTCAAGACCATCCGCATAACCAGCTTCAGCCAGAAGTGCCTTTGCCTGATCGACATCGCGTGTAAACCCTTCATTGGGCCCATAAGCACCCAAGAAACCAACTGGCAACATGGAGGAGGGAGTGACCGACTCGCCACCAGCCAGCAGACGAATGCCTTCGTAATCGAGCGCATAGCGCACAGCCTGTAGCACTAATGGATCGCTGGCGGCTCCACCAGTATCGGGATCCTGATTGCCCTTCAAGAAAACGAGCGTGTCGCTTAATCCCTGGAAGACAGTCACATCTGGGTTGCTTTCCAACGAAGGTACCTGATCTGTACTCAGGTCAAAGGCGATGTCGATATCACCTGCTTCTAGTTGAATCTTCTGCGTGGCAGCTTCGGGAATGTTGCGGAAGATGACCCGTTCAGTCAGCGCTGGCTCGCCCCAATAGTTCTCATTCCGAACCAGAACTGTCTCGACGCCTGGTTCCCAGCTTTCCAAGAGGTATGGTCCGCTCCCTGCCGAGTTGCTGTTGAGCCATTCCTCTGCCGTATCAGCTTCAGCGGCATCCTCTGCTGCCGTACCGCCATTGGCCTCAACTTCGGTCTGGTTCACCACGCTAAAGGCGCCAAAGATCATCTTGGCCAGAATAGAGGGATCCGGTTGTGTGAGCGTCACAACAGCTGTTTGCTCGTCTGTGGCTTCGACCGATGCGACAGTTTCGGCCAGGAATGAGGGATTGCCCGTAATGTTCTTGAGCCGATTGAAGGAGAAGACAACATCCTCTGCCGTTACCGGATCTCCATTTGAAAATCGTGCATTGCTATCTAACGTAAAGGTATAAACAGTTCCATCTTCAGAGATCTCCCAGGACTCTGCCAAGGCCGGAACAACCTGTTCGACAGAATCGACTGGGAAGGTAACGAGGGTTTGATAGGTGGCTTTGTGAACGATGGATGGAAGCGTTTCAAAAGAACGGGCCGGGTCCAAAGAGGCTGTGTCTTCAGAAATGGCAATGACCAGGAGATCGGCTGATTCGGCAGGCATTGCGTCGTCGGCTGGTGCAGCGGCTGGGGAACCTGTATCTGCCACAGGTGCCGCACATGCGGCCACCAGTAGACCGAAAATCATGGTTAGTGTTATCCATAAGCGGGGTTGATGAGGAAAGTTCATGGATATTTCTCCTTGTGGTGGTAGACTATTGATCTGGATGAGGTGTATTCCCTATTATTGTAGCTTGCTTAGAGCATTCTTTGCAACCGAGGAAGAGGTTAAGGCTGTTGATTATGCGGTTTAGTATTCGTCTCAATAACGATCTCCCCGTCACTGATTACCCAATTCTAGCACGCGCCGCGGAAGAGGTCGGGTTTGACCAGTTCTGGGTCTCTAATGATCTCTTTTGGCGGAGTGCGATGCCGATTCTGACGCTTGTTGCTCAGGCCACCAAGCGGATCGAAATCGGAACGTGCATTCTCAATCCCTATACCGTCAATCCAGCTGAGATCGCTATGTTTGCAGCAACGATGGATGAGTTGAGCAACAAGCGGTTTAATCTTGGTCTGGCTGCGGGGGCAAAAGACTTTCTTGAATGGATTGGGACGAGACAACCGGCCCCGCTGGCGGCGATGCGCGAAAGCGTTGACACAATCCGATGCCTTTTGCGAGGTGAGCGAGCAGCGCTTGATGGTCAATTCGTTCAGTGGAGTGGAGAGGCCTACCTGCGCTTTGAGGCGCCGCGCGTCACACCAATCTATCTTGGTGCAATGGGACCCAAGATGCTTTCCTTGTCAAGCGAAATCGCTGACGGGATCTTGCCTCTGCTCTTTCCACCGGAACATTATTTTGGTGTGAAATCGTTGATTGCAGATGGATTGAGCAAACGCTCTGGTGATCCGGGATCGCTCGATTTTGCAGCTTGTATCTGGGTTTCTCTCGCCGCTCAGCCAGCAGCCGCACGGCGAGTTCTTGCGCAGAAGATCGCTTATTACGGGCCATCGCTCAGTCCACTCATCATGCAGCGGTTGGGCGTCACAGCGGAGGATTTTGACCCCATCAAGCAGGCCATGATGGTCGAACGTAACGAAGCCAAAGCCATCGACCTTGTTGACGAACGCATGATGCAGATTGGTGTTGTTGGTCAACCATCTGACGTGATCGAGCGACTGGGGCCACTGGTCGACGCTGGGGCGCGCCATCTGAGCTTTGGGCCACCATTGGGACCGAACCCCTTGGAGGCCGTGAAATTATTGGGAGATGTGATCAAGCATTTTGGCTGATATATCTCTAGTACAGAAAGGCATAAATGATTACATAGATAATTGCAGGAGTTATGTAAACTGGAGGCATCGATAATATCCCAAAGAAGGAGAAAAAGAGATGCCAGGTCCAGAAGCCGAAAAAATCGAACTAAGCCCAAAAGCGAAAGAAGGTCTAGAGCAGTTAGTCAAGGGGCACACAACGGGCCAACAGATGGTCAAGCGAGCGCAGATAATTTTGTACGCAGCTGCGGGTAAAGATTCTGGGACAATTAGCCTAGAAGTGGGCGTGTCTCGCAAAACGGTCTTCAACTGGAAAAAAGAGATGGCTAGCTCTAGAAGCGATACCGCTGGAAGAACTCACAGCGCAAGAGAGGTTGGAAGACCTGCCACGTCCTGGGGCACCGTCCGTAATCACGGCAGACCAAAGATGCCAACTGGAAGCCTTGGCCTGTGAATCGCCAGAGAAGTGCGGGCGTCCCATCAGCGAATGGACAGGGCGAGAAATCGCCGACGAACTGGTCAAGCGAAATATAGTAGAAAGTATCTCACCCAGACATGCGGCGAGGCTTTTAAAAAGATGCATCAATTCGGCCCCATATGAGTCGCTACTGGCAAAACACGCCCAAGGATGAACTCTTTGAGGTGAAGAGCCAAACCATCAATGACCTCTATGCCCGTGCTTCTGAACTGGCGAAGAAGGGTGAACTCGTTGTTTCCAACGATGAAAAGACAGGGGGGTTCAAGCCCTCGAAAGGAAATATCCCGATCGTCCAACTGTCCCTGGCAAAGACCGTCTCATTGAGCATGAGTATATCCGTCATGGCACCTTAGCCTTCATCCTGACATTCAATGTTGCCTTGGGTGGCATTCTCTGGGTCACTGCTGAACCCACCCGCACCGAGCACGATTATGTTGCACATATTCGCCAGATGGTTGAGGCACACCCTCACATCAAACGTTGGCATATCGTGGTTGATAATCTCAACATCCATTGCTCCGAATCTCTTGTTCGCTACGTGGCCGCTGAGTCGGACATCACCTGTGATCTTGGTGTAAAAAGGCAAATCTGGCATCCTCGAATCCATGAAGACTCGTGCCGAATTCTTGTCCCATCAAGAACATCGCATTGTCTTCTACTATACGCCTAAACATGCTTCCTGGATGAATCAGATTGAAATCTGGATTAGCATTTTGGTCCGTAAACTATTGCGCAAAGGTTCTTTTCTTTCTCTTGATGACTTACGCAACAAAGTTTTCGCTTTCATTGACTACTACAACCAAACTATGGCTAAACCTTTCCAGTGGACCTACAAGGGCAAGGCTCTATCTGCGTAATCATTTATGCCTCTTTGTACTAGTCATCCACTGGAAGGTTTCACAATGTTTGATGATTGTCTATTACAGAGCAATTGGACTGACATCATCGGCCAATCCAAAAAATAAAATATACGCGAGAAGGTGTTAAACTAGCTCTCCAAAAGGAGCAAAAATGACAATCTCGCCAGAAATGGTTGAAGTCTTGAAAGAGACGAAGGCCATGTTAAGTGGATACGAAAGAAGGCACTTCATGGCCCAAACGGTCAAAACGATATGCGAAGGGAGTCCGACGAAAGCAGAACGAGAGTTGGGCTGGAATCGGGCGACGATAGCCAAAGCCCTGGAAGAACTAGAAGGCGGCTTCTGTTATGTCGACCAAAGCCACCGACGTGGTCGCAAAAAAGCCGAAGACCATATCCCCACTTTACTGGCCGATATGGTTGAAATCGCCGATCAATTCAGCCAGACCGATCCCACCTTTCGACCCCCCCAATTGTACACTCGACTAACCGCCGCCGAAATGCGTACCCAGCTCATCGAGCAGAAAGGATACACAGATGAGGAATTGCCTGGCGAAGAGGCCATCCGCTTGAAGCTCAATGAGTTAGGCTATGGCTCAAACCGGGTCAAAAAAAGTCAACCAGTGAAAAAGATCCCAGAGACCGATGCGATCTTTGATAGAATTCATCAGATCAATCAAGAAGCGGATGCAGACGAGACGGTTCTGCGCCTCTCTTGGGATGCCAAAGCGACGATTTTACTTGACCGTTTCTCGAGAGAAGGGATAAGTCGAGTGGTTGTCAAAGCGCTCGATCATGACTTTCAAGATAAGAAGACCGAGAAAGTCACTCCTTTTGGCATTTACCTCCCTTCAACCAAGGAACTCTTTCTTTACTTGACTCAGTCGAAAGTGACGAGTGACTTTATTGTCGACTGCCTGATTGATTTTTTGGGAAAGCGTACGTGAACACTTTCCTCACGTCAAGACCCTCGTGATCAATCAGGACAATGGTCCCGAAAATCATACCCGTCGGACTCAGTTTATGTATCGTCTCACTCAGTTTGTTGAGCACTATCGTCTCTCTATTCAGCTCGCCTGCTACCCTCCTTATCACAGTAAATACAACCCCATCGAACGGGTTTGGGGCCATCTTGAAAAACACTGGAACGGTTCTCTTCTCGATTCTCTTGAGACCGTTCTCAATTTTGCCCGTTCTTTTCGCTTTAACCAACTACAACCCTTCGTTCACCTGAATTCCACTCTTTATGAGACCGGCGTCAAACTCACTCAGAAAGAGATGGACCGTTTGGCACAACGCTTCCAACGTTTACCTGGTTTAGAAAAATGGTTTGTCCTTATTCCCCCTCTCCATTCTCTCGTTCGCGTATAATTATTTTTTTGGTTTAGCCCATCATGATTGAGCAGGCGCTGGCCGACTCGATCAATCCGCATTGTCAATTGGCAGGCTGGATCGGGACAAACAGCACGACTATCTGTCTCCATCCAGTCTGCCGGATGGTTTCGCCTCTGTTTGGCGGGAAGCAATGGAATGACGGCTTGCATAGCATAGAGACAGAAGTCGGCCCCATCTGGCAATGAGAGCTTGCCGCTGCGCAGGTAGAAGCAATCGCCCACGCTCATACTGCACGTACAGTTGCCTTCGATGCTTTCCACTACTATTGAGAGATCGTAGAGCTCAAATTGGTCGTCTCGTTGGATCATTATGGATTACTATTGTTTTGTCAGATAAGTTATGATACAGGTTGGTCATCAGAATCGGTATCCAAAACAGGATAGAAACGCTGGAACTTCTGGCGAGCGAGAGCGGGGGTAAATTGCCATTGAATGGTAGCGGATTGTTCATTGCGCTCGTTGACAAGAGCAAGGACAACAGTCTCAAGAAGCTCTTTGGAATCAATGCGGCGATCAAGAACTTGGCGAGTGATAACCGAGAGTTCAATTTCAACCATATTAAGCCAACTCCCGTTGACGGGGGTATAAACCATCTGAAAGTGCTGAGCCAGAGCGAAAGCTTCCTCAGGCGAAAAGATGGTGTAGAAGGAACTGGGTGAATGAATGTTGAGATTATCCTGAACAATCTGTAATGAATCGGCATCAGGATTGTGTTTCGTTTTGAGATCATGCATGAAGCGAGCATACTCTTGGCCTCTGCGCCGTTCGGTAATCTGAACAACCCGCTGTCCAGTGTGTGGCTGGTAAGCAATCAAGATGTAACAGATGCCCTTGCGTTCATAGTGATGATCATAGCGCCATTTCTTGCCTGGTTTCATCTCAATCGGCACGATTGTATCGCCAAGAGCTGACAAGGTTTTCATCGTAACACCCACCAGAGGATTCTTGGGGTCATAGGGCTGTGCATAGAGGTCCAAGATTTGTTCCATGTGCCACAAGTATGTAGGTGTTAACTTTCCGATACACCACTGCACCTTCAAATGGGGTTTCAGTTCGTTTTTTTCAGAATTTCACTCACGGTTTCATGCGAAATGTCTTCCACAAACTTTAACTCAACCGCTGTGGTTGCTAGCAGCCTTAAAGTCCATCGGCTTCGCTCATCTGGTCCTTTCGTACACGCTAGTGCCATGATTTTGGCTCTGGCTTCGTTACTAATCTCGACTGGTCGTCCGCTTCTTGGCCTCTCTTCTAGGGCTTTGGTTAGCCCTTCCGTCACATATCTTTTGCGGATTCGCACCACCGTTGCTCGCGTCACTCCCACTCGTTCCATGATTTCTCTGTCTGTTTTTCCTCCATCTGACAAGAGCAGAATATGTGCCCTTCTTATCTTTCTTACGTTCTCTTTTCCTTTTGCCGTTATTCGCCTTAATTCATTTCTGTCTTTATCACTTAGTTTAACTTTATATACTTGCTTCATTTCTCTCTGCCTCCTCGTTTTTTTAGTCACTTTCTGGCAGAGTTTACCGTATTATAACTTATCTGACAAAACACTATAGATGTTCAGATAATGTTTTTCTACGCAAAAGAGTAGCTTGTCAGCATTTCAGCCGGTCAGCCAGAGAGCTGAGGAGCTGACTGGCTGAAATGCCATCAACGACGGGACATTCTTTTTCTGAAAGGCTATATTATAAGAAATGAGTAGCGAACACGGAACGGATTTATTGAAACGTTACCTGCCCCGATGCCCCATCGTAAGTTCCAATCTGTACAAATTCAGAGCCGTCATCGGCGGTCTGGAAGATTCCATAATTGACGACGGCCTGATCCCCATTCTCGTCCAGGTAGGTCTGCACGGCAGTCCCGATATAGTGATTGGCGACAAATGGCAGGATCGACTTGACACCCAATCCATCGTTTTGAGCCGCAATCATTGAGAGCATGGCGATGTTGGCGGCATCGTAAGCATAGTTGGTGAACGGACCCGGTTCGCTCTCAAACTTAGCTGTGAAAGCGTCGATAAAGGGTTGAGTATTGGGTGTTTGCTGATCCGAGAAGGAGACCGAGGTCAGGCCAACCTGGGTCAGAAAGGCTGCGTGGGCAGCATCTTCTAGGATTTCGGGCGTGGCTAGATTCTCTACGCCCAGCCATTCCACGCTGCCGAGCGTTGGATCCACTGCTGCCTGCTGAAGTACCTTTTGCGCATCGCCCAGGAAACAGATGCAGAAGAAGGCGGTTGTGCCTGCGCTGGTTAACCGTGCAACTTCTGCACTGGCGTTTGTCACTTCACCAGAAAGATCGGTTGGCTCGGGTGCGTATGAAATTGTGGATACTTCACCGCCCCCAGCAGCCTGGAAGCCCGTGATAAAGACTTCGGACAAACCGTTGCCAAAGGGATCATCCATGTGGAGAATGACAATATTTTCATAGCCGCGTGCCAAAGCAATCTGCTGAAATGCCTGGCCGGCAAAGGTATCGGGCGGATACATGACGCGGAAGATGTTGTCGCCCGCGATGGCGCCTGCTGGTGCGCTCGAAGCTGGCGCGACAAGTACCACATCGTTCTCATCTGCAAACTGCTTGGCACCCAACACTTCGCTCGTTGTCAAAGGCCCAACGACAACTTGAGCACCACTCGTTTGGACAATGGTCTGAACCGCCTTCGCCGCACTATCTGGGGTCCCTTCTGTATCGGCATCGACAACGACAAATTGTACGTTCGTTCCAGCTGCATTCAACTCGGCGTTCATCTGCTCAACGGCCAACTCAACACCCTTGGCAAAATCGGTCCCAAACGAACCAAGCGACCCTGTGTAGGGTAGTGCCACGCCAAGTGTGTATGTTTGATCACCCTGCTGCACATTTTCTGTTGGAATGGGTTGGCAAGCTGAGAAGATGAGTGCTAGGATCAGCACTGCTGATGTAAGTCCAGATCGTAAGATCATGATGGTTCTCCTTTTCCACTTGAATTGCTTTGTTTGGTGGCGGTTGGTCTTCGGAAGTTGTCTGAAAGTCATTCTGAGGAGGCTTTAGGGCCCTGAGTCTTCCGAAGGGAGAATCCCACGCTCCAAGTACAAAAAAGAAGAGTCTGCGTTCCGTTCCTCTGCCGTTGCTTCGCAACCACTTCGTGTTTGATCACAGGTGCACAGCACCCACAGAATGACACGAGCGGACCCTTTTCAGACAGCTTCCCAAATGCTCCTCTTCAAGATCGGGTGTTGTATTTCAAGTTTGACGCAACACAATATCAGCAGACCGCAATCGTTGGATTTTTCGCCCCGCTCGAGAATGACACGATCGCCGGTTTACTGAATATCTGATGTCAGGGGCTTGAGCATAGGACGTCCTGAATCTGGCGACCCCTCTAATTGCGGCTGGTAACCTCGGTCAATATAGAACTGTTCAGCATTCCAACTGGCGTCAAGTGCCGCCGATGGATAACCGGCAGAGCGAATCTGCTCTTCCGCGTGAGCGAGCAGCGCAGAGCCTATTCCTTGGCGTGCTTGCTCCGGTTGTATGTAGAGTCCCTCGATTCGATTGCCTTCGACTTCAACCCAGCCGACCGGTTGCTCTGCGATCTCTGCAACTGAGACTTGATGCTCTGCAATCGCCTGCTGCACGCGATTCGGTGCTGCTGAATTCGCCCAATCATGTGCGCAATTGTTGCCCATCTTTTCCGTTGCCAATATGAGAATTGCTTCACGTCTGATCATGATTAGAACTTCGGCATCATCTGGCCGGGCAGACCGAATGGTGAGCGAGTCGTTCACGAATATCATTTGACTGTTTGGATCGACACTCAGTAGACCGCCGTGGAGAAGGCGTTCTCTATTACACGCAGTAGACATAATCCTGCACTTCTCAGTCAAAACAGACTCGAGCGTGCCAAATGGTCCGAGATTCTCTACTGCGTCTTTTTTCGCCATTTGAACGCTCTACCTCTGAGAAATCCTACTGCGTGTAATAGAGAACGCCGATCCCGTTCGCATTCGAGAATGCTGCGCCATGCATGGCGACTCCGCGTTGCGGTCTACCGACACTGAATGTCAGTTTGGGTAGTCTGAGCACAAGTGTGAGTCATCAGGTCAATCGGGGAAGAGAGTACAAGAGAACGTTTGCACAAGTTCGTCTGATGAGCCTTAGAACCTATCCGAAAAGCGTTTGTGCGTCTGACTGGCTTCCCGAGCGAGAAATAGCACGGGAGTGTGTCCCAAAGTGTGTAACTGCAGCGGTTCTCGGACTGAACAGAGTTCATTTACACACGTTGTGGTACACACTCAAAAGCACTGTCACAGAGCTTTTCGGATAAACACTTATTGTTTTGGCTATGATACAATTAAAAGAACCATATGTAAAAGATATTATTGAACAAGAGCACAGAACGAATTTGACAGCACCTCTTCTAATTGATTCCCTGATTCGTACGCTTCAAGTAGGGAGTCTCTACGCGCTCATGGCCATTGGTCTTACTTTGACACTGACCGTGATTCGCTTACCTAATTTTGCCCACGCAGAGTTGATCACTGTGGGGGCCTATGTTGCGTTGCTCGTTTCGCTGAGTATCTCAACCAATCCGCTGCTTGTTTTGGGATCAGCATTTTTGCTTGGGGCGATCGTGGCCTTGATCTGTCATGTAACAGTCTATCGCCCACTCAGTCAGACGAAGCCAACGACCTATGTGATGGTTTTGGCCTCGTTTGCAGTGGGATTGATCCTGCGCTACATTCTTTTTTTCTTTGTTGATCGTTTTGATCTCTTTGACAAACGTATTCAGGTCGCCCAAGAAATCTGGTATCAGAACGCTCTCGTCACCTTGACGAACATATTTTTCTGGGTCGTGCCGACCAGCATTGGCCTCGTCGTGCTTCTCAATCTTCTTTTGACCCACACCAATCTCGGTCGAGAAATGCGTGCCTTAGCCGACAACACCAACCTTGCCAAGATCATTGGGATCCCCGTCGAGCGGATACACAAGATGACCTGGTTGTTGGTCGGCGGCTTAGCAGGTGTAGCTGGTGCACTTTGGGGACTTTATACCTTTGTCAACCCCCTGGTTGGTTGGCTAGCCATTCTCTCCGTCTTCGCCGCAAGTGTTCTGGGCGGCATGACCAGCTTTCCTGGCACAATTCTAGGCGCTTATATCGTGGGTTTTGCTGAGAATACACTCATGCAATTGCTGAACCAATGGGTGGGTCTCGACTTCAGCTTCAAGCCAGCGGTTCCCTTTGCCATCATCATTCTCGTACTGCTCATTCGACCACAGGGGTTAACCATGAATGATCGCCAATAAGAGTCCGAATTCCAAAATAGAATCATCTGTCTCAGCCAATTTCTCAACGAGTACCACGCACTACGCAACACGCACGACAAATGAACATCGACCTCCTTTCCACAACCATTGCCATGCTCACCTTCTTCGGCATTTCCGCACTGATGGCGCTGAGCCTGAATTTGGAATATGGATTGGCGGGTATTCCCAACTTTGGGCAGGCTCTCTTTGTTTCCATCGGTGCCTATACGGCGGGCTGGACCTACACGAGACTGTTGCCGTTGTTGGCAGGCGAAACATTTATCTATCCCTGTGGCAATTCGCTTGGCCAAGCGCTTCAACTCCGTGGAGACATCATGCGTACAATGCCGGTGACGGCTTTGATCAATTTTGGCCTGACGCTTTTCATCGCAGCGATCATTGGCGGAATCGTTGGTTACTTGGCCTCCTACCCAGCGCTCCGCCTGAAGGACGAGTGGTATTTGGCGTTGGTGCTTCTGGTTGGTAGCGAAATTGTGCGCATTGTCGTCCGCGGTTATGAGCCATTGATCTGTGCCAGCAATGGTCTATCTGGGATTTCCCAGCCCTTTGTCTGGTTACCCGATCGCACGTTCAAAGCGGTTGCCTTTGCCTTGTTTATTCTGTTGTTGGTTTGGCTTCTCTACCTCTATTGTGAGCGACTGACTCGCTCGCCCTATGGTCGTCTACTCAAAGCGATCCGTGAGAACGATCAGGTCGCTACCAGCCTAGGCAAGGAAGTGGCACGCGTACGTGGTCAGGTGATGTTTGTTGGATCGGCCATTGCAGCGATATCTGGCGTGCTGTTCGTGACCAATTTAGGATTTGCCAGCGCCAATGATTATGCTGTCAGTTTGACGCTGGATGTATGGGTGATGATTGTCTTGGGAGGATTGGGCAACAATCGCGGTGCGCTGCTTGGTGCGCTATTGGTGACCATTTTGGATCGAATTACATCTATCACTGCTATGCAACTCGATCTGCTTGGCTCACAATTTGAATTCAACTACGTGCGCTTTATTCTCTTTGGCGTCATACTGCTTTTGATGTTACGTTATCGTTCGCAGGGGCTTTGGCCGGAACCGATACGGACGACCCGAGCGCACGAGGTGCTGTCATAGTATGTAATGATTTTGAGACTGTATCCGAATATTGAACAATAGAGATTAAAAGGAGTAAAAATATGGGACGCAGATGAACACAGATTTTACGGATTGACTCTGAGAGAATCCGTGTTCATCCTGAAAATCCGTGTCCTAATTTCAATCCCTATACTCAGTAGATCCAAATCTAACGCAAAAACTAGATATCGACCGGCAAATTTGTATTTATGTCAACTGTTTAGCCAGAATTCTCTCTCAAAACCTGAAATTTGGATCTACTGATACTGTCTAACAATTCTCGTGATGGAGACGAATCGATGCTGACACTCGAAAGCATCTCGAAGCATTTTGGCAGTCTACGTGCCGTTGACGATATCTCACTAACGGTGCCAAAAGGCAAGCTCATCGGCCTCATCGGCCCCAATGGCAGTGGCAAATCGACGCTGCTCAGTCTGATCGCAGGGGAATTTCGTCCTCTTGATCGGCAAAGTTTTCTTTGCCGATCAAGAGGTCACCGGCGCGTCGCCGGATCACCTTTTTCGCTTGGGCCTGGCGCGCAGCTATCAGGATCCGTCACTTTTCACGCGCATGACGACTTTGGACAATGGCCTGCTGCCGATGCAGGACCAACTTGGCGAACAATTGAGGCGTGCGCCTTGGCACAGACTTTGCTCTGCCCAAGAAATAGAATATGCCAATTCAACTGTCGAAATGCTCGAACGGCTCCAGCTTGGTCATCAGGCGGACACACAGGCTAGTGACCTCTCAGGCGGTCAGATGAAGCTGCTCGAATTGGGGCGCACATTGATGGGTATACCGCGTCTACTTCTGCTAGACGAACCAACGGCTGGTGTCGCGCCTAATTTGGCCTATACGATCTTTGAGCAAATCGCACAGCTACGAAATGAAGGAGTGACTTTTCTCATTGTGGAACACCGACTGGAGATCCTCTTTGATTTTGTGGACAGCGTCTATGTCATGCACTTGGGGAAGGTATTGGCTCATGACACGCCCGATGAGATTGCCAACAACAGAGATGTGCGCGAAGTCTATTTTGGCGAGTAACATATGCTGACGGTTAAAAATTTACGCGCCGGGTATGGCAAACTCATTGTGTTACGGAATGTTAGCCTCCGAATTGATGAGGGTCAATTTGTCGCCATTCTTGGTCCCAACGGCAGCGGCAAGAGCACGCTCTTGAAGTCAATCTTTGGCTTGGCCACCATATTCGACGGGGATATCCAGCTTCATCAGAAATCACTCGTTGACCAGCCCACGGAGTTGATTGGCACGCATGGAATCGCATATGTGCCTCAGCGAGAAAATGTCTTTGCCTCCATGACCGTACGCGAAAATTTGATGCTGGCTGTACGCAATCTTCAACCGACTGCCGCCCAAGCTGCACTTGACGATGCTTACACCCTCTTCCCCATTCTACCCCAGCGGGACAAGCAGCGCACTGGACTGCTGAGCGGTGGCGAGCGTCAGATGCTGGCCATCGCCATTGGCTGGCTCGCCCCAAGCTGATGTTATTGGACGAACCCAGCGCCGGCCTCTCTCCTCAATTTGTCACGGAAGTTTTTCGAACATTGTCCCAGCTACAGCAGAGCGGCATCACCTTGATTGTGGTGGAGCAAAATGCTCGTAGCCTCCTGCGTTGGTGTGGTCAGGCTTACCTTCTGCGCGAAGGCCAGATTGCTATCCATGGAACTGCGGAGGAATTGCTGGATGATGAGGAGACGGTGAAGGGGTATTTGGGGATAGGTGTCTCTGAGAGAGACGCCAATTGAACTTCCAACAATCGAATCGTTTTCTATCGAGGGACAATTGTCCGAAGTTTAAATGATATGGCTATGAGAGATAAAATCAGATGTCAGTAGACCACAACCGTTCGAGAATAACACGATAGGACTTACGCAGAACTCTCTCGTACGGGCTTGATATATCAAGCCCGTACGAGAGAGTTCTGCGTAAGTCCTACACGATTGCAGTCGTCTGATTGAGAAGAAATGTTCCACGCATTCTTCTACTTAAACTACTAAACTACACCATTTACTCATAAGATCTAACCTCTTCTCGATCACACACCATCGCTACATTATCATGAACAACGGGTGAAAAAGCCTCGTCCGATCTGCTTGGGCCGCCGTGAAGGCAATGGCCGTAATTGATCCGCCGATAAAGTGACAACATGATATAATAAGAACAATTTTGATATCGATTGCAGGTAAGAAAATGAACCGTCTCCGCATCTTATCTAAAGGTAGTCACAATAACAGCAAAACCCACATTCAGGAGATTGATCTATGATGCTCCTTGCTGGCGATATCGGAGGGACGAAGACCGTTCTTGCTGCATATAGGCAGGATAGTCATCCCGCATCCCCCCTGGAAGAGATGACATTTCCGAGCGCGGATTATCCGAGTTTGGAAGCTATTTGTCAGACATTTTTTGACCAACAGAATCTGTCCGGTCCGGACTTTGCTGCCGCGACGTTTGGTGTGGCGGGACCGGTTGTATCCGGGAAATCATCCATCACAAACCTGCCTTGGGAAATGGACGCTGCACAAATGGCGCAGACGCTTGAGATTCCCAACGTGACGCTCATCAACGATCTGGTGTCGATTGCAAGCGCCATTCCTGGACTCCCCGCAACAGATTTGCACACAATTAACGAAGGTCATGCAATTGCACAGGGTCCGATTGCCGTGGTTGCGCCGGGGACTGGATTGGGTGCGGCCTATTTGGTCCACAATGGAATCCGCTATCAGGCTTTCCCCTCCGAAGGAGGGCACGCAGACTTTGGCCCCAATAATGAAATCGAAAATGAGTTGCTCTTCTTTCTACAGAAAAAGTTCGGATCTGACTCTGGGCAGGTTGGACATATCAGTTGGGAACGAGTCTGTTCGGGATCGGGTATTCCCAATATTTATGAATTTTTCAAACAGAGCGGTACTGGCCAAGAAGATCCGAAGGTGGTTGACCAGATTGCCGCAGGTGGCGACATCGCACCGATTGTGATCAATGCTGCCTTGCGCAATGAACCATGTTCCCTTTGCCATCAGACATTGAACACATTTGTCAGTATCCTCGGGGCCGAAGCGGGCAATATGGCGCTCAACGTACTGGCAACTGGCGGTCTCTATCTGGGCGGTGGCATTCCCCCACGCATTCTTGCTGCCCTCGAAAAACCAGTCTTTATGGAAGCATTTTTGAATAAAGGTCGCCTTGCTAGCGTACTGAAAGACATTCCCGTCCATGTGATTCTGAACCCCAAAGCTGCTCTCTTTGGGGCGGCCTATCATGGCCTGGTGACTCTCTTATAACAGCAATGAGTTCAATAGAGATTATAAGGATTAAGAATATGGGACACGGATGAACACAGATTTCACGGATTTACTCTAAGATAATCCGCGTTCATCCTGACAATCTGTGTCCTATTTTCAATCCATATAATGTCTAATATACCGCACGAGCTTATAAACTTAAAATAAATTCGAGCATTTTTAGTCGAGTAGAAACGACAAATTTATTTTAAGTTTTTGGCCGTGCTCAGTATAGAAAGGAACAAACCATATGGGTGAAACAAAACCCACGACCGTCGTCATTTTTGGCGCATCTGGCGATTTGACCCGCCGTAAATTAATGCCGGCCCTCTTTAATGCATATCAAAAGAAGCGTCTACCCGAAAACCTCCATATTATCGGCTCGGCACGACGAGAATGGGACGATGAAAAATTTCGCGAGATCATGCACGATGCCCTGAAAGAATTTGCCGATAACTACCGGAAAGATGATTGGGATGCGTTCGCTACCAATATCTACTATCACCGAGGCAATTTAGATAACCCGGATGATTTCCTGACCTTACGGACACAATTAGAGGCCATTGAGGGAAGCGAAGGAAATCGCCTCTATTATTTGGCCATTTCTCCAAATTACTTTATACTTTACTTTCTGGTAAAAGAAAAGAGATGAGGTGAGAAATGTGACAAAAAGCGGTTAGCGTTTCATCCTAAAGGTAGAGAACCCAAAAAGGAGGAAGGAATGCTAACCGCACCAGAAATAACTATAGCAGTACTGATGAATGTATTGCAAGTAACGCCGGTGGGAACAAACGTAAATGTAATGCGTCTGATGTGGGCGATGATGAATGGGTCGTTTCTGAAAAGTCGAGGAGCAATCCATAGTGGATTGAGTGAAAGCGGGTTTGAAGATGAGGAGCTCCGGCGAAGCTGGTGGAGCTTTCGATATGGATCATGGGATATTGCAAGCCTGCTCTCATCGTGGCAAGAAGAAGTGGAGTGGAAAGGGGAATGGGAGGCAAAAAAGTTAGAAGGATACCGAGTGAAAAGCATAGATATCACAGGGTTCTGGCGACCGAAGCTGCAAGGGAAAGTGAACCGACTCTATAACTCAACGGCTCGTCGGGCATTGCCCGCGCTCATCTTTGGAGTGATGATAAGCTCGGGGGAGATAGGCGGGAAACGAGTGCCACTGCTCAAGGCAATCATGAGATGCGAGGTAGGCACAAAGGAAAGTGAGTTTCGGAAAAAGCTGCTGAAAGAGACCAAGAAATCACTGGAGTCAGACGAAGTGGCGGTGGTCGATGCCGGGTTTACAATCAGAGAAATGCTAGAAAGCGACGTCGACCGATTTGTCCTTCGGGAAGCGATTAACTGCACAGCGCGCCGCAATGAGTTACCCGAACGTAAGGAAAAAGGCAGACCACCCGAATATGGTGATATTGTGCGTCCGCTCTCTCGATGCTATAGGGAAAGCGACTCGAGGCCACAACTCCAGACTCGTTTGGTCAATTTGTCTATAGTGGTCGCCTGATTCGCTATCAAGCATGGCACAATCTCGTCCCCAGGACAACCAAGGTGGATACAGCCAACCGCACCTATTCGATTTACGTCTTTCAGGATCCTGCTTATCACACACCTTTGGTTCTGGCGACCGTCATGGCTTTACAAGCTGAAACCATTTATCTTTTCTCTCTGGAGCGCTGGCCTGTTGAACATCCCCCCTTGGCTTCCAAGCAGATGATTGGCTTACATCGTCAATTTGTTCATGCCGATGAGGCTTGCTTCCGCTTACCTGAACTGGGGCTGCTGGCTGGCAATCTTCTTTCCCATTTAGCCGCTTCTCTTCCTCCCATACCGACTGGCTACTGGGATCGAGAGCCTCAAGCCACTCCCGGCCGTTTGCGCCGCGTTCTCTCGAGTGCTCTTTTTCCAACTCCCGACCAACTCGACCCTGACTTTCGGAAAAAGGCCTCGGTTTCACACCATTTACCTAAAGGCGTTCTCGCTCATCGCCGCCTCAATGCCGCTGCTTAAACTAGCCGAGCACTATTTTTACATTTTATCCCGTTTTTTCAGGGTGGATTCTTTTTTCCGCCCCTTTCGGTTTGCCCTTTGTCACTCAAGCCTTTACCAGAAAGTAAAGTTATTCCCGTGATCGAAAATCTTGGTGCAGCAAAAATGGCTATGGAGGAAAGGGGGTGGCGAAACCTGGTCATCGAAAAACCCTTTGGTCGAAATCTGGCTTCGGCACAAACATTGAACAAATCGGTTCATGCGGTCTTTCAGGAGAGCCAGATCTATCGAATTGACCACTATCTGGGGAAAGAGACTGCGCAAAACATCTTATTCTTCCGCTTTGCGAATACAATTTACGAGCCTATCTGGAACCGCAACTACATTAGCAATGTCCAGATCACAGCAGCCGAAAGCGTCGATGTTGGTACGAGAGCCGGTTACTATGAAACTGCTGGCATTTTGCGCGATATGTTCCAGAACCACATCCTTCAATTGTTGACGCTCGTCAGCATGGAGCCCCCTGCGCCTTATAATGCGACGACTTTGCGTGATGAAAAGGTGAAAGTCCTGTCGGCGATTCGACCAATCGATATGAATGATGCGATTCGGGCTCAATATCGGGGCTATCTTGACTTACCAGGAGTCGCACCCAATTCCCAAACCGCTACCTATGCAGCACTGCGACTTTTTGTGGATAATTGGCGTTGGCAGGGCGTACCGTTCTATTTACGTTCCGGCAAGGCATTGGCGGCCAAGGCAACCGAAATCACAATCATTTTTAAGCGTCCGCCTTATAGAATGTTTCAGGCCATTGAAAGCCCGACGCCGAATCTGCTCTCGATTTGCATTCAGCCAGATGAAGGGATACATTTTAAGTTCGACGCAAAGGTACCCGATCAACTCCAGCAGACCCGTAGTGTCGATATGGATTTTCATTACGCGGACTCATTTTCCAATATTGATCTACCGGACGCCTACGAACGCCTCTTGCTCGACGCAATCCAAGGGGATGCCTCTCTCTTTGCCCGTAGCGATGAAATCGACAATGCTTGGCAACTGATTGACCCCATTCTGGCAAATTGGGAGAATGGTCATGGTTCGCAGATGGCTACCTATCGACGTGGCTCATGGGGTCCAAAAGAAGCGGACATTCTGCTTGCTCGTAACGGGCACATCTGGCGGATGGGGTGTGGGGAGCACGACTAGAAGAGAGATCGCACATGACAACAACCGCCGAACACCAACGCCTTTTGGCTCATCGAGAGCGCAAGGCAAATTGGAAAAATTGGGGGCCCTATCTCAGTGAACGTGCTTGGGGAACGGTGAGAGAGGATTATAGTGCGCACGGCACTGCATGGGAGTACTTTCCCCACGATCATGCTCGCAGTCGCGTCTATCGCTGGAATGAAGATGGTTTGGCGGGTATCTGTGACCGCAACCAGTATCTCTGTTTTTCCATCGCGCTGTGGAATGGCAATGATCCGATTCTCAAAGAGCGCCTTTTTGGGCTAACGGGGAACGAGGGCAATCATGGCGAAGATGTGAAAGAATATTATTTCTATCTGGACAGCACGCCGACTCATTCCTATATGAAGATGCTCTACAAATATCCCCAGGCCGCTTATCCATACACCGAGTTGATTCAAGAAAATGCACGGCGCGGTTTTCATGATTTTGAGTATGAGCTCTTGGACACGGGCGTCTTTGAACAAGATCGCTATTTTGATGTGTTAATTGAATACGCCAAGGCTGAACAGAATGACATCTTAATTCAGATCACTGTGACGAACAGAGGGGCCGAAGCTGCACCTTGCCACATTCTACCTCAACTTTGGTTTCGCAATACATGGAGTTGGGGATACCCCGCAGGACCAATGCTAGATATCGATGGGAAACCCGAACTGTTCGCCATCGATGGACCGCACGATCGAGCAACAGTGCAGATTGAGCATCCAACTGCTGGTCACTATTTTCTGTATGCTGATGGGTTGGATCGGGACTCTGAAGGCGCATTGCTCTTCACTGAAAACGAGACCAACCTCGAACGGCTTTTTCGTGCGTCCAACGCCAGCCCATTTGTCAAAGATGCATTTCATCGAGCCATCGTTGACGGAATCTCATCCGCCGTCAATCCGGCTCAACGGGGCACAAAAATGGCTGCCCATTATCATCATACGATAGACGCCAATCAATCAGTTGTCCTGAAGCTGCGGTTAAGCAATTCGGCTCAATCAGAGCCATTTGGGACGACGTTCACGAGCACCTTTCGCCAACGTCAGGATGAAGCAGATGCCTTCTATGCTGCGGTTCAGAATCCAGATCTCAATGACGACGAGCGTCGTATCCAACGACAGGCGCTGGCTGGGATGCTCTGGTCCAAGCAACTCTTTTACTATGACATTGAGCAATGGTTGCAAGGTGATCCCGCCCTGCCATCTTTGTCAGCAGGACGCAAACAGGGTCGCAATCGGGATTGGGATCATCTCCACAATTTTGATGTCATCTCGATGCCGGACAAGTGGGAGTATCCCTGGTACGCAACTTGGGATCTGGCCTTTCACTGCCTGCCGTTGGCGCTGATCGATGCCGATTTTGCCAAACGTCAGATGGTTCTCTTTACGCGTGAATGGTATATGCATCCCAATGGCGCGCTGCCTGCGTATGAGTGGGCCTTCGGCGACGTCAATCCCCCCGTTCATGCTTGGGCTACCTGGCGACTCTACAAGATCGACGCAAGACAATCGGGCAAACCAGATCGAGGTTTTCTGGAAAGTGTTTTTCATAAACTGATGCTCAACTTCACTTGGTGGGTCAACCGCAAGGATGAAGATGGCAACAATATCTTTCAGGGTGGCTTTCTGGGGTTAGACAACATCAGCGTCTTTGATCGCAGCGCCATGCTCCCGACGGGAGGACACATCGATCAGGCGGATGGTACTTCATGGTTGGGTTTCTACAGCCTGATGATGATGCGGATGGCCTTAGAATTAGCGGCCGAAAGTCCGATTTATCAGGATGTCGCGACCAAATTTTTTGAGCACTTTCTGCGCATTGCGAC
Organism: Chloroflexi bacterium TSY; assembly: GCA_019217005.1. The sequence goes on from JAHBNG010000015.1 coordinate 77,834, forward strand.
TGCCATGAACAACCGCGGTGGTCATGGACACTCGCTATGGGATCCCCAGGATCAGTTTTTCTACGATGCGCTCCATTTGTCTGATGGTACCTTAATCCCGTTACGAGTTCGTTCGCTCGTCGGTCTCATGCCGTTGATTGCCATTGAAACGATTGATGATGAACTGCTCGACGCCATGCCTGATTTCCGACGGCGTTCCAAATGGTTTCTGCAGTATCGTCCTCATCTGGCTGGCAATTTTATCTACAGAGAAGAGCCGGGTGTTGTGAATCGGCACGCCGCATCGCTCCTCACAAAAGAACGGCTGATTGCTATTTTGCGTTATATGCTGGATGAAAATGAATTTCTCTCCGAGTATGGCATTCGCTCAATTTCGAAATTCCATGAAGCAAACCCTTATCGCATTACGCTGGCTGGTGAGACCTTTGAGGTCGGGTATCAACCCGCTGAATCGCAGAATGGACTGTTTGGTGGCAATTCCAATTGGCGCGGTCCCATCTGGTTTCCCATCAACTACTTGATTATTGAGGGACTACAGCGCTTTCACCACTACTATGGTGATGAACTGAAAGTGGAGTGTCCGACAGGTTCGGGCAATATGGCGACGTTAGAAGAGGTTGCGTGTGACCTATCTCAGCGTCTGATCAAGCTTTTCCTGCGCAACAGCGAAGGCAAACGACCCATTTACGGCGGCTTAGATCCATTTCAGAATGACCCGCACTGGCGAGACCATCTTCTCTTTTACGAATATTTTCATGGTGACAATGGCGCAGGGTTGGGAGCCAGTCATCAAACTGGATGGACTGGGTTGGTTGCGAAATTGTTGCAGCAGTCTGGGGGATTGGATGAATGATCAATTAGGAGTTCTAGATTTGCCCATTCGATGACTCTGCAGAAAGCGATGAAATGTCTTGACCAAGTTCTTTTAATCGATGTGCTGCTTTAGCTCGAATTACCATGATGCAATTAAAGCGGGTAGCAAGGGATATCGCTCGTTCTTTTTCTTGCTCGGTTAGAGATTCAGACTGTTGTTTTTCAAGCAGAAGTTGCATTTCTTCGCTGTCTTCGGCTGCTGCAGTTAAATTTGCGGCGTTCCAAAGCTCGTCGATAGACAGGAAGTCAAGTTGTTCTAAGTCTTGTTCAAGATCGGGAGAAAGCTTTTCGTCGGCTGGAACGGCCTCTGCAATGACTGCAGCGATTTCTTCGGCAATTGAGGAATGCGATTGTTGAGCACGTAGAGCAAGTCGTTGGTAGACTAACTCTGGTAATTTGATTGTAATCGATTGTAGAGTCATTTGGTTTCGTCCTATGACGCAAAGATATACAACAACTGTGTATATTATAACACAAGTGACATTGTCAACCGTAAGGAATCAAAAAATGAAAGGATTGAAACGAATCTATGCAGGACTCATCATTGGATTGATCGGTAGCGTACTGCTGACACTATTGCTATTGGCGAGCAACTCTCTCGATATTGTTGGCGGGCAAGAAACGATTCCTTATTTGTTTGTGACGGGATTGATCATTGGGGTTGCTCTGGCTTACTTTTTTCAGCCAACCGACGATGGTTTCTTTTCGGATGCCCTCAAGGGAATGATCGTCAGTATCTTGGCGTGGGTTGTCTTGGTGGTCAATCTTTACCCAACACTCATGAATCAAAGCCCCATGTGGCAATCCGACTATGCGCTTGATAGCTTGCCGCAACTCGTTGCCTATCTGCTTCTTGGAGCCGTTGCCGGTGCGCTGTATCGAGTGGTTTTTCGCTTGTTAGACAAACGGATAGATAGTTCATCTTCTGAACAGGGCCAATCCTCCCCGATCCAAACACGTATTGTGATTATTGGGGGTGGATATGCAGGTGTTGCTGCCGCTGAGAGATTGGAGCTTGAGTTTAAACATGATCCAACGGTAGGGATCTGGCTGATCAGTCGTACCAACTATTTGCTTCACACGCCCATGTTGTCTGAGGTGTCTGCTAGCACGGTGGATGCGCGTCACATTAGCCCATCGTTGCGCAGCGCGTTCTATCGTGTGCAGATCGTGCAGGGAATGGTGGAGGGGATTGACATGATGCAACGCACCATTCAGCTTCAATCAGACGAACGCTCCACAAAGCGAACGCTAGAATTTGATCATTTAGTCATCGCGGCAGGCAGTGTCCCCAATTTCTTTGGAAACGAAGAGATTGCCCAGAACAGTTTCTCCTTTAAGTCATTGGAGGACGCTGAACTGTTGCGGAATCAGATGATCGATATGTTTGAACGAGCCGATAACCTGGCAGAAGATCATGGGGTGGAAGAACACCCAGAACAAGAGGATCGAAGACATTGCATGTTGACATTTGTCGTGGCGGGTGGTGGTTTTGCCGGTGTGGAGCTGATTGGTAGTATCAACGATTTTGCCCGGGGCATGTTGCCCTTCTATCCTAATTTGATCCCGGAGGATATCCGACCAATTCTTGTCCATTCACGAGACCGCATCTTGCCAGAATTGAGCACCGAACTGGGACACTATGCCCAAAAAAAGCTGACGTTGCGCGGCGTTGATTTTGTTCTCAACACGCGCGTCGTTGGTGCGCAAAAAGGACGGATTCAGGTCAAGAGCCAAGATGGCGAAACGTCGATTGGGACTGAGACCTTTATTTGGACGGCGGGAAATCGTCCCAGTCCAATTGTCGAGATGTTGGGTGTCTCATTAACGAACCGCGGTCAACTGGAGGTTGATGAGACGCTCGCCGTTCCTGGTTTGACCAATGTCTGGGCCGTTGGTGATTGTGCACAGGTTCCCGATGCCTATTCGGCCAGTGGCTATGCGCCACCAACGGCCCAACACGCGTTGCGCGAGGGGAAGATTGTGGGCCAGAATGTAGCTGCAAGCATTCGCGGTAAGAAACTCAAGAAATTTGACTTCAAAACGATTGGGAGTTTGGCGGCGCTCGGTCATCAAGTTGCCGTTGCTGAAATTATGGGTGTGCGGTTCTCTGGCTTTTTGGCTTGGATGATGTGGCGTGGGATTTACCTATCAAAACTCCCCACCCTGGAGAAACAGGTCCGCGTTGGGATTGATTGGTTCGTCGACATCTTTTTCCCTCCAGATATTGTGCAGACCATCGATTTTAGCCGCGCCGAAAGGGAACTGGAGAACAAATGAACATCGAACAACCACGAGTCATTCAATGGATCAATCAGTCACCGACTCGCCAATATGGAGTGACTGGTGCCGTCTCTGGCCTACTCGGTGGGCTGATTCTTGCTTTCATCGTCTCGTTGCCCTACAGTCCTTGGATTCACTATCTGCTCTCTATTCTTCTCGGCATAGGTTTTGGATTGCTCTTTGGTACCAAGATTCGCACACCGGGCGAGGGGCTGATCTGGGGAGAATCGTTTGGATTGCTCTGGTGGTTGATCGGTGTATTAACATTGACTCCACTATCGACTGGCCAACCGCTTTTGTGGACATTTGAATCAGCACAAGAATTGGTGCCCTTGTTGATGGGGTGGACGCTGGGCTTTGGTTCTACTTTGGGCCTTGCTTACTACTGGATCCGTCAATGGTTGGAGAGTTTTGATTCTAAATTAGTCCCAGCTTTGTCCCCGGAACTTCAACTATCCGATGAAATTATCCCGCTCTATCTGCGTGCAATCCTGGTCGGAGGGCTCAGCGGTATCCTCGGCAGTTGGCTCTTTGTGCGCGGTATTGATGGCGCGACGTTCTATCCTCTGGTTGCAGAGATCGTTGGTTCTACATCGCTCATGTTGGGCCAGACCCTTCACTATCTGATCGGCATCGTGATTGGAATCAGCTTTGGTCTGCTCTTCCAGCGCGATATCCAGGGGCCTGGGGCTGGCCTGATATGGGGGCTCAATTACGGATTTGTCTGGTGGGGATTGGGAACGCTGACGTTTGTCCCGCTGCTGATTATGAGTGAAATACCAAACTGGTCTCTTGAAATGGCCCGCGCGACATTTCCATCTCTAATTAGCCATCTACTCTACGGCGCTGCTGTGGGATATCAGTATGGAATTGTGAACAGAGTCTGGCGCATCTTATTTGTCCATTCAGATCCGTTGAATCGTACCTCTGAAGGTTCTGGCGCTCAAGGCGTACGCAACGTTCTTATGGGGATCGCGGGGGGAATTGTGGGCGGCTTGCTCTTTACGCTCGTGATGCTTGGCATTGGCGCATTACCAAGCGTGGCCAGGTTGGTGGGCACTGATTCTGCATTTGTCGGCTTTCTTGTCCATCTGGCGATTAGCATTCTGATTGGCATTAGCTATGGATTATTTTTTCAAAAACAGGCCGTTAGTTATGGTGCAGGTCTGGCTTGGGGGTTGCTCTATGGTTTCTTATGGTGGCTCTTCGGGGCGCTCACCCTCTACTCCCTTCTCTTACGACAACCGCCAGATTGGTCCCTTCAGGCCGTTGTTGAGCGGTATCCGAGTCTGATTGGACACTTGCTCTATGGGGCTGGGTTGGGACTGTTTTTTCAATATTTATCCCAGCAATATGATCCCAAGCAGTATGCCACCACGTATCAACGTCGAGCTGCCCAAATGCTGGCCGAACAGCGCCGCCAAATCCGACGAACATCAGCACCCTCACTCTGGATTGTCACGCTTGTCTTGGGGATCGTTCTGCCTCTTTTGTTGGGGGCACCCCAATGATGACGAGCCTTGCCTTTACGATCCTTGCGTTTGGTCTGCTCTGTTTTGGCTTGATTTCCAGACGTTTGGAACAGACCATCTTCACCGCACCCATCCTCTTCACGCTCTATGGCTTGATATTAGGCCCACCCGTTCTGGGCTGGATGAACATTCCAATCGAGCACGAGGGGATCCATCTGCTTGCAGAAGTGACGCTGATGTTGGTGCTCTTCGCCGACGCAACGCGGATTGACCTCAAACTCTTGCGCCGCGAACACGACTTGCCCCTACGCATGTTGGGGATTGGTCTGCCACTGACCATTTTGTTGGGCGCCATCGTTGGATTCATCTTCTTTGGCGAATATGGCGTCTGGGCAAGTGCTGTTTTAGCCACAATGCTGGCACCGACGGACGCAGCCTTGGGCCAAACGGTTGTTTCTAGCAAACGCGTGCCGGTTCGGATTCGACAGACGCTCAATGTGGAGAGTGGCCTAAATGATGGGATCGTCCTACCTGTGTTGCTGATCCTGTTGTCGGTCGCCGGGGCAACAGAAGAGGCACAAAGTTTCATTGAGCTTGCCCAATTTACGCTACTCCAGGTGACGCTTGGCCCGATTGTGGGAATCGCTGTTGGCTACCTGGGAGGCCAGCTGATCCTTTTTTCAGCAAAACGGCAAGGCATTACCTCGGCTTTTGAGCGGTTGTCCGCCATTGGTCTTGCCATTCTGGCCTTTGGCGCCGCAGAGCTGATTGGGGGCAACGGCTTCATCTCTGCCTTTGTTGCGGGGCTGACGTTGGGCAACAGCGCCCGTGGGATCTGTGACTGTCTCTATGAGTTTGCTGAAACCGAGGGACAGCTGCTCACTCTTTGTGTCTTCACCATCTTTGGCGGTGTGTTGGCGGTCGACGTGATTCAACATGCAACCGCCGAAATCATCATCTATGCCTTGTTGAGTTTGACCATCATTCGCATGGTTCCCGTAGCCATCAGCCTGATGGGAACCGGTATGCGTTGGGAGACCAACCTCTTTCTGGGCTGGTTCGGACCCCGTGGGTTGGCAACGATCCTGTTTGGTTTACTGGTTCTGGATGAATCGCATCTGGTGGCGCGTGATGAAATGACGCTCGTCGCCATGACCACTGTCTTGCTCAGTATCTTTTTGCACGGTATCACAGCCTACCCCCTAGCCAAGCTTTATGCCAACCGAGCTGATTCCATGAAGGATGAGGATCTGCAGGAACATGTTGTTGTGACGGAGATGCCAACGCGGATGGGGATGATGGAGTAGATTTGGATGGGCAATTCTGAAAATGATCCACAGATGGGCAGCGTGATTGGGATGACCAGACGGAACATTGAGTTCTGTGGATAGTTCAAAATGGGCGTGATCTTACTGATAGTCTCGCGCGATCGTCTTATTCCAGGTACGCTCGAAGACAAGTTGACTTCTCTCTCTTGCCGTGACTTGATTTGTCAGATAGAAGTTATTGGCATCACAGCTCATTCTGCTCTGCGTCTCAATCTCAACCTGCCACGCATCTCGCTCAAATGTGCGTGAACGGCTACAGGAGACAGTCGCTGAGAGCGGGTCTCCCTCCACAATCTGAAAGGTGTCGATTGAGGCCTCTTCAAAGATCAGACCGTCAGGAAAACGTACTGTTCTATCATGATCTTCATAGACAATTGTTCCTCTGTTCGTCAACCGATCAAACTCTATTTGTCGTCTAGAATGACCATCCTGAATCCGTTCCAGGTCCAACGGCTCGGCACATTCCGGTGGTGCAAAGGAAGTGATTTTTGTGTCAGCATCACTTGGTGACCGGATGGGAAGGAACAATGCACAATGTTCAATGGTGAGCGTGACGGCAACCGGGGAAGGCCAAAGGTGAGGCCAATAGGTTGGCGAAATGACTACCTGCCAGCGATGACCCGCCGCCAGGCGATGACCGCAGACATTGAGTGGAACATTGACATCGATGGCTTCATTGGTGGGAACTGCTTCGGGCTTTTCGTGACTGTTGCGGTGTGATAAATTGAAGAGGCCCCAACTCACCAACGTACTGGTTCCATCTGGCGCAACATCGCAGAGCCGCACCGCCAAGGATGCTTGGGGTTGATCGACTTGTATCGTGAGCGCTACTTCAGGAAAGCCCAGTATGGTGACCTGATCTTGGGCAGGCATTGTCGAAAAACAGATCGAACGTCCATTGTCTGCTCGCTGGTCGCCCGCATAGCCGTCGAGCACGCCATAGCCCAACCAGCGTTCGTTATCAACGCCCGTCACCTGTTGACCAATCATCTGCTGGCGAACGCCGGGGTCATGATCGACTAAACGATCAAAGGGCACCTGTTGACGCTCTACATTGGGCGAGGGCCAACTTGGATCCACAACCCAATAGCCTTCGGAGATCGCCCTGTTCGGTGAGGGCGTATAACTCTCTTGAATCCACGAGCGCAGCATTGGCTCATCCATGATGCCGGAATCGATGCCTTTCAGCCAATGGTCCCACCAGCGCACGCTCTCTTGCAAAAAACCGATGGCGGGCATGGGCGCGCTATTCTCTGGAAAATTGTGGGCCCACGGTCCAATCAACCCCTTCTTTGGCGCCGACAAGCCCTCCAGCAGACGCGGAACTGCGTTGGTGTATCCATCTGCCCAACCACCGACTGCGTAGACCGCACACTCAATGGCCGCAAAATCCTCGCACACCGAGCCATGTTTCCAAAATGCATCACGCCGCTGACGCTCGAACCAGGCTTCCACAAAGGGTGGCGTTTGCTCCAACCGTTGTCGCCACAGGTCGCGCCACCGATTGCCTACTACGCGTGGGTCAGGCGGGCTGGCATTATAGCAGAGCATGGTCGAGGCCCAGGGAAGCATCTCGGATCCCAACAAGCAGCCACCCATGTAGTGTACATCATCGGCATAGCGATCATCTGTGGAAGCGATGGTAATGATCGCCTTGAGTTGAGGTGGACGCAGCGCAGCTATTTGAAGCGCATTGAACCCACCCCACGACTTGCCAAACATCCCCACTTTGCCCGTACACCAGGGTTGCGCATCCAACCACTCCAATACCTCCAGGCAATCGCTCTGTTCTTGCTCGGTGTATTCATCGAGCATCAGTCCATCGGAGTCACCGTTGCCGCGTATATCAACGCGCACAGAAGCATAGCCATGTCCCGCGAGATAGGGATGACGAATGGAGTCGCGCCACGCGGTCATATCGTTTTTGCGATAGGGCAGATATTCCAGCAGAGCGGGCACAGGGTTCGCCTCTGCATCGACGGGAAGCCAGATGCGGGCTGCAAGGCGTGTGCCATCCTGTAATGGAATCCAGGTGTGTTCAATGACGCTGATTTCGCGGGGGAAATCGCGCCGGATGTTCATGGTGTTGTGTAGGAAGTTCATAACGAGTCCATATCGATAGGGTGAGCTATAACCTAGGATCAACTGGTTCACTCTCTAGGGCAAGAATCCCGAAGACACACTCATGAACACGACGTAATGGTTCGTTGGTCACAAAACGTTCGAGGGCTTCGACTCCGAGAGCAAACTCTCGATCTGCCAAAGAACGTTTGCGGCCCATGCTACGGTGGCGTAGTTGGTCCAAATGAGCTGTTGCCGTGTATTCGGGTCCGTAGATGATGCGCAAATACTCTCGTCCTCGACACTTAACCGCTGGCTGAATCAACCCTCTCCTTCCCTTGGCGATGAAATTCAACGGTTTAACAACCATCCCTTCTCCACCGTTTGCAGTTAAATCAAGCCACCAGTTTATTGCATGATTGATACTTTCTTGCTTCGTTAAGTCAACTTGCCGGTATATTGTACTCTGCAAACAATCCTTGGAATTTGCCTCGGCAAACTCGGCGATTGTTTCCATATGCCAAAGATGATTTTTGTCTACATGGACTGCATTCTCTGTTGCCAAAATGTGAAATGGTGCCAGCTTCAAATCACTGATGTGATGAACAGGCCAGCAGTAGGGCCGGTAGGCGGCTTTATAATGATTGATCATTTCCGCGCGCATCTGATGCTGCTGCTGCAGATGCTCAATTGATACGCCATTGTCCGCTGCCTGCTTTAGTGCGGCTCGCGCGGCCTTCATTGTTCCAGAGGCTGCTGCCCCGATTGCGGCATATTGATGATTCAGAAGACCTTGGGCTTTGGCTGACCACGGCATTAATTCACAATCGAGACAGACCCAATTTGTGTTCAGTTTGTCCCAAAATCTGGATTGCTCTAACGCTGATTGTACCTGAACAAGAAATGTGGATTCCAGGTTATCATCATCAAAAAAACGCCGACCTGTGCGAGTATAGCAAGTTCCGATGCTGCCGTTCAATACCCCAAAGCGCCGTCGTGCGACGTCGGCATTGCGACAGACCACGACAACAGTGCGTGAACCCATATGTTTTTCTTCGCAAATGACGTCACTTACACCCCGCTCTTTGTAATATTCAAAAGCTGTGGAGGGATATTCCAACCACTCATCCTGTTCACTCCCCTTTGGAACAGCCGCACAGGGCGACATGGTTGGCGGCAGGTAGATGAGCCAACGGGGATTAGCAGCAAAGCGACTCATTGCTTCCAGTGCGGCAGCGCTATTTTCTGCCTGGATTGTGATATTTGGGCGTAGACGAGTGCTAATAATCTGCTTCCCAAGGATATCATCGATATCGAGAATATCATCATCTACTTGCTGTGGAGTGAGTTCTGAAGGGTCTATATTTAATGGTCGGATTGGATCTGCATAAGCCCGCGCAGATGGAACTGAAACAAGCTCGAGTTCTGGATAGCGCAGTGCAGTCAGTTGGCCACCGAAAACTGCCCCTGTATCAACATTGATGGTCCGATTGAGCCAAACAGCTTCTGGCACTGGTGTATGCCCGTAGACAACAATGGCATCCCCACGATATTCGGATGCCCAATTGTATCGTATGGGCAAACCAAATTCATCAGTTTCGCCAGTCGTTTCGCCATATAATGCAAACTCTCGTACCTTTCCAGATGTGCGCCCCTGCATGGATTCCTTTAACCCGGCATGAGCGATAACCAGTTTTCCATTATCCAGTACATAGTGACTGACCAAACTGTCCAGAAACGTTGCAATCTCGTTCGAAACGGATTCTCTGGTCTCGTGGGGTAACGTATCAAGTTCATGCAATGTTTCAGCTAATCCATGGCGAATCTGTACCTTTCTTCCTCGCAATTTTCGCACCAGTTTGACATCATGATTGCCTGGTATACAGAGAGCACTACCTTGATTAACCATATGGCAAACAAGCTGAACTGTATCTAGAATTCTCGGCCCCCGATCCACAAGATCACCTAAGAAAAAAGCCTTGCGACCTTCGGGATGGAAATAGATCCGCGGATAACGACCCTGGCCCAAATTTGGCGCAGACTGCCATCGATACCCCAAGGAATTGAGCAAGGTCTCCAACTCATCTGCACACCCATGCACATCCCCGATGATGTCAAACGGACCATGTTCATCTCGTTTGTCGTTCCAGAGTCGCTGGCGTATGATCTGCACCGAGGCAATCGCTTCCTCGGAATCCAAAATGGTTATATTGCGGAAACCCTCCCGCTTGAGGCTGCGAAGTGAACGACGTAGCTGGCTCGTTTGGCAGCGGATGACGTGCAAACCAAAGTTGCGGTCTGGTCGCTCCTGATTGCGAGTACGGCAGATTCCCACCGGTAGATTCAGCACAATCGCAACTGGCAACACATGATATTCTCTAGCGAGTCGAATTAGAGCCTTGCGAGACTCTGGTTGCACATTTGTCGCATCGATCACCGTCAAATGTCCGCGAGCCAAACGCTTGGCTGTAATATAATGAAGCACATCGAACGCGTCCTGTGTTGCGGCTTGATTGTTGTCATCGTCCGAGACAAGACCACGACAAACGTCAGAAGAGAGAATTTCTGTTGGCAAGAAATGGGTACGTGCAAAGGTCGATTTGCCTGAACCAGAGGCATCCATTAGAACCACGAGCGAGAGTTCTGGGAGTGTAATATTCATTTTCGATGAAACACCCCCATCTGTGACGGTGGTCCGCACGGCTCTAATTCTTCGCCGATGGAATGAAATTCAATATGATAACCAAATCGGACCGCTACCCCATTCGCCCAAGTCTGAAATTCGGCTCGGGTCCACTCAAAGCGATGATCCTTGTGTCGCAGTTTTCCCGCTGGGAGTGTCTCCCATTGGCTATTATACTCTTGATTTGGTGTTGTGATAATTAGAATATGTGGGGCGGCAAATTCAAAGAGAACTCGCTCAAATGTTGCTACTCGCTCGAGTTCCAGATGTTCAATAACCTCAACCAATGTGATTGCATCGAAACCTGCCAACCGCTTATCTCGATAAAGAAGAGATCCTTGAAAGAGACGAATGCGTTTTCGCTGTTTCTCGGATAATCTATCTAGTTTCAATCGATTTTCAGCCTTGTCAAGGGCGACGCTGGAAATATCCATACCGGCAATCATTGAAAACTGACTTTCTCTAAGCAACATACGGAGGAGGCGCCCCTCACCGCATCCTGCATCAAGTACTCGGGTTGCATGCCCTTTCTTCAATTCAGCCAATACAGCATCCAATCGTATTTGATGTAGACGCATCGGTTGTTCGATGCGTTCCTCTTCAGCATTTTGGGCTGTATCGATCTCTTCCTGACTTTCTACACTTTCTTCTTTCAGACGTTCAAGTGCAACTTTCGTTAAACCGCGCTGACGCACCAGATAGCGGTTGGTTATCAATTCTCTTAATGGATGAGTTGAGAGCCAGCCCTTGCCAAACCGCAATAGTTTTTCTATCTCTTCCTTTGTGACCCAATAATGTTTGTCATCATCCAATACTGGAATAAGAACATAAATGTGTGCAAGGAGCTTCTGTAGCGGCAATTGCCCCTTTAGCGTCAATGTATAGTAGTGGCTATCACCCCACTCAGGAAAATGAGTGTCTAATTGATATCGTTCCGTCCGTACCTCATAGCCAAGCGGTTCGAAGAGTTGTTGTAGCAACCCTTCTCCACCTCGACAAGGGACTGCGGCGATAGTTGACTCCAGCGAAATGGGAACAGTGGTCAGAGTTTCTCGATCTTTGCAACGTCCATTCAAGGCAGTTCCGTAGACTTGCGAGATGGCAACGCTTATGAATGAAGATGCGACATATGGGCGGTCGTTGACATACTGTTTTAGAGCGAAGACGTTTGATCTATCTTGTGTACGGACAAGTTTAATTGGATCGATATCGAGCAACATTGCTGCTGTACATCGTTCCTCTGTCGCTTCAGAATAGAAAATGTGCGCTTGACCAAAATTAAGGTTGAACTCCTGCACACGCGCAGGATGTTTATGCAAAAGATATCCAAGATCGGTTGCTGGTTTGTAGGTTGTTGAAATGCTAAAGGAACATAAATCCTGTTAGCGATCATTTGAATAGGAGTTGTCGGTTTCTGCTACCGTTATTGCTGTATTCTTCTCAGACTGTTTGGGTAATTCATAGGTAGTTTTAGGTCGATCAGTCTTGCGAGAGGATCGAGCCTCAAATTGGAAAACAGGCTGTTCATCTGTCGTTGCGTCTGTTTCAAAAAATAAATAATACGGTAGTTGAAAGAAAGTCGCCAATCCCTCGATATGTTCGACGGTCAATTTGCGATACCCGTTTAGGACAGCAGACACTATCGATTCGGTCTTAAAAATAGGGAGTAGTTCTTTCTGTTTGAGACCGCTTTGATTCAACAGTGCACGAATCAGCGCGACGCCGCGAAGGGTTGGATAGACTTCATTCTCTTCATCATAACGCTCGATCAACATACCCAAGACGGATAGGTAATTTTGTTCATCTTCAGAGAGTTCGTCTTGATCGATAAGGCGATCGATATTCAATTCGCACGATCAAGCGATATTTATTTCCACAGATATTAAAGACGGTTAGGCGACCAACCAAATCTGCCGAACGAAACCGCTCTCGTAACTGGGCTAGGCGCTTACGGGACCAATATCGACAAAGAATTGTGGATGTTGAAAATGTGTAAATAGCAAAGCTGAACTCAAGCAAAAGGTTACGGAAAGCCTGATGAACGGCAGAAAAGAGTTCATCCAAAAGCGAAGGGTCTTTGGGCTTTGGACCTCGCTTGGTTTTACCTGCACCAGCAAGAACAGGCTTGATGATATGGTCCCGCAAAACAATCAAAGCTGAAATAGCCTGAAGGCCATCAGGCGTGGGCGAATATTTGCGGGAGTTACCGATGCGAGTGACAAGGTTCTTAGCTCGCAGCTTCTTCAAATCATAGGCAGCCTGACGGGGTGAATAATCAGGAAAAAGGTGAGCAAAGCGCTCTTTGACTTGGTTAGCTAGTTGAGAAGCTGTAAAGCCAGTAGGTGCGGGTGCCAAAGCAAGAACGGAACTGAGTACAGCTCGGATTCGAGGTTGGTCAAGATGAATGCCAGCGAGTTTGGATGCACCAAGAGATGCTGGCTCAGGAAGAGAATCAAGCAATCCATCGTCAATAAAGGCGGCATCAATCGCCTGAATGGTGTTGAGAAAATGAGTCAGGGCTGGTTTTAGGTAATCAAGGATCTCGCCGAAGTATTTCAAAGAGCGCCGTAGCGGTAGCCGTTTCACATTGTGAGCAATGACCTCGATACGGAGTGTGTTCTCGCCTTTGGTGTACATTTTGAGCGTCAGTGAACTGAAATGCACTTTAAAGATTGTCAAATCGTCCATAGGTTTCTCGATAACACATTCTAAACGGGGTGTTTTTTTCCCTCTGCGCCAGTGAGGACGTCCTCTTGTACCGAAGATGGTTTTGACCGTTTTGATATCCATTCTAGAACGCATATGGTCGATAACACTATCGAAAATCTGTTCCATTTGAGGTCCTCGGTTAAATATCAAATTTCGACTCAGTTCTGTTTGATAGACAGAGTAATTGTATTTGAATCTCGTTGCTCTTTGGTCTTCTAATGAGAGCGCAAAATGAAGGCAAGTTGAGTAAATCCAACGGTCGCAAACCTGGCCCAATTGCCCTATCGCACTCGCTGAGCACAAGGTATCTGCTATTTCGGCCAACCCATCTGGATCTGAAATGTTGGCAAAACTATTGCTTTCCTTCTCCAAGGTAATATCGACTTTCTGGGCTTGACGAGCTACATACTCATGCCCGTTCAAGAATATCTGCGCCCCAAACGGGGGATGTGGGCTGAGTCGGATCGTGATATGGCCCCACGACGGGTCCATGATATGAAACCAGTACTGCTTGACAAAAGGATACTTCTTCTAAATGAATTCTCTTCTTATCCTTACTTTCTTTGACATGCCACGTCGGTGCACTAAATTTACTCACCAAGATCGCAAATACACCCACAAACGCTGGATCGTCTGGGATATAGGTCTCGGCAAGCTCATGTTTGCGTACACCACTTTCACAATCAATGACTGGTATCCCTTCCGCCTCCGCATACGCCCGCAACCGACGCGCATACTCACGCGCAAATCGCATCAGCCTCGCCGTATTCAGCCCGTCATCCGACCCTTGCCAACTGCGCCACCAGACTCGAAACCCGCCGCCGTTTTGACCCATCGACCAATAGGCATTCAGCACGATTCGATCGACACAATCATATTGCCCCTCTATGTACTCAGCATATGTTTCGCTAAACTCATCGACCGGCGGGCGGATTTCTGTCTTGACTACCATGACCCCTTCTCCTTTGCTTTTGCTGGCTTCACTTGACCTGCACTTCGTATCGGAGAAATGCACTTCGTGTCAACTGTCCCGTAGGGACCCCTTTTTTTGAGCGTAGTCTCGAAAAAATGCTAGATTTTGGGGGCAATACTCATGATACCCAGCAACCATATATCTAAGTTCTCTTTGGCATCTGGGTAGGTTTTTGTATACTCAAGTAATCTTTTCTTCGTAATCACGCGCAATCCCATGATGGAATCCCTTTGAATAAAGAATCTTAGCAAGTTGCGAATTGTTTACTGTGAATTATATTACAATTCTCTGTCAGCACAAATGATTTGATATGTTGCTTATTGACCACTGAGTAATCGTTCGGTATCCTTTGCTCATTAGACAAATGTGTGCTGAATAGTCATCTTGCTAGATCTATGTGATCGAATTGCACACTTTTCATAGATGCGCCGATATCCATTCTTTGAGCAACTAGTTAATCGTACATAACAAATGCTCTATGCAATCGATTCCCACACATCCAATTGACCCAACTCTCGTCATCAACGCTGGCGGCGAAAGTCGTCGTATGGGGCGATCCAAGGCATTGTTACCCGTGCCGCCTGACCATCGCGCACTAATTGCACATATCGCGCATCGCTTGCAACCTCTGCGTCCGCAGCGAATCGTGATCGTCACCAATGATCCCAAAATTGCCGCGTTGACCGATATTCCAGGACCAGTGGAGTATATCTCTGACAGGCATCCCGGCATGGGCGCACTTGGTGGCATCGCAACGGCCCTCTCTCTCTGCGATAGCTGGGCGATCATGGTTGCCTGTGATCTGCCATTTGTCGCCCCCAAGCTCTTTGCCAAGCTCTGCAAGATTGCGGGGGAGGTCAAGACAAGCCATTCAAATCAACAAGAAGAGGCACAATGGGACGCCGTTGTGCCTTTCGTGGAGGGCTATGCCCAGACTCTGCATGCACTCTATCATAGACGATGCTTACCTGCCGTTGAAACACTACTTGCGAGTGGCGAACGCAAGGTGAGCCGTTTCTTCCCTGCCGTGCGGGTCCGATCGGTCAGTGAAGATGAACTCCGACCCTATGATTCGACGTTGCGGTCGTTTATGAACGTCAATACGCCAGAAGAGTGGGCAAACGCGCTCAGAATCATAGAGCAGGATCTGATTCAAGGAACGTGATTCGTTGGGCAACACGTGCGACATGTTGTACCAATCGGATCCAATTATTGGCGTGTCAACAAACGTACGCTATCATCAAAATGGTGTTCGTCATCGTTGCGTCCAGATGGCAAAGTTTATTCATTGGTGGTGCTGAACAAACAAGCTGTTTGTTCTACAATTGGACGAACGATGCCCAAAGCCATCAAGTTCACATAGGCACCAACCAACGGGCCGAACAATTTTCTGCCATACAACAAGAAAGAAATTGGTTCACGCAACGCGCAATGAGTGAATTTTTCAACGTACGAACTCCAGAAGAAGCAGAGGCTCTCCTAACAAAACACTTCCAGCCTCAGGTTCGGGCTGAGCGACTCTCAACGGCGGCAGCGCTCGACCGCATTCTGGTTGAATCGTTGACTTCCCCCCAAGATTTGCCCGACTTTGTGCGTTCAACTGTGGATGGATATGCAGCGAATGCAGCTGATACATATGGCGCTTCTCCTGGGTTGCCAGCCTTTTTGACAGTTGTTGGTGAAGTCCCAATGGGCCAGCGCACCAATCTGCAACTGGGTGTGGGTGAGGCAGCGCTGGTTCACACGGGAGGGATGTTGCCTGGCGGTGCTTCCGCTGTCGTAATGGTTGAAAACACACAGCTTGTTGACACAATGGCTGGCACTCGTTCAGACGAGGAAGCAAATCGCGTAGTTGGTAGCATTGAGGTGATGACTGCCGTTGCAGAAGGTGAGAATCTGATCCAGATTGGTGAAGATGTACACAAGGACGAGACTGTTCTGACTGCCGGACGACAATTGCGTCCTCAGGACATTGGGGCAATGTTGGCGTTGGGCATCACAACAATCAATGTGGCCATTCCGCCGAAAGTTGCCATCATCTCTACTGGTGATGAAGTTGTCCCGCCTGAGCAATCAACGGTGCCGGGGCAAATTCGCGACATCAATTCCTATACGCTGGCGGCACTGACGCAGCGTGCGGGGGGTAAGCCCATTCTTTGTGGAATCGTTGCCGATGAACGCACTGCGTTAGAAGCTGCCGCCACAAAAGCACACGCTGATGCCGATATTGTTGTCCTGTCGGCTGGTAGCTCGGTTTCCTATCGTGATATGAGCGTCGACGTCATTGCTGGGTTGGGCTCTCCTGGTGTGCTCGTGCATGGAGTGAGCGTACGACCGGGTAAACCAACCATTGTAGCTGTCTGTGATGGAAAGCCCGTCTTTGGCTTGCCAGGCAATCCCGTATCAGCCATGGTCATCTTTGATTTACTTGTGGCGCCAACCATTCGAATGATGCTCGGCATGAAGAGAGGCACGCCAAAGCAAATTCAAGCATTTCTGGGGCGCAACGTTGCGTCGGCAGCAGGACGTGAGGATTATGTGCAAGTTCGACTCGAAGAACGGGACGGTGAACAGTGGGCGACTCCAGTGTTTGGGAAGTCGAACTTGATCTATACATTGGTTCATGCCGATGGTCTTGTCAAAGTGCCGTTGGATGCAAATGGGATTCGTGAAGGGGAGCGCGTGACGGTCTATTTGCATTAATATTCGTGCCGCCTCATCTATATAGATGTTTAGATAATGTTTTTCCACGCAAAACAGTGGCTTGTCAGCATTGCAGCCGGTCATCTAGTCAGCTCTCTGGCTGACCGGCTGCAATGCCATCGATGACAGGAAAATCTTTTCCTGAAAGGCTATAGCATTCGATGAGCCACTATTTTGACGCAACGAATATTTGAATCATGGGAATCAATATGGCTCTTCAGGAATTCAGGAGATGGACAAGCTCAAAAATGACGAGCGCCGGTTGAGTGGCGGAGCCGTATCGAAACCAAAGCGGATCTACTCTTTGAGATCCGGTTGAGCCATCACTACAAATGAAGCGTTTGTCGTTGATGAGCCAGATGACACGAAGGATAAAATGCAGTGCCCGATACACCTGAACAATTAACGCGCAACGTCTATCTACACGATGTTGCCTTACATGAAGCATTGGCCGCATGGTACGCAGCCCTCGATGCGCGCGACCTGTTGACCCCGCGCGGCACTGAGAACATCCCTGTGACAGATGCCTGTGGACGGGTGACGGCCCTGCCTGTCTGGGCGAAAATTTCTTCCCCCCACTATCATGCTTCAGCGATGGATGGATACGCGGTACGAGCCGAGTCGACCCATAGAGCCACTGAAACAAGTCCCAAACAGTTGGTCATTGGCACGGACGCCATCCCCGTTGATACCGGTGATCCGCTTCCTCAGGGCATGAATGCCGTCATCATGCTCGAGCAGACACAGTTGCTCAAATCCGATGATGGTGACTGCATTGAGATACTTGCTGCAACTGCTCCGTGGCGGCACGTGCGCTCGATGGGCGAGGATATGGTGGCAACTGAACTGGTTTTACCCGCCAATCATTTGTTGCGCCCTCAGGATTTGGGAGCGATTGCTGGCTCTGGTCATCGTCAAGTGACCGTCTATCGTCGGCCACGAGTTGCCATCCTGCCAACAGGGACCGAATTGGTGCAACCCGGCGTCGATTTGAAGCCGGGACAGATTGTCGAGTACAACTCAATCATGTTGGGAGCACAGGCCGAAGAAGCAGGGTGCGCCATAACCCGCTTACCCATCGTTGCGGATCGTTATGAAGAGATTCGCGAGGCTGTTGTTGCGGCATTGGAAAATCACGATCTCGTTGCGATCAATGCCGGCTCATCGGCGGGATCGGAGGATTATACAGCGGCCATTGTGCGCGAATTGGGTGAACTGCAAGTTCACGGCATCGCCATTCGTCCGGGACATCCTGTCATATTAGGCACTGCTGAGAGTAATGGGCAAGGGCGGGCATTGGTTGGGATTCCAGGCTATCCCGTCTCTGCGGCTGTCACCTTTGAACGTATTGTTCTGCCTCTGCTCTATCGTTGGCAGGGGCAGTTGCCGCCAGAGCGACCCACGGTCGAAGCGACATTGACTCGCAAAACACTCTCGCCCATCGGTGAGGATGAGTTTATGCGCGTGAGCGTGGGGCAGGTCGGTGAGCGGGTTGTGGCAACACCCTTGGGACGGGGGGCAGGCGTCATTATGTCGCTGGTCAAAGCAGATGGCATCGTGACCATCCCACGCTTCTCTGAAGGGCACAACGCTGATGAAGAGGTGCAGGTGGAGTTGTTGCAGCCATCCAGATCCATTAGCAAATCGATTGTTTCGATCGGTAGTCATGATTTGACGCTGGATTTGTTGGCCGATCAGCTGAGGCGTCAGAATCCTGATTTGCGTCTGACATCGGCTCACGTAGGCAGCTTGAGCGGCTTGCTTGCTCTACAACGAGGCGAAGCTCACTTTGCAGGTTCTCATCTACTGGACGAACAGTCCGGAACCTATAATGAATCATATATCCAGCAACTCCTTTCATCTCGCGGCATCAAGGTAGTTTTGCTTGGCTTTGTGCAACGGGAGCAGGGTTTGCTTGTCAACCATGGAAATCCAAAGCAATTGAACGGTTTGGAGGATCTGGTGCGGGATGACGTCTCCTTCATCAACCGACAAAGAGGTGCGGGGACCCGCGTGCTGCTGGACTATGAATTGAAACAGCGCGGATTGAATCCCCGCTCGATTCAGGGGTACGAACGGCAGGAATATACACATCTAGCCGTCGCCGCGGCTGTCAAAAGTGGCGCCGCTGATTGTGGGTTGGGCATTCGCGGCGCAGCCCGTGCGCTTGAACTCGATTTTGTCCCGTTGTTTCAGGAACGATATGATCTTGTTATTCCAATGGAACATTATGAAGGTGAAGAATTAGCGCCGCTATTGAAGATCATCCAACAAAGTCAATCGGGGTTTGCCGAACGAGTTGAAGCGCTGGGTGGGTATCAGACCGATCAGATGGGTGAAGTATTGGCTATATTGTAACCGATTAGACAAAGCGCCAAGCGTCAAATTCACGGTTGCAAGCCTAGGGGCTAACGGAGAGAATCGTGTATGAGCGGACATTGCGACAAATGAAGGAGAAGATCCGCCAGCGGCAGTATGTCATGACAATCCATGCAGAAGAGGAAATGGACGATGACGAATTGTCAATCTTTGATGTAGAAAGAGCAATTCTGACGGGCAGCATCGTTGAACGCCAGCAGGATCATCAAACAGGTGAGTGGAAGTATCTTGTACTTGGGCAGTCTGTTCACGGCATCGAAATGACTGTGGTTGGCAAGGTGAGTATAACAGGCAAGCTCGTCATCATTACAGTTTATCGCGAAGACGTAGCATGAATACTATGAACGATCAAATAATCACATGTGACAATTGTGGGCGAACTGGTGCAAAGATCCGCTACGTAAGCCGTAGCTATGGGAAGGGTCAAAATTTACTGGTGATTGAGAATGTGCCAATTATTAGTTGCCCACACTGTGGTGAGAGTTATCTAACGGCGGATACACTCCATGAAATCGAACGGATCAAGTTGCATCGCCAGAGTTTTGCTGTAGAGCGTCCAGTCCCAGTGGCAGTATTTGCCTAAAAGAGATAAGGGGGATAGTCACAGCAGGACTTTGTCTATTTAATAGACATTATAAGGATTCAAAGGTTCTCTCTGAGAAATTGCACAATCGTCAGGCAGAAATGTTCAATCCTTATAATGTCTAATGATAACTGCCACCGGAATCGATAATGCTGCGATTATTTCAAAGAAA
Organism: Chloroflexi bacterium TSY; assembly: GCA_019217005.1. The sequence continues at coordinate 98,053 of JAHBNG010000015.1, forward strand.
CACCAATTGGTTTGCGCAACATAAGAAAAGAGGCAACTGATTAGCGAATTGTTGCGCGGCTTTTTAGAGGCCGCTCGGGTCATCTTGATGGGAGATTCGGTTGTTGGTGAGATTGTCTTACTTTCGATGCGGGTTTCTGGCGTTGCCTTGATGTTCAGTGCATTGATTGGCGTGCCCCTTGGCGCCGTAATGGGGCTGACTCGGTTTCGGGGACGTGGCTTTATCATGGTCTCCATTTATATAGGAATGGGGCTGCCGCCGGTCGTGGTCGGATTGTTCGTTTACCTCATGCTCTCACGTAAGGGACCTCTAGGAGATCTTGCTCTCTCCTTGATTCCAACTCTCTTTACACCAGCTGCTATGATCGTGGCCCAAACGATTATTGCGTTGCCTTTGGTCGCTGGTTTTACAATGACAGCTGTGATGGGCGTGGATCCAAATCTGAGGGAGCAAATTGAAGCGCTGGGTGCAACATCTTTGCAATGTACGCTCACCATTCTACGTGAGGCTCGCGTGGGGGTAATCGTGGCAATCGTAGCAGGGTTTGGACGGATTATATCGGAAGTGGGCGCGGTAATGTTGGTCGGAGGCAATATTGATCATCAAACCAGAGTATTGACAACGGCGATCGTGTTAGAGACACGCAAAGGTAACTTTGAGCTGGCGATCGCCTTGGGCATTATCTTGCTTTCATTGGCATTTATCAGCAACCTCTTTATGATGCGTTTGCAGGGGAACCTGAATGCTGGCTCGCGATAGCAATGATAGAGTGTGTACCACAAAGTGGGTAAACGGACGCCGCTCCGTCAGCAAATCGACTGCATTTACACACATTGGGACACACTCCCGATGATACGATAAATGAAGAGTACTTTGTTTTATCTACGTGATGTCACAAAGCATTATGGCAATCGCACTGTTCTACATGTTGATGAGTTAACGATTTACCAAAGTGAAATTCTGACAATCATCGGGCCAAGCGGGTCGGGCAAAAGTACCCTCCTTCGTCTCCTCAATTTTCTCAACCAACCATCAAGTGGCAAAATTCAATTTGCGGAGAGCACTTATGATGATCTCACGCGTCCCGCACTTGACGTACGTCGTCGAATTACGACTGTGTTTCAGCGTCCTGTTTTGCTGAATCGAACTGTCTATGAGAATGTTGCATATGGCCTCAAATTGCGTTCAGGTGCCTCTCGTCGGCTGAACACCAGCCGCGATCCCGTTTCGGTCGCCTTGTCACAAGTGAAACTGACTCATCTAGCCAACAAATCGGCTCGAACTCTTTCCGGTGGCGAGATGCAGCGGGTTGCTCTGGCACGGGCGATGGTTCTGCGCCCAGATGTTCTGTTGTTGGACGAACCAACAGCCAATCTGGATCCGCAGAATGTTGCGATGATTGAGTCGATTGTCAGGATGCTTAATGAGGAACTAGGAACAACGATTGTTTTAGTCACTCACAATATTTTTCAAGCGCGCCGATTGGCTCATCGTGTTCTATTTCTGTTAGATGGGCGGATTATCGAGAGTGGGACACGGGAAGATTTTTTTGACAATCCTCAAGATTCAAAAACCCAGTCCTTTATTAAAGGTGACATGATCTATTAACTTTACTTTCTGGTAAAAGAAAAGAGATGAGGTGAGAAATGTGACAAAAAGCGGTTAGCGTTTCATCCTAAAGGTAGAGAACCCAAAAAGGAGGAAGGAATGCTAACCGCGCCAGAAATAACTATAGCAGTACTGATGAATGTATTGCAAGTAACGCCGGTGGGAACAAACGTAAATGTAATGCGTCTGATGTGGGCGATGATGAATGGGTCGTTTCTGAAAAGTCGAGGAGCAATCCATAGTGGATTGAGTGAAAGCGGGTTTGAAGATGAGGAGCTCCGGCGAAGCTGGTGGAGCTTTCGATATGGATCATGGGATATTGCAAGCCTGCTCATCGTGGCAAGAAGAAGTGGAGTGGAAAGGGAATGGGAGGCAAAAAAGTTAGAAGGATACCGAGTGAAAAGCATAGATATCACAGGGTTCTGGCGACCGAAGCTGCAAGGGAAAGTGAACCGACTCTATAACTCAACGGCTCGTCGGGCATTGCCCGCGCTCATCTTTGGAGTGATGATAAGCTCGGGGGGAGATAGGCGGGAAACGAGTGCCACTGCTCAAGGCAATCATGAGATGCGAGGTAGGCACAAAGGAAAGTGAGTTTCGGAAAAAGCTGCTGAAAGAGACGAAGAAATCACTGGAGTCAGACGAAGTGGCGGTGGTCGATGCCGGGTTTACAATCAGAGAAATGCTAGAAAGCGACGTCGACCGATTTGTCCTTCGGGAAGCGATTAACTGCACAGCGCGCCGCAATGAGTTACCCGAACGTAAGGAAAAAAGGCAGACCACCCGAATATGGTGATATTGTGCGTCCGCTCTCTCGATGCTATAGGGGAAAGCGACTCGAGGCCACAACTCCAGACTCGTTTGGTCAATTTGTCTATAGTGGTCGCCTGATTCGCTATCAAGCATGGCACAATCTCGTCCCCAGGACAACCAAGGTGGATACAGCCAACCGCACCTATTCGATTTACGTCTTTCAGGATCCTGCTTATCACACACCTTTGGTTCTGGCGACCGTCATGGCTTTACAAGCTGAAACCATTTATCTTTTCTATCTGGAGCGCTGGCCTGTTGAACATCCCCCCTTGGCTTCCAAGCAGATGATTGGCTTACATCGTCAATTTGTTCATGCCGATGAGGCTTGCTTCCGCTTACCTGAACTGGGGCTGCTGGCTGGCAATCTTCTTTCCCATTTAGCCGCTTCTCTTCCTCCCATACCGACTGGCTACTGGGATCGAGAGCCTCAAGCCACTCCCGGCAGGCTGCGCCGCGTTCTCTCGAGTGCTCTTTTTCCAACTCCTGACCAACTCGACCCTGACTTTCGGAAAAAGGCCTCGGTTTCACACCATTTACCTAAAGGCGTTCTCGCTCATCGCCGCCTCAATGCCGCTGCTTAAACTAGCCGAGCACTATTTTTACATTTTATCCCGTTTTTTCAGGGTGGATTCTTTTTTCCGCCCCTTTCGGTTTGCCCTTTGTCACTCAAGCCTTTACCAGAAAGTAAAGTCTATTAAGGCGATTCCAAAAAAATAATGCTCACGAAGTGGGCGCTTTACTCTCCATAGATGAACAGGATTGACAGGATGAGAAGAGAGAAATCCAGTCAATCCAGTCAATCTGTGGATCATTTAAAATTGGATTGGCCTACGGGATCAATCTCATTGTAAGATGGAAAAAGCAAAAATGATGCTGGTCGATGGTTAAAAAAGAGGTGAAAGTCTTTGCTTCAACTTGGCAGATTTTGGTTTAACGATAAAATTTTGCTTCTGTTGGCATCAATTTGGGTAGTTGCGTGTAGCCATCAATTAGAAGCGCGATCCCAGAATCCACAATCTGATCAGACAAACCTGATTCTGGCGACCACAACAAGCACGCAAGATTCAGGTTTACTAGAGGCCATTCTCCCTGAATTCGAAGCACAGCTTGACATTTCAGTTGCGGTGGTCGCTGTAGGAACAGGGCAGGCGCTCAAGTTGGGCGAGGATGGCAATGCGGACGTATTGCTCGTTCATGCCTGTGACCGCGAAGAAGCTTTTATGGCAGCCGGGCATGGTATTCGCCGGCATCAAGTAATGGTGAACGATTTTGTGATTCTTGGGAGCGTGGACGATTTGGCAGCCGTTGGAGGAAGCAATGATGTTGTCGCAGCGTTACAATCCATTGCTGAATCTGGTGTTCCTTTTGTCTCGCGAGGAGATGATTCGGGCACTCACATCAAAGAGCAAGCGCTCTGGAATGCAGCGACTATTGCACCAGCAGGTGATTGGTATATTTCCGCCGGTCAAGGTATGGGAGCTGTCTTGACCATTGCCAATGAGTTGCAGGCATACACCCTCAGCGATCGTTCGACCTATCTAAAGCGTACACTGGAAGGCGTCGACCTAACCATCATGGTAGAGGAAGATCCACGACTCTTCAATCCCTACAGCGTGATGGCCGTCAACTCGAACAAAGGGCCACACATCAAAGCTCAGGTGGCGAATGATTTCATCGATTGGTTACTGTCTGAGAAAACCCAAGAGTTGATCAGGCAATATGGTGTGAAGGAGTTTGGGACACCGCTCTTTACGCCTACCGCCGCCGATCCACGGCCGACAGATTGTGAACGATAGGAAAATTACGATTTTTGTTCGCAAAGCGATCGTTTCGACGCGAACGATTTACGACACGAACCGGGGAGATGAAAATTGGGTTAACAGTGGATGATTCACAAGGTAATCACCCACTGTTAACCAACAACCAATTACGAACAACTCCACTTTAACAATTCCAAATTAGCCCGTTCCAGGTGACAGTCACTGACGAACGGGACTCAAATTGATAGCGATCATCTCTCTACCCATCAGCTAACGTGACGGTCACCTAGAGCCGATGTCCGCTTCAAATTTGAAATTGCTGAATCTGATGACATTGACTTGACAACTAATTACCATCAACCAGCAACCAATTACCAACAACTACGCCAGAATCGGATCGTAAAGATTCTGCACGTCTTTGGCGTGGAATCGCATTACGTGATTTGTGGGGGGCAAAGGCTCTGTATAGAAGAAATCGGGTAATTCATCATCTTTTTCCCCAAAACCCGCCTGTTTGTTGAACTCCTTCTCCATCACAAGTGCATCTTGGCCGAGCTTGCGGAAGAAGTCGGGCGTAATATCTGTGCCGTGTGCGCCATTGGCAGACTCAGCCAGAAACTCATAGTTGACATCGGTGACGCTGCGCCCGAAGATGCAGAGCCCAATTGAGTCGGTCGCGGCAACAGTTGTCTGGACGTCCAAACTCTGCTCCAGAAGCTCTTCCAACTCCATTTCGTGAGAATTGAGGCGCGGTAGATTGCCAGCAGTGTGATCAGCACCTTGGGCTGTAGACATCATGCTGATACCCGTGCCCTCAATGGAACGAGGGTCGTACGCGCTAATGGCCTGTTTCTTAATCACGGGTACACGGGCAACCTCAAAGTGTTCTCCAACCCGGGCCGTGCCCTGTGCATAGATCTGACCCTTTTCTGTACCCAAGCGTACTTCTTTCAGCGCATCGATCATAAAATCGACATCGCCAAACTCGGCCAAACCAGCTTCCATCCCATCGTTCCAATCGCTTTGTAGAATTTTTCAACAACCGGATCGTCCAGTAACATCTTGGCATAATCCTTGACGCTTTCACGTACCCGTTTTGGATCATAGAAATCGGGATTCTTATCCAAGTCAACCACGATTGCTTTGACCTTTTTGCTGCCCATGACGGCCCCTACACCACCGCGTGCAGCCAATCGAGAGGGGCGGCGGTCAGAATCGCTGATGGCAATCCCCGAAAGCAGTCCTTGATATTCACCGACCGGACCACAGAGAGCTAGCGTCGTTTTGTTCCCATATTTTTCATGGAGCAATTCGGCTGCTTCAAAATTGCCTTTGCCCATGTAGGGCGATGCATCATCAAAATCGATCGTGCCATCCTTGTTGACATGAATCACGATCCACTCGTCTGACGCATCGTGCAGGGTCAAGCCTGCGATGTTCAGTTGGCCAAGCCCATAGCTAAAAGTTCCTCCACTATTTGCCTCTTTAATACCGCCAGTCAGGGGACTCTTACAGCCAACACTGGTTCGGTTTGCATTCGAGAAGCTGGTTCCAGCAAAGGGGCCAGCTGAAAAGATCAGTGGATTGGCTGGCGAGAGCGGATCAACCTTCGCGGCATCCGCCTCCAGAAGCGTTTTGGCAATGAGGTATCGACCCGCTTTTAGGATTTCTTCACCTTGCAGTTCCTTTTCTTGAACGGTGCGATCTTTGACGTTAATATCTAGGTATTTGCGCATCAATTTCCTCCTTGGATCTGAGAGCTTTGCTGAAATGATAAGCCATCATTTAGAAAAATGTATTGCCGACTTGTAGGTGATGATGAACAAACAAGCTGTTTGTTCTACAGTTTATGATCCATGCTTGATATATATTTGATATTGATAACCAATAGTACCGTGTCATAGAACAGAAGTCAATCGACGACGCTGGTTTGTCGCAATGCTTCTTTTCCCCGCTCTGGCATAAATGGAATCTGTCTTAGTCGCACGCCTACTGCGTCAAAGACGGCATTGGCAATTGCTGCCGGTGTCGGATTCTGGGTTGCTTCACCACTACCCAAGAAAGGCAGATCGGGACGATTCAGTAAAATCGTCTCAATCATCGGCATTTGCGTAAAGCGCAAAATCGGATAGGTGTCCCAATCTCGGCTGAGAATCTCACGTTGATCAAACTTCACTTCCTCCATCAGCGTCCAACTGGCAGCTTGCACAAAGCCACCTTCAAGCTGATTGCTCAGTCCATCGGGATTGACGACCTGCCCTGCATCAGCCGCAATGACGGCCCGCTCAAGTGAAATCTCACCACTCTCTCTGTCGACCTCAACTTCAACCACAATGGCTGCATAACATTGAATATTTTTATACTGCGCAAACGCAATTCCTTGACCTCGTCCGTTGTTCGATGGCATTTGTTTCGATGACCAACCTGCTTTGTCTGCTGCCGCCTGAATGACAGCTTTTGCTCGTTCGTCCTCTAAATTCTGCAAGCGATAAACAACCGGATCGATGCCAGCCGCGAGGGCTAGTTCATCCATAAATGATTCAATGGCAAAGATGTTGGCATAGGCCCCCAGACTGCGCATGGCCGAGACGCGCAGGGGGCTATTCGGGACAAAGTGCGTAACCACGCGACGTTTGGGGAACGCATATAGCGGATCAGCATTGCGGTGTCCACCCATATGGCGTGCACCAACTCGTGGCCTTGGCTGTGGTGCCGGAATTGGGATATTTAAGTGCCAAGTTGCTAACAATCCAGATTCACCGTCACCTGGACGTGGTCGTGTTGTATGAGGATAGCTCCAAGCGTCATGGTTCCAATCGATGACGGAACCGTTCTCATCCAGACTCGCTTGCATCTGAATCACCATTGCCGAGCTATATGGCTCCCAGGTATGTTCATCCTCTCGCATCCACTTGAGCGAAATCGGACGACCAGGGCGGGCGCATGCCAGAAGCGCTGCGTCCAGAGCCACGTCATCAGCGCCGTTGTGACCATAACAGCCAGCACCTTGCATATGGACCACATGAACCTTATCTGGCTTCATTCCCAGAACCTGGGCCAGGCAGCCGCACAGCGGATAGACTCCTTGGGTGTGACTCCAGACCGTTAATTTACCATCTTCAAATTGAGCCACCGCCGCTGAAGGTCCCAATGAGGCATGCATATGATAAGGACGATGGTAGGCCGCGCTCAACGTCTGGGTAGCGCCATCAGGTATATGGATGGGCGGGATTTCGTCCGTGACGGTACAACCATCTACGACCAGATTTGAATAGGCATGTTGGCTCTGTAAATCCCGATAGATCTCTTCCGGGGATGGGAAACTCGTCTTATTATTCCAGATTGCTTTTTCCCGCAACTGCTCGCAAGCCCAAATTGCCTGTTCTTCCCGTTCGGCAATCACGCCGAGGAAGCTTCCATCACGCACGACTTGAACGACGCCAGGCATTTGGGCAATACTCTCCTCGTCTAGAGAAACCAGAAGGGCCTGATAGCCAGGTGGACGTACAATTCTGGCGTGAAGCATTCCTGGAAGGGCTAGATCATGGACAAAGAGAGGGGCGCCCGTCACCTTGGCCGGTAGGTCCAAGCGGATTGCTGATTGGCCGATGACAGTGTGGTGACCCGACCGTTTGGGAGAAACAAGACCGGTAATCTGACGGCCGAATTTCTGCCCACCAAAGAGAGCCCAATAAGAGATCTGACGCCCTGTCGCGGGATCGGTGATGAGCCCGTCTTCCACCTCTAGATCGACAGCAGGCGTCTCCGCCTCTAACTCTTCATGGGCCAATCCTAATAGAATGTGGCGTGCCTCTGCTGCTGCCTGTCGTACTGCGTTGCCACTCATTTCCATCGACATGCTGCCCGCGGTTATGCCCTCATCGGGAGACTGCTCTGTGTCGGCACTCACAACACGGACCCGCTCCAAGAACACATCCAACTCCTCTGCCGCAAGCTGAGCGATTGCGGTTACGATTCCCTGGCCAATCTCAGCTTTGCCTGTCAATACAGTTACAGTTCTCTTGTCATTGTCTGGGTTGGCAGCATCGATGCGAATCCAGTCATCCAGCTCTGGCGTCTCTTGCAGAGAAGGAGAAAGTGTCGGCGGTGACAACCGGGTGCTATCTGTCTCCAAAGCGATTGGAGTTGCCTTCGCTATTTCATAGATCGGCTCCTCATCGGGCCGCCCGATGCGCATCTTGATCGCTCGCCGAACACGCTCATAGATGCCACAACGGCAGAGATTGTCGTTCAACGCCTCTCGGATTTCTTCATCCGACGGGTAACGGGTGCGATTCAGCAGCCCTTGGGCTGCAATGATCATACCCGAAATACAATATCCACACTGAATTGCCTGTTCAACCATAAAGGCTTCCTGAAGAGGATGAAGATCGTTGATATTCCCCAACCCCTCGAGTGTGATGATCTCTGTGCCTTCCGCTCGATCAATGGGAAGTTGACAGCTCGGCACATCGTTGCCATCGATCAATACTTTGCAAGCGTTGCACTGCTCTTGACCACAGCCATATTTGGGACCCTTGAGTCCCAGATCGTTGCGTAGAACGTAGAGTAACGGAGTTTCGGGGGCAATACGCAATTGATGGGTTTTCCCATTGACGTTTAGCGTGATTGGGTGTGACATGGAGATGTTCTTTTTTGGTGTGTGTCCCAAGGTGTGTAAATGCAGTGGCTCTCTGACTGAGCAGCGTTCATTTACACACTTTGTGGTACACGCTCTTCTTTTTTGGAATCTGAAATATACGATAGAATCGTAGCATGAAGGTTTTGAAGACATTGATGAAGAGGTGAACCTACCCTTCAATTCCTTCAATATCTTCTCGGTAAGAAATATATGAGTCATCGGTTCAGCTAATTATAGAACAAAAAGCTTGTTTGTTCTAACATTACGAACAGACTTTATGTGATTCCGAATAATGAATGTGGATGCTACGCATCTGTACCAAACACTAAGTGGGCCTTATCATCTGATGACAATGATGACTAAGAACCTATCCGAAAAGTGGTTGTGAATCCATCCAACTTCTCGAGTGAGAATGGATCGTCACAGAACTTTTCGGATAAGCACTAAGACTGAAGAATAATTGGGCAACGAATAGATGAACGGTTGTATGAGTCTCTGATACATATCATGATAAAGGAGAAATCTCATGAACTACGGTATTGTGATTGGCGGTGGACACCCCCAACGCGTGATTGAGATTGCACAAATGGCTGAAGAAGCTGGCTGGGACGGTTTTTTCCTACCCGAAGGATTATATGGCATCGATCCATGGGTGCTTTTTGGTGGAATTGCCGTCAAAACCGAACGGATTTGCATTGGCACCCTCTTGACGCCTCCATCAAGGCGCCGTCCGTGGAAATTGGCCAGCGAAGCACTTGCGCTCAACCTGCTATCGGACGGGCGTGCGATTCTTTCGCTGGGGCTGGGCGCTCTTGATACAGGATTTGAGATGTTTGGCGAGGAAACTGATCGGAAAACGCGGGCCGAACTGATGGATGAGGCCATTGATATCATGGATCAGCTCTGGACGCGGCGGACGATTTCTCATGGCGGAAAGCATTACCAGGTCGAGGGAGAGCTCTTCTTTGCCATTCCAGCTCCCAAACAACAACCGAGGATACCGATCTGGGTGACAGGTGCTTGGCCCCGGATGAAGTCCATGCGACGTGTGCTTCGCTGCGATGGAATTTTGGCGAGCAAGATGCCAGCAAGTGGTAAATCCGAGCCATTGACACCCGATGACGTCCGCGAAATTCGCGCCTATGTGAACGAGAACCGCACGCTTTCATCTCCATTCGATATCATTGTAGAAGATGTGTCGCCCGGAGATGATCCGGTCGCTGCCGCGGAGAAAGTCAGGCCCTGGATGGAGGCTGGTGCAACGTGGTGGATCGAATCTCCGTGGGACGCTCCGGATGAAGAGGCTGTCGTTCGGCGAATTCAGCAGGGACCGCCGACCTATTAATTTATACGGAAATCAATAGAGATTATAAGGATTCAGAATATGGGACACAGATGAACACAGATTTCATGGATTTACTCTGAGAGAATCCGTGTTCATCCTGAAAATCCGTGTCCTACTTTTCAATCCCTATAATGTGTAATATGAAAAGCGGCGTTTTGAGATTGGAGCATAGAGACTGGAGACCGGCGTAGTGAATTGTCAATCGTCAACGGGCAATCGTCAGTTGGAAATAATCTCGGCAGTCGATATCGAGCCATTCAGCACCTAATCGGCTCTAATCCGTTGTCCGATCTGTTGCTAAAACCACTGGCGCGCCTTCTTGGCAGTCACGATTTCTGTATTCATTCCGACCCAATGCATACTGCCATTATAGCGGCCATGCTCCATTTTGATACAGCGGTCCATAATCACAGTGAGACCGGCCTTTTGAGCGAGTTGGGCCGCTTCTTCATTGACCACACCGAGCTGAAGCCAGAGCGTCTTGGCGCCAATCTCAATGGCCTGTTGAGCGATCTCCAGACACTCTTCTGGTCGGCGAAAGACGTTGACCATATCGATGGGCCCGGTTTCCTCCTGGTCGATCGAAAGCAGATCGGGATAAGACCGACGACCGAAGATTTCAGTGGCGCGTGGGTTTACGGGGGCGACTCGATAACCTGCATAGTGGATATATGAACCAACAAAATGGCTAGGGCGCTGTGTGTTTGGTGAGAGACCGACAATAGCGATTGTCTTTGTCTCTCCAAGAACACGCTGGATGATGGAGGGGTTCTGATACGTTTCGCGTAAGTCATTAGAAAGCCTGGAGTCCAGGCTGACATCGTTCGCTAATTGGTCGATCATGCAATATGCTCCATTTAATTTTTCAGCAGACAGCAATCGTTATAGATGTTCAGATAATGTTTTTCCACGCAAAACAGTAGCTTGTCAGCCGGTCAGCTCTCTGGCTGACCGGCTGAAATGCCATCAACGACAGGAAAATCTTTTCCTGAAAGGCTATAGATTCCTTCGTTTTCGCTCAGGACAAGCCTTCGTTCTACTCGAGAATGAGACGATTTCAGTCTACTGATTTTACTCAATTACATCCAACGCCTGCTCCAAATCCCACAATAAATCATCGACCGTCTCCAATCCGATTGAGAGGCGCACCATTCCCGCATCGACACCACCTGCTGCCAATTCCTCATCCGAGAGCTGCTGATGTGTGGTCGATGCGGGATGAATGACAAGGCTCCGGGCATCGCCTACGTTGGCCAAGTGGGAAAAGAGATGGAGCGATTCGATCAATTGCTGACCCGCCCGTCGTGGGTTGTCGGATTGGATACCAAAGGTGAAGATAGCCCCGGGGCCTTTGGGAAGATACTTCTGAGCAAGAGCATGATACTCATTGTCGCTTAATCCTGGATAGGCAACCCAGGCAACCTTGGGATGTTCACTGAGATACTCTGCCACGGCCCGTGCATTGGCCACATGACGCTCCATCCGCAATGCCAGTGTTTCCAAGCCTTGAATCAGGAGAAAGGCATTCATTGGCGATAGGCTGCTGCCCGTGTCCCGCAATGTCTCTGCTCGGGCCTTCATCAAAAAGCCGTGATGCCCAAAGGTTTCGTAAAATTTCAGATCGTGATAGGCTGGCGAGGGTGCAGCAATGGTTGGGAAATGGCTGTAGTCAAACTTGCCAGATTCGACGATCACACCCGCAATCGAATTGCCGTGGCCACCGATAAACTTTGTCGCCGAATGGATGACAATGGTTGCACCGAAGTCGATTGGGCGACATAAATAGGGAGTCGCAAAGGTGTTGTCGACAATGAGCGGCAAATTGTGCGTATTGGCCAGGGCCGCAATACGCTCTAGATCCAGAATGCTGCTCTTGGGATTGCCAATGGTCTCACCATAGAGCGCACGCGTCTGCGGTGTGACGGCTGCTTCCCAATTCTCTATATCAGTTGGATCGACAAAGTGTACCGTGATGCCCAGCTTGCGAAAGGTATGCGTAAACTGCGTCACGGTGCCGCCATAGAGATGAGCCGAGGAGACAACCTCATCTCCTGGTTCCAGTAACGTCATCATCGCCACAAATTGAGCCGCCATGCCACTGGATGTCGCAACAGCGCCAGTGCCATTTTCCAGCGAAGCAACGCGCTCCTCAAAAACAGCAGTCGTGGGGTTGTTGATGCGTGTATAAATGTTGCCATACTGCTTCAATTCAAAGAGCTGAGCGGCGTAGTCTGCATCATCAAAGACATAAGAGGTGGTCTGGTAGATGGGGACTGCTCGGGCACCCGTCACGGCATCGGGCACATGGCCGGCATGAAGCATGCGGGTTTCAAAGCCAAATTGACGGCGGTTTTGCGTCATAGACGAACTCCTATCCTATGAAGTTTTTAAGACTTGCTCGACGGATATGCATAGATACGATTATATCATTGCGCCGCATATTGCGCCATAGCAGGTTGTTGGGCACTCATCGTATGTATTTCCGATTCGAGTACATATGCAAAATCGTTGGCAATTGGCAAGATGGCTGCCAGAGCCTTCTACCCATAATCTCTGTTTCCTCGCTCTCGACAAGAGCTACAAAATGTCTTGACAATCTCTTAAGATTTGCCCGCTACACTAAACATAGTGCTCAAACAGATACGTAGTCTCTCTTCATTAATGATACCAATTGCAGTTGTGGAGGTCATGAATGTGTTTCGATTTCCCTGACGGCACGGCGTTAGAGATTACACGCAGTAGGATTTCTCAGAGGTAGAGCGTTCAAATGGCGAAAAAAGACGCAGTAGAGAATCTCGGACCATTTGGCACGCTCGAGTCTGTTTTGACTGAGAAGTGCAGGATTATGTCTACTGCGTGTAATAGAGAACGCTGCGCCATGCATGGCGACTCCACTGTGGTCTGCCCTGAAAAAAAGGGCAGCAAGAGAAGAGAGAGAGGGGTTAAAGGCCGCGTTGAATAAGAAGCGGGTCCAAGTTGACCCGCCAGAGTGGGTGGCGTCGTTGCCTGTGCCCAACGCAAATCAGTTGTAGTGAGCACCGTACTTAGGCGGTCGGTGCCAAGAAAACCTTGAAGCCGAGGGACTCGAGGGTTTTGAGTGCGCCGGCTTGTGCATGCTCCTTGCGTCGTTTGAGAAAGAAGTCGCCGCCGAGTTCTTCAAAGACGGCATCGGGCTTGTCGATGAGATGATAGACGATGGTCAAGATGGAATGGGCCACGGCAATAGCTGCCCGCTTGGCTCCGCGTCGTGCCTTGAGACGGTGGAACTGTGCGGCGAGATAGGTGTCCTTGGTGCGAGGGCGGCCCAAGCCGCTTCAACGAGGGCGGTGACTAACCATTTCTGGCCTTTCGTCGGCGACCACTCTTGCGTTTGCCCGCCGATTCGTTGTTGCCAGGACAGACACAAGCCCAGGAGGCCAGTTTCTTAGCTGAGGGCCAGCTTTCGACCGAGGACCGATCTCCGCCAGAATTATCTCGGCGACGACTCGCCCCACACCGGGAATGGCATCTAGGCGTGCGATGAGGTCAGCATGCGGAGCCATGAGGACCCCAATCTGTTGATTGAGGGCATCAATGCGTACATTCAGGTGATCGAGATGATGCAGAACTTCTTGCAGCATAAAACGATGATGAGGACGGACCAGTCCCGTCAACGCATCAACCAACTGGGGAATCTTGGCCCGCAGCCGCTTTTGTGCCAAGTCAGCCATGGCTTCTGGGTCCATCTCATCTGCAATCAGGGCCTCGATCATCTGGCGTGCCGATACACCTTGGATGCTCGTGACCACCGATCCCAACTTGACGTTGGCATCTTCCAACACCTTATGCAGGCGATTGACTGCCGCACTCTTCTCTTGCAAGAGACGCGTCCGATAGCGCGTCAGGTCTCGCAAGTCCCTTTGCTCCACATCTGGAATGAAACTGCGCTCCAGCAGTCCATAACTCATCAGTTTCGTGATCCAGGCCGCATCGCTCTCATCCGTCTTGCGACCAGGCACCTGTGCCAGATGGCGGGCATTCACAATCCAGACCTCAAAATGCTCATGCAACACATTGTAGATCGGTTTCCAATACACTCCCGTACTCTCCATCGCCACATGCATGATCCCATACGACGACAGCCACGACCTCAACCCCTCCAACTCGACCGTCGTTGTCCCAAATCGCTTGCGCACCTGCTCCATCCTCCCTGATTCATCTACCACACACGCCACTACCATCCGCTTGTGAACATCCAGGCCGCTGCACTTCGGAAACATCACTTCCATCTTCCTTTCCTTTCGCAGCCGCTTATGTGTACCCGATTGTGAGCACAGTCTGCCCTGCGTGTTTCGTCCCGAGGAACGTCCACATCCCGTGGTGCGTCGGTGTACACCAATCTAGCTACTGAGCGTTCTTTACTTGACCACGGACCTTTCCCGATTTCTGTTCGGCGGCTGCCACCACACTTTAACACATTTTTCATCCCCTGTTGTGTTGGCTACTGATTATGTAACATACGACACGAATAAGGATTTTATGATGCAAAAACTATTCGCGACATGGATACAGCCAATCGTTCTCGCCCTTGGTCTTTTGCCCATGCTGATTGTGTTAGGGGCTGCGGGCGGCACGATTCTGGGCTTGATGAATCAATTCGATTTTTTGGATGTAGCAGAAGTCATGGCCGATATCTCGCTGATTACATTTACCGCCATGTTGGCCTGTACTCCTCTCAATATTCTCTTTGGTTGGCGTTGGCCCCTTGCTTTGAGACGGCCACTAGGTCTGTATGCGTTTATGTACTCTGCTGTCCATTATCTCGTTTTTCTGTCTGGATTCCAGTTCGATGTGGCAAACGGCTTCACAGCAACTGCTGCATCCAATATGCTCTTTTTTGGCTTCCTGGGACTGGCCCTAATGCTGCCATTGGCGATGACATCCAATAAATGGTCTATGCAATTTTTGGGCCGCAACTGGAAACGACTACACTATTTAGTCTATGCCATAGCTATCTTCATCATTCTGCATCTGCTCTTTCTCGGCCAAGGTGCCTTAACAGCCATAACATATCATCTCCTGCTTGGTATACGCATACCGCCCATCCGCAAATCGGTTGTTGCTTGGCGTCACTCATGGTCAGCACGCCTTGCAACTTCAACACAATGCGCACCACGTCATACAATATAATAATATCACCTAATTCAAATGATGATAGATGCTCGCAGATTGGACTATGCCCCTGCCAAGTTGTTACTGATGCAGAACACAGCTCGGCGGACTGTTAATGTCGGTAGGTCTTCCCGCTCGGCAAATAAATAAGGAATGACTCATGACGAATCGAACCAAAACCCTATTGTTCACCATCCTGATACTTCTAGGCCTGAGCCTGGTCGTCGGCGCAACGCTGGATATGCCGACCAGCGCACAAGGCATCGTGACCGGACGCAATTCAATTCTCCTTAGTCAGTTAGTTGACCGAGTCGGTGCTTCTGCCCTATTATCGGCGTTGAGAGAGTCTGACGAACTTAACCTAGATCGACTTCAACCGATTCAGCGTCCAAGCCGTCGCCGTACGGATCGGCTAAATAATCGACAAAATAACGAATCTCGGAGAGGTGTACGCAACAATAACGACCGTCACAATGACCGCCGGCGGGCAAGAAGCAACGCTGCACCATTCAATGATGCCGTAGAAGACCAACTTGAACGGATCCGCCCGGAAATTGTCTATCAAGTCGCGGTCGATGCAAACCTACTGACGCAAACAGAAGCAGATAGAATGCTAGCAGAAGTCGAGTAAAGCGCCTTTCCTTATCAAATTCGAGTGTGTACCACAAAGTGTGTAAATGAACACTGCTCAGTCAGAGAACCGCTGCATTTACACACTTTGGGACACACTCCTTCAAATGCGGGCGCGACAATCTTGCCGCAAAACCAGATTCTCAGTTGGTACTACGCTCGTGACAAACACGACCATTCATTTCAAAGAAACCCTATGTCTCAACGAATTCTTGTCGTCGACGATGACCGATCAATTGTAAAAGTCGTCAAAAGCTACTTGGAACAGGCTGGATATCAAGTGCTAACTGCCCACGATGGCGAACGTGCGCTGCACATCATGCGTCGCGAGCATCCCGACCTACTTGTTCTCGATCTGATGTTGCCTGACCGCGACGGTTGGGAACTGACCCGTCTCGCTCGCAGCGACAGGTCGCTTGCTACAATGCCAATTATCATGCTTACGGCTCGTGTGGAAGATATAGATAAGATCATCGGGCTTGAGATGGGTGCAGATGACTATATTACCAAACCTTTTAATGCACGAGAAGTTGTGGCTCGCGTACGAGCACTGCTGCGGCGTAGTCAGCTTATGCAAGGGGTAAGAGAGATCGACGCTCATGTGTTGACTGTATCGGGGTTGTGCTTGGATCTGGATCAGCATCTGCTGACAGTAGACGGACATCCCGTAGAATTGACGCGCACTGAATTCAAGTTGCTGCACCTGCTTATGGCGAATCCTGGTCATACACTCGCACGAGATGAGCTAGTAGAAAAGATCATGGGTTACGCTTATGAAGGTATGGGACGCACCCTGGACACGCATGTACGCAATCTACGCCGCAAAATCGAACCAGATCCCAATGAGCCGACCTATATTCAAACGGTCTATGGGATTGGATATCGATTGGCAAGGTCCGCTGGAATCATATAATGGATCGATTGTGGATACGGTTGAGCATGGCAATCGGCGCACTCTTTTTTGTTGTGTTGGGGCTGTTGGCGGTCATTGTCATTGGGGCCAGTCTGATGCAGATCATCCCCCCTATTTTTGATGATGGTCGACCGTCTCTCCGCTCTATCTGGCGCGATGTACCGGAAGGCTTCTTGGGGCTTTTGCTCATAACAGGCACGATTGGCACGATTTCAGGTGCATTAGTTAGTCGCATTCTGAGCGCCCCCCTCACCAAACTCACCATCGCTGACCATCGCATAGGTGAAGGCGACCTGAGCACACGCATTGCATTGCGCGGGAGCCGTGAAATTAAGGAACTAGCTCGCTCTTTTAATAAAATGGCGACTGATCTTGAGCATGCCGAAACACTTCGCAACAACTTGATGGCTGATGTCTCCCATGAATTGCGGACTCCCTTGACGGCCCTAGAAGGGAACCTCCGTGCAGTCTTGGACAAAGTCTATACATTGGACGAAGCGGAACTGGCTCATCTCTATGGTCAGACGCGCCATTTAATTCAACTCGTGAATGATTTGCGCGAGTTGGCGCTGGCTGAAGCCCATAAGTTGCCTCTAGACAAACAACTGACTGACGTGGCTCAGTTGGTCGAAGAGACACGCTGGGCCTTTGAGCCACTGGCAGAAGAGAAAGGGGTTGAATTGAAATATGCGATTGATGAGGCACTTCCTGCGCCTTATCTTGATGCAGTGCGAATTCGCCAAGTCTTACATAATCTGATTGCCAATGCTCTGCGCCATACGCCTACAAACGGCTCCGTGACAATTACTACCCAAGCGGATGGAGAACATGTCGAGCTAACAATCGCTGATACGGGTGAAGGTATCGATCCCGATCAATTGCCCTATCTGTTTGACCGCTTTTATCGCAGTGATAAATCGCGCACACGCGCCAGCGGCGGGACGGGTCTAGGATTGGCAATTGTCAAGGCCATCATCGAGGAGCACGGCGGGACGGTCTGGGCAGAGAGCACTGGTCTAGGGAAGGGAATGATCGTGCGTGTTCGTTTGTGACACAAGTACAAATAATTGCCCTACTGATAGAGACGCCATTTAAACTTCGGATAATAGGACTGTTTGCTGTCGAGTGGCAATTGCCCGAAGTTTAAATGATGTGACTATGAGAAGAGACTCAAGTTTCCAACAAAGGTTCCCAAAAATAACAACGGATTCAAGACAACGATGGCTTGGGTGCTTCATTCAGCCAGATCTGCGCTCGAATGACGCAAATTTTGGTGACGAGAAAGCCAATCCGTTTTTGTCCAAAATCAGCTGTTAGCCTGTTCAGCCAAATCGGTAAATCCAAAATCGAGCAAACTTTACTTTCTGGTAAAGGCTTGAGTGACAAAGGGCAAACCGAAAGGGGCGGAAAAAAGAATCCACCCTGAAAAAACGGGATAAAATGTAAAAATAGTGCTCGGCTAGTTTAAGCAGCGGCATTGAGGCGGCGATGAGCGAGAACGCCTTTAGGTAAATGGTGTGAAACCGAGGCCTTTTTCCGAAAGTCAGGGTCGAGTTGGTCAGGAGTTGGAAAAAGAGCACTCGAGAGAACACGGCGCAGCCTGCCGGGAGTGGCTTGAGGCTCTCGATCCCAGTAGCCAGTCGGTATGGGAGGAAGAGAAGCGGCTAAATGGGAAAGAAGATTGCCAGCCAGCAGCCCCAGTTCAGGTAAGCGGAAGCAAGCCTCATCGGCATGAACAAATTGACGATGTAAGCCAATCATCTGCTTGGAAGCCAAGGGGGGGATGTTCAACAGGCCAGCGCTCCAGATAGAAAAGATAAATGGTTTCAGCTTGTAAAGCCATGACGGTCGCCAGAACCAAAGGTGTGTGATAAGCAGGATCCTGAAAGACGTAAATCGAATAGGTGCGGTTGGCTGTATCCACCTTGGTTGTCCTGGGGACGAGATTGTGCCATGCTTGATAGCGAATCAGGCGACCACTATAGACAAATTGACCAAACGAGTCTGGAGTTGTGGCCTCGAGTCGCTTTCCCTATAGCATCGAGAGAGCGGACGCACAATATCACCATATTCGGGTGGTCTGCCTTTTTCCTTACGTTCGGGTAACTCATTGCGGCGCGCTGTGCAGTTAATCGCTTCCCGAAGGACAAATCGGTCGACGTCGCTTTCTAGCATTTCTCTGATTGTAAACCCGGCATCGACCACCGCCACTTCGTCTGACTCCAGTGATTTCTTGGTCTCTTTCAGCAGCTTTTTCCGAAACTCACTTTCCTTTGTGCCTACCTCGCATCTCATGATTGCCTTGAGCAGTGGCACTCGTTTCCCGCCTATCTCCCCCGAGCTTATCATCACTCCAAAGATGAGCGGGCAATGCCCGACGAGCCGTTGAGTTATAGAGTCGGTTCACTTTCCCTTGCAGCTTCGGTCGCCAGAACCCTGTGATATCTATGCTTTTCACTCGGTATCCTTCTAACTTTTTTGCCTCCCATTCCCCTTTCCACTCCACTTCTTCTTGCCACGATGAGAGCAGGCTTGCAATATCCCATGATCCATATCGAAAGCTCCACCAGCTTCGCCGGAGCTCCTCATCTTCAAACCCGCTTTCACTCAATCCACTATGGATTGCTCCTCGACTTTTCAGAAACGACCCATTCATCATCGCCCACATCAGACGCATTACATTTACGTTTGTTCCCACCGGCGTTACTTGCAATACATTCATCAGTACTGCTATAGTTATTTCTGGCGCGGTTAGCATTCCTTCCTCCTTTTTGGTTTCTCTACCTTTAGGATGAAACGCTAACCGCTTTTTGTCACATTTCTCACCTCATCTCTTTTCTTTTACCAGAAAGTAAAGAGCAAATCAAAATTTAAAAAATTTTTACTCATCCAGCGCATTTAAACTAATTGCTTATCCGAAAATTTCTGTGATGATATATTCTTTGCACCAAGCATTTTTACCCGAGAAACTGGTCAGACTCACAACTACTTTTCGGATAGGTTCTAAAGGATACGCGGATGAGCCAATCCAATTCCGTGAGGGACTCTGGGCGATCGGGAACCCGATTTGATCGCCCAGAAGCTCTCACGTCGAAGCCTTTAGAGGTTTTGTTGCACCGTTTGCTTGTTCGTCATCGTTTTGCCAGATGGCATAAGTGATTTGTATGTGATGCTGAACAAACAAGCTGTTTGTTCTACTACAGAGCCATGGCGCGCAAGCTACGCAGTCCTCGGCTCTTGTGTTGTCGTACCAGTTCTTCGCTCATGCCCAGCATTTGCGCAATCTGATTTGTACTTTTACCACGCAAGTATGCTTCCAGAACTGTACGTCGGCACCTGCTCAGTTGGGCGAGACCTGCTTGTAAGGTCAGCCATTTCTCCTGCCATTCAATCAGTGTCTCTGGTTGCTCATCCACGCACCCCACTAACGATTCTACGACAGGTTCGTCTAGTGAGACCAGCGCAACTGATTTCATTTTGCGCACCTCTCGGATCTTGTTGCGAACGATCCCCTTCACATATGCTGTCAGCGGAATGCTCTGATGGGGAACATATGAGCCACGTTCCATACATTGATAGGCTGTTAACATGGCGTCTTGTAAAATATCCAGATCTGATTCGCTCGTGTCGTTCATGGTGCGGATGTAGCCCAAGACAGACCGTTCTCCGACAGATCGATACCAGTCACACCAAGCTTGTAGACGATCGGCCGAGTTGGGATTGCTTGTTGGCAAAAGCCGTTTGACTAGTATTTTGTCAGATAAGTTATAATACGGTAAACTCTGCCAGAAAGTGACTAAAAAAACGAGGAGGCAGAGAGAAATGAAGCAAGTATATAAAGTTAAACTAAGTGATAAAGACAGAAATGAATTAAGGCGAATAACGGCAAAAGGAAAAGAGAACGTAAGAAAGATAAGAAGGGCACATATTCTGCTCTTGTCAGATGGAGGAAAAACAGACAGAGAAATCATGGAACGAGTGGGAGTGACGCGAGCAACGGTGGTGCGAATCCGCAAAAGATATGTGACGGAAGGGCTAACCAAAGCCCTAGAAGAGAGGCCAAGAAGCGGACGACCAGTCGAGATTAGTAACGAAGCCAGAGCCAAAATCACGGCACTAGCGTGTACGAAAGGACCAGATGGGCGAAGCCGATGGACTTTAAGGCTAGCAACCACAGCGGTTGAGTTAAAGTTTGTGGAAGACATTTCGCATGAAACCGTGAGTGAAATTCTGAAAAAACGAACTGAAACCCCATTTGAAGGTGCAGTGGTGTATCGGAAAGTTAACACCTACATACTTGTGGCACATGGAACAAATCTTGGACCTCTATGCACAGCCCTATGACCCCAAGAATCCTCTGGTGGGTGTTACGATGAAAACCTTGTCAGCTCTTGGGCGATACAATCGTGCCGATTGAGATGAAACCAGGCAAGAAATGGCGCTATGATCATCACTATGAACGCAAGGGCATCTGTTACATCTTGATTGCTTACCAGCCACACACTGGACAGCGGGTTGTTCAGATTACCGAACGGCGCAGAGGCCAAGAGTATGCTCGCTTCATGCATGATCTCAAAACGAAACACAATCCTGATGCCGATTCATTACAGATTGTTCAGGATAATCTCAACATTCATTCACCCAGTTCCTTCTACACCATCTTTTCGCCTGAGGAAGCTTTCGCTCTGGCTCAGCACTTTCAGATGGTTTATACCCCCGTCAACGGGAGTTGGCTTAATATGGTTGAAATTGAACTCTCGGTTATCACTCGCCAAGTTCTTGATCGCCGCATTGATTCCAAAGAGCTTCTTGAGACTGTTGTCCTTGCTCTTGTCAACGAGCGCAATGAACAATCCGCTACCATTCAATGGCAATTTACCCCCGCTCTCGCTCGCCAGAAGTTCCAGCGTTTCTATCCTGTTTTGGATACCGATTCTGATGACCAACCTGTATCATAACTTATCTGACAAAACACTAGGTGCTTATCGGAAAAGTTCTGTGACGATGCATTCTCGCCAGAGAAGCTGGTTGGACTTACAACCTCTTTGCGGACAGATTCTAAGGCTTCGTCGGATTCAAGTCGACCATTCAATGCATCTCTCCTTTCTTGTTGCGATATCAAGCGTTTTCGAAATATAAAAACCCAGCTGTTGAACGTGGTGGGAAATGCGTCCCATTCAGCAGACTCTGGGACAAGCATCCGTCGATCAATTCGGGTCGGTTGTTTCGGAAAGCCGCATCGCAATATGGACGAAACTGTTCCAACGAGGACGTCAACTATTTGGTTCTTAAGGTACACGAGTCGGAGGATCCGATCCTCCTTTATCTATATGAGGATTGAGCAAGATTTGTGACAGGGTCATACCAGATTCCTGCAAATTGAGGGAGTCTGTCCCAAATTGTGTAAATGGCGATTACCTAGTCAGAAAAACGACTTCATTTACACACTTTGTGGTACACACTCACAAACAGATAGCCATATTCTATACTAAATTTTCTTTGTCACGAAAATCCTATTCTTGGCATATAGAAGTGATGACAGTTCAAGGGGACATGTCGTTTACATGCGATCAGCGTAAAGTCACACATCCCTGTGTGACGAGTGTCAAAACCCCTGAATCTTCAATTGAAAGAGATGGGACCCTTGATGTTTGTTTCGCCAGAGACGGGACCTACCGTAAACTACCATAACTTTGATTTACCTGGAGGCTTTTACGATGTCAAGAGAGGCGATCCACTCTCTACACTATTATACCGAACAGAGCGTCATAACGGATCCTGGTGATCAAGAGCGGCTTTTCCAAGATTTACCACGCGATATTCCTCAACTCGCTCGAATAATTCAACATCTGCTGATCCACCCCTATGCAGTGGAACACTATAACGTTCACCTGTCGCCAATTCAGAACGAGGAGAGCAATCTGCGCTCCGTGGCTCACATGCTAGAACGTATTCGCATGATCGACCCCGATCCCCTTATCGTTCCGCGTGAACCCAATCAGAGATTGGTTGGTAACTGTCGCGATCACGCCGTCATGTTCACTTCTATGTTGCGATATCAGGGGATTCCCGCCAGGACGCGGGTTGGGTTTGCGCGTTATTTTGGCAAACAGACCGATCCGATGAGTTACGATCATTGGATTGCTGAATATTGGGATGAAGAAGAGCAGCGCTGGGTCCTAACCGATCCTCAACTTGACGACATTCAGCGCGAAGCTTATCGAATTGACTTCGACCCGCTCGACATGCGCTTTGACAAACATTTTTATCTAGCTGGCCGGGCCTGGGAACTCTGTCGGAGTGGCAAGACCAAATCAGCTCGTTTTGGATTCAACAAAAAGTTGAAAGGCATGCCCTACATCCGTCGTAGCTTGCTCCATGATCTGGATGCTCTCAACAAAATTGAATTACTGCCTTGGGACGATTGGAGCGATATGGCAAAAAAACGATATTTGACCGTGACGCCAGAGGAAAAGGCGGAGTTGGATAGTCTAGCCAAATTCACAATGCAGCCAGATGAATCCTTCGCCGACATGCGAAAAATCTACGATGCGATGGCTCATAGTCAGGCTTTACGCTCACGCCTGCGACTGATGGGCCTGGCTGGACGTTTTGAGACAACAACCGCAGCGAACCTGACACCCTCAGGAGCCGAGCTACTGCTAGAACAACCGGTGCACGATACAGATGCTAATTCTACCTCTCATACAAATGTTGAGACGCTGGCAGAGTTTACTCCTTATGCTTTACCCCATCTGGTTGAGTCAACGCTTGATACGGCCTTGAGTGGGGCTTCATCTGGCCATCCACATGTAGCGAGCGATGAAAGTGCATCCTTTGGTCTGGGTGATATCATCATTCGGGGCGCCAGCCAGCACAACCTCCGGCACGTGGATGTGCGCATTCCACGTCATCGCTTTGTTGTCATCACTGGCGTCAGCGGGAGCGGCAAATCGTCGCTGGCCTTTGACACTCTCTATGCCGAGGGACAGAGAAGGTATGTGGAGAGTCTCTCTTCTTATGCCCGTCAGTTCTTGGGGCAGATGGAAAAACCCAAAGTTGACCAGATCTCCGGGCTAAGTCCCACCATTGCAAATGAGCAGAAAACCGTCAGTCGCAACCCCCGCTCCACCGTCGGCACTGTGACCGAAGTACTCGATTATCTGCGCGTGCTTTTTGCCCGTACTGGTACACCTCATTGCCCCCAATGTGGCCGTGGCGTCAAGCCGCAGAGTGCACATCAGATTACAGCTCAGTTGGCCAATCTCAAACCCGGCACACGTTTTCAGATTCTGGCACCTATTGCGCGCAATGCCAAAGGAGCCTATGTCGAACGGCTCGCTTTGGCCTATCGAAATGGGTATGTGCGGGCGCGGGTCGATGGCATCATTTATGAGCTGGATAGCAATGGTGATCTATCGATTGATCAGAACAAGCGACACAATATTGAGCTCGTGGATTCAGTCGAGACAACACTCAAAGTGAGTGGAGGATCGCTGATCGTCGATCTGGGAAATGAGCAAGAGATCCTATTGAGCGAACAGAATGCCTGTCCGGATTGCAACCTAAGCTTTGCGGAACTGACTCCTGGATTGTTTAGCTTTAATTCACCCCTCGGCATGTGTCCCGACTGCAATGGTCTGGGCGTTACTCTGCGCGTTGACCCAGAGTTGATCGTGACGAAACCGCATCTTTCGCTTTTGGATGAAGCGTCCCCGTGGTATGGCAATTTGCGCAAAAAGAAGGGAAGTACCTGGACCGTCAACAACTTGCAAGCATTGGCAGACCATTATGGTGTCGATCTGGATCTGCCTTGGCGGGAGCTGCCGGTGCGTTTTCGCCATGTAGTTCTCTATGGCTCTGGCGATGTGCAGATCCATTTTTCCTATGAGTCTGAGAACGGGCAGTGGAGAGGTGAATCGACACGGGCCACCAATGGCATTGTTTATGAAATTAACCGCCTCTTTCGTCAGACCAAATCTGACTACCGACGACGCTATCTGAGCACATTTATGAGCAAGCAACCGTGCGAGACTTGTAGCGGTGAACGGCTCTGTGCCGAGGCACGCTTTGTGACGCTGGACGGTGTGCGCTTCCCCGATGTCTCTGGATATACGCTTGACCACACATATGAGTGGGTATCTGGCCTCCAAATGAAACTCACAGCAGAACAACTCGAGATTGTCGAAGAGATTTTGAAGGAGCTTTGTGCACGGCTTCAGTTTCTGTTGAGTGTGGGACTACACTATTTGACATTGGATCGTCCTGCTCCAACTCTATCCGGCGGCGAAGGACAACGCATTCGGCTGGCTTCTCAACTGGGCAGCGGATTGGTGGGCGTGCTCTATATTTTGGACGAACCCTCGATTGGACTTCATGCCCGCGACCATCGTGCGCTGCTCGATACACTCATTCATCTGCGCAACTTGGGCAACACCGTATTGGTCGTCGAACATGATGAAGAGACAATGAAGGCGGCTGACTGGTTGATCGATCTGGGGCCGGGGCCCGGCATTTTGGGGGGACAACTGGTTGCTGCTGGCTCACCCGATGATGTCATGACCGATCCGGAGTCGCTGACAGGACATTATCTGAGTGGAAAAGCAAAGATTACAACGCCAAACCATGTTCAGCGACGGACGCCGTCTGGCTGGCTTCAGATTGTGAATGCACGTCTACACAATCTCAAGAATTTGGATGTTCGAATCCCACTTGGTCTCTTGGTCTGCGTTACGGGTGTGAGCGGATCGGGCAAGAGTAGCCTGATCTCTAAGACGCTCTACCCTGCGCTCGCTCGTACATTGCAGAATGCGCAATCTGTGCCCGGTCCGCATGATCACATAGAAGGACTGGACCAACTGGACAAGGTGATCAACATCACCCAAGAGCCAATTGGCCGGACACCCCGCTCAAATCCAGGCACCTATGTCAAAGTGTTTGATGCCATTCGGAAAGTTTTTGCCACCATACCCGCAGCCAAGGCTCGTGGCTACAAAGCAGATCGCTTTAGCTTCAATGCCAAAGGTGGACGCTGTGAAGAGTGTCATGGACATGGACAGAAGAAGGTCGAAATGCATTTTTTGCCCGATGTCTGGGTGACTTGCAAAGAATGCGATGGACGCCGTTACAATCGCCAAACGCTCGAAATTCTGTACAAAGAAAAATCGATTGCCGACATTTTGGAGATGGATGTGCAGGAAGCGCTCTCATTTTTTGCCCATCATCCCGCCATTGCCAAGATTTTGCAGACGCTCCACGATGTTGGGTTGGATTATATCAAGATTGGACAAAGCGCTCTCACCTTGAGCGGCGGAGAAGCGCAGCGCGTGAAGCTTGCCAAAGAGTTGAGTCGTGCCAGTACCGGACGAACGCTTTATGTACTGGATGAACCGACCACCGGACTTCACTTCGCCGACATTCAGCGTCTTCTCGACGTTCTTCATCGCTTGGTGGATGCTGGCAATACAGTGCTTGTCATTGAGCACAATCTGGACGTGATCAAGACGGCAGATTGGATCGTGGATTTAGGACCAGACGGAGGCGACGCAGGCGGGTATGTGGTGGCTGAGGGGAGACCGGAAGAAATCTGCCGGGTCGCTGAGAGCCATACGGCACGTTTTCTGAAAGCAAGTCTCAGTCGATAAACCGCCGTCACTTTCGATGGCACTGCCCATTTGTTGTGTTATCGGGAGCCATACGTCATCGTAGGTCCCGTCTCTGGCGGGACAAGGGTCAAGACAGAAACCGCATCCAAACGTAGATCCAAGGTTCTTGACACTCGTCACACAAGGATGTGTGACCTACGATTTAGCCGTTTCTGTCACAACTGAGATAACGCTCCACTATTCTTGGACAAAAGAAATATTGACGACATCACCAAAAAATTCGATCTTGTCATCTTCAACGACTATTCCCGCTCCATCAGGACAGGCATAGACAGGCGTTATGTGGCATTGAGCATAGGTTTGTAAATCCGAGAGCGTGGCTTCTATTTTTCCAAAATGAGGCACAATAGCGAAATCAACGAGACTCAACGCATCAAGACCAACCACGGCACCGAATTTGGCATCGCCACACAGCGCTGCAGTACCGATTTCTGGGGTCATGAGGATAGCACCTGCACTGACACCAATCAGCACGCCTCCTTGTGCTACATAGTGCCTGAGCGTCTCGACTAAATTCCGCTCCTTGAGCCAATGCAGAAAATAGTAGGTGTTGCCACCCGACAGGTGAATCGCGTCGGACGCCAGCAATGCGTCTAACTTTTTGGGGTCGTATCCCTCGTCAAGATTCACATACGGAGATAGGTCAACACCGTATCGAGCATAGTAAGATTGCCGCGCTCGATAGTATCCATCGGCGGTACTCTCTTTCTTTCCCTTGGATGGAATATAGCCAATTCGTGGATGATCCTTATCAATGAGCGTCAACAACCGTTGATCTATCATTTTCGTCTCAGGATACAATTGTTCGCTGTAAAGTACCAATTTACGGGCAGTCATGATGTTTAGTTAAACACGATCACACCGCGTGCGTTTAATCCAGCTTCCAGATCGGCGAAAGCCTGATTGATCTGATCCAGGCGATAAGTCTGCGTGATCAGCTCATCTAATTTGAGCTTGCCCTCATCATAAAGCTTTAGCAGTTTGGGCATATCTTCACGGGGATTGGATGAACCATAGTAAGAACCGACCAGTCGTTTCTCTGTACGCACGATATCCTGTGCCGGTGTGTGAATCTGCTTATCGCCGCTGTCCATTCCGACCACAACAACTGTGCCACGGCGACGCACCATGCCATAGGCTTGCTCGATGGTTTTGGTGTTGCCGATGACTTCGATGGCATAATCGACACCGACCCCACCCGTCAGCTCGAGCACAGCTTCAACTGGGTCGCCTTCAGTGGGATTAACGGCATCTGTTGCCCCAAAGCTCGAGGCGAATTCTAGCTTGCGGTCCTCGATATCAACGGCAATGATCTGTTCTGCACCGGCAATGGCCGCGCCTTGTACAGCATTCAACCCCACGCCGCCCGTACCGATTACGGCAACTTTATCACCTGGTTGTACACTAGCCGTGTTCATGGCGGCACCAACGCCAGTTGTCACCCCACAGCCAACCAAGACAGCCTTGTCCAATGGATAGTGCTTTTCAATTTTAATGATGCTCTTATCCGAGACGACCGCATATTCAGACATGGTGCCGATACGCGCCATTTGGGGAATGGGATCGCCCGCTGCGTTGTGAAGACGGCAACTATTATCAAGCAAGTGACCAAGCCGCGCCTCGATTCCCGTGCACAACACCACATGTCCCATGTTACAGATGGCACACTCGCCACAGGAAGTGGCAAAGGCAAGCAAGACATGATCACCTGGCTGCACATAAGTTACATCTGGTCCCACTTCTTCTACAATGCCTGCCCCTTCATGTCCGAGTGCGACTGGTGGATCGTAGTAGATCGTGCCATTGACGACCGACAAGTCTGAGTGACAAACACCAGAGGCTGCCATCCTGAGCAGAACCTCGCCTTGCTTGGGTGGATCGAGTTCTAGATGCTCAACGACGACAGGCTTATTGTGTTCATAGACAACGGCGGTTTGTGTTTGCATGGTTGGTTTCTCCTGGCAGTCCTAAAAATTTTGTACCATATCTCAACTGATCAAAACTTGATGGGTTGAGCGCTGACATAGAGTTTCTAGGTGGATATGTTTTCTTTGTTTGAGGTCAAAACCATAAGCGATATTATCCTGTGTGTCAAGCTTAAAGCCCCTTTTAGCTGATGAATAACAAAGTGAAGAATCGAACGAGTGTGGTCTGCTGATTTTGCAATTTGACTTACAACATTCGCTTCTGCTATACTGAAAGTAGATGCTCAAAACATGATATATGGGGCATAGGTTTCGTAAACCAACCATCGATTGTCAATCAATTTGAAAATTTGTATTGCTCTATTTTCGGCAGTATACCACAAATTGTGTAAGAGCCGTTTCGTCTCTCAGACGGAAAACGAATTGATACACCATTTGGCATACCACCCGATTTTCCCATTGGAGCGTCCCCCCGAATTGTTTGTAGAATATTTGTAGTCGTTCGACAAACGACGGTTGACCTTAGTGTTTATCCGAATAACCAGTCGAACTCACAACCACTTTTCGGATAGGGTTTTGTTTGACACCTACTACTTCTTTTGAAGTATCCATAATCACCTGCGTTCTTCTCTGCTTTGCGCGAGCAAAAGCTGACCTGATAGAGACACCACTAAACTTTGGACAAGAGGATTATTTTTGGTCGAGGGACAATTGTCCAAAGCTTAAATAATGTGGTTATTATACTGAGCTTTGTGTGAAAGTATGGTTTTGTTTGATCTGGGTAGAGTTGTTGGAAAGTCCATGTTTTCACCATAACCGCAATATAGAAACCATATCCTGATAAAGACGACATCCACTTTTGCTCGAAAAGCGAGAATCAGTAGACCGCAATTATGTTATTCCGTTCGCGTTGTGGGTACATTGCACCAACGAAGTGAAGAATCGAACGATTGCGGTCTATTGAGAATAGTTGTTTTCTGATTGCCCCTAATTGATGGTTTCCAAATTCCATAATAGACGATTCATCGAAGAAATATGTGCGAAACTGTTTAAAACACATAGACGATTCGGACATTTTCTAGATGAGCAATCACAAGGAGGTTTTGCAATGGCCGAAAATTTGAGTCGTCGAGCATTTTTGCAGAGTGCAGCAGTTGCTGCTGGTGTAGGTGCATTGTCGATGTCTGGATGTGCACCAGGTGCTACGCCAGCATCAGGTGGTGGAGACGCCGCAGAGCTTGAATCTACGCAACTCAAGTTGATCATCTGGCCCTATGAACCAGAACTGGTCCGCGAGAATCTGGATTTCTTTGAAGAGCAGAATCCCGATCTCAAGGTGGAGATGGAGTCGACCTCTGGTGACTATTTAGAGAAGCTTCTGGCCATGTTTAGCGCTGGTACACCCATGGACACCATGTATGTGCGCGATCAGTATTATGCTTCGTGGTTCGACGCTGATTTCATTAAACCCATTGAAGGACTAGATGGTTTAGAAGAGCTAGATGCCGACACCTTCCAACAGAATCTGGATAGCATGAGCTACCAGGGGCATCGACTGGGGACCTGCTACTATACCGATTTTATGACCTGGGCCTTCAATGCAGATATGCTCCACAAGGCCGATTTGGATGATCCACCCCTGGATTTAACGTTGGACGATCTGCGCAGTATCTGTGAGACAATCAAGAGTAAAGGTGTCATGGACTATCCGCTCGAGATGGCGTGGCAGCGTCAGTCGAATGCCTTCTGGGAGTGGTGGGCTTGGCTTTATGCCAGCGACGGCACCAACATCACCGAAGATTTGGAGATCCGCATCGATGAGGATGAAGCATCCTTGGAGATTTTGGAGTGGTGGGTCGCGGCAGCCAACGAGTGGAATATCACCAACGCCAATGCCAATATGGAGACAGCCGCAACCGGTGAATTGACTGGTTTCTATGCTGAACAATCTAGTTTCTTTATGGTCTCGAAGTATGATTTGGAACGCGCCAATGCTCCAGAACGCTCCAATGCCGCCCGTGAAGGTGAAATCAATGTCAGATTCACCAAGATGCCGAGCCTAAATAAAGATGATTCGCATACTTCGGTTCATTGGACACGCATGTACTGCCTCTCTTCGACAAGCGTTGATCCAGAGGCTGCATGGCGCCTTATCTATTACCTTGGTGGTAAAGATCAAGAGGGTGAGTACTTCACAGCAAAGCGCTGGTTCTTACTACGTGGACTTGGCTTCCCCTTCAAATCACTGTGGGATGACCAAGAGATTCAAGACAAGCTGGCAGCCTTTGCCGATCCAGGACTCGTGACGCAGCTTGCTCCCATGGCACGTCCGCGTGAAGGGATCCGCGCCCCCTGGTATAGCGAATGGGATTTGCATCATCAAGCTGTCCTGCAAGACGCCCTTCTGCAGAAGATCTCGCCGGAAGAAGCCCTATCCGAGTCTGCCAAGAAGGCGCGTGAGTTAAAGGATAAATGGGCAACGTAGTCAAGTAGGATGACAAGGTGAGAAAACGGGAGTGTGTCCCAAAGTGTGTAAATGTAGCAGTTCTCTGACTGTGTAGTGTTCATTTACACATTTTGTGGTACACATTTGAGAAAACGAAGTCACCCTTTCACTCCCTCACCTTGTCATCTTGTCACGAAAAAGTGAGGTTGTATGGCAGAACAGACATTAACGGGGGTCACTCCCTCTACAGCAAAGCGCAAAAAAGCTCCTTGGTTTAACTTTGGTGACCAAACATTTGCCTACATTTTGAACGCACCCGCCATGTTTCTGATTTTGGCGCTGGTTGCTTACCCGGTTGTTAATTCCTTTTGGAGCAGTCTCCATCTTTTTAATCTGCGCCGCCCCAAAGATTACAAGTTCATTGGCCTCGACAACTATATAGAAATTGTTCAGACGGAACTCTTTTGGGAATCGCTGCGGATGACTGCGATCTTCACCGTAGGCACAACAATATCGGTGCTGGTCATGTCACTTGCATTGGCGATTGTGGCAAATGAGCCAATCAAGGAACGTCCTATCTTGCGGATGTTGATCCTCTTGCCTTGGGCGGTTCCCGGCGTGGTCAATGCGTTGATGTGGAAGTGGATCTTCAATCCGCGGGTCGGTGTCCTTAATGGTCTCTTCTTCTCCTTTGGCTGGATTGATGAATATCGTTCGTGGCTCATGGAACCGAGCACCATGTATCCCTCGATTATTCTGGCAAACCTCTGGAACAATCTTCCTTTTGCCACGATTGTCTTTTTGGCTGCATTGCAAGCAATTCCGCAAGATCTCTATGACGCTGCCCTGGTCGATCGGGCCAATATCTGGAATCGATTTCGTCATGTCACGCTGCCCTGGTTGATTCACCCCATTCTGATCGTGCTGATCTTGCAGACAATGGGGGGATTACGCCTCTTTGATATCATCTATTTGTTGACTGGCGGTGGTCCTGGTTATTCGACAACGACCATTGGCTTTGCCTCCTTCCAAACGGCTTTCTACAATATGGATTTTGGTCTGGGCAACGCCTATTCCTATATCATTGCACTCTTGACGTTGGTCTTGGCAGCACTCTATATGCGCATGCTGTATCGAAGAGGGGAGATTAAAGTATGAGTGTACAGGCTAGTTCACCATCACCGTCCGGTATGAGGATGCCGCAACGGAGTTTACAGTCACGTATCTTTTGGTCAATTCCGTGGAAACGCATCGTTACCCATCTGGTCGCGATTTTCTTTATGGTCTTCATTGTGGCACCCTTTTCGTGGATCATTATCACGAGCTTTATGTTCGAATCTGAGGCCATCTCAGTCCCACCCCACTGGATACCCGAAGAACCAACTTTGCGTAATTTCCAGGCATATCTTGCACCGGAGTCCCTCAAGGGGAGCGATTTGGTCAGCAGTGGAGGGATGAACAAAGGTGCATTTATTGGACAAGGTGCCGTCAAGGACTCACCAACTGCCCTGTTAAATAGCACGATTGTCGCATTTTCGGTTGCCATTCTCAACATGATCATTGGTGGATTAGGCGGTTATGCTTTCGCTCGTCTTCGTTTTCGTGGCAGCATGGTTATGATGCTCTTCTATCTCGGCTCCCGCATGGTGCCTGCGATCGCAATTATGATTCCGCTCTACATCTTGGTAAAGAACTACACTTTGCTCGACACCAAGCTTTCGCTCATCTTTGCCTATACCACGTTTACGATTCCATATTCAGTCTGGATTCTGGCGAGCTATTTCCAAACGATTCCACGTGATCTGGAAGATGCTGCGCGAGTGGACCGTTGCAATTGGTTACAAATGATGTGGCGGGTCTTTCTGCCTGTGGCAACACCCGGCTTGATCGCGGTTGCGATGATGTCATTTCTCTCTGCCTGGGGCGAATTTCTCTTTGCATTGCTTTTCACTTCGACCATGAATTCCAAGACCATTCCGATCATGATTGCCCAACTGGTTACGGATGTCGATACGTCTCCCGTGTTGATGACGGCAGGTGGGGTATTGGCCGTGATTCCACCGTTGGTCTTGGCCCTGCTATTCCAACGCTTGATCATTTCGGGTATTACTGTAGGAGCGGTGAAAGGCTAGAAAATTAGACAGTGTGTCCCAAAATGTGTAAACGAAGACCTATCAGATAGAGAACCTACTCCATTTACACACTTTGTGGTACAAACCTGAAAATTAGGAGTTGTTGACATTTGCAGCCCTCTCGAGAAAAGTAGCGCTCAATGCAGCCAGCACTCTAATGGCACACCCTAAATGTCAACAGAACCTAATGAATCTTTCCTAATGCATAGCGAACCATTGTCATAATAGATAGTTAAACGAAGGAAACCGTATGGCGCGTGTAACGTTAGATCGAGTCACCAAACGCTTTGGAGATGTGGTGGCAGTGGACGATTTGCAGCTTGATGTTCAAGACAAAGAATTTGTCACGTTGGTTGGTCCTTCTGGGTGTGGCAAGACAACTACCCTGCGGATGATTGCTGGGCTTGAGCAAGTCACTGAGGGGGAGATCTATTTTGATGATGAAGTGGTCAGCCATCTTCCGGCTAATTACCGCGACATCGCAATGGTCTTTCAGAGCTATGCACTCTATCCCCACATGAGTGTCTTTGACAACATTGGTTTTGCGCTCCGCATGATGAGATTCCAGAAAGCTGAGGTAGAGCGGCGTGTTGAATGGGCAGCCGACATGTTGGGGATTCAAGAGCTTCTAGATCGCAAGCCGCGCGATCTATCGGGTGGTCAGCGTCAACGGGTTGCATTGGGGCGCGCGATCGTGCGCGAACCGGCTTGCTTCTTGTTGGATGAGCCGTTGAGTAATTTGGATGCAAAGCTGCGTGTGAGCATGAGGGCCGAGTTGAAACGACTTCATCATGATATTGGTCGAACCTTTATTTATGTCACACATGATCAGGCCGAAGCGTTGACCATGTCAGACCGTATTGCGATTATGAATCACGGCAAGCTCCAACAATTTGGCACACCGGACGAGGTCTATAACCAACCTGCAAATCTTTTTGTGGCTGGCTTCATTGGCAGCCCTGGGATGAATTTTGTTGAAGGTGAATTCAAGAGCGACAGTGGTCAACTCAATTTTCAATGGGGTGGCGTTAGCTGTCCAGTGCCGGACCGATTTAGCAGTAAGCTACAGACGTATTCAAATCGTAAAGCTGTGCTTGGCATTCGTTCTGAAGCCATTGGTGTCAGCCTCAACGGCACGGAAGGGCTGGATGGAGTGGTCTACGTTGAAGAACCAATGGGAGCCGATATCTTTTTGACTGTCGAGATTGGAGGGACGAACGTTCTTGTTCGTACCGATCCCGATTTCCGAGCCGACATCGGCACCAAAGTGAAAATACACTTGGATCCAAACAAGCTCTATTTCTTTGATGATGATACCGAGATGTCGATTCATTAGATAGTTGGTGGATAAGGACTATATCTATTGTTCCGGAAAGCAAGCCGGAAGAAAAAAAGCATTGTCGGCTTTGAATGGCAGGTCGGCGAAGATCATAACAGAGACAAAGGACGCTTATCGGTTCGAGACGGGTATATCGAGCAAGATGGGCGTTTTTTTGCTTTGTATAAACGATTCGATAAACGCCGGTGGTTGGCCCAGATTGGGCGCAGCACCATGTTGCTGCTGGTGGGACTGCTAATGGCAACAGGAGCCGCCCCATCGTTTGCCCAGATCGAACGCCGCCAAATCGTCAGCGAAATCAATGCACTTGAACGACGCAAAGAGCAGGCAGATGCCATTGGTGACCCACTGCGCAGACACAGACCCATATCGGAATCAGGGTTGCTAAATCGGCGGCGTCGTTGGCGAGATTATTGGACTCTAGATCTAGATAATTGGCAGCGTTCCGATCGAGAAGTGCAATCGGTATCACGCATCGGCGATCTGATTCGCGTACGCATGTTGATCCATGAACCCACGGGCGAGTCAATGGATGGCTGGTGGTTGCCGGTTCCTTTTCGGGCAACATTCTTCTATCAAGAGACAAATGCTGGGTTGCAGTCTGCTGTCCCGCAGGCTGATTACTGGGGTGCCACACAGCAATTAAAAACGCAACACCTGCTCCTGAACTACCATCAATCGGATGCGGAACTTGTCACAACCATTGCGCCTCAACTGG
The DNA here is from genome assembly GCA_019217005.1 of Chloroflexi bacterium TSY. Next base: position 133,140 of record JAHBNG010000015.1, read on the forward strand.
ATGATGCGTTGGTCGATCTTCATGGAATTCTCGGAGGGAATTCCAGTGATCTGGAAAAGCAATTGACAATCTCGTGGCAACCGGAAATTGTCAACCAGTGGTTGCCTGGAGAGAACCGGATTGAGTTAACCTCTCCGGCCCTCCTCAAGATTCCAAATCAATTGACAGACCAAGCGTATGTCCAGCAGATCGTTCAAAGTTGGATGACTTTATGCGTTGTCGATCACGTCCTAACACGTACTCTAGAAGAGCAACGGTCGGTCTCCATTGGACCACAGTGGGAGCTAGGACTGTGGGGATTACGCAGTTGGTTACGCCGCGAGTTGAACCAGGAATTCAATAGCAGTCAAGATATAGAGAACACGCTCCACTTGCAGTTGGATGCATCACTGTGGCGCCTTCTGCAAGATGGTGCTGGTTTGGAACCATCGAGCGTGTCCAATTGGCGCGACGAACTCTTTGCGGATCGAGAACGCTTTTTGACACAGTTGCTCGTGCAAGAGTCGATTGTTGGCTACATTGTGGCGAGTTATGGACGAGAGCGATTGCCGGATGTTCTGAAAGGGTTTGCAGAGTATGATTCGTGGACGACGTTGGGGCAAGGGCTCTTTGGGGATTCGAGCAAGGTTTTTGTAGAAGGTTGGTCAGATTATACACTTATAGGAGAACGTGAGTTTACTAAAGATTGAATTCCAAGCTGATGATACCAAGCCTCGGGATTCACATTCTTTAGCCGATTGTTTATCTGTGGGTTGCGCTGATCTAAACCATTCCACAGGACACGCGGTAGCGAATCGGGGACATCTAGATAATCACCCGGCAACGGTGGCCATGTTTCATCTACCGTCTCAATAGGAAGCGGCTTGACATCCGATTTATGGTTTGTGTCTTTAGTAACAATGACTTTTGAGACGATATCGTCCTCTGGCAGCGCAAAGGCGTCGTGCAAGTCAATTTGGCCAGAGCGGACTTTGGCAAAACGTTGTGGTGACAGGGCGACGTATAACCATACATTTTCTTGTTCAGTCTCAGCAATCCAGACGGCAAGATAAATGTGATCAGCCTGATTTATACAAGCAAATAGGACTGGCATATTATAAAATTCGTAGATCTCAAATATTTCAAGATGTCCAAGTATTGTATTTTGAGGTAATATCACCATGCGTTTCCTTATTCCGCAACTATGTGAAAAAGCTTCCAGGGTTTTACATCTATTGGAACCCACCAAGTTCGATGGGAGTCACCGAATCTACTTGATGTTGGCTTGACGACACCTGCTTCAGGAGTTAAGTTTCCAACTGCAATCGCTCGATGTCGAAGCCGTCGTACTCTGCTTCGGACGCGCCGTAAATGCTCTATTTTCTCAAAAACTGATAGACCATATGCTTGGCATTCTAACTCTAAATTAGGAAACGTCTGTTCAGGATGGCGCTGTTTCAAAGAATGAAAATCAGTTGGAAGTATCGGTGAATGTACAAGCAAGTAAGCTGAAATTGATTGTAACTGAGCATCCTCAGGTGGGCAAGCATCGGGAAAATTGTCTGGCCATTGCATCTTCTTAGATCATAACTTTAGCATACGTAACTTCAATATTTACTGCTCACTGTGAGGAATATTCTAACTCCTACCCTAAATCTGCGTCAAAGTTTTCGCAAGTTGAAGACAACGTCCATGAAGCGTCTCTAGATGGAGTTTGGTCTGTCATCAGACAAGATCTGAGGATGTTTGTAGGAACGTTGCGTCTAATCTAATCTTGTTGTACACTCAATTTACAGGGAAATCGCTCGTGCAAGCCTATTCGGCTATGTGGCCGAAAACAATGAACCCAAATCTACGTCATCCAAAAAATGGAAAATATGGAAAGTGAGAAATTTCCTGTTCCAAGGCAAATTGAAGCAACTCTTTCGCATGCACCTGTTGCTGTTTATAAGCATTGCAATTGGTCTATGGGGCATATATAATCTGTGGCTGGGTGATCAAATTAGCCGTCCAGAAATCCTCAATCAGCGTCCTGAGACAAGTGCAGATTTTCCTTCAACACCAACAGATACACGTCAATCTGACTACGAAATCATCACGCTCATTCCCCCAGATACGATTCAGGCGATTGATTCCCCCCAATTTGTAACTGGCACCGAAGCAGACGCCCAATATCAGGACGACGAGTTGGTCATTGGCATCGAGTTACATGACGATGCCCGTGCCTACTCGATTCCCTTTTTGAGCCGGCATGAAATTGTGAACGATGTCGTGGGAGGCGAACCCATTGCTGTCACGTGGTGACCGCTTTGCTATACGGGCATAAACTATGCCCGTCACGTTGAGTATGAAAACAGGTCACGGATACTGACCTTTGGCGTGAGTGGTAAGCTCATCATGAATGTCCTGGTTATGTTTGACCGCCAGACGAATACCTTATGGAGCCAACTATTGGGAGAAGCGGTCGAGGGGCCACTGGCAGGAGCAAGTTTAACGCCAGTGGCATCGCTGCAAACGACTTGGGGTCAGTGGAAAGAGCTTCATCCCGAAACCAAAGCACTCGTTACGAACGGCAAAGGCGCAACCGATCCCTACGCCGAGTATTACAACAACGATTTTACTGGAGCGTCCGATGAGACACATCTGGATACGCGATTGCCGCGCAAGGCGCTGGTGACGGGCGCGGTTGTGGCGGGACAAGCTGTTGCTTACGACCGCACCACTTTGCGCAAAGCGCAGATTGTGAACGACACAGTCAATGACGTGCCACTGCTGATCCTCTTCGATCCAGAGACAGCAACTTCCCTTGTCTTTGAACGGAGGGTTGGGGAACGGACTCTGACGTTTCGCCGAGGAGCGGAGAGACTCGAATTTCTTGACAATGAAACCGAATCGACCTGGTTTCTGCTTACGGGCAGGGCGATTGCGGGCGAACTTTCAGGAACTACGCTCGCTCGGATTCCCAGCACCTCGGCTTTCTGGTTTGGCTGGAAAGACTGGTATCCGAAGACGTTGGTATATGGGGAATAAGAAAATGTGACAGTGTGTCCCAAAATGTGTAAGGCTTTTCCAACAATTAAAATCCCTAATTTGATCTGGAAAAGCTCAAGCCATTCCAGAGAAATCGACTTGGCAAATTCGAGATTTATTTCTCCGGAATGGCCTAAATGGGAACCGCTTAGTCAGAGAGCCTGCTCTATTTACACACTTTGTGGTACACACCCAAACCGGTGATGGCTGATAAGATAAGGAGAACCAATGAGTATCTACACCCATGATCCCGCCACCTATGGCACGAGGGTAACCAAACCGCCAGATTTTGAGGAGTTCTGGCAAGGTGTCTTGGCTGAAGCGGCACAGATCCCTCTCAACCCAACGTTGACGCCTGTGCCAATGCGTTCGACAGACGATGTGGAAGTCTTCGAAGTTCACTACGATAGCCTGAATCATGTGCGAATTGCGGGCTGGTATTGTTTGCCGCGCCATCGACCAGAGCCACTTCCAGCACTGGTCTTCTATCCAGGTTACGTGAGCGAACCAACGTTGCCAAAGAGCCACGCCAAGATGGGGTATGCCACGTTTGGTGCCGCGCCGCGCGGCAAGCTACGCAGCAATGGGCAAGTCAACCCCGGGTATCCGGGGCTTTTGGTTCACAACATCATTGATCGGAACAGCTATGCCTATAAAGGATTTTATGTGGATGCGTGGCGTGTCATCGATTTTCTGCTTGAAAGACCGGAAGTCGATCACAATCGCATTGGTGTGCGGGGCAGTAGCCAGGGTGGCGCGCTGACATTACTGGCCACGGCGATGCGTCCTGAAATTGCTGCGGCAGCGGCAGGTGCGCCCTATCTCGCGGGTGTCATTGATGCTATTGAACTGACCCATACCTATCCGTATCAGGAGATCAATGAGTACATACGTCTCTTCCCCGAGAGTCGCCGTGCGGTTGAGACGACTTGGTCTTACTATGACTGCCACAACTTTGCCGATCGGATCAACTGCCCGATTATCGTCAATATTGGGCTACAGGATAATGTCTGTCCTCCAGAAACAGGCTATGCAGTTTTTGAGCGGATCGGCAGTGCAAACAAAAAGCTCTATGCCTACGATGGCTACGGTCACGATGCCAATCGCTATCAACACGAAGCTGTGATTGAGGCATTTTTTCAAGAGCGATTTTCACCGAGGAGGGGGTCATGAGTCGATCAATTGCACCGCAACCCGCTGATTTTGCCGCCTTTTGGGCCGGCACCTTGGAGGCACTTGCTGCGTTTCCGCCGGCCCCCGAACAAACTCCCATGGCGCGACACAGCGCAGATAACTTTACACTTTACGGTCTACGCCTCACGAGTCTGGATGGTTATCGCATCTTTGCTTACTATTCTGTACCACACGGCGATGGCCCGTTCCCTGTTTTCTACCGGACGCCCAATTATGGCAGTGTCGTTCATGTTCCACCATTCGAGGAGCGCCAACAGTATATCTCTGTTGCCCTTTGCCATCGAGGCCAACGACTTGCAGACCAACCCTTTGCCGCTGCCTATCCTGGTTTGTTGACCACCGGAATTGAAGATCCTGCGCGCTATATCTATCGAGGCATTGTGGCTGATTGTTGCCGCGTGGTTGATTTTCTCCTCACACGTAATGAGGTCGATGCGAAACGAATCGCCGTGATGGGTGGCGATCTGGCCCTCATGACTGCAGCGCTCCGTGAACAAGTTTCGACTCTTTACTACACGCCCGGATTCTTCTACGGTGCTCAAACAGAAGCCGCAACGAGCGATGCCTATCCCATTGAGGAACTCAATGAATATATAAATACCTATCCAGATCGTGCTGCGCAACTGTGGCGAACGCTCAGCTATTTTGAAGCGGGTCACTTTGCTTCCCAAGTTCAGGCTGATACATTGGTCGTGACTGATGAAAATCCCGAAACTGACGCACAATTGCTTGCTCAATTCACCCAGCCAGTCGAGACCTACGTGAGTGCTCATTCTAGCTATCAAGATGGCGTTCACGCGGCTCAATGGATCGGTCAACGATGCAATATCCACTCTCCTCTTGTGCCTGAGCATTGGGGGTAGAAGAACGAATGCCCTAGCTTGATTGAAATTAGGTTTAAATTTATCAGGAGTCAAGACAACGTAATGAAACGCAAAGTTCTACTAACTGGTGCTGCAGGTCGCATCGGTCACTTTCTGACGAATCAGTGGAAAGAACGGTATGATCTTCATTTAACCGACATTCGTAGACCGGATGAGACGTTTGGGTTTCCCTTTTCTGAGACAAATTTGACCAACTACGATGATCTTGCACCGCTCTGTTCAGGGATCGACACAGTGGTCCATATGGGAGCGGATCCAAGTATGGAAGCGCCTTGGGAAAGTTTGTTGCCGAACAATGTCATTGGTACGTACAATGCCTTCGAAGCTGCACACCAAGCCGGTTGCCGACGTATTATCTTTGCGAGTAGCGTCAATGCTGTCTATGGCTATAATTGATGTCCAAGTGCATACCAGCATGCCCATCTACCCCATTAACCTCTACGGTGCGACAAAATGTTGGGGTGAAGCCGTGGCCCGCTACTACTCGCACACGCATGGTCTTTCTGCTATCTGTCTGCGTTTTGGTGCAGTATCGGAGCGGCCAAATAGCTCTATATATCGGGATCGTTACAACATCAATCACCACTATATTGACATTATCCTCACGATGGAGGATCTGACTGCTCTCGTGACAAAGAGCATTGAAGCACCGGACGAACTGGACTTTGCCGTCTATCATGGGGTGTCGAATAATCGTTGGAAACGGCTCGACATTAGCAACGCGCGTGAAGAGATTGGATATGCACCCAAAGACGATGCAATTGATATTTCCTTAACCTGGTCACACCAGAATCAAGAGTGAGGTTCGTGGATTATTTGTTCAGAACCCTGAACAACAAATTGTGGTTCTTTGAGGTTTTGTGGGGTAAACGTTGGATGTTGGTTGGTTTGCTCGTTTGTTCACCAACCATCTAACCAACAAACCAGCTGACAACCACACAATTCCTCAGACAACCCAAATTGTAAAACGCTCATCAGACAAAATTGTGCAGAGGCACGATGATGCCTCGGGCAAAAACAGAGATTTGCACAATTTGTTTAGTTCTTTACTTTCTGGTAAAAGAAAAGAGATGAGGTGAGAAATGTGACAAAAAGCGGTTAGCAGTTCATCCAAAAGGTAGAGAACCCAAAAAGGAGGAAGGAATGCTAACCGCGCCAGAAATAACTATAGCAGTACTGATGAATGTATTGCAAGTAACGCCGATGGGAACAAACGTAAATGTAATGCGTCTGATGTGGGCAATGCTGAATGGGTCGTTTCTGAAAAGTCGAGGAGCAATCCATAGCGCATTGAAAGAAAGCGGGTTTGAAGATGAGGAGCTCCGGCGAAGCTGGTGGAGCTGATATGGATCATGGGATATCACAAGTCTGCTGGGGTCGTGGCAAGAAGAAGTGGAAAGGGAATGGGAGGCAAAAAAGTTAGAAGGGTACCGAGTGAAAAGCATAGATATCACAGGGTTCTGGCGACCGAAGCTGCAAGGAAAGTGAACCGACTCTATAACTCAACGGCTCGTCGGGCATTGCCCGCTCATCTTTGGAGTGATGATAAGCTCGGGGAGATAGGCGGGAAGCGAGTGCCACTGCTCAAGGCAATCATGAGATGCACGGTTGGAACAAAGGAAAGTGAGTTTCGGAAAAAGCTGCTGAAAGAGACGAAGAAATCACTGGAGTCAGACGAAGTGGCGGTGGTCGATGCCGGGTTTACAATCAGAGAAATGCTAGAAAGCGGCATCGACCGATTTGTCCTGCGGGAAGCGATTAACTGCACAGTGCGCCGCAATGAGTTCCCCAAACGCAAAGAAAAAGGCAGACCACCTGAATATGGTGATATTGTGCGTCCGCTCTCTCGCAGCTATAAGGGAAAGCGACTCGAGGCTACAACTCCGGACTCGTCTGGTCGCTTTCTCTATAGTGGTCGCCTGATTTGCTATCAAGCATGGCACAATCTCGTCCCCAGAACAACCAAGGTGGATACAGCCAACCGTACCTACTCGATTTACGTCATTCAGGATCCGGCCTACAACACACCTTTGGTTTTGGCGACCGTTATGACTTTGCAGCCTGAAACCATTTATCTTGTCTACCTGGAACGCTGGCCTGTTGAACCTCCCCCCTTGGCTTCCAAGCAGATGATTGGCTTACATCGTCAATTTGTTCATGCCGATGAGGCTTGTTTCCGCTTACCTGAACTGGGGCTGCTGGCTGGCAATCTTCTTTCCCATTTAGCCGCTTCTCTTCCTCCCATACCGACTGGCTACTGGGATCGAGAGCCTCAATCCACTCCCGGCAGGCTGCGCCGTGTTCTCTCGAGTGCTCTTTTTCCAACTCCTGACCAACTCGACCCTGACTTTCGGAAAAAGGCCTCGGTTTCACACCATTTCCCTAAAGGCGTTCTCGCTCATCGCCGCCTCAATGCCGCTGCTTAAACTAGCCGAGCACTATTTTTACATTTTATCCCGTTTTTTCAGGGTGGATTCTTTTTTCCGCCCCTTTCGGTTTGCCCTTTGTCACTCAAGCCTTTACCAGAAAGTAAAGTTAGTTGAACCATTGTGAAAAATGGATGATCTTGCACGCTACAATCAAGAACGGTGGGAGGAGCTGGCACAGGCAGACGTTCAGTTTGCCAGACCATTTTTGGATTTGGATCAGCGCCGAGCGCGTGAATTTCTCGATGCCGAAGGCATAATGGGGGCAGTATCAGGCTTGGACGTGCTTTGTTTGGCGGCAGGTGGTGGACAACAGTCAGTTGCGTTTGCTCTCTTGGGTGCCGAGGTAACAGTACTGGATTTGGCAGATACTCAGTTGGTTAAAGATCGAGAAGCGGCAGCGCATTATGGCTATCCTGTCACAACAGTGCAAGGTGATATGCGTCATCTATCTCGTTTTGACGAACAGTCATTTGATTTGGTCTATCAAGCCTATTCAATCAATTTTGTACCAGATGTGCGTCCTGTTTTTCGTGGAGTCGCACGTGTGCTTCGGACAGATGGGCTGTACCGATTAGAGTGTGCGAACCCTTTTACGCAGACAGTCGACATGGAAGCTTGGAATGGCGAGGCGTATCCATTGACTCACCCCTATATCGACGGCTTTGATATATCAACCCTCTATCCCCACTGGGATGTAGAGAATACAGACGGAGGGATGCGCAGAATAAAGAGTCCAAAAGAGTTTCGACATACCCTCAGTACGCTCATCAATTGCTTAATTGAAAGCGGCTTTTCGCTTTCCCACATGCAAGAAATTAAAAACAGGATTGAAAATCCCACACCAGGTAGCCGGGAACACTTTAAATCTGTTGCGCCACCCTACTTTCTTTTTTGGAGCTGTTTAAGATAGATCGATTTGTCTTTCGACCTTCTGGACATTCATGAGATGGCTAGGCTCGGATTCTCCGGGCGAATGTAGCAGTCAACTAACTGGATCGCCTGTTTGGTAATGTTCCAGACGAAAAATTGGTGATGTCTGGAAGAATGAACTGAACAGGTCAGACGAGATGGTTTCATCTCTTTTTGCTTCGCGACGTGTAATCGTAGCACTTAGATACATAGCAGACCAAATCACCAAAAAAACCAACATTGATGAAATCAAGAGACCAAAGATCAGTAGATACATCTTGTTTTCCCCATGTCTATATCCGTTCATCTTCCAAGTGTGGACAACCGATAAAGGGTCAGTCACAATGGGCTTCCAGTAGACACATATTTGGAAGATGAGTCATCTTATACTGTGCAATGACACAAAATAGGATTTTTTAGTTCTGGTACATTGAGAAGAATATCATGGAAATGTCACGAGTATTCACAGAGAAATATTCTTTATGTCATGTCCCCTTTGCTCTGTGTACCTTTGTGCCTTCTCTGGGTGACTCTGTGTAAGAGTCTCAGTAGATCCAAATTTGGCGTTTTTGGCTATTTTCAGTCGAGATTGCAGGGATTTTGGAGTCATTTATTCAGATTTCGGTGGGGTGGTTCATTTTAGGCGGACAATTAGGTTTACATTTTTGCAAAGAGAAAAGATGTTTATATTTTCTAATTTGAGCCATGCTCAGGCAGAAAATGACCTCATATAGATTTTTGTCTATGTATCAAAAGTGTAAACCTAATTCTGAACCACCCCATTTCGGTTACAGAAAACAACCTATTTCATATCTGAAAATCGCCCAAATCTAACGCAAAAACTAGATATCGACCGGCAAATTTGTATTTATGTCAACGTTTAGCCAGAATTCTCTCTCAAAACCTGAAATTTGGATCTACTGAGTCTATAAAAATGCCCTATTGCGCTACTGCGGAATATAGTTGAGCTGTGGTATTGTCAAGAGAGTCGTGTCTGGTAATACGACCAGTGCTCAAACATTCTGTTCATCCGAACGCTGGTTTCACAAGAATAGCGGATAAAATTCATACTCGCTTGTTGCCCCCCACACCGCTGTACCACTAAAACTGTACCGATATAGCGACGAAATTGCGTATAATTACAGGAATTGGTACGGCGAACCATGCGTATGGGAAAAGTAGGGGAAGAGAACTATTCAGACCAAGTGTCTGCACCGGAATATCACCATTTGTATGGTACAATAATAATTTCCTTGAGCAGAATCTTTCGTTATGATTAAGAAATGAGTGTTTAATAAGTTGAACATATCATTCTCGAGTGAAACGAAGAATCTATATTCAATTTATTGAATTCCGATTTCTAAAAACCGTTTACACAGTTATGTCCTGAATTCAAAAAGAAATAGTCATCCCTCCAAAAACACGCGGATTCCACGCGATTACCTATGACCTTCTACGTCAGATTCCCGAAGTGCGCAACTACGCAATCGGAATTATGCATGTCTTTATTCAACATACCTCAGCTTCGCTTACCATCAATGAGGGAGTCGATCCAGATGTGCGAATCGATATGGAAACACACTTCAATCTAATGGTACCGGAGACTGCAACTCATTATATCCATACTTATGAAGGTCCAGACGACACCACCTCACATATCAAATCAGTCCTCATTGGAAGCAATATCTCTGTGCCGATTACGGATGGCAAGCTAAATTTAGGCTCTTGGCAAGGCATCTATCTCTGTGAGCATCGAGATCGTGGCCGTGCCAGGCGATTGATTGTCACGCTCCATGGTCAGCCCTTCGAGAAGACTGAAACGAACTAATGGCTATATTACGATTACCAGGTTTGATCGACGCCCATGTACATTTTCGCGATCCAGGATATACGCATAAAGAAGATTTCACGACGGGGACAGCTGCCGCCTTAGCGGGCGGCATTACCACCGTGCTGGATATGCCCAATACAGATCCGCCCACATCAACGCCTGCTTGTCTCGTTGAAAAAGCTCAAATAGCAGCTGAGAAGGCACTCTGCGATGTTGCGCTTTTCGTGGGTGCTACCAACACAGATCCGGTCATTCATTATGTGGATGGTTATCTGCCCGTGGCGCAAAATGCCTGTGGCCTAAAAATCTATGTCAATGAAACATTTGGTAGCCTCCGGATTGAAGAGTTAGGTCAACTCCATGCTCTCTTTCGCACTTGGGCCGAGAAAGCGGAGGAAACAGGGTATCGTAGCACGAAAAACCCTTCTGGTATCGGACCGATTGCCGTCCATGCCGAGGAGATGATGGTCGCTGTCTGCCTCAATCTCAGCCAGCTTTATCATGTTCCTCTCCATGTGGTCCATGTGAGTCGGCGAAGCGAAATCGAATTGATCGCTCGGGCGAAGGAATGTGGACAGAAGGTGACCTGCGAAGTTACACCGCATCATCTTTTCCTAAACGTCAACGATCTGGCACATCTGGGAACCCGGGGTGATATGCGTCCGCCACTCGCATCCCCTGATGATGTGGATGCAATGTGGGAACATCTGACGGTCGTAGATATTTTTGCGACCGATCATGCCCCCCATACAATAGACGAAAAAAATCTGGATACTCCGCCACCTGGTGTACCGGGTATTGAAACAATGCTGCCCTTATTGGTAACAGCCGTTCATCATGATCGTCTCACCATTGACGATATTCTTGAACGCTGCGTCCATGCTCCGCGCCGAATCTATCATCTTCCCGAACAACCAGAAACAGAGATTGAAGTTGATGTAGATGCTGAATATGAATTGAGTGACCAATATCTACAGACAAAAGCTGCTTGGACTCCCTTTTTTGGACAGCGGGTATTTGGGCGTGTGGAGCGCGTCAAACTTCGGGGGAAAATTGTCTATGATTCAGGAAAGGTAATTGCCCGACCGGGTAGCGGAAGGGTGTTATTTCAACCAAACTCAAATCGTGATTTAAACCGATGAAACATTGTTTCATCGGTTTTTTGTTATACGAGTGTAAGACGTGAGGATAGGGGAGATTTTTAATGCTTCAACGCAAAGAAACGCAACATAGGCCCACCAATCGAGAAGGCATCGGGTTATATGGACAGGACATCATCAGCGTCGATCAGTTTGATCGTGCCAAACTCGATTATGTGTTTGGCGTCGCCAATGAAATGAAAGTGATGGTCGAACGGTTTGGCAGTGCCGATCTGCTCCAAGGCAATATTTTGGCCAACCTTTTCTATGAGCCAAGTACGCGCACGAGTTCCAGCTTTATGGCTGCGATGATGCGGCTTGGTGGTCAGGTGATCCCCATTAACAATGTGCAGTACAGTTCTGTGACCAAAGGCGAAAGTCTGCCCGACACCGTCCGAACCCTGGAAAGCTATGCCGATGTCATTGTCATTCGTCACCCAGATGTTGGTGCAGCGGCAACAGCCGCGCATTATGCAAAAAAACCAGTCATTAATGCAGGTGACGGCGTTGGTGAACATCCGACACAGGCTTTGCTCGATCTCTTTACGATTCAAGAAGCACTTCACAGAGTTGATGGCCTGAAGGTTGCGATGGTCGGTGACCTGAAATATGGCCGAACTGTCCATAGCTTAACCAAGCTGCTTACCAATTACGATATTGAGTTTATGTTTGTAAGTCCAGATATTCTGCAGATGCCGGAGGAAATATTGGATGTTCTGCAATCAAATCATGGGAGCTTAAATGGTCGTGATTCGACGCGAGGTGAGTCAACGAAACAATCCTTTCATCAATTAGAAAATATCCATGAAATTATCCATGACGTCGATGTGCTCTACGTGACGCGTGTTCAGAAAGAGCGCTTTACCGATCTCGCAGCTTATGACCGCGTGAAGGATCACTATATCGTAGATGAAGCGCTCATGAATGAGGCGAAGGAGCAGATGATTGTCATGCATCCATTGCCGCGCGTCAATGAAATCAGTTACACAGTAGATGATGATCCACGGGCGGCCTATTTTCGACAAATGCGCAATGGAATGTATGTGCGGATGGCGCTATTGGCTTCCGTCTTGGGGAAAGTATAGGCAATTCCCTCTTTACAAACCGGAAAAATCGTGTAAGATAGTCAGATACCTCTATCTATCTATACTTTGCTCTGTATGAAAACCGTAGGTTGGTCTCTCTGCTAGAGCTTTCGACAACTACGGTTTTCATCACAACCGCAGTATAGCTTATAAACAAGGGCAGTTATGATTATAAGATTTATCCAACAACTTATCCAACGCTACGTGAGACAAGGCTCATCTCCCGCAAACATATGCTATTCCATTTTCATTAGAGAGGCATTTTACTTCAATGCGCACATTTGGGGCATGAGGGTGAAACAAACAATTTATAAGCAGCGGTGGAGTGTTGCCGTTGCTGTTGCTGTTTTGCTGACCGTTTCTGGATTCACCACAACATGGGCGATCCAATCGAACAGACAGCCTCGTTTAGAACGAACGTTCTTTTTCTCGACCAGTATCGAACTTCTGAGATCCCCCTCTCAAGTAGGGGTGTCTCAGCCGATTACGTCGACCGAGAAAACCACAACAACCGGAAGAGTACGACTCAAATTTCCCACACTGCCCGCACTGACAAATCCTCTTGATGATCAGAAAACCGAGAAGGCAGCAGAGGAGTCATCTGCAGATGGCTCTGCAATCGATACTTTAGAAGATGTAGAGTTGGCGGTTGTACAGATTGAAGCCATTGGGAGCTTTCGAGACCCGGTCGAGGGCATGCAGCGCAATGCGGCGGGGAGTGGATCTGGCTTTATCATCGATGAATCTGGCATTGCCGTTACCAATAATCACGTGGTCGCGGGGGCAGCTTTCCTCAAGGTTTTTGTGGCAGGCGAAGAGCAAGCGCTCAACGCAAAGGTGCTTGGTGTTTCAGAATGTGCTGATTTAGCCGTCATTGATATTCAAGGAAATGGTTTTTCTTATCTTGAGTGGTTTGAAGGTGATATCAAAGTAGGATTAGATGTCTACGCGGCAGGTTTTCCTCTTGGTGATCCTGAATACACGCTCACACGAGGCATTGTGTCCAAAGCACGGGCAGATGGCAGAAGCCGTTGGGCCTCCGTTCAACGTGTTCTGCAACATGATGCAACCATCAACCCTGGTAACTCAGGTGGTCCGCTTGTTGATAAAGATGGAAAGGTTGTCGCCGTCAACTATGCAGGTAATGATGAAACAGTTCAATACTTCGCCATCTCACGTGACGATGCCGTTCCCATCATTGAGGAGCTCGGAGCTGGCAATGACATTGATTCGATCGGGATCAACGGTCGTGCGATTTGGGATGAAGAGGGCAATACGGGTATTTGGGTGGCGTCGATTGCTTCGGGTTCCCCAGCAGATGAAATTGGTCTCAAAGCCGGCGATATTGTGATAACCCTCGAAGGGATCGAGATGGCGACTGATGGTACGATGGCAGATTATTGCAACGTTTTGCGTAGCAATAGTCCAGGAGATGTACTTGCAGTTCAAGTTCTCCGTAATGATACCCAAGAGGTGTTGGAAGGTCAGGTCAACGGTCGACCATTGGAGCAGAGCTTCTCTTTTGCAAACCAATTAGCCGAGAATAGCGAACAAACTTTACCCAACCGGCCAAATCAGAGTGAAGCAGTCAATGAGGATGTTGATGGTTATGAGGAGTTTACAACGATCTCAGATGAAAGTGGTACCCTTACATTAGATGTTCCAGCGGCTTGGTCAGATTTGCAAGACGGTGCGTGGACAATTAATGACCAAGAGATCGGTGTTCATCTTATTGCCACCCCCAATCTGGATGACTTTTTCAACAGCTGGGGAACACCTGGTGTCTTCTTTGCGGCCTCCGCCGAGATTGTTAGTGAGCAGACTCAATCTGATCTGCTCGATGGAATCGATTACTCTGACTCATGTACCTACGATGGACGTTCTGAACTCCCCACTGGATTTTATCGAGGTGCGTATGATATTTGGTCCCAGTGTGATGGAACCGATAGCTCCGCGATGATTGTCTCAATGATGCCCGAGACCGAGGATTTTATCGTATTGATGGAAGTCTATATCTCATCGCAAGCCGATCTCCTTGCCTTGGATCATATTTTGGACAGTTTTGTCGTTGATAGCACGCCAGTTTTTGCAGCCAGCCGCACGGCAGCAACTGCCTCAAACCTGGAGACAGAACTCAAAGAGACGGTTGAGACAGATGATCTTGTTTACGATTATCATCTTGTTCAAGATCCCGCTCTGAACGCGCTGTTGCCCAAAGAGTGGTCAGATGTGGAAAGTTCAGATTGGGTGTTAGATGGTGAGGTTGTTGGGCGTTCATTGGTGATTGCGCCCGATGTTGAGCAATATCGTGAGACATGGACCACGCCTGGACTCTATGTGCGAACCTCGTCAGATTTTGGTGAGGATATTGATCCGACTGAATTTATCAGTCAGTTCGACTTAGAAGAGACATGCGAATATAACGATCAGATTGAACGAGAACATACGATTCTGGAGCAAAGTTATTCCGCAGTTTACGATATTTGGGTCGATTGTGAGGGGACAGGAAATATCTTTGTCGTGCTGGCCGCAACCCCAGAGACCAAAGACCAGATCATCCTAATGCAGTATCAGGCTGCAACCGAAGCCGATGTGGAAGCCTTCAATGTGATGATGGAGAGCTTTTTCGTGGGATTGGAAGAAACTAGCTCTGCGGATTTTAGCACAAGCGGCGGTACAGCCACGAGAGCGTATGTCGATATTGTTGACGAAACCGGTACAATTCAGATGAGTGTTCCTGAGGGTTGGAGCGATGTGCTGAGTGATGATTGGATTGTCGATGATACAACGCTGGGTATATCTATCTCTGCGGCACCCGATTTAGAGGAGTTCAACAGTAGCTGGAACACACCCGGCATGTTCATGGGGGTTTCTAATGATTTGTCCACTACCTTTACTCCCGATGAATTGCTCGATCTGTTCAAATGGGATGATGATTGTACTTACAATGATCGTTTTGACTATGGTGATAAGCTGTATGCTGGAGCCTACGACATTTGGACTGACTGTGGGGGGCGCGAGACGATTTATATTGTGATGGCCGTCACACCAAAAGAGGGCGGAGAGCCAATGATTCTGCTGAACGTGCAACTGGCTGATTCGTCTGACGTTGAATCATTTGAGCAGATTCTGGATACCTTTACAGTAGCAACAACCGCCGGATCCTCCGTGAGCCCCAGCGCGGCGCCGACGGCAGTTCTCGCAACCGTACAGGTTTCGGCACTGAACGTGCGGAGCGGCCCTGGCACCAACTATAGCCCTATTACTACAGTGAGTCGGAACGATTCGCTGACAGTTATTGGTCAAAATAATAATTGTGCCTGGCTTCAAATTGTGACACCTGATGGAACAGAAGGTTGGATTTCAGGGGGAGCGCAATATGTGACGAGAGAAGGGGATTGCGATGCTGTTCCTGCTGTCGTGGCACCCACTCAATCTACCAGCAATCAAGCGCCGACGACATCATCTCGTGCAAATACAAGCACGGGCAAGGGGTGCTACCTCTTCCAAAATCAGCTTGGGGCAGAGGTGAACATTACGATGACTCGCTCTCATGATGGCTGGAATCAGACGTTCAAGGTACCAAAAGGCACAGAAAAAAGAAGAGTGCTTTGATCCAGGCAAATACACCTATACACTCGATGCACCGCCACCGTGGGGATCGACGAATGACGAGATCACGGTCAATGCTGGCGACCGCCTTCTCTTCCCACTTCGGGGAGAATAAAATTACTCGATAGTTGTGAAATGAAGGTTTTCCAATTTTGACAAAAGAGACAAAAGTCATCTCAATAGATTGCATCAAGAAAAAAGTGCAGAAAAGGAGCCATCAAGATGCAATTGCCGATAGTAAATGTAGCGCCACTGGTCAAGGAGCATAGCGAAACCTTTCGTTCAGTATTTGCCAATCGTAAACAGTTTCGCCACTTTGAAAACTATCTGACGGGTCTGATGGTCTTGGACAACAAAAGCATGGCAAATATTGCCCGTTGCATTCTAGATAGTGCAGATAAGACGAATGTATCACGGTATCTGAGTGAAGCTCCTTGGCGAGCCGAAAAACTCAATGATGAGCGTATAGTCAGAGACAGCACAATACCAACGTTCAGAGTCAGAATCGGTATTAGCGATTGACGATACACTATGTGAACATGTGGGAAGTCTGTTCGAGTATATCGACACCCACTACAATCATAGCAATGGTCAGCATCCACTGGCTCATAACTTAGTCACAAGTCACTATGTCAGTGGCGCTATCCGTTTTCCGGTCGATGCAAGTATCTACCGACGGTACGAAGAGTTTACCGACTGGGAAGCATTTGTGGAAAACATTTCCCAGTGACCGAGATTCCCAAGAAAAAGAAAGAACGAACCGCTTTTCATAAACGAGTGGATAGCCACCTATTAACTGACCCCGCCTTTCGAGAGCGAGACGAAGCGTTTAAGACCAAGATAACCATTGCCAGTGAACTGGTTGAAAAGCTGTTGAACGAACCCTTATCTTTGGTTGGGCTCTCTTCGATGGTTGGTATCTCGCTCCAGATTTTCTAGCTGTACTCGATCGTCTGAATAAAGATTGGATCAGCATCTTGAAGTGCAATCGCAATCTGGAGACAAATAGTTTTCGTTTGCGGGATGAAGATGGTCAGCCGATAACTTTCGAGGGGCCACATATTAAAGTCAAAGAGTTGGTCCCCTACATCCCCCAGAATGCCTACAAGCCTGTCACCATTGATGGTCGTACTTACTACACCTTTACCATGACTGTGCGTATCCCTTCTATCGGCAAGGTACGCATCGTGATTAGTTTTGATAATCCTGAATTGCAAGACAATTATGCCGTTTTAGTGACCAATCGCACCGACTGTAATGCCAAACGCATTCTCTCGATTTATCTGCTTCGTTGGCCTATCGAGACGGTTTATCAGGATGGTAAACAACTGCTTGGTCTTGATGAATATTGCATGCGAACTGCCCACGCCTTTCAAAAACATTGGTCTCTGGTCTTCGTGGCTTATTCTCTCTTGCACCTTGATTGTTTGGGACCATCATTGGCTAAAACTCAATTCTCGCCCAGCAAATCCCTTGGTGAGGCTACCCGGCAGCAAACTCAGTCACTGATTCAAGATCTCATCTTGACGGCTCATGATGCCTTGAATGACGGACAGGAGATTGCGGAGGTCTTCGCTACCCTTTTCGCCAAACGGCAGGTCTGCTCTGCTTAATTTGACTTTGTCAAATCTGGCACCTGCTCAAAATACAACTATCGAGTAAAATTAAATTCTTTTATCGAGTATTACATCAAATTTGGAGGGAAACATGGATTATAATCAGTTGTTTCTGTCGTTCGATGGACGCATTAATCGCCAGACTTTTTGGGTAAATGGTGTCTTGCCTTTATTCTTGATTGGCTTCGTTGTTGGACTGGTTGATGTGATTATCGGTGCAAATAATATATTGAGCGGTCTTTGGGCAGGTTCAGAACAAGGGATGAGTTAGGTTTACAAAATTGAAATGGGCACGTTAAAAAGAGAATAGGTTAAAGAGCCAGTTGCTGTTGAGGCTGAAGAATGGCATCAAGGGCGTCAGCCAAAGAAGGGACATAGGAATCGGTAGCCAGTTCTAAGGGTGAGTGACCGGAGCGTTTGCCACGTGAGAAGGTGCGATGATTCCAAAAGAGCTGTAAAAGAGCGGCCAACCAATCGGGCAAAGAGCGATGGATTGCAAGAAAGGGCCTGAGCCAAGCATGAAAGGATTCAGCTAGAGAAGAAGCCCGATGGAAGCGATCCAGTGCATGCCAGAAGGCAAGAGCCATAGGCTGCAATGAGGGAGGAAAAGCTGTTCAATGGGAAGTTGATGGTCATGGCGATAAGTCCAGAGGTGTGTGATGAAGGCTTCGTACTCAGGTGAGAGGTTCTGGCGGAGGAGCCAGCAATGTAGGTAGATTCTGCTGCAGTTGGGTGGCAAAGTGTGCAATTTCATCGCGGTTCATCTCCATCATAAGTTGGGTGGCAGCCAGAATGGTTTGTTGCGCGGCATCTGTGTTGACAAGCTGCCCGGTCGGTGAAATCGGCTCCAGTGCCTGACGGACCGTTCGGAGAAGCCATGTCCAGTTCTCGTGCAAGTCAACTGCTGTCAGCACCGTTTGGTCGGCAACCTCGAGAGTCACTGTGCATTTGCGTGGTCGCCCAGGGCGACGTGCAGGAGCAGTCTGCTCGTCCAACACTTGCCAAGCTACGTCACGGTCGGTCATGGCCTGGTCCATTTCTCTCTCCAGACGTTGGGTGATTTTGGTGCCATTCTGCATTTGGTGAAAGAGGTCATAGGAGTGTGGCGCATTCATCCCCGCTGCCTTGGCTCCTGCCTGAATGCCCAAAGCCCCATCGGTCACCAAGTCATCAAAGGTGATGCCTCGCTCGAGCAATTCGAGAAACTTCAACCCCCATGTTGTTTCATCTCGGGCATCGGCTGCTGAGATATTCAACAGCGCAAACGATGCTCCGTCCACCACCGTCAGGCACGGTTGGTCGCCACAGAAAATTTCATCCGCTTCCCCCAACACCGGCAGCGTCGGCACCATGCTCTCATTGTACGCCGATGCCAGTTCTCCAACTTCCGCCAGCGTCCCTTGGATGAATCCCACCGACCGCTCCACACCTAGCAGCAACCCCAACCCCCTTTGGATATCTCGTACGCTTCCTCGCAGCATCGGCAACACCGTTATGGTTCGTCGGATGAACGTCTCATCCACTTCGATCACATGGCTTTTCGGCTGCGGTCCTGGACTCACTGGCGACAAGATCGCTTTCAGCGCCGCTTCACCGCTCTCCCCCACTCTCGATTCGGGTTGAGCATTTCCAACGCAAGATCGATTCGGGTTGACAATGATAGGGGGTCTGTTCGATACTCTGACATTTAGAGGCTCCTTTTTGGCTATTTTGGTCTGAACACCCTTATTTTGCCTGAACAGGAGCCTCTTTCTCTAACCTATTCTCTTGTTAACGTACTCTCTTCTTTGTCAACCTATTTCTGAACCAGCCCCGGTCTTTGGAGTCTTATCGCCCTCTGGCCCAACCTGGCGGTCAGTGCAAAACGTTGGCATGACCGAGACAAATCCGGCTGGTGGTCTCTCATTGTGTTGATTCCAATTATAGGAGTCATCTGGATGCTGATAGAAGTAGGTTTCCTGGAAGGCACCAACGGTCCAAATCGTTTTGGACCAGAGCCAGCATAAAATGTGACGCAACAGAATTCCAAGTGGAGAACCAGAATCCCATGCCCGAAGGACCCGAAATTCGCTTGGCAGCCGATGCGGTGGCTGCAGCAATCGTGGGACACAACACTGATGAGGTATTCTTTGCATTCGAGCATCTAAAGGAGTTCGAACCGTTGTTGGCAGGCGAAATGGTGACGGCTGTCGAAACGCGGGGCAAAGCCATTCTCACGCGTTTTGCGAACCATTTCAATGTCTACAGCCATAACCAACTTTATGGCGTTTGGATGGTTCGCCAAGCGCATGATTATCCTGAAACGAAGCGACAACTGAGGCTCGCCATTCACAATGCAACGAAATCCGCCCTCCTTTACAGCGCTTCTGAAATCGAAGTGCTAAGAGATGACGAGTTGACTCAGCATCCATTCTTGAGCAAGATCGGACCCGGTCTGCTCGATTCAACGGTTTCGATTGACCAGATTGTTGAGCGTTTTCAGGACGAGCGATTCCGGCGCCAGAAGCTGACGTCACTGCTTCTGGATCAACACTTTCTCGCCGGCACAGGCAACTATCTGCGCAGTGAAATTCTACACTATGCCGCAGTCTCTCCCGCAAAGCGTCCCATAGACTGCTCGCCAGAAGAGATTTGGCAACTGGCAGAAGGCGCAATACTGTTGACGCGCCAATCTTATGAGACTCGGGGCATCACCAATGAAATTGTCTTGGCAGAGAGTCTTAAAAACGAGGGATGGTCCTGGGGAGATTATCGGTGGAGAGTCTTTCGCCGTGGCGGCCAAACATGTCATCGCTGTGGTGGAACCATCGTGCGGGATAAAATTGGAGGACGTCGGCTCGATTATTGCGGAGGGTGCCAAAAGGAATGAATCATTCGTCTGATACGGCTTCCAATGCCTTGACGTCTTCTAGATCTTGCCAACGACCAGCGGTGCGTTTGGCTGTGATTAAATCAGCGCGGCTCATTGCGAAAAATGGTTGCTCTTGATAACATTGTTCCACCCGATTCTGCCAAGCTGATTCCCATTCCAATCCTGGTACTTTGACCATTACATCTGTCTTGATAGGCAGATCATCAAATTCAATAAACGTAACAATTGTTGAATTCATCGTTTTGAAAATTTGAGCTTGGCTTGAACCAAGTTCAATGAAGGCATTCACAACACGTTCGATATTCTTATCTGTTCCCTCTATGAAAAGAACAACGTCATTCGTAAAACGTGGAACACCGTACATGATAGCTGCAAATCCACCCATCACCAGATAGCCTGCGTTCTGTCTTCCAAGAGCAGCAAATATATCTTTCGCATTGTGTATCATATTTTTTACTTTCCATTGCGGGTTAAAATGAGCTGCCCAATTTCCTATTTCATTGAGTTGAGTTAAACGCTGCTCTGTGGTTTGATACCAGCGTACAAAATGACGCGCCTTCCGTTCGATCGTTTCATGTTCTAATTCCATCATGTACCTTATACTTTGGCAAAGTTTTAATATTCATTGTCTCAACGACTATCACGCAATACGCTACACGTAACACGCTCCAACGGGCATTTATTCTCCAAACTCTCCAAACCATCCTCCCCAATCCACCCGAAACTAGTGTATCATGAAGATAGAAAGCCCGCAATCTTGACCAGATTGTCAGCTTACGATGATAATGGATAGACTTCAAACAAAGAAAACGAGGAAAATACAATGCCAGCGACACAACGTCCATTTTTAGGTGAAGCCGACATCCAAGCAATGATGACACTTGCCCACACTTTTCCCACTGAAAATTTACATATAGCTGATCTGCCCTATCGTTTCAGCTCCTGGGCGAGCCGAAAAACTCAATGATGAGCGTATAGGTTACATGAAGTCAGAGACAGCACAATACCAACGTTCAGAGTCAGAATCGGTATTAGCGATTGACGATACACTATGTGAACACGTGGGAAGTCTGTTCGAGTATATCGATACACACTACAATCATAGCAATGGTCAGCATCCACTGGCTCATAACTTAGTCACAAGTCACTATGTCAGTGGCGCTGTTCGTTTTCCGGTCGATGCAAGTATCTACCGACGGTACGAAGAGTTTACCGACTGGGAAGCATTTGTGGAAAACCATTTCCCAGTGACTGAGATTCCCAAGAAAAAGAAAGAACGAACCGCTTTTCATAAACGAGTGGATAGCCACCTATTAACTGACCCCGCCTTTCGAGGGCTAGACGAAGCGTTTAAGACCAAGATAACCATTGCCAGTGAACTGGTTGAAAAAGCTGTTGAACGAACCCTTATCTTTGGTTGGGCTCTCTTCGATGGTTGGTATCTCGCTCCAGATCTTCTAGCTGTACTCGATCGTCTGAATAAAGATTGGATCAGCATCTTGAAGTGCAATCGCAATCTGGAGACAAATAGCTTTCGTTTGCGAGATGAAGACGGTCAGCCGATAACTTTCGAGGGGCCACATATTAAAGTCAAAGAGTTGGTCCCCTACATCCCCCAGAATGCCTACAAACCTGTCACCATTGATGGTCGTACTTACTATACCTTTACCATGACTGTGCGTATCCCTTCTATCGGCAAGGTACGCATCGTGATTAGTTTTGATAATCCTGAATTGCAAGGCAATTAGGCCGTTTTAGTGACCAATCGCACTGATTGTAATGCCAAACGCATTCTCTCGATTTACCTGCTTCGTTGGCCTATCGAGACGGTTTATCAGGATGGTAAACAACTGCTTGGCCTTGATGAATATTGCATGCGAACTGCCCACGCCTTTCAAAAACATTGGTCTCTGGTCTTCGTGGCTTATTCTCTCTTGCACCTTGATTGTTTGGGACCATCATTGGCTAAAACTCAATTCTCGCCCAGCAAATCCCTTGGTGAGGCTACTCGGCAGCAAGCTCAGTCACTAATTCAAGATCTCATCTTGACTGCACATCATGCCTTGAATGACGGACAGGAGATTGCAGAGGTCTTCGCTACCCTTTTCGCCAAACAGCAGGCCTGCTCTGCTTAATTTTGACTTTGTCAAATCCGGCACCTGCTCAAAATACAACTATCGAGTAAATTAAAATCTGGCGAGGCTGCCTTTCAATTTGACAGGAAGTTTATTCCCCACGGACTGAAAAGAACATGGAAAGCTCGGTGGCTCGTTCCCATTCCTTTCTGTCTGTGGGGAGTTGTTGCTAATTCAATATATATGCTGTATTCTGTTTCCTAGGTTCTTGGTGTCTTTTGGAAAGGTATTTTGGGTTCAAACTTTGTTCTAGTCAGAGAATAGGAATACATTATGACGATCCTAAGCGAAAAAGATTGGGCTTTTTGGGAAGAGAATGGATATGTCGTGATCCCCAGTGCGGTCCCACAGGAAAATTTAGATGCATTGGTGGAAACCATCTGGGCGTTCCTGGAGATGGATCCAAGCAACGCGGAAGAACTGATGCGGATGCGGGTTTGCTGAGTCTTGTCTATATAATTTGGGAGTTAAGTGAATAAGTCTAATTGACACTGGTTAAGTTTGTATAATAGAATCCGTTGATAGAAACCAGTTAAGCCAATTTAGCTCCATTCGTATATTGTTCTACATTATTTGTATTGTTCTCAAACTCATGACCAAGTCACTTCAACCTACCACTGATCAAATTGAACAGATCCAAGATGCCCTGCTCAAAGCATTTAATTTGAACACACTGCGTATCATGGTGCAAACAAGACTGGGAACGGAGCTGGAAACGATTGTGACTGTCCATGGGCGAGATTTGGCTGCTATTCTTTACGATCTAATTTGTTGGGCCAATGACCAGCCTGGCGGGCTTCACAAGCTGCTCAGCAGCGCAATTCAATCAATGCCCGATGATAGCGGGCGTATGGCTCTGGTTTCTCAGCTGGAGAACCTAGAATTAGACAAAATATCATCCACCCAAGAGCAGTCTAGTGATGTTATTGCAGAAGACAAAGTTGCTGGCGATCACATAGAACGGGATAAATTTACAACAGGAGATATACAGGATTCAGCTGTCGTTGTAATGGGTGAGGGGGCTTTGGTCAATATCTATCAAAATGTAGCCCCGTCCGTATCGGAAGAACACTCAGATACGCAAATTCCCAAGACAGCTATCGACCTTAATGAATTGGCTGATCTCTTGCTTCAATCCGATACGATGCAAGACGCCGATCTGCGCAACGATGTTGTGAAGACTCTTCCTCCTGAAATTGCCCATACCATTCAACGTCGGACCGCGCTCAAGCCAGATGTGCGCAACATTGTGAAAGCTTGCCTTAACTACGAGAATGGTCTCGAAACCCTCATCAAGATTCTGGACGAGGAATTCGAGGGTAAATCGACGACGGTTGTGGAACTCAGGAGCTTAGTCAACTAATGTTATTCCTGTTCCACCTTCGCATGTATGCTCAATTTTACGCGACTATCATCTTGGACATCCAGCCATCGGGCCCAATCAATCATTCAAAGATTCGAACTGAATTGAAACAGATCGCTGATTATGTACAGACGCAGAGTCAAGTAGTTGCCTAGAAAGATGGAATACTGCCCCGTGAATAATTGCCAGCACGTCTTAGCAAGGGCAAAACTGGGGGTGGTTCATTTTAGCTGGATAGATAGGTTTACACTTTTAGAAACAGAAAGAACGTTTATATTCTCTGATTTCGCCGGTTCTCAGAGAGAAAACGGTCTCATATAGATTTTTGTCTATATATCAAAAGTGTAAACCTAATTTTGAACCACCCCCAAAACTGCTGCGTAAACCAGCGTCCCGGATATAAGTGCCGCACGAATTGAATATACTGTACCGATCCATCCGATGAGCGGACTGCCAGTGATTTGCCCAAATGCGTTTGACTGCCAGTACATAGAGATAACCGTTGCGCGGACGCTCGAATCTGTATTCTGGTTGATCCAGATGAGCAGAAGGGGGCGTCCAGTATTACGCAAAGATTGGCTGATACAGAAGCAGAGGAAAGCTATGTAGAACCGCTGTGTTAACGAAAAAATCAAGGTGCAGACAATCATACCGGCGTATAAAGCGAATAGCAGATTTGCGACCAGAACGTTGCTGGTGACATCCAACTGTCTACGCACAGCTTCCGTGCCAACCAGCGAAAGGAGTCCCACTATCCCACTGAGGATGCTGAACCACGCAACAGGCTCTAGGGCACCTAGACTCAGTAGATCCAAATTTGGCGTTTTTGGCGATTTTCAGTCGAGATTGCAGGGATTTTGGAGTCATTTATTCAGATTTCGGTTACAGAAAACAACCTATTTCATATCTGAAAATCGCCCAAATCTAACGCAAAAACTAGATATCGACCGGCAAATTTGTATTTATGTCAACTGTTTAGCCAGAATTCTCTCTCAAAACCTGAAATTTGGATCTACTGAGACTTGGAATCTCAAAGTTATCCGTGAGATGAGCTGCATATAGACGGTCGAAGCCACCTACATACAATCCGATAACGATACCAATCAGCAAGATAGTCGACAAAATCGATCGCACCGTGACGAGTTGAACACCTTCTCTCAATGGTCCGAGCATCTTTTTGAGAACACTCTGATCGGGTTGCCGCTCTGGTGGCTGATACCCCAATTCAGTCATATACCACATCAGAACCACAACCATCACCAAGTAGATCGATGCCCCTACGAAGATTGGCCAGTTGAGTCCATAGCGAACCAGAAACGCCCCAGCCCCTACACCGATCAAAGACATGATTTGGCTTAACTGCGTTCCGTGCAGAAAAGCTTGAACCGCTTTTTCCTTACCAACCTCATTGACTATCCATGCGTCTCCCGCACCGCTGTAGAACGTAAATCCGATTCCCCACAAGACTTGGGCGACTAGCACAGTTGCGAACGTTGAGACAAGACCTTCGATCAAGAAGCCTACACCAATCAGAAAGAATCCAATGAGAACTGAAAGACGCCGGCTGTATGCATCAGCGACGATACCTGTGGGAATTTCAAAAAGAAACGTCATGCTTTCCAGCACGACGCCAACTGTTACAAGTTGTAGAGGATTTAAACCAATATCGACAGTATGATAGACAAGCTCGTAGGTGATAATCAGGGAAAATGCAAATGCTGCGATCGCGCGCATAGCAAGATAAATAGTATATGCATTCGGACCTCGAACATTGTAACCAAATATATTCATTGGGTTGCTCCTATTTGAAGCTGTTCATTCAATCTTCAAATAGAAGTCCCATTTTGCCACGCAAAAGGTACCCTAACTTTTCATGAAACGAGCATGGATTCCATTCTTAAGCGCTTATGGAAACACAGAAAGCAACTCCACTCCAGTGAAATGGGTTGATCTTTGTGCGATGGCTGCCATAAGGTGTGGTCGTCATAAGCTTAATGGCTCAAATCCTTGTCTGGATCGATACCGAGCTCACGAAGTTTTAACGCTAGTTGTTCTGCACGTTGTGCTTCTTGTTCTGCGCGCTGTGCTTCTTGTTCTGCACGTTGTGCTTCTTGTTCTGCGCGCTGTGCTTCTTGTTCTGCGCGCTGTGCTTCTTGTTCTGCGCGCTGTGCTTCTTGTTCTGCACGTTGTGCTTCTTGTTCTGCGCGCTGTGCTTCTTGTTCTGCACGTTCATCGCCTGTTAACAATAAATTCCCCTGACTATCCCAAATACGTAACCAGGGCATCTCCACATTTTTATATGTCCCTTTCCAGACCCCGAATTCAATGCCAAGCGGTTCAATTGGATAGTGCTTACGCTTGTTGGGTTTAATCATCTGGTACTTGCCATCGACGAGATGATAGAATTCGAGTTCCCCAGTAGTAGAGATAAAAATGCCATAGAAAGGTACGCGAATTGCTTGTTCATAAACCCAAAATTTACCAGTAATGGGAGTCTGATCGCGTTCTTCTTCCCCGGTGCCCGAAGCGAACTCTAAGGCAAGAAACGGTGCCAGCGTCTCCTGCCACATCACATAGGACCGTCGATAAGTGCCATCCAACATAGGTGGAACGTTTGGTACATAGAACCAGTCAGGAGAAATTGCTCCCTTCTCAGGTGGTTCAATCATGCGCCAATAAATCCCACAATCTTGTCCAACCGCAAATTGCGCATCATCATGGTGAGCTTCCAATACTGGCCAAATAGAATTTGTAATTAAAATACTCTGTGGATGTTCTTGGAAATTCTTCACAAAGGTTCCGTCCGATTCCGGTAGTTCGGTGTGGTCAGGTAGTCTGGATGGTAGTCCAAGCTCTGCATGAGTTGCTCGGTTTTCTGTCACTGTGGCCATCTTGTTTGGTACTCCATAAAGTAACTTTCTTCAAAGAAGATTGATAGATATTCGGCACAAAGTCAATATAGAATGTCCTTCTGAGCTTTTTCCATATCATACTCGAAAATAGCATCAACCGCCATTTTGCACTCTGCGGATTTCATCACTAATCGCCGGCACAACTTCATGCAGGTCACCGATCACGGCGTAATCAGCCTTGGCGAGGATTGGTGCTTCAGGATCCGTGTTGATGACCAATATCTGCTTGGAACCTTTACAGCCCGCATAGTGTTGAATTGCACCACTGATTCCACAGGCTATGTAGAGATCGGGGGTCACGCGTGCACCCGTTTGACCAACCTGATCTGCATGGGGACGCCACCCCTCATTTGTCACGGCACGGGAACAGCCAACGGCGCCATTGAGCAAGGTCGCCAATTCCTCTAAACTTTCGAAGCCTTCTGTGCTGCCCACACCACGTCCGCCGCTGACCACAACAGGGGCATCCGTGAGCGATACTTTGTCGCTGTCAGGCTGGACGCGATCGGTGATGCGGACACGGAGATCCTTCTCAGAAATGTCGGGTGTCATCTCCTCAATGGTAAGCTCTGGTGGGGAATCTACTTCTGTCGGAACAACAGCCAGAGGTGCCACCGACAATAGTTTTGTCTCTCCTGAAAGCAATGCTTCCTCCAGCAGGCTGCCACCCCAGCGCACGCGGGTCACCTCATACTGATCATCTCCGGGTTTTATGTCTATGCAGTTAGCCGCCATTGGCAAATCTTTCAGAGCGGCTAAGTGAGCCAGCACCTCATTGCCTCGTTCGCTGCCTGGTGCCAAGACAGCCTTGGGCGGAGCATTTTCCATCACTTGCATAACACTGCGTGCCCAAGCCGCCGGCGCAAAATCATCAAGCTGTGCATGTTGAATCAGATGCACCTTTGAGACGCCGTAGGTGACCAACCTATCGGCGAATCCGCGACCACTCTCACCTACGATAAGGGCTTCCAAGCCACAGCCCAAGTCAGCAGCAAGACCGCGGGCCAACGTCAACATCTCGAACGACTGTTCATTGATATTGCCGCGGTCATGATCAATCAATCCGAATATCATCGTTAAACCATCCCCTGTTCTTTCAGAATTTCGACGACTTTGGGCGCAGCCGCGGTACCCTCACCCAGAATCACAACCTCACTATCTTGTTCAACTGGGACCTTGAGCCGAATTTTCTCCAATCCATCCTCAATCTGCTGTGGCTCAATCCTTTTGATCTCGGCCTTTTTGGCCCGCAGACGTCCACGCATGGGAGGATAACGTGGCAACGTAATGCCCTCTTTGACGGTAAAAACGGCCGGCAAGTCAACCTCAAAAACCTCCCAGCCACCTCCCGCTTCACGTTTGGCAACGGCTTTGCTGTCGTGAATTTCGAGCGCTTTAATGCCGTTGACGCAAGGCAGATCCAACGCATGGGCCACACGGATACCAATCTGATAGCCACCTGAATCAGCCGACTCGTTGCCAAAGAGCAGTAGATCAAAATCATGGCCAGCATCTGATTCTGCTTGAATCGTCTCAACAATTGCTCTGGCCGTTGCCCTTGGTCCCCAGTCACGACCATCTGTCTCCAACATAATTGCGTCCGTCATCCCCATCGCCATTGCGTAACGAAGCTGCTCGTCCGCTTCCATGGGGCCAAGGGTTAGGACGGTTGCATTGCCGCCATGTTCTTCAATCAATTGGATAGCTGCTTCTACCGCACATTCCTCATGGGGGCTAACCGCAAAGCCCAAGTGACGGGTGTTCAGATCCCGTTCATCGTCAGTCAAGACCATGCGTGCGCCTGGAGCAGGGACACGTTTGACGCATACGAGTATGTTCATTTTTTCCCTTCATCGTGAAAAATCTGCAAAACTTAATTCTTCATCCTCTCATCGCGCGGATCAAACAACGGCCTACTCCCTACAACCGCAACCTGTACCGGATATTGTTCCCCCAAATACTCGACCAATAACTCTGTCCCAACTTCGGCCTGTGCGGGCGGTAGATAAGCCATCAGCAAGTGCTTGCCAATTGATGGTCCCGATCCTGCGCTCGTTACATAGGAACGCCGCCCCTTGGCATCTTCAATTGGTTTGCCGTCGAGGGTCAGAATTGGTTCGTTGCCCAACATGTATCGCTTTTCGCCAGATGAAGATCGGTTGTCCTCAACGGTGAGCGTACAGAGAATCGCAGCGGGATCTGCAGCGCGCGCGGCTAGATATGCTTGTTTGCCAATAAAATCCTGTGACTTGACTTTTTTGCGTGCCAGTCCAGCCTCCACTGGGTTGTACTCCGACTCGAGCTCCAAACCAAAGGCGCGATAGCCTTTTTCGATCCGCGCGGTGGTTCCATATACACCAATCCCAACTGGTGCAACCCCATGCGGCTGACCAGCTTCCCAAAGCAGATCCCACAAAAACCTGCCCTGCTCGAAGTTTGTATAGAGCTCCCAGCCCAGCTCGCCAACATATGAAATACGGAAAGCCAGCGTAAGAATTTGACCGATCTGAATCGCCTTGACAGAACCGTAGGGGAAGCCCTCATGGGAGACATCATCCTCGGTGATCGATTCTAATACTTTGCGCGCATGAGGCCCCCACAGACCGATGGTGCAGAGTCCTGAACTGCGGTCTGTCAGATGAACGGAGCCATCGCTGGGAAGATGGTCGGTAAACCACTTCTTATCAATATTGCCGGTCGCACCTCCTGTGACAATGCGGAAGTAATGTTCATGCAACCGCATGATTGTCAAATCACTTTTAAAGCCTCCATGCGGGTTGAGCAAGGGCGTATAGACGGCTCGACCAACGGGTACGTTCATCTGGTTGACGACCATTTTCTGTAAGTAGCCCAATGCCCCTGGACCCCCCACGTCGAAAATGCTGAAAGCCGTCAGGTCAACCATGCCAACCCGGTCACGCATGGCCAAATGCTCGGCGTTGATGATGGGCGACCACCAGCGTGAATCCCACTCTGCCATACGGGGCATAACTTGAGCGCCATACTCATCTAGCAAGCCTTTGTTCGATTCGTACCATTGGGGTCGCTCCCAACCGGCCGTCTCAAAATAAACAGCCCCCAATGCCTCGGTTCGTGCGTGGAAGGGGCTGAGCCGTACGTTGCGCGAAGACGCCCACTGTTCAAAAGGATGGATGATGCTGTACATTTTGTTGAACGATTCAGAGGTACGAGCAATGATGTGGGCCTTTGAGCTGTTGTGATCGTAGAAGCGCGCAACATCTGATCCGGTGACATCCACCTCTGGTGTACCGTCGGTCATCCATTCGGCCACGGCGCGGGCAAATCCCGGACCTTCCTTAATCCAGATGGCATTGGCCGACCACAGATTCTTGACGTCTGGCACCTCGCCGATGATCGGGCCACCATCCGGCGTCAACGACATGAGACCGTTGATGGCGTAGCGGATGCCCACATCGGGTCGATCCAAAATGTTGGGCATCAATTCGAGAGCAGTCTCCAAACTCTCATCAAAGTCCTCATCGGTAAATGGAAATTCTGTGGGCGTCAACGATGCTTCTTCATTCGTGGGGATGTCGGCTGGTTCGTGGCGCATGTATCTGTGCCTGTAGGAGCCAATCTCCAGATCGTTGCCGTTTTGTCGCTCGTACATGTTCATGTCGACATCGCGGATCAACGGATACTCGATACCGCCAACGGTTCCTTCAAACATCTCGATGGGGCCTGCGGTACAGAACTGATGCACAATCGGCGTCAGCGGAATACGCGTCCCCGCCATGCTCGCCAAAACTGGTGCCCAAACGCCGCAGCAGATGACCACATATTCGGTCTCGATGTAGCCTTGATCTGTCTCGACGCCTTTGATCCTACCGCCTGCCACGTCAATATCCTTCACTTCAACATTGGCATGGACACGTAACGCATCCTTCTCCATCGCATACTGGCGCATCAGCGTCCCTGCCTCCAGTGGATCGACCACGCCAGCCCGTTTGCTGTAGAACCCGCCCAATACTAAATCAGTATTGACAAAGGGCGCTTTCTCCTTGATCTGCTCGGGCGTTAAAATTTCACCATGCTCGCCCCACGATTTCGCAGAGGTCACGCGGCGGGTGATTTCCTGCATGCGCTCGGGCGTGCGCGCCAACTCGATACCGCCGACTATTGTGTATGTCTTGAGCTCAATATAGGTTTCAATACTGTCTTGGGTTAGTTTGGTCATCTCTTTGGAGTGGTCAACCGGAAAGATGAAATTGGATGCATGACCTGTCGAGCCACCTGGATTGGGCAATGGTCCTTTGTCTATCAGCACCATGTCGGTCCAGCCTTTTTGGGCTAAATGATAAATAAGGCTGTTGCCCACAATACCCGCTCCAATGACGACAACTTTGGCTTTTTTAGGGAATGAACTCATGAATTGTGCTCCTGGGAACTATCATAGTTGTTCAAGCGTTCCTCTAACTCGTCCATCGTCACCAGAAACGCTTTTTCAAGATCGATCTCGTATTGCTGGGCCAGAGTCAACACCGACCACAAGCAATCGGCTAATTCATGGGCAAGTTTGTTCTGTGCATCCCGTATATCTCGGATTCCATTCATGGCCTGCACCAACTTGACGAGATCACCCACATCACCCACAAACCCCAATGCGATTTCCTCATCAGTCCATGAACGTCCGTAACGACGCTCTTCCATTTGGGCGTATTGTTCGCGTATCACCGCAGCCCGTTGAGCCAATTTCGCAAATTCCATAGATGTGGCTCCGCAAGAAAACTAGAGATCCGAAAGTTGATGTATTTGAGTCAAGTTTTGAGATCTCTAGTAGTGGATAGTGGATGGTTGATAATGGATGGTTACACAAGTCACTATCCACTATCAACCATCCACCATTAACCACCTGTCGGTCTGAGGTACAATCTCGCTAGATATGAAAACTCGCCTCGAATGACGGATCTGTAATTGCAGGGCGATTCATGGTAAAGTCGCCAATCGGATATTGGGTCTTTCCATCAATCGCCAGCTCACTCAAAATTTTGCCCACAAGGCTCGAAAATTTGTAGACGTGCCCGGCTCCATTGCAGATTATGATCTGCGGATGGTCGGGATGACAATCGATGATAAAATCTCGATCTTTAGGCATGGTATAGAGACAGGTTTTTGTGTAGAGTCTAGGACCGATAAAACTGGGAATATAATGGGCTAACCAATCCGTCAACTGCTTCTCTTTGACCGGATCCCCTTCGAAGGTGCGGGTGTCCGTCGTAACCGGCGCCCCTGATGCATCGATGGCTGCTTTGGTTGCCACTTCGCCATAGACGGGGAAACCATAATAGACATGTTCGCTATGGTTGATGAAAATGGGGAAGCGACCCACAGCAAACTCTTTCAAGTTGGGCGTTGCGTAATAGGTCACCTGTTCTTGGGTGACGGTCAGGCTGAAGTTCAGGTTGATGGACTCTAGCACATTGTCCATCCATGCGCCTGCGGTGATGATCAACCTTTTACAAGTAAAGGTGCCTCGGTTGGTGATGACATCTACACCGCCATCGAAAGGATGCAGATCGGTGACCTGGGTATGATCGAGAATTGTGGCACCGTGGTAGCGGGCTGTCCCAATGTGCGCTGCGTTGCCCTTGGCGGCATCTGCGATGCCTGTCTTCTCTTGCCAGAGTGCATCAACCTCTTGCTCAAACTTGAATTGAGGATAGCGACGCATGACCTCGTCCGCGCCAAAGCGTTCGTAAGGGATGTTGGCCGCCTCCATTGCGTCGGCATAGACCTGTACATCTTTGGTATACGATGAATGAGCGTTGGCCCATTCGATGCTGCCTGTATTGGTCACCACTTGAACCGCAGACTCCTCTTCGAGGGTGGCCCAAGCATCATACGTGTGAGGGGTCAGAGCCGTATATTTGGCGTCGTGATAAGTCAACCGGATGATGCGCGAGTGATCTTGAGAGCCGCCTTTGTGATGGCCAAGTTCGAACTGCTCCAATCCAAGGACGTCAGCGCCAGCCCGGCGGGCAAGCCAGTAGGCGGCCCCGCCCCCCACGCCACCACAGCCGAGAATGATGTAGTCATAGTTGGTTTTCATAACAATGTGATTTTCCCTCTCCTTCCACATGGTACACCCGGACATTCTTGCTAGATGCGCATCCGCTTATTTTCTGGATCAAAGAGCGAGGTGCTGCCACCATCCGCCACCGCGACCGTCACGGGGTAGTGCTCGGCCATATACTCGACCAGCAACTTGGTGCCGACTTTGGCATACTCAGGTGGTAGATAAGCAAGTAGAATGTGCTTGCCGACAGAGGGGCCGGTACCGGCAGTCGTCACATATGAGCAGCGACCATGACGATCAACAATCCCTTTGCCGTCCAAGGTGAGGATTGGCTCTTTCCCCAACATATAGCGCTTGACACCGGAAGCCGAGGTGTGATCATCCACCGTTAAGGTACAGAGGATGGCCGCGGGGCCTTCTTCACGCGCCTTTAGATAGGCCTCTTTGCCAATGAAGTCCTGCTTTTTGACCTTGGGCCGCGTCAGACCGGCCTCAACTGGGTTAAACTCACATTCCAACTCATTGCCCATCAACCTGTACCCCTTTTCGATGCGACCTGTGGTGCCATAGACACCGATACCCGCGGGCACAACACCATGTGCCTGTCCAGCTTCCCAGAGTGTATCCCACAACTTTAACCCATTCTCCACAGATGCATAGATCTCCCATCCTAATTCACCTACATAGGAGATACGCATCATGCGCGTCCGAACTGTGCCGATCGTGACTTCCTTTGTTGTGCCGTAGGGGAAGCCCTCATGGGAGACATCGTCCAACGTGACGGACTCCACAATGTCTCGCGCTTTGGGGCCCCACAGACCAATCGTGCAGATGGCCGTGCTCCGGTCCTCGAAGTGAACAGAGCCGTCTCCAGGCAGATGGCTCTTGAACCAATGCATGTCACGTCCCCAATCTGCGCCACCCGTAACAATGCGGAAGCGGTTTTTGCCAATCCGCATAATGGTCAGGTCCGAGCGGAAGCCGCCATTTGGATCCAAGATTGGCGTGTAAACAGCGCGACCAACCTTAACGTTCATCTGGTTCATGGCCATTTTTTGCATGTAGTCGAGCGCACCGGGGCCGGTCACGTCGAAGACAGCAAAGGCAGTCAAATCAATCATCGCGGCACGTTTGCGCATGGCCAAATGCTCGGCATGGATGATGGGTGACCACCAGCGCGAATCCCACTCATGCTCTCGATTCATCACCCGGTCGCCAAATTCCTCCAGCAATGGAGTGTTTGATTCATACCATTGTGGGCGCTCCCAGCCAGCCACCTCAAAGAAGACGGCGCCCAATCCCTGCTCGCGTACATAAAAGGGGCTGACGCGCACGTTCCGATTGGTGGACCACTGTTCAGCTGGATGTACGATGCCATAGGTTTTGTTATAGCCTTCCGAGGTGCGTGCGTCAACGTGGAGCTTGGTGCGGGCATGGTCGGCAAAACGGGCGATATCGGACGAGTGTGGGTCGATCTCGGAATAGCCATTGGTCATCCATTCGGCGATCATACGACCAACGCCGGGACCTTCCTTGATCCAAACTGCGGCAGCCGACCAGAGATTCTTGACCTCGACTGTCTCTCCCAAAATTGGGGCACCATCAGGTGTCAGTGAAAGCAGTCCGTTGATGGCATAGCGTACACCTACACGATCATCGCCCAGGATATCCGGCATTAACTCGAGTGCCTGTTCCAGTTGGGGATCGAAATCATCTTCGGTAAAGGGCATCTCCGTTGGCGAGAGAGACGCCTCTTCGATTGAAGGAATTTCATCTGGCTCATATAATATTGGTCGGTGAGCGTAGGAGCCAACCTCCATGTCGCTGCCATGTTGCCGTTCGTAACAGAAAGTGTCCATGTCGCGGACGATGGGGTACTCGATCTCACCCACCGTCTTCTCGAAAAGAGGAATTGAACCGACGCTGATCATCTGGTGAACAGCGGGCGTCAGCGGAATGGTGGCTCCCGCCATGCGAGCGATCTGTGGACTCCACACACCACAGGCAATCACGACATAGTTGGTTTCGATGATGCCTTTGGCCGTTTCGACGCTCTTGATCTGGCCATCTTCAACACCTAAATCGTAGATCTCCGTGTTGGCGAAGACTTGAAGAGCGCCCTGATTCATTGCATATTCGCGCATGAGCGTCCCTGCGCGCAACGAGTCCACCACACCCACTGATGGCGTGTACCAGCCTCCAAGGATTACATCCTCATCGATATAGGGGATCAATTTCTTGACCTGCTCGACTGATATCAGCTCAGATTCGACACCCCAAGATTTGGCGGAAGCCCGGCGGCGACGCAACTCTTCCATGCGTTCTTCTGTGCGGGCAATCTCGATGCCGCCACATTCCGTGAAGACGCCAAGCTCTTTGTACTGTTTCATGCTGTCGAGCGTTAGGAGCGCCATCTCTTTGGAGTGATCGACCGGAAAGATAAAATTCGAAGCATGGCCTGTCGAACCACCTGGATTGGGGAGGGGACCCTTGTCCAAAAGAACTATGTCGGTCCAACCTAATTTGGCGAGATGGTAGACAACGCAGTTGCCCACAATGCCTGCACCAATGATCACGACATTGGCATGCTGTGGGAATCCACTCATTTACTTTGCTCCTTTAAATTTGGCTTATCCACTTATAAAACAGCAGATAGGATTCAATAAGTAACTCTATTCACCAATTTTAGGTGGGTGCCAGCCGACTTGTACCCAGTTATATCGGACAGTTACTGCAATTTCATTATTCAGTTTCAACTCGATTACTGTAACGCGTCCACATGGTGTAAGTCCCAAAATTTCAGTGCCACTTTCACTCCATTCAAAATGATGTTCCCATTGTTGTTGGCGAGGATTATAGAGTTTTACATGCTCTCCAGTAGCAGGATCAATGCCGTGGGTTTTTGACCACTTATAGAGATTGCAGTATTTACATGCTGCGCATAAATTGCTCTCATCATCTGTTCCGCCTTTGGCAGTAGGCCAAATATGGTCAATCTCAAGTTTAGCCATTAAATATTGTTGCTGATTTTGACAGTATTCACAGCGGTTTTGGGCGCGCAATATCACTTGTGTACGAGTTGCTTCTGTAACCATCGCTATGAATTTAATGGTGGAATTAATCCACGGCGAACTGCCTCCGCCAGTCCTTCTGATTTGCGCAAGAGTCCGATTCGATAGATTTGCATAAGCGCAATTAATTCATATTGTTCAGGTATATTCAGATTTTTTTGTTTCCCTTTGGCTTGAAGATGACTAAGTCGCTCATCTTGTATTTCAGTCATGGTCATATGCGCCAATTCCAAAACCTCATCATCGCTTAGGTCAGATACATCTTTGGAGTAGCCATCATAGGGCAGATCATCAAGGATAGGCCATAAATCATCCATGATTTCCAGCTTATCAGCTAAAACATCTTCAACACTCTGTTTTGTTAGTCGTCCCAACTGTGCAGCGTGTTCAAGAACTGTATTCGGTACTGATAAGGTCACCTCGACATTCATTGTTTCCCCCCTTGAGCAAACCCAAGTGCTGTCTTTCGTTCTTTCATAAAATCTTGTAACTGGCTATCAATTGATGCATCCAACGGCGGTGCCTCATATACTTCCAACATCGCCTTCCACTTCTTATTGGCACGCGTCACCGTATCTTCACTGCCATTGATCACCCATTGCTCATAGGCATCATAATCCATGATTTCTGCTCGGTGAAACGCATCTCGAAAATGACGCATGGTATGTTGCGTGCCCAAGAAGTGACCGCCTGCCTCCACCTCTTCGAAGGCATCCAGGGCAAACCCTTCGTCTGAAAAATCGATCCCTCGTGCCCAATAGTGGTACATGCCCAATAACTCACAATCAATGACAAATTTTTCATATCCCGAGACGAGTCCACTCTCCAGCCAGCCTGCTGCATGGAGAATAAAGTTCGTCTGAGCCTGGACGGCCGGCATCATGACCTGCACCGACTCATAGCCAGCCTGGGCATCGGGTATTTTCGAGCTGGAGAAGGTGCCACCGGTGCGGAAGGGTAGGTTGTAGCGGCGCGCCATTTGCGCAACAGCCAACATGGTTAGCTGACTGGAGGGTGAGCCAAACACAGTGGCACCGCTTTGTAAGTCCAGATTAGTCATAAATGAGCCGTAAACGACAGGACAGCCCGGTTCTACCATTTGCACAAAGGCAATGCCCGACAAGGCTTCGGCATTCTGCAATGCCAGAGTCCCCGCGATGCTAGCAGGGGACATTGCGCCTGCCATGAGAAACGGCGTAATAATCATCGCCTGTCGGGCGCGCGCATAGACCTTCATGCAGCCCAACATCCGCTCATCATGTCGACGGGGGCTGCTCACGTTGATGAGCGACGTCATGGCAGGATTCTTGCGTATGTTCTCTTTGCCAAAGAGAATCTCACACATTTGCACACTATCGGCCGCGTTCTCTGGCTCGGTGACGGAGCCCATAAAGCCTTTGTCACTATACTTGATGTGGGCGTATACCATATCCAGATGGCGAGTTGGAACCGGTTCGTCATTTGGCTCACAAACTGTGCCGCCAGAATGATGGAGATAGGGACTCATGTACGCAAGCTTGACGAAATTTTGGAAATCTTCCAGCGTTCCCTCGCTGCGTCCTTTATCGGCATCATGAACAAATGGTGGCCCATAGACGGGAGCAAAGATCGAGCGATTGCCGCCGAAAATCACGTTGTTGGCCGGATTACGCGCGATTTGCGTATACTCACTTGGTGCTTTGGTGATATACTCCATGACCAAGGCTTCATCCATGTAAACTATATCGCCTTCGACCCGCGCGCCATGCGACGCCAAAATCTCTCGGGCCTCATCATCATAGAAGGCAATGCCCAGCCGGGATAGAATATCCATCGATGCATCATGGATTTGCTGAACATGCTCCGCCGAAATCAACTCAAAGCGCGGCACATGATATTGTATTTGAGGAACCCTTTTTTCTGTCGCCCCGGTAGGACGCTCACGTCGGGCACGTCTGGTTCGTCTTGACGCCCGATCACTCTTTGCATCCATAATAAACTAACCTCTCAAAGTATATCCTTGAATCGTCGCTGAAAATGGCCCACGTGTTCTCGCATCAATTGCGCCGCTCGCTCACCATCTTTGTTTTGTATGGCACCAATCATTCGTTGATGTTCACTCATCGCCTGTTCCAGACCATCGACACGGTCAATGGAGAGATTCCATAATCGTTGTACATGATTGTAGAGCCACTCAATGGTTTCTTCCAAGAACTCATTTTGTGCAGACTGGGCGATTGTCAGGTGAATTTGGCGATCGATTTCAATCAATTGTCGGTTATCACCCGTACCTGCAAATACCAATCCCTGCTTTGTAATCACCCATAGTGCGTCAACCTGCTCTTGGTTTGCCCTCTGCGCTGCAAGGCGCGCCGCCAATGTCTCCAATTCAATGCGCATTTCAAAAATTTTATGTAGATCAGACAGATTCAAATCAGCGACGAGCGTCCCGCGTCTTGGCAAGATGACCACCAGGCGCTCGCTCGCCAAACGACGCAATGCTTGACGAATTGGCGTCAACCCAATACCAATTTCGTCAGAAATCATTGCTTCATCAATCAAGGATGCAGGTGGCAGATCCAACGAAACAATCTTCTCTTTTATGCGCTGGTAAGCTAGATCACCCAGCGATTCTTCACCATTGCGGCGGCGAGACGACACCGCTAATATCGAGGTCGGCACCATCAGATTTTGAATGATTGTAAAATAATGTTAAAATTTAACTGAAATTTCAGAGAGTGCGCAATCATAACCGCGCTTTTTCATATTGTCAAAAACTGCCCCGTCAGAAGTACAAAAACTATTCGGAGTCTACTTATTCGGGGATTTCTATCATATTTTGGCGAATTGATTGGCCTATGGTATTCTTAAAGCAATGGTAAACTGTATCCGCTTATGATTCAGAATAAATTAGCCAAGTCTACCTGACCAAAGATTGTCCAATTTGTTCCCAAAAATAGAAGTATCTCCCAATTGTCGTTAAAAATCTTTCATTCATTTATGCTCCATCATTCATCAGTCAGCCACTATCCTATTTTTACTTCATCTGCCTCCATTGGACACAACAAGCGATTTCTCTGACTGGACAGATATCCAAAGTTGTGTACAAATGTGGAGATGCACTTTTTTTCCGTGCCAGCCCCCTCACGGCTTTGCGTTTGTCGTCACGTTGATACCGTTGAATGTACCGTCAAAGGGGTCTGTATGATCCTGAATAA
Organism: Chloroflexi bacterium TSY; assembly: GCA_019217005.1. Next base: position 172,435 of record JAHBNG010000015.1, read on the forward strand.
CATTTTACACAAAGATCCAGGCGATAGACACGAGAATTTCAATTCAAATTTCTAATTCGCATAGAGGAGAATTATGAGAAAACCGTTCGTCACGAAAAAAGAGATGGATCAAATACATCCGCGTATCCCTGACGTTTACGATCAATTAAAGCAAGGACGTGTCTCTCGACGCGAGTTTTTGCGTACAGCGACACTGCTGGGTATGTCTTTGGGTGTGGCGCAAGTTGCTGCAGCCTGTGGTGGAACAGTAAGCGTTGGTGAATCGACGACCGCAGAATCTGCCGCTGATGGTGGTGAAGCTGCTGCGCCAGCTGTTGAGGCTGTCGGTGGGATCAAACGTGGTGGTATCCTACGCGTCGGTACCCGAGTCCCTGCTATCGATCATCCGGCGCGGTTCTCCTGGATTTATGACGCCAATCAGTTCCGACACATCTTTGAATATCTGACAGAGACGGGCAGTGACAACATTACACGCCCCTATCTCCTGGAAAGTTGGACGCCCAACGAGGATCTGACCGTCTGGACGCTCAATCTACGTCAGGGAATCATGTGGACCAATGGTGAAGAGTTAATTGCGGACCACATCAAGTATAACTTTGGCGAATGGTTAAACCCAGACGTTGGCTCATCGATTCTTGGTCTCTGGGAAGGTTTCTTGACCGTGGACGATGTAGAAATAGTCGATGATTATACAATCAACCTCAATTTGGCAAAACCACTCTTGGCCGTACCAGAACAGCTCTTCCACTATCCGGCATTGATCATGCATCCCAGCTTTGATGGTGATATTACCTCTGGTAACAACCCCAGTACAGGACCGATGACGCTGAAGGAGTTTGTGGTTGGTGAGCGCGTGATCATCGAGGCACGCGAAGGCTACTGGCAGATGGGCGAAGATGGCAACCCGCTTCCTTATTTAGACGGCATGGAATTCATCGATCTTGGTGATGACCAGACAGCGGCTGTGGCTGCTTTGTTGGGTGGTCAAATTGACCGTATTTATGATGTACAGCCTGACACCTTCTTGGCGTTAAGTAACGATGAACGTGTTGCAATCTCCGGTGTCGGTACGGCTGCCACGCGCGTTCTGCGCTTCCGTGTGGATCAAGCACCATGGGACGACAACCGCGTTCGCTCGGCTGTCAAGATGTGTCAAAATCGCGAGAGTATCTTGAACGCAGCCTATTTCGGAGAGGGTGTTGCTGGATATGATACGCACATTTCGCCAGTACATCCTGCGTGGGCGCCGATGGATCTACCGGAATATAATCCAGAAGGAGCCAAGGCACTCCTTGCTGAGGCAGGTATGGAAGATCTGGAACTTGCTGTTTCGGTCGGAACGGGCTGGAGCGATATTGTTGCCTACGCTGAAACGTTGCAGGAGGATGCCAAAGCTGCTGGTATCAATATTACACTTGATACCATGCCAAACTCTGCCTATTGGGATCTCTGGACGGAAACACCAGTGGGCATTACGACTTGGGCACATCGTACCCTCGCTGTGATGCTCCTGCCGCTGGCCTACATCAACGACGCAGAGGGCAATCCTGTTCCTGGAATGAGACCCGCTGGCATGATGAGGAATTTGCCGAGATTTTGGCGAAGGCTCAAGGAACGGCTGATTTGGAAGCACGCCGCGAACTCTACGCCGATCTGCAACGGATTCAGCAAGAGCGGGGTTCAATTGGTGTTGCTTACTTTATCAACCGCTGGGCAACCTACAACCCTGGTTTCCAAGGCATCGAAGCACATCCCACCGATTATAACCTACACCGAGAAGTTTGGTACGATCCAGACAAAGACACCTTGCGAGGCTAGGTGCTTATCCGAAAAGGTCTGTGACAGTCCATTCTCACTCGAGAAGTTGGTTGGACTCAGAGGACTTTTCGGATAGATTCTAACCTGAGAATGAGCCATTATCAGCCCTAGCAGCAGTTAGTCTAACGACTGAATGTAGTTTATCTACGCCCGCCGTATTGGTAGCTGCTGCTACTATACGGTGGGCGTTTTGGTTGTGGAGATATGATATGTTTACATTTCTCGTTCGTCGAGTCGTTTTCCTGATATTAACGCTTATTGTTGTCTCAATTCTCATCTTCGTGATTTCTGAACTGGCGCCAGGCAACATTGCTGTGAACACGTTGGGCAATACGATTACGCCGGAGCAAGAACAATCCTTCAATGCCCAAAATGGCCTTGATCAACCCGCTGTGACGCGCTATATTCGCTGGCTCTTTGGCAGTGACTGGCAGGCGGCGAACATGATTGGTCGCCCCGTGCAACGTGTCTACAACAATAGCAATGAACGCTACAGCTGGTGGGTGCAAGCCCCCGATGGCTCGCTGTACCAGAACTATACGCCCGATGGCGAAACGATTATGCGTCGTGTGCTTCAGCCAGATGGCTCGTTTATCGAGACGCAGTCGCCAGATGATCAGTGGGCACCCAATGAAGATGGAATCAACGTCTTCTGGGGGATTAACCCCGATAGCCGTGCGGCGATGTGGGTGCAGGGCGATGATCAGGAAGAGTGGGTGATCACAGCGGCTACTTGGACAAGTTCAGCAGGCGCACCGCGACAATATATCCCACTACAGCTTGGTTTGCTGCGTGGTGATCCAGGTGTCTCGTTTAAAGATAGACGCCCTGTCGCCGAAACGCTGCCGCGTCGCTTGGTCAATACAGGCATCTTGGCGGGAATCGCTTTCATTGTTGTCATGCCGCTTGCCCTGGTGTTGGGTCTGATTGCTGGCCCTGAAGGAACTTGGATTGATCGAGCCTTGTCGGTTTCGAGCTTGGTGGCGACAGCAACGCCAGAATTTGCCAGCGGTGTATTCTTGATCGTCGTCTTTTCCATGTGGCTGAACTGGTTTCCTGGGGCAGTCGTCGTCAGCAGTGAGAACGCTATCTTAGAACGACCAATTATGCTGGTTCTCCCTGTCTTAACCCTCACGTTGATTGAGCTCGGTTATGTATTACGAATTACCAGAGCGAGCATGGTAGAGGTCATGCGCACCAACTACATTCGCACAGCAATCCTCAAAGGTCTACCGTGGCGACGCGTGGTCTTCAAGCATGCTCTGCGTAATGCGCTTC
>JAHBNG010000120.1 GCA_019217005.1 Chloroflexi bacterium TSY
AAACTAAGCTGTGGTCGACGACGGATAGTTCGTTGACGAATGTGGAAAGATTCGTCATAGGTGGTTCGGTCTTGCCACATTTTCCAAAGAATGGCCAGCCAGCGGTTGGCTAAAGCCGATGAGAGCGACTGACCGAGTGGTTTTGACGAGCTTGTGTAAAGTAAGCCGAAGCCCAGCGAGATTGCTGGCGCGAAGAACGAGCCAGTTGCTGAGAAAAGTAACGAAACTCTTTATCACAAGAGCGGCGAAAGTGGACCAAGTGGACTTTGCCACTTTGGTTGGTAACAGCCGTGCCAGCTAAAGTCTGGACCATGCTGGAATGGGGAAGCGGCGGCGATCTTCGCCAAATTTGACCAGCAAAGAGGAGCCAAGAGCTCTCCTGCGCCCGGCAGGAAGCAAAAATGATCCTCGTGTTGCAGAAAAGAGAGTTCAACTGTTGGAGTGTTGCTTGCTTGGAGTTGAGGGTATGGAGCAAGAGTCAGGCAAGTTGCTGGGCTTGAACTTGACAAGCTTGGGCAACACCCGGAGCTGAACAGGGATGTTGTGTGGTCAAGGCATCAAAACAGGTGAGCCATTTGGAGGGCTGATTATGTTTATGTTGCTTGAGAAAGACCTGAAATTCATCATAGGTTGCTTTTTCTGCTGCTTGCGGCGACGGATAAGCCAGAATCAGATGAGCTGCAATGGGCGATGGCCAACTAAAGACATTGAGCAAAGCGGGATGGTATCTGAGCAAACAACTACGCAAGCGATTGGAGACAGCAACCGTTTCTTTGCGCCAAAACTCGGTCATGCTCACCACGATGCGCATTTGCTGGAGTAATTCACTCCCTGGATGCCAAGGATAGAATCGGTGAACATCTGTTCTGACCAGTTCAGCTATCGTATATGCATCACTTTCATCAGTGCGAGCACCGCTCTGATTGTACCTCGCCCGACTTGCTTTGACCACGTTCGGTGGGAGGACATATAGATTTGTATACCCAGCATCCCATAAGTAGTCAATTATCAGATTATGTGCTGTCTCTAATCCGATTCGACATTTTTCATGGCCGATATCCATCGTTTCTCGCCACTTTTCTAGTTGCTTAAAGCCATCCACACTATGTTCTATTGTCATGTAGTTAATTCGACGACCGTTTTCATCCGTTATCATTACATCATGTTTTGTTTCACTCCAGTCTATTCCTATGAATATCTGCATTTTTGACCTCCTCATTCACTTGAGGATTGCCTTTGGTCATTTTTTTCGGACGCTCTTTTCCGTTTTCCTATTATGGCATTCGAGATGCTACACGCTTGCGACGGTTCTAGGCGTCGGCTTGGTGGACTGTCCGGGAAGGGCGGTCGCACCGCGGGAAGAGGGCGGTCCTTTTTACCAAGCCGGAGTTCGATTCCGAGTGACAGCTTCTCTCTTTCTGTCTCTCTCATTCTAACTCCTTTCCTATATTATCTAATAGGAAGAGGTCAGACATGAGGTCGTCAACGAGACTCTTCTTGACCTCTTCCGAGAAGTTCGTGGCACTTCTTTGTCAACCCCCTGAGATCCTGAAGAGCCGTCATTTCGCGAATTCGATATCATCCATGTTCTATTTCTGTATCCCTGACGAAAAATGCAACCATACTAGTAGTTAGCCTTAGAGGATTTTCTCAGAAATTATGTTTCAGTTTTTGATGCGACGTCTCATCATTCTCATCCCGATGTTGTTTTTTATGAGCATCGTCTCCTTCGCCATTATTCAAGCTCCACCAGGCGATTATCTGGAAACCTATATTGCCCAACTTTCGGTCAGCGGTGTTTCTTTGGATTTGGCTGAAGTGGAGGCGCTTAGACGTCAATATGGGCTGGATCAACCGATCTACATGCAATATTTCAAGTGGCTTTGGCAAATATTGCAAGGGGATCTCGGCGTATCGTTGGAGTGGCAGCGCCCCGTCAGTGAGTTGATCGGCGAACGTCTCCTGATGACGATCATCTTGGGATTGGTCACGGTCGTTTTTACCTGGACCCTGGCAATTCCAATTGGGGTTATATCCGCTGTGAAGCAATATTCGGGGATCGATTACTTTTTCACCTTTCTTTCCTACTTTGGCGTCGGAACGCCCAACTTTCTCATTGCTCTTGTTGCCATGTGGTTGGCCTTTAGCTTGTTTGGATTGAAGCTGACGGGTCTCTTTTCGCAAGAATATCAGGATGCACCCTGGAGTTTTGGGAAGGTGCTCGACATGCTGAACCACATGTGGATCCCCATGCTCATCCTGGGTACGGATGGCACGGCACGACTGACGCGCATCGTGCGGGCCAATCTGCTGGATGAATTGAACAAGCCCTATGTGGAAACGGCGCGTAGCAAAGGAGTGCCAGAGTGGAAGCTGATCATCAAATATCCAACCCGCCTTTCGCTCAATCCATTCATTAGCACGGCTGGCTGGTCTCTGCCCCAACTCTTCTCTGGTAGTCTCATCCTGGCGACCGTGATGAACCTGCCGACTGTCGGACCCCTGCTCTTAAGGTCTTTGTTTGCCCAAGACATGTTTCTTTCCGGTTCTGTCATTTTGATCCTGTCGGCCTTGACCCTTGTGGGGACACTCATCTCTGATGTCATCCTGGCAATCGCAGACCCTCGAATCCGCATGGGACAGTAAACCGTGACAACAATACCTGAAGCCGAGACACTATCTGATGTTGAGGGTACCCCCTTTGTGGAAGAAGAGGATCTATATGTTGCGCCCCAGTGGAAGTTGGTCTGGTGGCGATTCAGGCGGCACCGCGTGGCTGTGATTAGCGCCTTGGTTATCATTCTCTTTTATCTGATTGCCATCTTTGCCGAGTTTCTGGCCATCCACGATCCGCAAGCCCAGTCTGCCAAGCGGGCCTTTGTGCCGCCCCAACGCATCCACTTCGAGGGAATGCGTCCCTTTGTCTATGGTTTGGAGGACAAGCGCAATCCCGAAACCCTCCAAATGGAGCATTACCCTGACCTCAGCAAGAAATATCCCCTCCAATTCTTTGTTGAAGGGCACAAATACAAACTCCTGGGTCTGTTTGAAACAAATATCCATCTGGCAGGATTGGACGTTGCCCAATTGGATGACGAAGATCGGGCGCTTATGCCGCTGTATCCCCTCGGCACCGATCGTCTCGGGAGAGATTCGTGGTCTCGATTGATGTATGGTACGAGAATTTCCATGTCCATTGGGCTAGTCGGCGTGGGACTGAGTCTCTTTCTGGGTATCTTGTTGGGTGGCATCTCCGGTTACCGCGGTGGCCGGGCCGATATCATCATTCAACGGCTCATCGAATTGCGGCGCGCCATGCCGACGATTCCGCTCTGGCTGGGGTTGGGCGCAGCGGTGCCACAACAATGGTCCGTCGTCAAAGTATACTTTGCCATGACGATTATTATTTCTCTGATCGGTTGGACCACGCTGGCTCGAGAGGTACGGGGGCGCTTCTTGGCCATGCGGGAAGAGGACTACATTCTGGCCTGCCGGCTCCAGGGAGTTAGCGAATTGCGGATCATCTTTCGGCATATGCTCCCTGGCTTCGTGAGCCACATTATCGCCACGACCACTTTGGCCATACCCGCCATTATCATCGCCGAGACCTCCTTAAGTTTCCTGGGGCTGGGTCTGAGAGCACCCGCCATCAGCTGGGGAACACTTCTCTTTGAAGCCCAAAACTTACAGTCGGTGGCCAATGCGCCCTGGCTCCTCATGCCCGGCAGCTTTCTGCTCGTCGCCGTCCTGGCCTTTAACTTCGCGGGCGACGGCCTGCGAGATGCGGCTGACCCTTACCAAGTTCAGCAATAGGTGCTGATTCAGCTGGCGAATGTTCTTCTCATAGAGAAGCCAAGGGCAAGGCCGAGGCGAAAGCGGATGAAGAAGGTACTGCTCTTACTGTTTCGTTGATAATCTGGACAACATCTGTTGATGGTGGATAGCGATACACCATCAATTATCCACCATCAACTATCTACGCCCGCTACAATCGACTCTCGCCTCCTGGCAGCCGAGCATTGAGATCAGCCAAGGACTGCGCCAATCCCTCCATCTCGCGCATGAGGGCCACCAAGCGATCTTCATGCTGTTGGCCCCAGGTAATGAGCTGTCCAATGGCTTGCTCGACGGTTAGCTGCTCCAGTCGCCATTTCGAGCGCAATTCGTCCCAGTCATAGGGGATGGGTTTTGGTTCGTTCATGATTTGCTCCTGTCTAGGAATGGGGAGACGTGTTGCGTATTGCGTGTTGCGTGGTACCGGTAATCAATCTGGTTGTGCTGGATGTAACTTGATGGTACTCATGTCACTCGCCCAAACGATTTCTCGTAGCACAACCAGATTGTCTGCTAGTACCACGCAATAAGCAACACGCAACACGCCCCTAATTGATAACCAGAGGACCCACGATTCACACCGTCACCCCTCTGGCTGAGACAATGGTCAAGATCAGAACAGCCACCCCAACCAAGGAACGCCCTCTGTTTAGACAGGCGCGTCCGCAATCGAGATGGCCGCATTTCTCTTGACAGACTCGTAAGGAGCTTGTAACATAAACACAACCACCCAGACTGGTCGTGCAGTTCGGGTGGTTAGCCGACCGCTGAATGTTACATGCATTCGGCGGCGGCGCATTCTTCAATTGACCGATCCGGCCACACAGGTTGATGAGGTTGACAATGGGTCCCCGTCCCTCATCAACGGTTCTCCCTGCGGGATAGGATGGCAGAATTAACGGCAGATGGTAAACGATTTGATGGATTGTGTCAAAATGGAGGAATGATGGAGCGGCCCACTAAAAAACGTCAGCAGGTAATCGAGTTGGCGACGACATTGCCTCTCGAAAAGTTGGTAACCTGGTCATGTTCTATCTTTCAATTTCTGTTTCTAGCCTGGCTCAATTAGACTAATAATGCCATATCTATAGTCCCGATAGGTCCAAGCGTGCAAAAACCTATCAATGGGAACTACCTGTGGCGCTTCCGCAAACGCCGGGTCATTAATATAGACGTTTTCATCATCTAGACCGACAACTACTACCGCATGATCCGTATCCACCTCTTCCCAGTGGGGTAGCGCCCACGTCTGCACAGCTACAATGATCGGTAGCCTTAGATCAAGATAGATTGACAGGATTGACAAGTCATCTCGATATCTATCTGACTCGGCAAAAAGACCCAACGTATGTAGTCTTTCAATGTTGGTGAAGGGTGTACCCTCTGCGGTTGTATCGAGTAGCTGAAGCAAGCGGTCATACTTCACCTGCTCGCCTAAGTAGTTTAGAACCATAGCCGCACACGCCGCCAAACAATCAGCTTGCTGGCGTTGCCTTACATTGGGCACGAAGAGCAGCATGACGGGCTTGTTCCTGTTTCGTGTTGATTTCGGATTCGCTTAAGGGTATTACCTGACTGCTCACCGCGTTGACGTCAACGGTTCCCATGTCGGCTACCGTACCGTAATCTCGTAGATGCAACACAGTCTTGACCCGCCAAAGCGGCGGTCTACCTGGGATTAAGGTTGGTGGTCCTGCTTCTGCTCGAACAAAGAAAGCGACAGTATCACCCATATATGCATTCGCTTTAATTTTGGCCTGATAGGGCAGAATCAAGCCATCCTCGCCCCGCGCTGGATTGTTTCCCCGACGATGTTCCGCAAACACCAGCGTGCTCGCCCGCATCTCCCAGATCGCTTTATCACTCAGCGGCACCACCTCACCACTTAATGCCCGCACCCGCAAATGACCCGCAGGCGCGTCTAGATCGGGGAAGCAACGCTTGATGGAGAATGACCACTCGTTGATCTCCGCGATGAATCGTGCTTCCGCGGCCTCAAACAACGGTCCTATCTCAGCTTTCAGATAGGAGTCCACCAGTCGGCGGGCCTCTTCTTCACCCATAGCGGGTGCCACGCCATCGGCCGAAAGCTCATTTAAGATCCTTTGCGCAGTAGCTTGCATCTAACCTCCTCGACTATAGGATACTTGTCCAACCAATCACAACTCTCTTAATTATATCATAGGTTGGACACAATGGTCCTTTCGAAATCCCGACTGCAATTGTAATCAAATGCCTATCCCCACCAAAGCAATACCCCCACCAAAAGCACCAGCGCAACCGATGCCAACACAAAAATCACCCCACTCACCCGCACCCAATACGATTTGAATTCGACGACCCTCTCCAACTTTCGCCGCATCTCCGTCAGGTTGTGACGATAGCGTTTGTAATTGCGAGGCTGTACGCCATTGACTGCGGCAATGATGGCCAGCAGATAGCAGACCAACACGACCGACACCCACCCCTTGTTTAGAACGGTCTGCTATCTTTGCACTTGAGATCCTTGCTGACATGACCGAATATCCAGGAATTGTCTCATTTGGGCAGCGGTCTGATCTGTACAAAGTGGTGGTCGAGCACCAGGAACCCGTGGGGACCGTAGATATACTCCCACGGAATGCTATGAAGGGTAGGGCAATCGCGTACCTTAAAAAAGTGGCGCGAATCGCCAACCGCCACCGGTTAAAACCGACGTCTAGCAATCAGAGTACGCTGAAGCGCACTGCCTTTCAACCCGCTTGTGCGGGTTTACGCTGATTAGACCGGCGTTTCTTCGTGCAACGGGTGCTTCGCCAACGCTGGGCGACAAAGTACGCGATTGCCCTATATGAAGGGTAGGATCTTCTATCACCAGCAGGATCTGTTCCGATTCAGCGGCCAGCGCCTGTTGGACGGGTAAATCAGCGGGAAAGAGTGCGGCGCAAAGAGCATGACCATAGGTGACTGGGTCGTCAAGTGGTTGGGACACCGGTGAAGGATTCGTGGTTTCTGAGGACCATTCAGGGATGAGTGTGTGGAGATCGAAGCTGTGGGATGGTTGCCCGTTGCAGGTCACTGCAACGGGGGCATCAGGTTGGGGGATTAGATTGCGTTCCATTATTGAGTCTATTTATGCAGCTTGCGTCAGTCAACATTAGCTCCAGAACCGTTATCACCACTGTTTTGGGTATGTTTCAGCAGGGGCTGCAAGAGCGATGTAAATTCGAATGGGAGGATAAACTTTGTGGATTCGTGCTCTCCCAGCCCTTTGAGCGTCTCTAGATATTGCAGGCTCATTGTGTTGCTCTGCACATTTTGTGCGGTGTTGTTGATTGTCTCCAGGGCTGTTGCAAAACCTTCCGCCCGCAGGATAGCGGCTTGGCGTTGACCCTCTGCCTCCACGATTTCTGATTGGCGACGTCCTTCTGCCTGGAGAATGCGAGCCTGCTTTTCACCTTCTGCGACCTTAATCGCAGCTTCCCGATTTCCTTCTGCTTCTGTGACCACGGCACGGCGCTGCCGTTCGGCAGACATCTGGCGGCTCATGGCATCCTGAATATCTTTGGGCGGGATGATCTCGCGAATTTCGACAGCAGTTACCTTAATCCCCCAGCGATTGGTTACTTCGTCCAGCTTACCCTGTAGCATCTCGTTGAGCTGGTCGCGCCGTGCCAAGACATCATCGAGAATCATGTCACCAACGAGGGCACGAAGGGTTGTGATGGCGATGCCGCGCGAAGCTCCCTGAAAATCTCTCACTTCCAACACGCTGAGCAGGGCATCGATGACGCGCATATAGACTAGAAAGTCGATCGATAAAGGTGCATTATCCTTAGTGATACAGGTCTGTGGTTCGACGTCAAAGAAGATCTCACGTAGATCCACGCGTGTGCCCCGGTCTACGAAGGGAATGAGTAGGATCAAACCAGGACCACGTGACCCCAGTGCCCAACCCAACCGGAACACAACCATCCGTTGGTACTCTGGCATAATGCGTATCGCAAGGGCCAGAAGGATAATCAACAGTGCGAACAGTGCAGATGCAACGATTGTCGTTCCCATAAAGCTTATGTCCTTTCTCTAAGCAGAGCCTCGTCTTCGGCGTCAGATTCATTATCGGTCGCCTCCAACTCCACCACCACCGTCTCATCCGTTGGTTCAACGATCAAGGTCAGCCCGTCCATCCCCACGATGCGCACGGGTTGTTGGGCCGGCACCTTCTGCGATGAACGGAGTTGAGCAAACCATAGCTGGCTATCAAAATGGACGCGTCCCTGCGGTGCAAGCTCTTGGTGTACAGTAGCTAGTTTGCCCACATATTGTTCTTGGCCGGTTTGCAAAGGCGAATTACGCGTACGCGCCACTTGTCCGATCACCAGAAAAATAAAGGCAGCCATGACGACAGTCGTTCCACCGAGCAGCCAGGGATTGACGCTCAGATCGGGTAGGGTCGGCGGGACGGCTCGAATGGGGCGAAAGAGCATCAGCCCACCAAGCAAAAAGGCGATGGTGGCACCAGTTCCCAGAACACCTGTGGCATCAGTACTCAGTTCCGCCACCAGTAGGACAAGCGCCAAGACAATAAAGGCCACGCCAGCCCAGTTGGTGGGTAGATTGCCCAATGCTGTAAAGGCAAATATCAACGAAATGACGCCCGTTATGCCAGGGATCAGCGTTCCTGGATTGTAGAGTTCAGCAATCAATCCGATGGTGCCGACGCTGAGCAAAATAAACGCAATGTCGGGCGTGCTAATCACATGCAGGAGCTGCTCGGCAAAGTTCATGGGCGCATCATACCGCGGCGCATCTGCCACATTCAGCATCACTTCACCGCTTGACGTCTCAACGGACCAGCCATCAATTTGCTCCAACAGGTGATCCAAATCATCTGCCACGACATCGATCACATTGAGTTCTAGCGCCTCCTTGGCCGTAATGGAGACGCTCTCGCGCACAGCTTGTTCGGCCCACTCGGCATTCCGATCGCGATTACTGGCCAGCGAGCGGATCGTGGCGGCGGCATCGTTGACGACTTTGCTGACCATCACCTCATCGACCTCTTGATCTCCGCCCCCACCCAATCCAACGGGATGTGCAGCCCCTGTATTGGTGTTGGGTGCCATCGCCGCAACATTGCTGGCGACCAGTACGAAAAGTCCTGCAGAAGCAGCTCGTGCGCCCTGGGGCGTGACGTAAACTACCACTGGAACAGGGGACGCCAGAATCGCCTGGGTCATCTCGCGCATGGACGTATCCAAACCACCAGGTGTGTCCAGTTCAACGACAACGAGTCGGGCGTTCTGATTGGCTGCATCGGTCAGTGCTCGTTGTAAATAGTTGGCAACCGGTGGATTGATGACACCGCGAATTTGAAGAATGTGAATTGCATCATAAGCAGATTGCGCATCTTGGGCATAGAGAGCGCTACTGCCTAAGAACAGAAACCCCAACTGCCAGAGGAAAAGAAACGTGAGTAGTCGAGCATGTCGATTGCGAACTCTATCGTTCCTCATTGTCTTGCTCCTTCACCGTGTCTTCTCAATTTTGCATATACCGGAAACATTCTCGATTTCACTTAAGAGCCACAAAACGTTATGATAGCTGTACGATAAAATGGGGGAAATCGCGAATAGCCACATCACATAAATTTCGGACAATCGTACCTCGATAAAAATACTTTGATTGTCCAAAGTTCAAGTGGCGTCTCTATAAGAGTGTAGCCAGAAGTTTAGATTTTGGCAAAAGTCAGACCTCCAGGAGGCTGTCGGAAAGAAATGATCTGTGCGCAGGTCTCTCAAAGTCCCTCCTGAGAGGGTGGTTTAAAAGCAAGACCACTTAAATAACGTGGAGCCAGCATTCTCTAATGCGGCGACGACTCGACGGAAACCGGCGTTAGAGATTACACGCAGTAGGATTTCTCAGAGGTAGAGCGTTCAAATGGCGAAAAAAGACGCAGTAGAGAATCTCGGACCATTTGGCCCGCTCGAGTCTGTTTTGACTGAGAAGTGCAGGATTATGTCTACTGCGTGTAATAGAGAACGCCTACTCCTCGTTGCGGTCTAGCTATGTATAGATTCAACTCAATGGCGCCGTACTACTCTGCTGGTTTATCCAAAAACTCCTGGAGCGTGTCAGATGCTTGTGCGAAAAACGCATCATTTGGCTCCTCATCACCCACCCATAGTGGGTCGAAGATCGCGCGGACGGTGGTCTGCAATTCTTGCTTGCGCAGATTGGCCGGGTTGATGTGTTCAGCCGCTTCGTCGGCGGCCTGCCCCAGCAGGAGTAGATGTGGATTGCTGGTGATGCGTTCGTCTTCATAGACATCGGGCCGGGCGGCCAAGCCAATCTCCAGCGCCACGCCAACACCACCCTCCTTATCTGTCAGATACTTGCAGAATTCATATGCCAGATCGGGAATCTCCGACTGGGAAGTCACTGCCTCGGCATCGATATGCAGATGCCCACCTCGCACACCAGCCGGGCCGGTAGGCATCAACACCATGTCCCAGTTGAATTTGTCCTCCACCACATTGCGGATGGACAATCCCCAGCCACCACTCTGATAGCTGGCCAGCTTTTCGGCCAAGAACATTTGGCTTGTCCCGCCACCTGTGCCCTGGATCTCCTGCGGAGTTGGTGCCACAGTATGGGTATAGAAGAGATCGTAGACCCACTGAACAGCTTGTTTCACTTCTTCGGACTCCAGCAGCGATGTGGTGCCATCCTCGGAAATGAGTTCGCCCCCATAGGGCAGAGTGTGATTGCGTATTGCGCTATAGTCTCCAGTGGAAGCCAAGTAACCAAAGCGATCCTCATTCGTCATCTGCAGCGCCATTTGCAGCAGGTCTTCACGCGTCCAGTCATTGGTGGGTGCCTCTAGCCCCTCGGCTTCGATCATGTCGCGATTGAAAAAGAGGCTCGTGGCGACGCTGTGAGCCAACTCGGGCAGCCCATAGATCTTATCTTCCATACGCAGGGACTCGACAATACGCGGATAATATTCATCTAGTGAAAAGCCAGACGAATCTGCGTCGACCAGCTCGTCAAGCGGCGCTAGTCCATTGTTGAGCATCCTCAATGTACTTTACCATCTCAGCCAATTCATCGGGCATCTTCGGATTTTGATTGACCCATGTTAGCATCTGTTCCCGTACCGATCTTATCCGCTCTTTTTCCGTTAGATCACTTCTTTCATTTTCTGGACATAGCTCAGCATGAACGCGTAAATAGGGTTCTTGCTGGGCATATTCTCGTATTTGAATCCGCCGTAACCCTTGAACCAACAGGCGTATGGAACTGTCGGATCTCTCCATAATGCGGTGAACATGTGCCACAATACCTGTCGAATAAATCTCATCTGGGCCGGGAACTCTATTCTCTTCATCCTTGACAGTCGCCAAAACCATGAGATTGGGATGGTTCAAATTTTCGCGCACCATTTTCAAGCTACGCTCTAATCCGACAGGTAGTGGAACCCACATCATCGGATAGACGACGATACCACGAAGGGGAAGGAGGGGCAGTGTGCGTGAAATCGATGAAACAATCTCCTCATCGCCAAGTTGTGGCTTACCAGACTCATCTGACTTATATAGAATCGTCTCACCTTGCTCCACAAAAGTTTCGTCCCAAAAATTGAGCCGCTTTGTTACATCGAATTGTGGCGGGGGTAAAGTATCTTGAACCATGCTCATCTTTACTTTCTGGTAAAAGAAAAGAGATGAGGTGAGAAATGTGACAAAAAGCGGTTAGCAGTTCATCCTAAAGGTAGAGAACCCAAAAAGGAGGAAGGAATGCTAACCGCGCCAGAAATAACTATAGCAGTACTGATGAATGTATTGCAAGTAACGCCGATGGGAACAAACGTAAATGTAATGCGTCTGATGTGGGCAATGCTGAATGGGTCGTTTCTGAAAAGTCGAGGAGCAATCCATAGCGCATTGAAAGAAAGCGGGTTTGAAGATGAGGAGCTCCGGCGAAGCTGGTGGAGCTTTCGATATGGATCATGGGATATCACAAGTCTGCTGGGGTCGTGGCAAGAAGAAGTGGAGTGGAAAGGGAATGGGAGGCAAAAAAGTTAGAAGGGTACCGAGTGAAAAGCATAGATATCACAGGGTTCTGGCGACCGAAGCTGCAAGGGAAAGTGAACCGACTCTATAACTCAACGGCTCGTCGGGCATTGCCCGCGCTCATCTTTGGAGTGATGATAAGCTCGGGGGAGATAGGCGGGAAGCGAGTGCCACTGCTCAAGGCAATCATGAGATGCACGGTTGGAACAAAGGAAAGTGAGTTTCGGAAAAAGCTGCTGACAGAGACGAAGAAATCACTGGAGTCAGACGAAGTGGCGGTGGTCGATGCCGGGTTTACAATCAGAGAAATGCTAGAAAGCGGCATAGACCGATTTGTCCTGCGGGAAGCCATTAACTGCACAGTGCGCCGCAATGAGTTCCCCAAACGCAAAGAAAAAGGCAGACCACCTGAATATGGTGATAGTGGTCGCCTGATTTGCTATCAAGCATGGCACAATCTCGTCCCCAGAACAACCAAGGTGGATACAGCCAACCGTACCTACTCGATTTACGTCATTCAGGATCCGGCCTACAACACACCTTTGGTTTTGGCGACCGTTATGACTTTGCAGCCTGAAACCATTTATCTTGTCTACCTGGAACGCTGGCCTGTTGAACATCCCCCCCTTGGCTTCCAAGCAGATGATTGGCTTACATCGTCAATTTGTTCATGCCGATGAGGCTTGTTTCCGCTTACCTGAACTGGGGCTGCTGGCTGGCAATCTTCTTTCCCATTTAGCCGCTTCTCTTCCTCCCATACCGACTGGCTACTGGGATCGAGAGCCTCAAGCCACTCCCGGCAGGCTGCGCCGTGTTCTCTCGAGTGCTCTTTTTCCAACTCCTGACCAACTCGACCCTGACTTTCGGAAAAAGGCCTCGGTTTCACACCATTTACCTAAAGGCGTTCTCGCCCATCGCCGCCTCAATGCCGCTGCTTAAACTAGCCGAGCACTATTTTTACATTTTATCCCGTTTTTTCAGGGTGGATTCTTTTTTCCGCCCCTTTCGGTTTGCCCTTTGTCACTCAAGCCTTTACCAGAAAGTAAAGCTCATGATATGTTCCTTTATGCGTTTGCGGGCGGAGTACAGTCGGCTCTTCACCGTTGAGACCGGCAGATCGAGAGCGGACGAGATGGTTTTGTACGATTGTTGATAGAAGTAGAATCGCACAAATATTGTGTGCTCATGTGACGGCAAAGAAGCAACAGCCTCATCAATCGCTCGACGGACCTCATTCTGGACAAATACTTCCACGAGTTCAGGTTGATCACTGATCTGGCGCGAAGCGTTCTCTAACCCTACCGTTGCCAACTGTT
Organism: Chloroflexi bacterium TSY; assembly: GCA_019217005.1. Next base: position 13,205 of record JAHBNG010000120.1, read on the forward strand.
TTCTGCGTACTACGCGGTCCGCTTGTTTAAAGACAATGCGTCGAAACCAGCCTGGGAATGCGGCAGGGTTGCGCAATTGCGAAAGGCATAAATAAGCCGTGAGAAATGCGTCTTGTGCAACATCCTCGGCCAAGCTATAATCACCCAACAGCGAATAACTATAGCCAATCGCCATCTCCTGAAAGCGCCGCACCAGGCGTTCAAAGGCGTCTGTTTGGCCTGCCTGTGACTGTTTCACAATTCTTTCGAGTTCGTCTTCGCTAAGATTGTGCATACTTCATTTTCGCTCTCGATTATGGTAATAGTTCTCCTTGCTACACCGAACGAGGAGGTGACAGTCACTTTTCGCACAAAGCGAGCCAGAATTGTTCCTAACCTGCCCATTTAAACGTGAAGTGACGGTCACCTTCGGAGATAACCTGACCAGTTACCGATCATGTTTGTAACATTTGTATGTCTGAAGCTCGTCTATAGTAAGGACCCATCTCGCAATGAAAATGTTGTTGAAAACGATTTCTCTCACAGAATGGTTGACAAAACTCCCTCTTGACTCTACCCCTGGGTGAAGCTGTATCCTATAGCATATGGACAAACAACCAAAAAACCTCATCTCAATCGGACAATTTTCGAAGCAGACGCAGCTTTCCTTAAGGCTAAACCAAAAAAATAATTATACGCGAACGAGAGAATGGAGAGGGGGAATAAGGACAAACCATTTTTCTAAACCAGGTAAACGTTGGAAGCGTTGTTCCAAACGGTCCATCTCTTTCTGAGTGAGTTTGACGCCGGTCTCATAAAGAGTGGAATTCAGGTGAACGAAGGGTTGTAGTTGGTTAAAGCGAAAAGAACGGGCAAAATTGAGAACGGTCTCAAGAGAATCGAGAAGAGAACCGTTCCAGTGTTTTTCAAGATGGCCCCAAACCCGTTCGATGGGGTTGTATTTACTGTGATAAGGAGGGTAGCAGGCGAGCTGAATAGAGAGACGATAGTGCTCAACAAACTGAGTGAGACGATACATAAACTGAGTCCGACGGGTATGATTTTCGGGACCATTGTCCTGATTGATCACGAGGGTCTTGACGTGAGGAAAGTGTTCACGTACGCTTTCCCAAAATCAATCAGGCAGTCGACAATAAAGTCACTCGTCACTTTCGACTGAGTCAAGTAAAGAAAGAGTTCCTTGGTTGAAGGGAGGTAAATGCCAAAGGAGTGACTTTCTCGGTCTTCTTATCTTGAAAGTCATGATCGAGCGCTTTGACAACCACTCGACTTATCCCTTCTCTCGAGAAACGGTCAAGTAAAATCGTCGCTTTGGCATCCCAAGAGAGCGCAGAACCGTCTCGTCTGCATCCGCTTCTTGATTGATCTGATGAATTCTATCAAAGATCGCATCGGTCTCTGGGATCTTTTCACTGGTTGACTTTTTTGACCCGGTTTGAGCCATAGCCTAACTCATTGAGCTTCAAGCGGATGGCCTCTTCGCCAGGCAATTCCTCATCTGTGTATCCTTTCTGCTCGATGAGCTGGGTACGCATTTCGGCGGCGGTTAGTCGAGTGTACAATTGGGGGTCGAAAGGTGGGATCGGTCTGGCTGAATTGATCGGCGATTTCAACCATATCGGCCAGTAAAGTGGGGATATGGTCTTCGGCTTTTGCGACCACGTCGGTGGCTTTGGTCGACATAACAGAAGCCGCCTTCTAGTTCTTCCAGGGCTTTGGCTATCGTCGCCCGATTCCAGCCCAACTCTCGTTCTGCTTTCGTCGGACTCCCTTCGCATATCGTTTTGACCGTTTGGGCCATGAAGTGCCTTCTTTCGTATCCACTTAACATGGCCTTCGTCTCTTTCAAGACTTCAACCATTTCTGGCGAGATTGTCATTTTTGCTCCTTTTGGAGAGCTAGTTTAACACCTTCTCGCGTATATTTTATTTTTTGGATTGGCCTAAGGGCGCTGCGTTTGTATCACGAGAAAGGGTTGTTGCTACCAGCCTATATCGACCCTTTTTCGAATTACCGTTATTATGTACCGAAACAAGTACAGATCGCACAATACATTCAACTGCTGCGCGAGATGGATATGCCATTGACGATGATCAAGCAGTTTCTAGAACGGGTTGAAACAGAACCGCAGGAGGCTGCGCACGTTCTGCAAACCTATCTTCGGCTTTTCGATGCACGTGTTGCCCTTGTCCATCAGACGGCGCGAAAAGTTTCACAGCTATTGGGAAAACAGGAGAATCGAATGTCAACGCAAACAGAACGAGAACTCTGTCTAGATGATTTACCGCTGGTAGAAAGTAGCCAGCTATTGGATACACTGAAGAAGGTATTAGATGTTTCTGCCTCTGTTTTGTCGCCCGACAACTATCGCCTCGTTGGAACAACAGCCTCGCTTTTGCATGGCGCCCACACGCCGTCCAAGGGGATTGACTTTTTGATGCGCGATCATGAGAGCGTGGACGCGTTACACTTGGCGCTCTCGGTCTTTAAGATCGATTCGCCACCGACCTACTTTGCCAAGTGATAGGCAGTATTGGGCGACTTACTTTGTGGATGATGTGAACGTGGGTGCCAGCACAGTAGAGTGGAACGCAGTGTCAGACGGTATTGAGTGTCTCGGTGAGGGACCCTGGGCTCATTTCAGCGCTTTGCCGTTGGGAGAACATTTGGTGCCGACAGTTGCTCTCGAACTGCGACTGGTCACCGAGCTTTTTCGAAGTCGACCCGACCGCTATCGACCACTCATCAAATATATGCGCATCAGACCGTGCGACATTGCATTACTCTTGCGTGGGATGGATGAGCGCAAAATTCCCAAAGAAAAGCAAGAAGAGGTCATTGGCCAGTTAACCTACCCTGAGCACTGTCATAATTGGGAATCAAATGAGTGAGATAGGAAACGGCTGACATGAATGGAAGCACTCAGAACATTACAAATGCGGTTGATAACTTGATCAATCAGATTGTCGAATCTCATGGATTAGCGGGCATCGCTGTCGGCATTGTAAAAGAAAGCAAAACGATATATGCCAGGGGTTTTGGTGTGCGAGATATTAACACCCAAGAACCGGTCACAAAGTCTTCCTTATTCCCAATCGCTTCGGTGACGAAAACCTTTACGGCGACCGCGGTGATGCAGCGAATCGAACAATACGATATTCAGATAGATACCCCTTTCGTGGAGTACCTTCCCTATTTCCAACTAGAGGACGAACGGTATCGACAGATTACGATCCGGCAGTTGTTAACACATACGGGAGGCTTGCCCCGTGGCGAGAACTATTGGGACGAACCTGATTTTCAACCTGAAGTCGATGATGATGCGTTGGAGCGTCATTTGCGCAGTTTAGCGGGGGCCCGGCTCATTCATACGCCAGGCGAAAAATTTGCGTATAGCAACCTGGACTTTGAAATTCTGGGGGATGTCATTGCCAAGGTTTCAGGTCAATCATTTGAGAGCTATATGGCGGAGCATATTCTACAGCCGCTCGACATGCACCAGAGTACATTTTTCAAGCCAGATGTGGATTCGCCTTTGGCAACAACTCCTCATGTTCATGCACCACAGCCAATGGTCAGTCCGGTTTATCCGTATCATCGCGCCCATGCGCCGCAATCTTGCCTTCATTCCAACGTGACGGAGATGTGCAACTGGATGACCGCACATCTGAATCGTGGGACATTTCAGAATCGGCAACTTCTCAATGGGACGACCTATGATCTATGTTGGCACCCCTATGTACTCGTCAATGACGGCGAACCACCAACATACATGGGATTGAGTTGGTTCATTGGTGAGCATCGTGGGCATCGGACGGTTAGTCATCCCGGAGACGAGATAGGATTTCGGGCTGTGATCATTCTGCTTCCCAAGCAGGAGCTAGGCGTTGTTGTTTTGGTCAATAGCGGTCCCGTCCCTGAAACAGCTTTTGCCAAAGCGGTAGTGGATATCGCTCTTGGTCTACAACCAGAGCCTCCCAAACCGCTGGTGATCGTACCCGTCAGCCAGACCTTAGCCGAAAAAGGACTCGACGCTTCGATCGCGCACTATCGCGAACTCGAAAAAAATCATCCAGATGAGTATGACTTTGACTGGTCCCAATACTATACCATCGGTTGGAATAATTTGCTGGTTTCACTCAAAAAACCCAAGGAGGCCGTTGAGATTTTCAAGCTGGCCGTAGCGATTTACCCAGAGTCCGATGCCTACTATCACGTTTTGGGCGAAGTCTCTGTCCAAAGTGGTGATATCGATCTGGCAATTGAAAGCCTGCAAAAATGCCTGGAACTCAATCCGGCTCATCCCCATGCTGGAGACATATTGCAAGAGCTAGTCGATAAAGAATAAATGGTTCAAACAGAACGACGAAATGAGCGTACTTTGGGCACTACCCGACAAACTTAAATTAACCGTTGCTTCATGTGATACCCTAACCACACAAACCCAACACCAGCCAAAAGAGCTGGCACGACAGGCACAAAAGGCAACAGCAGGTTCCCCGCGATGACCATGATGAGTGGCCAGCGAGGCAGCACGCTGACTAGCAATGATGTGAGGCCAAATAATACCCAGCCAATCCCAGCCAGAAACCCAGACAGCAAAATGCCAGTGCCCAATAGCGGCGCCGGAAGCTCTTTGAACTGTGGGCAAGGTTCGCTGTCCGCGTGTTTAATGAGTTAGAAATAGACCCTTCCTAGCTCCATATAAAGTTTGGCGGTTACGCTACATATTATGGATAACGCTCCCTCAGATACACATGCCACTCTGCCTCAAATTCCTTGGCTGATCGCTGGAAGATGGGTGGTGCCAGCACTTCCCAATTCTCATAATGGGAAAAGGCATCCAGCAAGCCAGGCAATCGCTCATACCCATACTCAGTGACAATAAATTCAATTAACGGGTTTGCAACCTCATATTGGCTAAGCTGATGCGGTGCGGAGTAGAGATCGCCGTCAAAAGCAACATCTTGTGCATATTGGTCATAAGAAACGAGAGCCTGGTCAAGTGAACGGTGCTGTGCGGTACGGCGGCGTCTAATAAACGGTTCATGTTGACGCCAGTCTGATAGCGGACCATGTTCTAACCATAGATACATCTTGAGACTTTCAACGAGTGCTTGCCACTGTGGTTTGATCTCCCTGCTTCCTATCACTTCCTCATAAACCAGCGTAGAAAGCTCACCAAAAAGCTGGTTCTCTAGCCATTCACGCTGTTCACCTTCCGTCATTTCAGTCAGTCGTTCTGACCAGTGAATCGTTACATCATATGGCATGTCGTCATCAATCTCTTCAGGCTTCTCGTACTCTGTTCTACCGACCGCAATCGTCAGTATCTTCCCTTCGTCAGGCAAAGCCAAACCCAATTTGCGACGCAATTCTATATATTTTGGATCACTCATGGCGGCTACCGCTTTCACGACATTTTGATGATCTGCATCGAACAAAAAGCGGAAGTAAGCTGTTTCCAGAAATTGCGTTGACGGACTAAGAATATTCCCGGTCAAAAAGATGTTCGGTTCAGATGATCTTGGAAAGGCGGATAACTGGCTTTGTAGCTGGACAAGCTCATCTTCTAGATACGCAATGCGTCGTTCTGCTTGCTGCCAGATGAGAAACTCGACCACCCCATAGACGAGGATTAAGGCCACGGCCACTTCATAGATCCTGCTGCGGTGAGAGGTATGTCGCAAGCTCTTCGGTCTGTTTTGATCCATGTTGCCTGCGCTCTCTTCTCGCTCGGTCTCCCACACAGGGTGAACAAGCAGATCGTCCTCAAATTTATGCCACTCAAGATTTTGTGTCTTCATCAGTCTCTGGCCTCACACCCCAGTGAACTTCTGATCAATATTGTGGCTCCCGTTTGCTGAAGGTTTTCTATAAATAAGTGCCAAGTTTGGGCAAAAAGGTTGTTCTTATGTCGGACGCTGCGGAATATCTGCATTGAGGCTCTAAATTTAGGAGACAATTGACATTGATTGTCATCCACAACGATCAGGGGTGTATGAGGTATTCATGAGTAAGTCATTAGGTCGCGTGAGGAACGGATGAGGAATTCATGAGATCAACCACGCCCTGTTCGCTATATAATGCAGCTATTCCCCTTAATCCTATTTGTTAAAGCGTGACACATGAGGTGGCAAATCATACGTCAACGGCGTCTAACAACAATATTGCCGCCAATAGGAGAGCAACATGCAACACCATTTTCAAATTCCCTTTCCCTCACGTGGTGTCAATCAACATGCCAAGGCTGTTACCAAGCGATCCGCAGATTGGGTTCAACAGATGGGGCTGCTCGACTCTTTCTCTTGCGGCAAAAGCTATCGCCCTGTTTTGATCGGCGAGTTGGTGGCGCGCACCCATCCAACCTTTCCGGTGGAGGAACTGCAGTTGATTGCTGATTGGGCGATGTGGCTTTTTATCAACGATGATCTCTTCGATAAGTTAAGCATTCCCATACTCAATGAACGGATTGGTCGTTATTTAGCCATACTCAATGATGAGGAAGCATGCCCAAGCGATACGCCCTTTGTGCGGGGGTTAAGCGATCTGTGGCTCCGCACCCAGCCTAAAGTCACGTGCCAATGGAAGAGCAGGTTTGTCGCCCATCTGAGTGATCATCTTACCTCGCTGATTTGGGAAGCTGAAACCAAAACCAACCAGATTTTACCAGACGTTGCAACCTATTTGCGTATGCGCCAACGTACCAGCGGTATTGATGCTTACGTCGATTTATTGGAGATTCTTGATAGTGTTTCTTTACCCGCTAGCGTCCATAATAGTCTACCCGTGCAACAATTGAAATGCATGGTCAACAACATCACAAGTTGGGCAAATGAAGTCCTTTCCTTAGAGAAAGAATTGAATCAAGGTGACTGTTTGCTGAATCTGGTCTGGCTTTACCATCGTAACGAGCGCGTTTCCATGAAAGAGGCTCAGCGTTACGTTGTTGATCTGTGCCAGCGAGAGATCGCTATATTTGATGCCCTCTCGACTCAGGTTCCATCCTATGTACCGAGCATGACAGCGAAATTGCAGCACTACACCGGCTTACTGCAAGATATTGTAATTGGCACGGTAGAGTGGCATTTTGTCACCGAACGGTATCGCCAACATTGGCAATCAAGGACGATAGTACATTGACAATTCTACTCATGAATTGGCAAACCGATCAACGTTTGCCACCTCACGCCGCTGGTTGGCCTCTTTTCGGGTCATTACCAGCCTTAACAAAAGATTTGTTCGGCTTTTTGATTGAAGCTCGTGAGACCTATGGTGACATATAACTCTAAATATAGGAGTAGCCAAGGTCATTCTCCTCAATCACCCGCGGCATGTGGAGCATGTATTCATTTGATCCTGCTCGCTTTACCAGCCCCAGTATAGCACGTCAACATCGACAAGCTTGGATACCCTTTGGTGCTGGTCAGCGCAAGTGTATTGCTCAAGAATTCTCGCTCATGAAGAGTCTATTGGTCCTCATCCGTATACTACAGCACTATCAGCTGACATTTGTAGCTGAAACAGGCTCGTCTTTGTCTACGACTCAAATGCGGGCATCAAGTAGTATGAAGAGCAAAGCTGGCATCTTCCTTGAGTTCACGCCTCGATTTTAATACGCAGGCCGCAATCGTTAGATCCTTGTTTGCACTTGCATGTAGTCCGACAAATCCTAATACCATAAAAACTACATCAACGATAACGGCCGCAACTGCGGTTTGGCAGGGTGTGAGTTCAATCATTGTGACCGTAGGGTACGCAGGCACAGCATCTTGGACAACTTGGATCTGCCGCTTATCCTCCATGAAAACGGCAACCATTTTCGCGATCTCCTCGTCCGACGTGGTTTGTAATCTCTGATCGTGAGGGAACAGAGCTTTGAAATCAGTATTCGCCTTATTAAGTATGGTTACAGTGCGTCGTGCTTCTCCCCTTTGACACTACAATGTTAGGTTATGGCCACATCAACATGTTCATCACCTCTTCTCAAAAGGCTACAGTGTTGGTTTATCCGTAAGCGACCACGTTTGTGATCAACTGGCGATGGTTGGTTCAAGCGCGCTGACTATCTGCGACTTCCTGCGCCTGTTTGACAGGGCAACCACATTCTCCACGCTGTTGGCGTGCAGGATGCAGATGTCGCCCCACCGGTTCTTTTCTTTGCTGATGGCGGATGCTAATCGAGCATAAAGACGTTTGGTGTAGGCATCACCTTCGCGGGCGTGGCAGCGCAATTCGATCACGCGGCGTGCTTGTACGATCTGTATCTTTTCTTCCCGATGCGGGAGCAATACGAAGCAGGGAATTCTGCCTTGCCCCCTCTTCAACAATGTGCGATAATCTGATTGGTACGTACACACACAAAGTCGTTAAGTTCGCGAAGAGTGCGATGCGCGGCGTTCCTAAAAGCTGACTGGCCAGTTAGAGAGTCCGCCGTGCGTTGCGCTTGTAGCGAGCGCATATGACCCTTCACTTTGTGACATTGTGTACACACGATGATTGTAGGCGCTGGTTGTGACACAAGCGTGACACTTGTACCTGCTCATCTCTCATTTGGGACAAACTGTCATCTATTTCAAAGAGTCAGCACGGAATCGGTGGAGCAGATGAGCATCTATAAATTCACCATCCATCGGGTGTATTTCCATTATTGGACAGGCGTTGGTGATCCTCAATGTGAAATGCACCCCCATGCGACGTAGTCTATATGCACCTCCTCATCTCTCTTTTAGGCCCTTTTTCTGCAACAGTTGGTGAAGAGCAAATTCCAATCTCTCGCACAAAAAAAATCGAAGCACTGCTCGCTTATTTAGTAGTGGAGCGGGACCATGCCCATCGCCGTGAAAATCTCATGGGTCTACTCTTTCCAGAGATGGCCGACGATGCCGCCAGCACCAATCTGCGTCAAACGCTGACCAGGCTACGTCGCGCCGTCAAAGACAGTGCTGCGACGCCCGCTTTCTTAACCATCACCCGCGAAACGGTTCAGTTCAATGCCCAAAGTGACCATTGGTGCGATCTATTGGCCTTTGAGTCGCTGCGTTCTGGCTGTACCGATCATGGTCCTCGGCAGAACAACGCGTGTAGCTTTTGCATGGCCAAAGCGCAAGAAGCTGTTGCCCTCTACCGAGGACCATTTCTAATCGACTTCTTTTTGGCAGACAGTGCTGCGTTTGAAGATTGGGCCGCTGCGCACCGTGCGCGATTCCAGCAGGATGTATTGGCGATGCTGGACGCGTTGACGCGCTTTCACAGTCGACGTGGTGAATATGCCCAAGCAATAGCGTATGGGCAGCGACAGCTAGAGATTGAGCCTTGGCAGGAGGAGGCTCACGCAGAGATGATGCGTTTACTTGCGCGCGTCGGACGGCGTACAGAGGCACTGGCGCAGTACAAGCGTTGTGAAGAAGCACTCCGCATCGAGTTGGATGTAGATCCCTCACCCAGTACGATTGCGCTACGCGATCAAATTGCAGAGATTGCAGAACATCGCCCTCACAATCTGCTCGTTCCAGATGCAACATTCATCGGTCGGGACGACGAACTGGCGCACATCTATGCCCATTTTGCCGATGATACAGCGCGGCTGCTCACCCTGGTCGGCACGGGCGGGGTTGGCAAAACGCGGCTGGCCCTTGAGGCGGGATGGCGCACAGCGCAAGAGTTTCTCGGGCCGTTTATGCACGGCATCTACTTTGTCTCTCTGGGTGAAATCGGCATCGCCATCGACGCCGAACAGATGCTGCTGATCGCCATCGCCGAGAGCCTAGGTCTTTCGCTAGTTGGTATACAGTCGCCGCTGAATCTGATACTGGGCCATGTACAAGACAAAGAGTTGCTGCTGATTGTGGACAACTGTGAGGAAGCCAGCAGCGCCGTTACGGTGTTGTCCAAATTGCTGAGCCATGCACCGGGACTGCAAATTCTGGCCACTTCGCGAGAGCCACTAGAGCTAGCGAATGAGTTTCTGATGCGGATAGATGGCTTGTCCTTTCCAGTAGATGTATCAGGGCCAATGATCCCGGATCAAGACGCTGATCAAGCAAGTGGCGAACCAATTGGAAGCAAAGTGGTCGCAGATGATGCAGGCAATGAATCGCCCAGCGATTTAGCGCATGATTCGAGTGACGATTCAATTGACGTTGAAGCGGGTGAATTTATCACAACCCCATCTATACGGCGCGAGCCCACAACATTAGAGACCTATCAGTCCGTCCAGCTTTTTGCCCATCATGCACGCCGCGTCGAAGCGGATTTCGATCTCAATGATGTGGCAGATACAGAGCAGCAAGCCATTGCTCGTATCTGCCAACTGTGCGCAGGAATGCCTTTGGCGCTTGAGATGGCGGCAGTATGGGTAGAGCTCTTGCCGTGCGAGGAGATCGCCACCGAAATCGAGCAGAACTTCGACATTCTGCAGAGCCGAAGCCATCAGCACGTCCAACGTCACTACAGCATTGGTGCTGTCTTCGACTATTCCTGGCAGCGACTATCGCCAGCCGAGCGCACTCTCTTTGGGCAACTGTCAGTTTTTCGAGGTGGTTTTGATCGGAGAGCCGCTCAGGAGATTACAGAGATGCGGTTGCCCATGCTTGCGGAACTGGTGCGGAAGTCGTTGCTGAACACCGTCAAGAGCAAGATGCACGATCAGAAGCGGCCACAGGTACGCTGCTGGATAGACTATTGCTTATTTTGGAAACACACGAGCTTGACGGCACGGAAGAGCCACAGCGTACGCTACAGAATATTCATGCCGTGATGAGCACCGTGGCGCACCCGCGTGCCACAGAATTCTTATAGATGTTCAGATAAATAGAGTTGTTCCGAATTAAGGGATGGCCAGGTGACGGTCACTTTGCACAAAGCGAGCCGGAATTGTTCCTGACCTGCCCGTTTAGACGTGAAGCGACTGTCACCTTCGGGGATAACGTGAACAGTTACCCAAAATGCCCCAGAACCATAATTAAAAAATTACAAATCAACCTTACTGAAAAGCTCTATCCCTCTTATGCATCACCTCCTCAATCGCTGCGGCCAAATCCGTGAGGAGATCAATATATTGAATTCCTGTCTCAACATCTTCGTTTTGATACCATTTGTGTAATGCGAGTTCGGCTCCAGTCAAAATGATCTTGAGCGGCCACCGTCCGGACAAATCACCTAGCTTGTTGCGTAATGATGAATCACGTTGAAATATCTCATCGATTTTGTCGATATCTCCGTAAACGCTATAACGAGTCTCGAATTCTGTCGGTTGAGCACCTGATTTGATAGCTGGTTGTTCAGGTTGTAAATAGATCTCCAATTCGAAATCTGTTGTAGTCCACAACCAGACACTCAACCTTAACCGCTCAATGGTGGGCTTCTTGTATCGTTGAATTAATTCGTAATGAACCACAATCCGCCGTCCTTGATAGATCGAGTCGAATGTGTCGAACGGCTGATCAAACGTTTCCCCAAAGTGAGCCGCTAACTGCGTGAAGTAGCTTCTACGTTTTTGTTCTTCGCCCCGTAGATAGAGTGTCACGAGAGAGACAATCGTCACAATTAATGCAAAAAATAGCCACCACGTTGCGCTCTCTGGCAAAATTATGCTGACCAAGAAAACCAAAGCGAGCGTTGCGCAGATCTTGATAAGATTCTTGGGATCATGTTCGATCCAGTTCGTATATTTTATTGCCAAGTCATTGAGCCGTATCATGCCCGCCATTATAACATGAACCAAGGCTGACAGGACTGAAACCACGCTGTTACGAAGCTGACGACTTGATGCGAAATGCATTAGATCTGACGATTTTGACACATTCGCGAAAAAAATGTGTAGACTTTTACGATGAATCGGCATTTGTAAGTAGAGGCTCATCGATGACGCAGATAGTATATGTGGTGAAATTGCACATTTTCCTCTGATGTGTGTAAATTGAAAGGTATTTCTGAAAAGTAGGAGAACACTATGCCCCAAACTGCAACCCTCCATGCCACCGCATTCGAGTCGCTTATCTTTAACGAGCGCGAGCGTCTCGTACGGTTATGCGCCCACTTGGTGGGGGAGAGTCGTGCGGCAGAAGATTTGGCGCAGGAAACATTGCTTGTTGCCTGGAATAAACGTAACCAGATCACTGATCCAAGCGGCGTATCCTACTGGCTCACAGCCATTGCGCGTAACGTGTGTCGACACTGGGCGCGCAGCCGACAGCGTGAGCAGAAGCACATGACCGATGTTGATCCACACTCGTTTGATTTCGCGTCAAACGCCGAGGGTTTGCCAGAGTCTGGGTTCGCTGATGATTTGGAAGCCTCCAATGCTGGTGGCGTCCAACACATGATCGGGGAAAAGCCGTCCATTGAGGCAGATGAAGGATTCAATTTCGAGCTCGATTTAGAACGCGAGGAGCTGGCGTTACTGCTCGATCGAGCCATGTCGCTCTTGCCACCGGAAACACGTGCCCTCTTGATCCAACACTACATCGAAGAACAGCCACAAACCGAGTTGGCAACCCAAACTGGGTTGACCAAGAGCGCTCTGAGCGTCCGGTTGCACCGCGGAAAGCTAGCTCTTCAACGAATCTTGACCTCGGAATTGAGCGATGAGGCGATTGCATTTGGGTTGGTGACACCGGAGGTTGTTCGCTGGCAGGAGACACGCATCTGGTGTTGGAACTGCGGACAACATCGGTTTCTTGGCCAGCTGGATCCGGTCGAGGGCGGACTACGCTTGCTTTGCCCCGGCTGCGCGAATGGTCCAGATGACGACACGATAACGTGTAGTGCAACTGAGCATCTGCAGGGGTTGAAAGCTTACAAACCAGCTTATTCTCGTTTGCTTAAATGGATTCATCATTACTATATTGAGCAAGCAGAAAATGGGGTTGTGCCATGCCGTTTTTGTGGCAGAAAATTGAAGATCTGTTTGGGGGAGCCACCTGGCTATGCCGACCGCACCAATGCGATTTACGTCTGGTGTGACAAATGTGATCGCAGACCAAGCGCTGAGAGTTGGTACAGCCTATCAAATTCCTTGCCTCAAGTAAACCGTTTTTGGAAAGAGCATCCCCGTATGCTGGCCTTGCCCGCTCAACCACTCAAATTTGCCGGAAGTTCGGCAATTCAGATGATCTATGAAAGCGTGCCCGATCAGGCCCAGATTGAGGTCATCTTCTCCACCGATACCTTTGAAGTTATGCATATCGAAGGATAAGAAACAAGGAGCAACCAAATGGAAAACACAAAGCAATTACTCCAAGCACTTCAGGATGAAGATGAATCGATCCGCTTCAACGCGGCGTTTAAGTTAGCCAAAGAGAAGAATCAATCCGCCATCCCTGTTTTGGTCGAGGCATTGGGGCACGAGAGCTATCCAATTCGCTTCCGATGGGCGAGAAAGGCGTTCAAATCTCTCGGTGAAGCGGGCATTCCAGCCTTAGTTGATGCATTGACGATGGACGGACGAACCCAAGTTACAGCCGCCTTTATCTTACATCGCTTGGATCCGACGCGGGTCGATGAGATCGTCCCGGCCTTGGTGAAAGGACTTGCGACGGATGACGAAGATCTCCAGCGATCGGCAGTGAATACTCTGGGCGAAATTGGGAAACCAGCACAGGCCGCAATACCAGCCTTGATGCAACTACTCAAAACGGGATGTGGAGGAGGACGCAGCCGTGCCGCTGAAGCCCTGGCCGTCATTGGGGAACAAGAAGCCGAGATTATTCCAGCGCTCGCGGCAATGATGCAAGAGGATGCCTCACCCGACGCTCAAGATCAGCCAGCCCAATCTGCAGCATCTGCCTTACGCGCCATCGGTGACGGAGCAAATTTGGCTGTTCCAGTGTTGATCCGCGTCTGGCAAGACGATCAGCGGCTCACGCGGGTGCGTGTCGAGGCTGCCCACGCACTTACGGCCATCGGTGATCCGACAGAGGAAGTGATCCCCGCTCTACTTGCAGGACTACATGATGCAGACTGGTGGATCCGACTCTATGCGGCCCGTTTACTGGGAAAAATGTGTGATCTGACTCCTGTGACCATGCCAGAGTGGATGCAGGATGACTGGTTCTATCGAGCATATTCTGCCAATTCGCTCGGACGGTTGGAAAAGCCGCCGCAACACGTTGTCACTGCACTGATCAAGGCCCTGTCTGATGAGAGTCATCATGTTCGACGCGCGGGAGCATATGCACTGGCCAAGATTGGTCCCGCCGCGGCTGACGCGATTCCAGCGTTGCTTGCAGCGATGAAAAGCGAGGACGTTGGCGGTGTAGCGGCTGAGGCATTGGTCCAGATTGGGCCCGCTGCACATGAAGGATTGATTCAAGCAACAAAGGAAACTGATTCCTTGTTGCGTCGTCACGCCGTCTATGCGCTTTCGAAAATCGACACAGCGGAAGCCAAGGCAATTGTCGAAGCAGTTACCGCAGAGTTGGGAACTCAACCTTTCCCCTCATATGCTGATTTTTATCATCCGGCACCAACACTCTCGTTGGACGAAGATAAACGCAAGGCATTTGATGACCTGTTTCAGTCGACGGTTGAAAGAAGCGACAATCGTATCGTGGATTATAGGCTCCCGTACCCAAAATATGAGTTTCTCACCTATCTCATCGAACACAAGAATCTGATTGTTCATGGCTCTAATCGTAGAGACCTGGATATTCTCAGACCCTTGCGAGTATCCGTCGAGAGCGACGAAAGCAAGGATTTCAATGGTGTATTTGCTGCACCAGATGCCATTTTGCCCACCTACTTTGCCATCTGCGATCGCAAGCGGATCTGCGGCATGAACAATGGATATTTCACGGGGACGGCTCGTGATGGACAAGAGCAGAAGTTCTATATGCTGACGATTGCAGAAGATTCACCCAGAGACAATCCGTGGACGGAAGGAACGGTCTATATCCTGCCACGCGATACGTTTCAGAGAGAACGCACCTCGAATTGGGTCAGCCAGGTTCCTGTGGTGCCGTTGGCCAAATTGCCCGTCAATCGAGAGGATGTGCCATTTGATATTTGGCGATACGCCTCTCAACGCTCAAAGTGGGACATGGAGGACGATTCGGATACGCACTTTTTGGATGCTGTTGAGATTTATCCGATTCGGCCTCCAACGTTCGGTGGTGAATCGGTGAGGAATGTCGCGTGAGGTGTGTAGATAAGCTGATTGTAATGTATGTACAAACAAGCTGTTTGTTACACACGAATAGGTCAGATGGATAGATATACGTACAATGCGCCCAACAGAGAGAATACTATCTCTAGTGGGCGCATTATTTATTGAATCTCTCTTTTAGGATTCGGGATTAAATTACTCATCGAAGATTCTTCGTTTCACTCGAGAATGACATCGATGAATTATTTAATCGTCATTCCTTACATCCCCTGATTCAGATAGCCCACCACATCGCGGAACGAGATGATCCCCGTTGCATGGCCTTCATCATCGGCAAGGGGCAGATGGCGGAAACCATGAACAGACATCAGATTTAATGCGTGAGCAATTTGCTGGTCTGGTTTGATTGTGACCGGCTCGGGCGTCATATAATCTGCAATAGTTGCATCACTCAGGTTTGGTACAAGACCGGCAATCTTCATCAACACGTCGCGTTCCGTAAAGATGCCGACCAGTTTGTCTTCTGCATCTGTGACCACGAGACAGCCGATGTTGTGGGCATTCATCTGACGCGTGGCCTGCTCAAGCGAGCTGTGAATGTCGATGGTGATGGGCACCTTGGGCTTGAGATCCGCAATCGTCCCACTGATCAACCGATCCTGTACAGCCGTGATTTCCTGGGTCGACTCAAAATCAATGTCATCGACATACTCTTCATCCAATTCAAGAGATAACTCACCTGCCATTTCGGGTTGCACATCGTCGCGCTCGGTGACGGTCCATAGATCAGCTGCTCGATAGAGCGTATTGAGATCCCCAACCCCTTTCTGTTCTTGTGATTGTCTGACCTGCTCGATCAACGCTTCTGAATAAGGCGTCTTACGCACGTCGCGAATCACGCCCATGGGAGCTGGGTATTGCGGATATTCCATGCTGGCCAGCAGGTAGGCCAATTGGGTTGAAGTTGCATCGTGGATCAACAGATCTCCCTCTTCAATACTCTCTCCTAGCTCTACTGCTTCTGGCGTAAATCCGTTGAGCCGAACGCCTTTATTCCGATCCTTCCCATAGACCATCGGCATACCGTGCTCAAGGTAGAGGATATTTTCATCACGTGTGCGGCGGTCGTCCAATCCTTCCCACTCGAGTGGATTAAAGATGACGCAGTTCTGATAGATCTCTACGAAGGAGGTCCCGGGATGCTCTGCCGCCCGTTGTAACATTTGGCCCAGATGTTGTGTATGTCCGTCGATGGAGCGCGCGACAAAGGTGGCTTCAGCAGCCAATGCCAATGCGATCGGATTGAGTGGCTGCTCAATCGAACCCATGGGAGACGATTTTGTCACCTTGCCTGTGCGCGAGGTGGGCGAGTATTGCCCCTTCGTCAAGCCATAGATGCGATTGTTGAAGAGAATGATATTCAGGTTGACGTTGCGCCGCATGGCGTGTAAGAGATGATTGCCGCCAATCGAGAGACCATCTCCATCACCTGTGATAACCCAGATGCTCAGATCGGGATTGGCAACAGCCAGCCCCGTTGCCAATGTCGGGGCACGTCCATGAATACTGTGGATGCCATACGTATTCATGTAATAGGGGAAGCGACTGGAGCAGCCGATGCCCGAAATGAAGACGATGTTTTCCTTGGGAACACCAATGTCGGGCAACACCTTCTGCATCTGGGCCAAGATTGAGTAATCCCCACATCCGGGGCACCAGCGGACCGTTTGGTCAGAGACAAAGTCTTTGCGGGTTAGCTTGATTTCGCCTGTTGTTGCAGCTGTCTTACTTGCAGCAGTTGTGCTTGCAGCAGTTGTCATGAGAGCACCTCATCGATTTTGGATTTAACTTCTGAAATCTTCATGGGGCGGGCATGCAGTTTGGGATAGGAGATGGCGTCCACACCAAGCTTGCCCCGGATCAGGAAAGCCAACTGTCCGCCGTTTAGCTCTGGTATGAGTATTTTGTCATAACGCAATAAGATATCGGCAAAGTTATGTGGGAAGGGGTTGATGTGTCTTAAATTGGTATGGGCAACTGATTTGCCTTCCCGTTGTGCCATGGTGACAGCCGAACGAACCACGCCAAATGGCCCACCCCAACTGACAACCAACAACTCGCCACTCTGGGGCCCAAAGACCTCTTGTGCAGGGATAATGTTGGCCAATCGGGCGATCTTCTCACTTCGCTCGTGGGCCATCTGTTCATTGTGTTCTGGATCATATGAAACATTGCCCGTGACTGGTGCTTTGCTCAGCCCGCCAATGCGATGCTCCAAGCCAACGGTGCCCGGTAGCGCCCACGGTCGCGCCAGAGATTCTGGATCTCGTTCATAGGGAAGAAATGGTCCTTCACCGTTACGATACCCACCTGTTGGATGACTGACTGGAATTTCTGGAATGTCATCTGGATTGGGAATGAGCCATGGTTCGGCACTGTTCGCCAGAAAACCTTCAGAGAGGATAAAAACAGGCGTCATTGCGTGAACAGCAAGTCGGGCCGCCTCAATTGCAATGTCAAAATTATCTGATGGTGTGGCAGGAGCTAAAATGACCACAGGGCTTTCCCCATTGCGACCAAACATCGCTTGTAGCAGATCCGATTGCTCGGTTTTGGTAGGTAAACCAGTGCTGGGGCCGCCGCGTTGGACGTTGATGACGATCATGGGCAATTCGAGCGCGATGGCAAGGCCAATGGCTTCACCTTTCAAGGCAACTCCTGGACCAGCTGTCCCTGTAATGGCAAGAGCTCCCCCAAAAGCTGCGCCGATCACGGAACCCATTGCCGCAATTTCGTCCTCAGCTTGAAAGGTGCGCACGTCGAAATTGCGTAGTGGCGCAAGAGCATGAAGGATATCGCTGGCGGGCGTGATTGGATAGGAGCCATAGAAGAGAGGTTTCCCCATCTTTTGCGCCGCCGTAACCAATCCCATTGCCAGGGCCTCGTTCCCTGTTACTTTACGATAGGTCCCCGGTGGAAGCGATGCGGGTCTCACATTGTAGCGACGCTGGAATGTTTCTGTCGTCTCACCAAAAAAATAACCCGTCTCCATTGCTTTGAAGTTTGCGTCGGCAATCTCTGGACGCTTGGCAAACTTCTTGTAAAGCCAATCGCGCGTGGTTTCCATCGGTCTGTCGAACATCCAAAAGACAAGACCAAGTGCAAAGAAGTTCTGGCTGCGATCTTTTTCTTTGTTTCCCAGTGCCTCAAAGTCCTTTAGTGCCTCGCGGTTCATGCTCGTCATGGGGACTTCAAGGACTTGATACCCCTGTAACGACTCGTCTTCCAGTGGATTTTGTTTGTATCCAGCTTTCGCAAGATTTTGTTTCGTAAATGAATCCGTATTAACGATAATCGTCCCACCCTTCTCCAATTCGGGTAGGCTGGCTTTCAAGGCGGCTGGATTCATGGCAACCAGAACTTGAGGTGCGTCTCCGGGTGTTAAAACGTCGCGGCTGGAGAAATGAACTTGAAAACCGCTGACGCCGGCCAATGTACCAGCCGGAGCGCGAATCTCAGCTGGGAAATCGGGCATTGTGCTGATATCGTTCCCGAGGACCGCCGATGTATTTGTGAATTGTGTACCGGTCAACTGCATCCCATCACCCGAATCGCCCGCAAAGCGAATGGCGACGGATTCCAGTTCTTCGAATGTGATCTCGCGTTCTACAGTTTCAACATTGCTCATAGCTCTACTCTAGCCTCCCTCTGCTTTGCGTGGAAACTGGTCAGGATGCGGTGGGCGATTCAAAACCTCGACCGGGTAACGCGCCGCCAGAAAGTCAATAATCGATTGATGAGTCATATCACCTGCAATGCGTCCGTTCTCGTCAACAGCAGGTAGGTTGCGCACTTTGTTGTCATTCATCAATCGGAGCGCATCTGCGGCAGAAAGATCGGGGCGAATCGTAATTGGGTCGCGCGTCATGACATCATCGATGGGTCCGTCAAGCGTTTCCGGCGAGGCAACTACCTTGCGTAGAACATCTCGATCTGTAAAGATTCCTTGTAACCGTTCGTCTTGCGTGACGAGACAAACATTGTGGCGGTCCGCACGCAACTGCGTTAATGCGTCGCGTACGAGCGTTCCGCTTGGCACTTGTGTGAATTCAGAGAGATCCAGATGAATAACCTGTTCTTCTCTCAGTTCGGACTCTAGCGTCATAGGGGCTCCTTATCTAAAAGTGGTATTTGTTTCCAAACTGTCTCATATCGTCCCTCGAAAATGGAGTTTGAAAAGGGGGAGAAGGGGTAGAACCATGCGGAAAGGCATCCTATTCATCTGCGCCGTCCTGGATTCCACTCCTCACAAAATGGAGAAAATATCTTGACGCTCATCAGATATAGTGAGCAGCGCCATACAGGCACATTTTTACTCGTGTAAATAATGAGACGAGCATAAATCAGAACATATAGTTCCCTAGAAAAATTTTGTATCCCGTCTCTGTTCTGAGAGACGGGATACAAAATTTTTCTGAGTAGGTATAACAAAGGGTTTATTATAACAATGTAATGGGAGTATAGACCTGACGAAACAGACCCGTGCTCCATGCGTTTATCTGACTGGTTATCTATTGTAACATTGAGAGATTTGTCAGGCTAATAGATAGACAACCCATTTCCCAACTAATAGAGACACCACTTATACTCCGCAGCAGTTCATTGTAACATTCTTTCTCGACTAATAAGTGTTATTTTATGGCGCTGCTCAGTATAAACTGATTAATTTCCAAGCTGATAGTCGCGCAACTTTATCTCAATATTTGCGCCTGCTGAACTGACTGCACTTTGTTGCACTGTGCCGATGCCTTCTGCCAGTCACTGCTCATTGGTAGAGATAATAGTTTCGATCCCATCTGAGAAGCTAAGCTGGGTGCGAATATGTAAGGTGTCAAATTTTCCGGCAGGTACCTCAATCTCTTCGAAACCGACAATCTCGATCGTTCCTTCGGTTGCTAAATTAACTACTATTCCCGTCAAAGGGTTTTGGACTGTTGTGTTGCCAGGCCATGTTGAACGATTCCCAACAACGATTGGACCCTGAAGCATCGGGATAGGTGGTGTATAGGTTGTGGTGACATTTTGATTGTCAACATCACCGATTTGATAAAGCGTATCTCCCTGTCGCTGGTAATAACTGACGTTGAACGGTTGTCCATTTACTGTCAAAAGCTGTGCAATGAGGGGTTGGCCAAAGAAATTATCCTCTATTATTTGAGCCTGAATGACGCTCGACAATCCATCGATGCTGGCATCATACGTCCAATGGGCCGTCAGGGTGAGGGGATAGTAGTCCAATGCCCGCGTCGAAGGCTGATGCGCAGTGGGGGGAGGAGACGTTGGTGTAGGAGGAGGCGAAGTTGGGGTCGGCGGGAGAGGCGTTGGTGTGTCAGAAAGCGGGGTCGACGTGGGAGGCAAGGGGGTTGGCGTAGGTTGAACTGGCGTTGACGTTGGCCCACCATCGCTTTCTGTCTTAACATCATCTGAAGGCGTTGAGTTGTCCCTTGGTTCATGATCGTTCGGCGCTGCATCCGTTATTTGGTCATCAGTTGCCTGTTCACCTACTGCCACATTGACTTCTGACCCGGCGGATAATGATAGATTTGGCAATGAAAGAGCTCCAGCCTGGATGGCCAGAAAAATGACGATAACCAATATGGTGGCAACGGCCAGACCCCACACGACGATCTGGGTTGAACGTTTTTGCACCGGTCCTTTTTTAGGTGAAGCCGCGTTGTCCTCTTCCGTGGCCAATCTGCCCGACTGTGGCATTGTGGTTTGCACGGGATGAACGGTCGCTGATGCAAAACTCCTCCGAATTTGTGATACATAATCTCGGGGATCTGGATACGCTGGATCAATTTTTCGGATTGCACTCCATGCTTCTTGTGCCTCTTGCCATTTTTGTACCGCAACAAGTGAGCCTACTTCTTCATACATCTCTGATAGCTTCTTCTGGCGATTCTCAAGCTCGTGATGTTCTGCTTGGTCGACCAATGCTTGACGCGCTTGAACGATATGACCGTCACGGTCCGCAAATGAGGGATCAATTTCCTTGATTTCGTCCCATAAATTGAGGACGGACTCCCACTGTCGTCCAACAATCAGTTGCGCGATCTGCGCATATAGATTGTTGGCTTGAACTTGCTGTTCAGCTAGTTTGCCGACCTGAGCTTGATCTGGATAGTCTGGCGCTTGTCGACGTAGTTGCTGCCATTTGTCATGCGAGGCCTCCCATTTTTCTAGTTTCGCCAGATCAACAATTTCGGCGTAAAGCTCGTCAAGCTCTTCTTCTGTCAACTTTTCCTCTTTGGGAAGGTTAAAGAGAATGCCATCTTCAACGCGTGAATAGAGAACAGGTGTCCCCCATTCAACGTCGTTTCCGCTTCCAAAGATAGCCATTCGTGCCTCAGCTAAAGCCGCCGGAACGGCCAATCCATCGGAGAGCGCACCATAAAATTCTCGTGCAAAGACGACGGCTGCCAGATCTGTGATTTCAAACTGCATCGCAACCGCGGCAGGCAATCCGGCGCGTAGTAAGGCTGGCGCAATCCCTGAAAACGGATCGTTCAATCCAACGCGGGCACCTTCACACGCGTTCAGAACAGCCAATCGAAGAGCTGGTCGATCTCGGATGAGCGTTCCCAAGACGGATGCGCTGACTCGGTAGCCACGACCATCTTCATTCTCAAACATGAGTGCACCTTCATCGAGCGTCTCATCATAGTAGCCGTGCCCCACAAAGTGCATAATGTGAAAACGGTTACGTCTTAGCGCACGTTGAAGGTTGCTCAACGTTGATTGCTCCAACCAAGTAATTTCAAAATGACCGCGCTGAATTCGGTCGGCCAGAGCCTCCTCTAAATGAGCCTTCTCCGCAGAGATATCTAGCGCCGGCAGATCACTCGGATTACTGACGATCCCTAAGATACGGAGCGGTCGCGTGATGGTTAATGGTGGAATTGGTTGCGTCAGCTCAAGAAATCGTACAATGGGCGTTGAGCGCGATAGTGTCAGAAAGCTGTCGTCTCTATGATTGTAGATATATTCCCACGGAATTGCTGCAAGCTCAGGTGCATCTTGAAGATTGAGCCGAATTCGAACACCGCTCTGCTGAACACGGCTGTGATCAACAGAGCTACTAAATCGAGCCAGAGTCTGTTCCGTCAAAAGCGCATCAAAGAGCCGTTGTCCAAATTCCCGTGCGGCCTTCATTTGGGGGGAGTCAATTCGGCGCGTGCCGCTTCGCGTTGCACCCACTTTGAGAATAAAATTCTCGATCTCAAGGTCATTGAATGGCAAATGAAACAGACTGGTGGCCATCCCCATGATGCCATCCACACGCACTTGATACCCGTCAGATCCGGGTGAGATATGAATATCGAGATCGTGGTACTGCATAATCGGGGGTCTCCTAAAAATGGTGGCATCCCAAACTGTGTAAATTTGCTGTCCGTTAATAGGGGTGGTTCATTTTAGGCGGACAATTAGGTTTACATTTTTGCAAAGAGAAAAGATGTTTATATTTTCTACTTTGAGCCATGCTCAGGCAGAAAATGACCTCATATAGATTTTTATCTATGTATCAAAAGTGTAAACCTAATTCTGAACCACCCCCGTTAATATACAGCAATCGCTCATTAATTTAGAACAAATTCGGCTGTCCTACTCGACTGAAAATGGTCAAATTCATTTCAATTTTATGGTAGTGCTCAGTATACTACCAATGCCCTTTACACATTTTATTGTACACCGCCTCAATAATTGATTTTCGTTAAATTCCAGTCCCAGTCGATCCAAAATGTGTCTGATGCTGGCGGAGTCGCGATATATGGCGCGCCATGCATGTACTATTTTATTACATCGACACCTGCGATGTTGCAGGCGTTGCATTGGCAGACCAATTGCAGGTGGGCCCTGGCATGATCGTTCTTCATACAAGCCAGCCCCATGTCGGCAATACAATCGGTATTGAGAATTCGAATGTCGGCAAATCATTGAATTGGAATGCGAGCGTCAATCAGCCGTGGATCAAGCTGAACCAAACCAGTGGTCAGACGCCAGCAAGTCTGGAGATTTCGATCGATCGTGCCAATTTGCCTCTCGGAAGTTACGACGGCACCATTGAGTTTATAAGTCCCGATTTACCGGAAGAACGCGTCATCGTCCCCATTCATGTGGATGTCGCGCCGGCGTCGACTTATCTGCCTTTGATTCAACGATAGGGCTACTATAGTTCCCAGAAAAGGTTTGTCCTGTCTCTCAGAGCAGAGACGGGACAAACCTTTTCTGGGTAGGTATACGTTATCTACTTTGCCACAGGTAACAAGTTACTGGAACAAAACCGCACGACCACGCCATGAGAGCGATTAGCTTGGGAAGCAGACCCGTTGGTGCAGCCAGGATCAACGAGGCACAGTAGAGGAACCCTATACTCACAAGTCCAACAAGCAATGTCTTGAGCAAAAATGAACCGAGTAGTCGAGTTGTGCGCTGAAAGGGTGTTTCGATCAGCGTCTCAGGATGAAGCAGTTTATGATTTCGGGTTGTTTGAGAGGATGGTTGTAAAACTGTCTGGTGAAACGTTCGTTGATGGTAAGTAACAGCCATTCGAATCTCTCCTATATACGGAACAACGCGAAAGAACACTTGTTCTACACAAGGGGAATTATACCGAACACCCGTTCTAATTGCAAATTCACCACTGACGTTATTTGTGATCGACCAGAATTAGCTCCTATTATCTCCCAGAAAGGTCCCGTCTCTGTTTTGAGTCGTGTGGTTCAGACTTTTCTGGGGGAAATATCAACAGTTTACATAGACTCAGTAGATCCAAATTTGGCGTTTTTGGCGATTTTCAGTCGAGATTGCAGGGATTTTGGAGTCATTTATTCAGATTTCGGTTACAGAAAACAACCTATTTCATATCTGAAAATCGCCCAAATCTAACGCAAAAACTAGATATCGACCGGCAAATTTGTATTTATGTCAACTGTTTAGCCAGAATTCTCTCTCAAAACCTGAAATTTGGATCTACTGAGACTTGAGGAATCCAGGAGCGTTCACGTCTCGTTAATCGCTCCCCTACCTCTTCGCCATCAAAATCAGTAACCGACGAATCCAGTTCTGACTGGCTCACATTCTCAAATGTATTAACGTTCACCACTGCATATCTGGTTCCGTTTATTGTGCTGGTCACGAGCGGAACGACACCACAACGCCGACAAATGTAAAATTCAGCGGTCTTTGTCCCAAATGCATATTGATGAACGAGCTCTTTCTCCGCTATTCGAATATCCAGCTGACCATTGGGGTGAGACGTATAGACACCCCCATGTTTTACACAGAACGTACAGCTACAAGCTCGAACTGGAATCTGCAACATCTCACCTGGCAAAAAAAATGTGTAGTCAATGTTGCCACAGTGACACTTGCCCTCGATTTGCCTCATGTTAACCTCTGTGTTGATTTAAGGCTTTTTGTTCACAAAGGGTCGTTTCGACTTTTACAATTCATAAGCCCGGTCTTTGGGATTCAATGTAGTCTTTACGCAGGAGTCGATATAATACATGTGACTCTCCATGATGAACCAGGTTGCGGTCAAACTGAAAGCCAACTTTCTGCATCACACGCCGTGATGCATGATTCGTCGTCAGTGTAAAGCAGACAATCTCATCCAGGTCAACCTGTTCGAATCCCACTTTCAGCATAGCTCGCGCCATCTCAGTTGCAAATCCTTGTCCCCAATATGGCTGAAGAACCGAATATCCCACTTCGACTTCGCGGTTGCCCCCAACATCGAGATATTGGAGTCCGCCTCGTCCAACAAAATGTCCTTCTCGTTTGTGATGAAACATCCAGTAACCAAATCCATGCGCATCCCATTGAGCCAACTTCTCCTCTAAAAACTGCCGTGTCATCTCTTTTGTGCGAACACCCCCCAGCGTCGCCATGACGTTGGGATCCTGGTGCATCTGACAAAGCTTGTCAAAGTCGCCAAGTGACATGCACACGGCACGCAAACGATCGGTTGAGAAGGTTTCGACAGAGTTCATAAAGTCCGTACCTCTATACACTCTTCGGAACAGGACGTGAATCACTCGAGTATCAGTAGATCCAAATTTCAGGTTTTGAGAGAGAATTCTGGCTAAACAGTTGACATAAATACAAATTTGCCGGTCGATATCTAGTTTTTGCGTTAGATTTGGGCGATTTTCAGATATGAAATAGGTTGTTTTCTGTAACCGAAATCTGAATAAATGACTCCAAAATCCCTGCAATCTCGACTGAAAATCGCCAAAAACGCCAAATTTGGATCTACTGAGTATTTGGAGATTGAGAAGTTCGAGATTGAGAGATTACACAAGTCGCATCTCTCAATCTCGCGAAGTTACTAAATTCTCATTTCTTAACTTCCTGACCGATAGGCCCGGTTCACAGCACTCAACACAGCCCGAATCGAAGCGAGCTCGATGTTGGTATCAGTGCCTGCACCAAAGAACGTTTCACCGGAAGGCGTTTCGATCTGAATAAACGAAATGGCGTCAGCACTGGAGCCACGATTGAGCGAATGTTCTGCATAAGAGAGAACCGAGAAATCTGTCACCAGTTCGTCTTTAAGCGCCCGCACAAACGCGTTGATCGGACCATTGCCCAATGCACGTAGTTCATGTGAAACGCCATTTGCATCAACTTTGGCCATACAGACTACCGTTGTCTCATCTCCATCTTGCGAATAGATCTCGGAGTGGAACGTCTCGAGCTTGAATGGTTCTGTACTTTCCAAATAAGCCGTCTTGAAAGCCCAATAGATCTGTTCTGGCGTCAGCTCGCAGCCCCGTTCATCGGCGATTTCGTTGATAATCTTGCCAAACTCAATATGCATTGCCTTCGGCATTTGAATGCCATACTCTGTCTCTAGCACATAGGCCACACCGCCTTTGCCGGATTGAGAATTGATGCGAATGATCGCTTGATAATCGCGGCCGATATCTTTTGGGTCGATTGGCAAGTAGGGCACCTCCCATGCAGCGTAGGGATCGGGATCCTTGGCTGCCATCCCTTTCTTGATCGCATCTTGGTGGGAGCCGGAAAAAGCGGTAAAGACAAGATCACCTGCATAGGGCTGGCGCGGTGGAACCTCCATTCGAGTACACTCTTCATAGACCTGGCGTATCGCGTTGATATTGCTAAAGTCCAATCCGGGATCAATCCCTTGTGTATACATATTCAGAGCAAGCGTGACGATGTCCACGTTACCCGTTCGCTCGCCATTTCCAAAGAGCGTTCCTTCAACGCGCTCGGCACCTGCAAGCAGCCCCAGTTCCGTTGCCGCAACACCTGTACCGCGGTCATTGTGGGCATGTAGACTGATAATGGCGGAGTCACGGTCACGTATATGATTGCAGAACCACTCGATCTGATCGGCATGCACATTGGCTGTGGCGTATTCAACCGTTACAGGCAGGTTGAGGATGATCTTATTTTCCGGCGTGGGCTGCCAGACATCGACAACGGCCTCGCAGATTTCCAGGGCATAATCAATCTCGGTTGAGGAGAAACTTTCTGGAGAATATTCGGGGTGGTTCAGAATTAGGTTTACACTTTTGATACATAGACAAAAATCTATATGAGGTCATTTTCTGCCTGAGCATGGCTCAAATTAGAAAATATAAACATCTTTTCTCTTTGCAAAAATGTAAACCTAATTGTCCGCCTAAAATGAACCACCCCGAATATTCGAAGCCAATCTCTGTTTCGGGCACAGTTGGAACAAGCGATTTGACGAGCTCTGTGCCATGTACGGCAATATCGATTACCTCTTCTTTGCTCATACCAAAAACAATACGGCGTTGTGCAGGCGAAGTGGAATTATACAGATGAACTATCGCGTGGCGAATGCCCTGCAGTGACTCAAACGTACGATGAATCAACTCTGGCCGCGCCTGCACCAAGACCTGAACAGTTACATCATCAGGAATCAAGTTATCGTTGACCAAGCGGCGCATGAAATCAAATTCAATCTGCGAGGCAGAGGGAAAACCGACCTCGATCTCCTTGAATCCGACATCAACAAGTAACTGAAACATGCGCACCTTCTCCTCCACACTCATGGGAATGGCAAGAGCTTGATTGCCATCGCGAAGGTCAACACTACACCAGACAGGTGCTTCGGTCATAATACGAGACGGCCACTGCCGATCAACAATTGGGATTTGTGGAAACGGCTGATACTTTGTGACGCGCCCCGTTTGCATTCCGATTGGCGCATCACCGACTTCGAAGGGAACTGACTTTGACCTGATCATTGAATTGCTCCGATTGATTTGGGAACTGAGGATTGGGAAACTGGACTCGGGTTTGCCTCATATTTTCTTGATCGAACACGAATCTCTGCCCATTATACCGAGTTGTGGTAGAAAAGCGAAGTTGACCACTTTCATGAGATTTGGAAAGACTCCACTTTTCAATACAACCTCTGCATAAATCCTTGATCCAATTAAAAAAGCCTCCCAAATGGGAGGCCGTTCGCACAAGCTTGATGATGTAAACAACTCATCTTGTGATTGACATCTATCACTATCACAACTGAGCGCTATCTGCCATCGCTGCCTCCCAAACACAAATGACCCCCTAAAAGTATAAGAAGGGAGTCGTTACTAAGCAATAAAAGAAGGAATTTTGCAGCGATACGCATATAATAAAGATAGCTAAACTACGTATGGTGACATTTGTCACCTTGGTCCCTGATTTTGGGTGTTCAAACCCTATACAAGCGAGTCCTTAGAACACCTCTGAGGGTCTGTTAGCGTCAAAAAGGTTACAACATGACAAATTTGAGGTGCGAACCCTCTACAAACCCTTGAAATTGTCAATTAGGGTGACAAATGTCACTATTAATATTGTCAAAATTTCCAAAGAACATGATATCATGGAAGGAATGCAATTTCAAGCATCAATCGGCACACGGTCGTCATATTTATATGCGGGCGTCTTTTGCGCTGGTACTGAAACGTGTTGCGTATTGCGTGATACTATTTTAGATGCTGGTTGTGCTGGATGTGGGTTTATGATATTAGGAGCCGTTGACATTTGACAGCCCTCCCGAGAGAAAGCATCACTTAACGCGACCAACGCTCTGAGGGCGCACGCTAAATGTCAACAGAACCTAATGTCTCTCGTTCTCATGCAATTCCCTACCATGAACTGAAAAATCGGGAGCGTGTCCCAAAGTGTGTAAATACAACTGGCTCTCTGACTAAGCAGAATCCATTTACACACTTTGGGGTACACACTCGAAAAATCAGACAGCAAAAAGTGGGCAATACCGTACACCTGCGTGACTCAATCATCGTGGACTGTATCGGCTAATGTCTGCCCCAATGTATAAGTCGGTTCGAACTCCAGGATCTGCTTGAGTTTGCTGTTGTCAAAGAACCATCGTTGGATCAGCGTCTTCTGGCTTTCCCTCTGTTCGTCGTCCATCTCACTCAGTGCGGTATGGATAATTTGGCTGCTACTGCCTGTCAGCCGGATCAGATCTTCGTAGAGATCGTGCCAGACAAAATGGTCGCTGAGCACGTTGAGGGGACCACCAGGAGGCGTTTCCAATGTTTCAGCAACCACCCGCGCCAGATCGCGAACATCGATCCATGCGTCGCGGAACTGAGACCATTCCACTTCGTCGGCTCCAGGTAGTTGAATCGGTTCACCACTGGTCACCTGATTGACAAAGCGCCTCCCTTTGGGATGGGGTCCGATAATATGGGGTGCTCTCAGCATGGCGAAATCTGTACGTCCCTCCGCTTGGGCCTTTGCATACAGCATCCGTTCGCAAATGACCTTGCCTCGACCATAGTCACCATACGTTTCGCTCAATGGATGTTCCTCGGTGACTGGATTGTTCTCCGTCAGGCCATAAACATCCAGGCTACTGACAAAGATGAACGGGCCGTCCCGCCAGTTGTTGAGCAGCACACCCATCGCAGCCACATCGACGGCTACATCAGTAAAGGTGCAGGCTACGTGGGCCACGCCAGTCACGTCTTCCATCGCCCGATGCAAGCTGGCAAAATCGGCCAAATCACCAATGGCAATCTCTGCGCCAAGTTGCGCTGCTTTTTCGACCGACGCTTCCCGCACGAGTGCACGCACGGGAACATTGCGCCGTCCCAATTCCTGCACAACAAATTGGCCCGTCATGCCGGTTGCGCCTGTGACTAGAATCATAGATATTCTCCTCCTTATGATATAATCATAATGTTGTACTCATTCAAGTCCTGCCTATCGACCAGAGAGTTTGATATGGAACGCGCACAACTTGTTGGGAACGATCGTTTACTCATTCCTCACGAACATATTGCGGATTATTGCGCCCGTTGGAAGATCAATGAATTTGCCCTCTTTGGCTCGGTCTTACGCGATAACTTTAGTCCAGAGAGCGACATTGATGTTCTGGTCACATTTGACCCATCGGCCCGCTGGACGCTTTTTGACCACGTCGAGATGCAGGGTGAACTCAAGTCTCTCTTTGGCCACGATGTCGATTTAGTCACCAAACGAGCGATTGAACGCAGTCGCAATCCGATTCGGCGTAAGGCTATCTTGGATTCAGCACAAGTTATCTATGCAGCATGACAGCCTGAGTTACCTGACCGATATTCTTGAGGCGGCCAAACTAGTGACAAGCTTCGTTCAGGGTGTAGATGAGGAAGCTTTTTACCAAGACGTGATGCGCTAGTCCGCCGTGGTCCGCCAAATTGAGATTATGGGCGAGGCGACCAAACGCTTGTCCGACGAGTTTCGGAACAGACATCCAGATATACCTTGGCGACAGATGGCGGGTATGCGCGATATCCTCATTCATGCTTATGATCATGTGGATATTGAGGAAGTCTGGCGTACAGCAACGGACTCGATACCGCCACTGATCAGACAGATTGAACAGCTGATTGCTTCACAGTGAACGCACCCCCCAATCTTTTGTCATGTTACCCCGCCCACGGATTCTCACCCGTCTACAACGCCGCCAGCCACTCGGCTTGCGCGACGTCGTAGGTGTTGAACTGTATGTATTCGCGCAACCAGCCTACAACCCAAGTTGGTCATATGAATTAAGACTGGTGGCCCCTTACCCGCAATCCGGGAATGGGCCACGAGATCTCTCACCATCCCACCAGATCCTGACCCATTCCCGGATTGCTCGACTATCCCTACTCCTCTGCCCACGGATTCTCGCCCGCCTGCAACGCCTGCCGCCAGCCACGTGGCCCGCTCGACGCAAATCGGTCCTAGGTGCGACGCACTTCCAAAGTGCGTCGCACCTAGGACTAACGCCTAAAGATTATCTAGATACTTTTTGACTTTACTTTCTGGTAAAAGAAAAGAGATGAGGTGAGAAATGTGACAAAAAGCGGTTAGCAGTTCATCCTAAAGGTAGAGAACCCAAAAAGGAGGAAGGAATGCTAACCGCGCCAGAAATAACTATAGCAGTACTGATGAATGTATTGCAAGTAACGCCGATGGGAACAAACGTAAATGTAATGCGTCTGATGTGGGCAATGCTGAATGGGTCGTTTCTGAAAAGTCGAGGAGCAATCCATAGCGCATTGAAAGCGGGTTTGAAGATGAGGAGCTCCGGCGAAGCTTTCGATATGGATCATGGGATATCACAAGTCTGCTGGGGTCGTGGCAAGAAGAAGTGGAGTGGAAAGGGAATGGGAGGCAAAAAAGTTAGAAGGGTACCGAGTGAAAAGCATAGATATCACAGGGTTCTGGCGACCGAAGCTGCAAGGAAAGTGAACCGACTCTATAACTCAACGGCTCGTCGGCATTGCCCGCTCATCTTTGGAGTGATGATAAGCTCGGGGAGATAGGCGGGAAGCGAGTGCCACTGCTCAAGGCAATCGAGATGCACGGTTGGAACAAAGGAAAGTGAGTTTCGGAAAAGCTGCTGACAGAGACGAAGAAATCACTGGAGTCAGACGAAGTGGCGGTGGTCGATGCCGGGTTTACAATCAGAGAAATGCTAGAAAGCGGCATCGACCGATTTGTCCTGCGGGAAGCCATTAACTGCACAGTGCGCCGCAATGAGTTCCCCAAACGCAAAGAAAAGGCAGACCACCTGAATATGGTGATATTGTGCGTCCGCTCTCGCAGCTATAAGGGAAAGCGACTCGAGGCTACAACTCCGGACTCGTCTGGTCGCTTTCTCTATAGTGGTCGCCTGATTTGCTATCAAGCATGGCACAATCTCGTCCCCAGAACAACCAAGGTGGATACAGCCAACCGTACCTACTCGATTTACGTCATTCAGGATCCGGCCTACAACACACCTTTGGTTTTGGCGACCGTTATGACTTTGCAGCCTGAAACCATTTATCTTGTCTACCTGGAACGCTGGCCTGTTGAACCTCCCCCCTTGGCTTCCAAGCAGATGATTGGCTTACATCGTCAATTTGTTCATGCCGATGAGGCTTGTTTCCGCTTACCTGAACTGGGGCTGCTTGCTGGCAATCTTCTTTCCCATTTAGCCGCTTCTCTTCCTCCCATACCGACTGGCTACTGGGATCGAGAGCCTCAATCCACTCCCGGCAGGCTGCGCCGTGTTCTCTCGAGTGCTCTTTTTCCAACTCCTGACCAACTCGACCCTGACTTTCGGAAAAAGGCCTCGGTTTCACACCATTTCCCTAAAGGCGTTCTCGCTCATCGCCGCCTCAATGCCGCTGCTTAAACTAGCCGAGCACTATTTTTACATTTTATCCCGTTTTTTCAGGGTGGATTCTTTTTTCCGCCCCTTTCGGTTTGCCCTTTGTCACTCAAGCCTTTACCAGAAAGTAAAGGTTGAGGGCTGCTGGTAATTCCACCTCTCCGGTCAAATATGAACTGACGTAGGCTCGGTAGTCATTCACACGACCAAAGTGTACTTGAATAAATGTTCGATCAACCAACGTGCCTGGTCGCTCTTCAATCCATTCCAGATAATTGGAATAGGGCCATAGCTCTGGTTTCATTGCTATGCCGCTAACCACGGGATTGGCGTGAATCTATCGGTAAAGATGAAATTGTCATCATTCCGAAAAATGGATACCCGCTCAGCACCACGGTTGTAGATGTGATAATAGTTTCCTTTTACAAACTTGACTTTTCTGGCTGCCATGTTATCTCCGTTGTATGCAATCAGGTGCGACGCACTTTGGAAGTGCGTCGCACCTATCGACCTCATCTCCGAGGATAGCGATCTTCACGATGATGCCAACAGTATCGCATTGCTTGCACGATATGGCATAGACCTCATCGACGTTGCCAATGCCGTCACTAAATTAGTCTTTCATTCTTTTCTCATCAGCTGGATCACTCGTAGATAGTCCTGAGCATCCCCAAATATCGACTGGCGCCCTGCGCCTCGATTGCCGATGTGGTAGTACTCTCTCTGGACGAATTGAATTTTACGTCTTGGCATGATGCTCCCATTCAAGTAGTCGCATGAATGAGTCAAGAGTGGTGGCCCCGTACACGCAATCCGGGAATGGGCCATAAATTCTCTCGTCATCCTACCAGATCCTGGCCCATTCCCGGATTGCTCGACCATCTCTACTCCTCCGCCCACGGATTCTCGCCCGCCTGCAGCGTGGTCAGCCAATCGGCCCACTCGACGCCGAAGGGGTTGAATTGGCCATTTTTGTGCAGCCAACCGACCAGTTGGCCCAACCGTTCTGCAGCAGCGGTTAGGTTACCATTATCAGCATATTCTTTGACTTCGTTAGTAACGAAGGGAAGGACATCGAGTGGAATCTCTGCCTCTTCACAAATAGGACGGTATGCTCCTCCCATTCTACTGCGCCACTCAGTTAAGTCCATATTGGCTATTACACGATCACACGCCTTCGACTGAAGATCTGGTAGCGAAACAGTCCAGATACGGACTGCACCGTCTATGCTACCGGTAAGGACGCGGTTTTTATTCTGGTTCCACATCGCTAGAACGACATACTCGTTGTGTTGAAGGCGAAAGAGTTCCTTTCCACTCTCTCCATCCCAAATGCACACCGTGTTATCCTCATTGATGGTAAGGATGCGGCTCTCATCCCAGCTCCACGTC
>JAHBNG010000118.1 GCA_019217005.1 Chloroflexi bacterium TSY
GTCAATCCGGCCACGCTGTCGTTGGTGTCGTCACCAGTGGCCGTGGCGGAGGGCTGACCGTCGCTCTCATGATCAACACCTGCGCCAAGATGGAGCCCTGGCGTGATGATGTGGCTGGCGCCAATTGCGCCGGACGTTGTGGTAATATTGGTGTTGTAGCTGGGCGAGTTCACGGCTGTGCCCCCCGCACCCGCGTCACTATCGGGGAGATCACCATAATCTAATCCCAGAATTTGCAAGGACACGCCCGAAGCAACCGGACCAATCGTGACGCCCGTGGTCGTGACGCCCGTTAACTCGGCTGAGTTGACCGTGTAGTTCTGGTCTGCGTTGGTCCAGGTAACGGTAATGTTCTCACCCGCATCCAGGTCGATGACGATCTGGGTATTGGTGATACTCCAAGTGGAGCCGCTGTCGGTGTCGCCTGCGACCTCGATGTCTGATAGCGCCCAACCGGTCAGCGCATTTTCGGTCACGGTGTAAGTGCCGGCTGCCTTGGTAAAGGTTGCGCTGGTGCCGCTATTGTTCGTGGTGAGAATCGACAGACCATCTAGATCAGGATCACCATCCGGATTGGTAAAGGTGAAAGTGCCATTCGCACCCACCGCGTTCTTGACGAAGGTAATGGTACCATCTTGAGCGTGGGCGGCCTGAGAAAATATTCCCAGCCACAAGAACGCCATCAGCAGGGCTACCGCAAGCAACCGCACGCTGCGTATGAGCCGATTGTGCAGCTGAATGGGGTGCAATTGTTGAACTGAATTCATGCAATTAAACTCCTTAGTCAAATGAAAGTAGTCTAGAGCTGTATCGAGTTGTTCTATATTTGAATTATCGACTTGGTTTAGCTGAACAGGAACCCGATCGAACCCTCTACTTAGCCGTACCCGAAGATGTATATCGTTCGTTTTTCCAGTCCCCATTTGGACAATTTGCAATCGATCACTATAAACTAAAATTAGTCGCATACAACATAGCGCGAGAGGAGATAGTAGAATGGCTACAGTAGAAAAATCTGACATTGAACGCTATCGTGACTCTATACAGAAATTGTTGCGTCAATATGCAAAACCGAATCCCAACGATCAGACGGTTGAAACACAATTGCTTACGGATCAGGAGCATGATCATTATCAGCTAGTTGATGTTGGCTGGCGTAATGATCAGCGTATCTATAGCAGCATCTTGCATATCGACATCAAAGAAGACAAGGTCTGGATTCAGCATAACATGACGGATCAGCCAGTTGCTGAAGAATTAGTGGCCTTGGGCATTCCGCCAGACAAAATCGTTCTTGGCTTTCATCCTGTTTATGTGCGGCCACATACCGGTTTTGCCGTCAATTGACTGATATTCTCCTCCCAGCATCTTTCATCAATCCAACCGATCTCATCAGCCCAAAATTGTGTGGCTACAAGCCCGCACCTACGATTGGCCGAATCCGTTCATTTGTCGTAGGCGCTGCTTGCAGCTGCACAATCTTGTCAATTCCATTTTGTCTCATCAGCCCAAAATTGTGCGGCTACAAGGCCGCACCTACACTTAACCGGATCCATTCCTCTGTCGTAGGCGCTGCTTGCAGCTGCGCAATTTTGTCAACTCTATGGTCTGGTAGGCGCGATAGCCCCGAACTCGACTGCGATAGTGAAGGTACCGCCCGGTGCCAAGGGCAAGTTGCCCGCCAAATTGCCGGTTCCAGTACCGCTATCCCCCGTCCATGTGAGGATTCCAGTGGTCTGCACATCAGGCAAGGTTGATGCCGTGCGATAGTCTAGAATGGTGGCGTCATATGTGTCGGCCAGGGTCAGCTGAGTCATGGTGACGGAGCCAGTATTGGTGATCTGCAAGGTAAACGTTATAGTATCGCCAACTTTGACCACACCGTTAGCCGGGCTAGTGAGCGTCTTCTCCACTGTCAGCGACCTGATAGGTACAAAGCCAAAGTCGAAGGTGTGGTCGTTCTCGCCCGCATCGCCCGTGGCCAGGCTAATGACCGCGTTGATACCGCTGAGGATGCCGTCCGAGTCCACGCCGTCGGTGATGGTGGTGCCGCTGTCTACGTTGGCCGTGGTTGGCACGTAGGTGGAGACCGCGGCCTGGGTGATGTCGATGCGGATTTCGTACTGGGTGTTGGGCAGCAGACCACCAACTGTCGTTGTGGTTGGCACTACGCCCACGCTGATGGGTACCGTAGCATAGACGCCGCCTGCTTCCAGCCGCGGGTCGTCGCCGCTGATGAAGTAGTATTCGCCGTTGGCATCGGTTGTGGCGGTGGCTATCTGGGTTCCGGTGATGTCATGGAGGGTGACGGTGACGCCGGGAATCGGAGATTCGCAGGGGTCTTGGATGCCGTCGCCGTCGTCGTCTAGCCAGACGTAGTTGCCGATTTCCAGGGGGGCGGGGTCACATATCGCCACGATATCACCCACACCTGCGGCTTTACCAAAGTCTGGCGTAACACCAGATACACCATCAAAAAGCCGATACGCTTTGGTCCAGGAGCCTGATTGGTTGTCAAACCACGACAGACCACCATCGTTGAATTGATTTGCAACTGGACGCACGAGATCATATGTAGATGCAATTACATCCGTTCTTCCTGGGATCTGTAGCAATCCACCCACCGCAATCTCCGAATGCAATGGCGTTACTGTCTGGTCATGTAAATAGTCATCTTGGTAGTAATATTCATCCAGAATCAAATTGCCGCCTACATTGCTGCTTGTCCCGGTGGTGCCACAACTGCTGTTGGCAGGGTCGACCAACTCCTCAATGATCCAACTTGATGGACCCGTTTGACAGGCACGTAAGATATCACCAGCTGTATCTGTCTCGTTGGCAAATCCTTCTGTATTGGCGGGTTCGTTCTGGGGATAGGCTGGTGTAAAAATTTGTGGACCCTGTTGATGACCAAATCGATCGGCTAACCCCAGAATCATATCGCCATTATCAAACTCAATATCGGTAATTAGGGGTTGTGCATAGGTCGGTCTATGATTATTTGTACCAATTTCATCATAGAATGGATACTTATCCACCCATGCTTGCCAGAGTCCATCAGAGCGACCTTGGCAATTAGTAAGTTGGTTTGCGATCGAACACCCTCTTGCATAGTTAAGAGGGAAGTTCAACACCTCACTGAATCCTGTCCCGCCATCCCATGCGTAGACGTAGCCGCGCAATTTTGTGGTGTCACCAGGGGGGGTAACCGGATCGTTCGGGGCATTCCCTCCTTGGATGGGTAATTCGGTATTTTCATCGACGGTCGATTGCGCTGTACAGACGAGACCAAGATAAACCGTCCCATCATTTACGCCTAGACCAAAGGGACGTACATCGTCTGTCGCTGGACAGTCCGTCATATTTGTCGGCACGGCCACGCGCGTTACTGTGCCCGCTGACCCATCTGAATTTATGGCAATGCTGACCAGTTCGCGCGTGCCGAGGTCGATGGCATAGACAGTGTTATCATCCTCAGAGATATCAACATCCCCGATGCCTTCCTTAAATACGTCGTCAAATGCGCCAAAATCTCGTATCCAGCCGTCAGTATCCCCTGAATGGGGATCTGCGCGTGTTGCATCAAGCGTAATCCAGGTCGAAATCGCACCTGTGTCGTCGATCTCATATATCGTGGTTGGATTGCCAGTGGGTCCCAGCCCGGCACGCTGTTTTATAAAAGCTCCTAAATAGAGGCTCCCAGTCATCTTACGATAAGCCAGTCCCCAGACAGATCCGACATCCTTCGCATCGGCTACTGGCGTATATGCTGGCGTATCATAGTCAGAGGCAGTCGAACTGTTACTACCCACAGTCTCTGGAAGCGAGACAATTGTTGGCAGATCTCTGTTGGGACCCGTTACCTGATTCTCTGGCACATAGCAAGAGGTGACCAAATCTGCCTGGTTCGTACAATATTGTGCCGGATTCTGCACTGCCAGGTCAGCCGCACAGCTCGCAGCGCTGTGGTGCTGTACAGTCGTGCCGCTGTTGATACCCTGTACGCCACTCTGTGCCCAGTTGGGCAAGCCGCTGAACTCCAGGCGGATGTGAGCGTCATTGCCCGTGCGGCCGTCGAAGATGTTATCGAAGTTGTAGGTACCGTCGCTGTTGACCGGTGCGGTGGTCACGAGGCCGTTGTTGTCATAGGCGGTGATGGTCACGCTCATGAAACCTGATTCGCCGGCATCAAGCGCACCATCCGAGTCATAGTCACGCCAAATGGTACCGCCCAGGTCGTTTGTGCCTGCGTCACAAGCGATAATCTCGCCGTTGTTGAAGGTAACGACGATGTTCTCGCCTTCATCTAGATCGATGGTAGCAGCGTTGCCTGAAGAGGAGGAACCGCCGTCGGTGTCGCCGCTAAAGGTGATGCTGGTCACGCCCCAGCCCGCCAGCGTATCTTCGGTGATGACATAAGTGCCGACAGTCTTGGTGATGGTCGCGCTGCTACCCGCACCGCCTGTTGTCGGGATGGACAGGCCATTCAGGTCGCCGTCTGCGCTGCTGAAG
This sequence comes from Chloroflexi bacterium TSY, assembly GCA_019217005.1. Next base: position 4,513 of record JAHBNG010000118.1, read on the forward strand.
GTGAAGGTCGCGTCGTTGCCGTCGGTCTGCTTGACGATGGTAATTGTGCCTTCGGGCGTTTCGGCACCAAAGGCGAAGTCAAGGGCATGATTGTTTTCACCAGCCCCGCCTGTATCGACCACGATGGCCGCGTTGCCCGGGTTGTCATAGGCATCGGTATCGTGGATGGTGTTGGTCGCCACGCTGTCGCTTGCGGGTTTGACGTTGCTACTGCCCGCGCCCGTGTTGGGACCAGGGGCCAGGAAGAGGGTGCCGCCTGCGGGTACGTTGGCCGCAATGGCCGCGGCATTGGCCACGTTGGTGCCTGTTGAGCCATCCCAATCAGGGATGCGGACTTGATAGGTGCGGTTGGGGAGTACCTCGATGCCGCTGACCCAGGTCTGCGCATTGTAGCCGGCGAGCACCTTGACGTTGGCGCTGTCGGTGACGCTGCTGAAGAAGTAGCGACCTTCGGCGTCGGTTTGGGTGGTGGCCACCAGGGTTGAGGTGACAGAGGCCAAATCCTGACCATTCGTCAGAGTGTCGCTGGCGTCGATGAGGTAGAGTTCCAGGGTAATGCCTGCGATGGGGCCTTCATTCGTACCGGGGTCTTGGATGCCGTTGAGGTTGTCATCCCACCAGACCCGGTTGCCAATTTCGATGGGGGCGGGTCGGCAGAGAGCTTCCAGGTCACCTAAGCCACCAGCTTTGCCGAAGGTATTGCCCTGAACTGGTGTAAGTCCATCGCCAGTATCAAATACACGAAACGTGTTACTTCGTTCCCCGGTCTGATTGTTCAGCCAAATGATCCCGCCGTCAAAATTTCCGCTCGTCTGATTAATTACATCAAAGGCAGGGACGACAATCGTGTCATGCCCAGCTACCTGAATCAACCCCCCGAGCGATATCTCGTCATGTCTAGTTAGAAATTGTTCCTCGAAGTAGTATTCCCCTCCACCCGGACCCTGACCGTTGCCTGCACCAGCAGTTGATGTACCATTACAGGTGGCGTTGTTTTCCAAGCTCCAACCTGTGCCGTTCGAGCATGCACGAAGAAGATCGCCACCTGCATCTCCGCCATATTGCCAGCTATCACTCGTGTTGGTACTGCCCTGCAAAAAACCAGATTGATCGCTGAAACGGTCACGCAGGCCAAGGATCATATCTCCATTATCAAATTCAATATCTGTGAGCCAGGGTTGAGGATAGCCTACCTCGCTGTAATTAAAAGAGGGGAAATCATCACGTAGCACTGTGAAGGTCGTAACCCAGGGATTCCAGTCTGCCGGAATTGCTGTGCGACGGACATATCCCCGTGGATAATTGAGTCCTTCGTTTAGAACTTGTGTGAAATTAGCGCCATCATATGCGTAAACAAATGCGCGTAAGTCATTTGCTTGTCCTGTCGACTCAGCCGTACAGACCATCCCCACATAAAGCTGTCCATCGTGAAAGGCTGTGGCAAAGGGACGAACATTGTAATTCAACTCACCTGTCGGCGTTGAAGGATGAATCGGACAACCAGTCACACCTGTTCCAGGATCCGGCAGCACAACTGTCGTTATGTCAATCGCAGTCAGCGAGGATGTTGTAATAGGAATAGCGTAGAGTTCACGGCGAAACAAATTAATGGTCCAGAGCGTACGACCATCATCCGAAATGTCCAGGTCGCCGAGACTCATTTTGCCGACCCAATCCCAGGAGTTGCTGTCATGAAACCAGCAGTTGGCGTTATTGTTATTGCTGTTATGGACCGACGTACAGTTATCTGTCGTTTGAGGATGTGGATCGGTGCCTGTGGCAAACCCCAAAGCGTCTAGGTCGACATAAGGTACTGGAGATGAACCGCCAGTCGATGCATTGGGAATCTGATAAATGATGCCTGTTTCCCCATATTGACGGAAACCAGAATGGCGTTTCATAAAAGAACCAGCATAAAGTGTGTCTGTCGAACGATCATAGGCTAGACCCCACGTTGAACCAATTTCTTGACCGCTGGCAAGATGACCTGGGGCAGGCTCATCAAAGCTTTCTCCACCCAAATCGCATGTACCATCCAAATTTTCATCGACACAACCTGCATCATAGTCAAATGAAATCAGCACATCGTCTGTCTGTCCAGTCTGTTCTCCTTGGAGAAAACATGTCGTAACCAGATCTGGATTCGTCTGACAGTGTTGGGCCGGATTATGGAAGCTCGCGTTTACGAGTGCTCCGGCATCGATGTCGGCAAATTGCACAGCAGTTGAGCTATCGGTCCCGGCCGCACCTGGAGCCAGGAAGTTAAGGCTGCCGTCAATGGGCAGGGTAAATTCGATGCGCACCTGGCCGCTGAGTCCACCGGACACAGCGGTAATGGTGTAAGCGCCGCTGGTGTCTGTAGTAGTGCTGGCGCTGTTGCCGCTGGCGTCATACGCGGTGACCACGATAGTTCCGATACCCGGTTCGCTACTCTCGTTGACTGCATCAGCATCGATATCTCGGAAGACGGTGCCGTTGATTTGGCCAGGCACCACCGACTCATATGTAATCAGTACGTCGTCAATGGCGGCTTCGGTCTTGCTCGCACTTCCAAGATCAGCGGCATCGGCATAGAGATAGATTGTTTTGCCGTTGTGGGCGGTCAGATCGGCCGTGGCTTGGGTCCAGACCGCGTCCCAGCCTGTGGCCGCGCCAATCTCGTTGACGACCGTGATGAGGGTGCTGCTATCGCTGGCGTCACGGACTTCAATCGTCAAGTAGTCGCTGGTGTCTCCATTGCTGGCATGGGCAAAGTAGGCGTGCAAGGAGAGCGAAATGGTGCTCGCGCTGGCTGGCAGCACGATATTGGGGGACTGGGCAATGGCCGGTCCCCCGTCCAAGTCCTGCGAAGCGCCGTTTCCTGTTAACAGATCCTGAGTTCCACCATGTGCCGCAATCTCCACTTGGGTGCCGCTCGATGTGTAGGGATTCGGTACACCGATTTCCCAATCACCATCTGTGGCACCTGTGCCGAGCGTCCATGCATTGTCGCCGCTGGTATTCTCGAAGTCGGCGCTGAAGAGGGTCGTGGTCTGAGCTAGCGGTACACTAATGGGCGCGGCGCTGGCTACGATTGGTTCTGGCAGAAACTCGGCTGCGGCTTCCGCTAAAGGCGCTAATGGTGCCGGTGCGACGCTTGTCACCAGTGGAGGGGATAGCCCCAGCAGCAGAGACACACAGAGCAAAGCGGGCCCAAATGTGCGCACGCTGTGTGCGATTGATTTTCGAACTTGACGGGTTAAAAGATGGTTCATGTGAGATGACTCCTTTAGATACTGTGAGGAGTTGGCCAGATGATCGGCATTGAGTTGGTTAGTGCGGACTGAGTCGCAATTTTTTTGCTGGACGTCCTAGTGTTTTGTCAGATAAGTTATAATACGGTAAACTCTGCCAGAAAGTGACTAAAAAAACGAGGAGGCAGAGAGAAATGAAGCAAGTATATAAAGTTAAACTAAGTGATAAAGACAGAAATGAATTAAGGCTAAACCAAAAAAATAATTATACGCGAACGAGAGAATGGAGAGGGGGAATAAGGACAAACCATTTTTCTAAACCAGGTAAACGTTGGAAGCGTTGTGCCAAACGGTCCATCTCTTTCTGAGTGAGTTTGACGCCGGTCTCATAAAGAGTGGAATTCAGGTGAACGAAGGGTTGTAGTTGGTTAAAGCGAAAAGAACGGGCAAAATTGAGAACGGTCTCAAGAGAATCGAGAAGAGAACCGTTCCAGTGTTCTTCAAGATGGCCCCAAACCCGTTCGATGGGGTTGTATTTACTGTGATAAGGAGGGTAGCAGGCGAGCTGAATAGAGAGACGATAGTGCTCAACAAACTGAGTGAGACGATACATAAACTGAGTCCGACGGGTATGATTTTCGGGACCATTGTCCTGATTGATCACGAGGGTCTTGACGTGAGGAAAGTGTTCACGTACGCTTTCCCAAAATCAATCAGGCAGTCGACAATACAGTCACTCGTCACTTTCGACTGAGTCAAGTAAAGAAAGAGTTCCTTGGTTGAAGGGAGGTAAATGCCAAAGGTGACTTTCTCGGTCTTCTTATCTTGAAAGTCATGATCGAGCGCTTTGACAACCACTCGACTTATCCCTTCTCTCGAGAAACGGTCAAGTAAAATCGTCGCTTTGGCATCCCAAGAGGCGCAGAACCGTCTCGTCTGCATCCGCTTCTTGATTGATCTGATGAATTCTATCAAAGATCGCATCGGTCTCTGGGATCTTTTTCACTGGTTGACTTTTTTTGACCCGGTTTGAGCCATAGCCTAACTCATTGAGCTTCAAGCGGATGGCCTCTTCGCCAGGCAATTCCTCATCTGTGTATCCTTTCTGCTCGATGAGCTGGGTACGCATTTCGGCGGCGGTTAGTCGAGTGTACAATTGGGGGGTCGAAAGGTGGGATCGGTCTGGCTGAATTGATCGGCGATTTCAACCATATCGGCCAGTAAAGTGGGGATATGGTCTTCGGCTTTTGCGACCACGTCGGTGGCTTTGGTCGACATAACAGAAGCCGCCTTCTAGTTCTTCCAGGGCTTTGGCTATCGTCGCCCGATTCCAGCCCAACTCTCGTTCTGCTTTCGTCGGACTCCCTTCGCATATCGTTTTGACCGTTTGGGCCATGAAGTGCCTTCTTTCGTATCCACTTAACATGGCCTTCGTCTCTTTCAAGACTTCAACCATTTCTGGCGAGATTGTCATTTTTGCTCCTTTTGGAGAGCTAGTTTAACACCTTCTCGCGTATATTTTATTTTTTGGATTGGCCTAAGGCGAATAACGGCAAAAGGAAAAGAGAACGTAAGAAAGATAAGAAGGGCACATATTCTGCTCTTGTCAGATGGAGGAAAAACAGACAGAGAAATCATGGAACGAGTGGGAGTGACGCGAGCAACGGTGGTGCGAATCCGCAAAAGATATGTGACGGAAGGGCTAACCAAAGCCCTAGAAGAGAGGCCAAGAAGCGGACGACCAGTCGAGATTAGTAACGAAGCCAGAGCCAAAATCACGGCACTAGCGTGTACGAAAGGACCAGATGGGCGAAGCCGATGGACTTTAAGGCTGCTAGCAACCACAGCGGTTGAGTTAAAGTTTGTGGAAGACATTTCGCATGAAACCGTGAGTGAAATTCTGAAAAAAACGAACTGAAACCCCATTTGAAGGTGCAGTGGTGGGGGTGGTTCATTTTAGGCGGACAATTAGGTTTACATTTTTGCAAAGAGAAAAGATGTTTATATTTTCTACTTTGAGCCATGCTCAGGCAGAAAATGACCTCAATATAGATTTTTATCTATGTATCAAAAGTGTAAACCTAATTCTGAACCACCCCCAGTGGTGTATCGGAAAGTTAACACCTACATACTTGTGGCACATGGAACAAATCTTGGACCTCTATGCACAGCCCTATGACCCCAAGAATCCTCTCTGGTGTTACGATGAAAAACCTTGTCAGCTCTTGGGCAATACAATCGTGCCGATTGAGATGAAACCAGGCAAGAAATGGCGCTATGATCATCACTATGAACGCAAGGGCATCTGTTACATCTTGATTGCTTACCAGCCACACACTGGACAGCGGGTTGTTCAGATTACCGAACGGCGCAGAGGCCAAGAGTATGCTCGCTTCATGCATGATCTCAAAACGAAACACAATCCTGATGCCGATTCATTACAGATTGTTCAGGATAATCTCAACATTCATTCACCCAGTTCCTTCTACACCATCTTTTCGCCTGAGGAAGCTTTCGCTCTGGCTCAGCACTTTCAGATGGTTTATACCCCCGTCAACGGGAGTTGGCTTAATATGGTTGAAATTGAACTCTCGGTTATCACTCGCCAAGTTCTTGATCGCCGCATTGATTCCAAAGAGCTTCTTGAGACTGTTGTCCTTGCTCTTGTCAACGAGCGCAATGAACAATCCGCTACCATTCAATGGCAATTTACCCCCGCTCTCGCTCGCCAGAAGTTCCAGCGTTTCTATCCTGTTTTGGATACCGATTCTGATGACCAACCTGTATCATAACTTATCTGACAAAACACTAGACGCGCCAGATAGTTTTTTGAGTTCATTTAATTTGATCTGTTTGACAGACCTGTTCAGTCTACAAATTAACTGCAACAGAAATGCGACCCGATTACGACTTGGCGGTGATCCAAACGGTTCTAAGACGATGCCTTCTCTCTTGAGTAGCTAGATGAACTCACAACCACTTTTCGGACAGATTCTTAGAATGGTTCAAAAATGGGTTTACAACTTGTATTACAACGCGTTTTAAAAGTCATTCTGCGGAGGTTTTAGGACGAAGAATCCAACGTTCTAACCGTCATAGGAGGGTTCTTCGCTCTCAGAATGACACGCCTTGGTACTTTTAAAGAGCGCTCTTAGGGGATTCAGTGACATTGGCAACATAAGTGATTCCAAAAAAACTCTTTTGAAAGCAGGAGTTGCATAGAGTTCGCAGATATGCGTGAAAATCTGTGTAATCTTTTGATCGGGATGTGTGATATAATGAGGACGGCAGTGATTCGGGTCCATACCAATGATTGCCACTCTTTTGAGATTGTTTGTCGCCGCAAACAATCTCTTTCTTTTTTTGTTCAGGGAATGTGCTGAGTTAACGGAATTACCTGCATAAACAGAATCCGCTAACTGTTTTTTCTGGATTGTACGGTTTATTGTATCAGCCGAACAGCTTCCAGAACATACGTAATTCTGCGTATTTTTGGCAATTTCGATAAACGTGATGAGAGTGCGATGCACCCATCTCCTCGTATATTGACCGTCCAGTCAGAAAGTCATGGGTGCGTTGCACTCGGCTCTGCCCCGACCGTTGTCTGTTGAGCCGAGTGCGACGCATAGGGGGAAGATCTCTTGTCCTACGATCTTGGACGAATCCTGTGCGTGCGGCGTTGCCGAACACTCTCACCGTTAGGGTTTCGTCGCCGTAAATTCTACAGTGATGGTGAATTGCTCACCCGGTCCTAGCGGCAGTTCGTTTTGCAAGCTACCAGTGGCAGGGCTGACACCATCATTCGTTCCCACCCACGAGAGCGTGCCCGCGGCGATCGTATCTGGTGTGATGGATGCGCTATTAAAGGTGAGATAATTGGCATCAAAGGCGTCGCTCAGGTTCAGTTCAGTTATGGTGATCAAACCCGTATTGGTGATCTGCAAGGTAAAGGTGACGGTTTCGTTCATGACAGCCAGCCCATCCGCTGGGCTGAGTAACACCTTTTTCAGCGCCAGACTGGCTGTCGATTGCACCTCAATCAGATAATCTTCCACTTCACCGTTGCGTGCCACACCATTTGGGGTCAAATCCTCTTGGTTGCTAAAGCGGAAGCGGGCGTAGAGCGGAATGCTTACGTTCAGCGTGATAGGCACGTTGACGATCATCTCATAGCTGTCGCCCGCCGCGATCCCACGGTTGATGGCGATTTGTTCTGCGTCGTCGTCAAAATCACCATCCTGATTGAGATCCAGCCAGGCGTTGAGTAGACCATCCGCCCCAGACGCAGTCGTTGTGATGTAAAGCACCTCGCCTGGAATCATCGTACTGAAGGTGATACCATCTTCATCGTCGGATCCGTCGGCCATGTCGTCACCATCTGCATTGGTGGCCGGAGCACCATCTGACTCAGCATCGACTATCGCGCCGAGTATGGGATTGCCTGTTGATAGAATGCCGTGACGCGGGCCGTTGTCCGCCTGAGTGGTCGGATAGTCGAGAGGACTCGTTACGCTGGCGTCTGGCAGGTCTCCATAATCAGCCTGGCGGATGGATGTGACGTAATCCTCCACTTCACCGTCGACGGCCAGCCCATTTAGGCTCAGTCCTGCCTGGCTACTGATGCGGAAGCGGGCATAGGCGGCGTCTGTCTCGGTGGCACCTGCCGGCACGGCAATGGGAATATCGATCGTGCCGCTGCCTGGTGGTACGGCGGTGTCGGTGGCAATCTGGTCGAGCACACCGTCGCCATCAATATCGACCCAGGCATTCAGGAAGGTGTTGCTGCCAGTTGGATTGCTGTAAGCGACTGTTACACTGATGGCTTCGCCAGGGATGAGCGCCGGAAGAATGATGCCATCTTCGTCATCTCCGGTGGCCAGGTCGTCGCCGTCGGCCGTTGCACTGGGTACACCATCATCTTCGTTATCCACAATTAGCCCAAGGGTGGGGTTGTTATCTGCAATCACGTGGCGGGCGCCGTTGCTGGCGTATAGGGTTGGTGCGGTGGTGTCGGGCAGATCGCCATAGTCGAGCTGGGCAATAGGCAGCGCATAATCTTCCACTTCGCCATCCGCAGCCAACCCGCTGGGGGCGAGCCCCGTTTGGCTGCTAGAGCGGAAGCGAGCATAGGTGGTGATGCCCTGGGGAGCGTCTAGCGGCACGGTGACCAGAATTACCTGGTTGCCGCCTGCTGTGATGGCCAGATCAGTCGCAATCTGCTCACCCGCATCGCTAAAGTCGCCGTCGTCATTGAAGTCGATCCAGGCGTTCAGGCTACCGTCTACGCCAGTCGCATTGACTGTCACATTAACGGTCTCGCCAGGAATCAATTGGGCAGATGAGAAGGTTGCGCCATCCTCGTCATCGCTGCCGTCAGCGGTATCATCACCATCAGCGTTGGTCGATGGAACACCCTCTTTCTCATCATCGATGCTGGCACCCAATGTGGGATTGTTCGTATCCAGGATGACATGGCGCGGTCCGTTATCGGCGACAGTTGTCAAGTAGAGACCACCAGTGCTGGTATCTGGCAGATCGCCAAAGTCCAGCAGCGTGGGAGCAAATTGATAATCTTCCACTTCGCCATCGGTGGCAGCGCCAGTCGGCACCAACCCGGTGTCGGTGCTCAGCCGGAAACGCACGTTGATGGTGTCACTCAGGGTCACCGAGGGTACGACCGATGCATATGAGTTGGTTCCGTTGGCGACCGCTTCATCGGCAAAGATCTGCTCGCCAGTGTCGTCAAAGTCGCCATCGCCATTAAAATCTGCCCAGGCGTTTAGCACGGCCCCAGCAGCGTTGGCCGCGGTGATGTCGAATGTGAGCGGCTCGCCAGCGATGATGGTACTGGTTAACACAACGCCATCTTCGTCGTCGGGTGTATTGGTGGTATCGTCACCGGTGGCTGTGACGTCGGGCTGACCATCAAATTCATCATCCACATTGGCACCCAACACGGGGCCACCAGCAATGATGAGGTGATACGGACCGTTATTGGCCAGGGATGTCGGGTAGATCGATGGCAAATCACCATAGTCCGCCGGAATAAATGTCATCTGGTAATCTTCCACTTCGCCGTCAGAAGCCAGGCCGGTGGGTGTAAGCCCGGCATCTGTGCTAAAGCGGAACCGGGCGTAAGGCATTGATACCGCCCCACTGGGTGCCGTAAAGTTAAAGCTATAGAGGCCATCGGCAACAAAGGTCTGGTCGGTGAAGATCTGCTCACCTGCGTCATCAAAGTCACCGAGGAAGGCACTATCTGCATTGGTCACGATGACGCGTATGTCATAGGGATTGTTGGCGATGACGGCATTATTGAGCAGAATCCCATCTTCGTCGTCATTGCCATCACCCGTGTCGTCACCTGCTGCGGCTACATCTGGTTGACCGTCGCTTTCAGCGTCGACGGCAAAACCAAGGGTGGGGTTGTCCCGTGGATCGATGATATGCTGCGCACCATTATTGCCCATAGTTGTTGCGTAAGCGCCTTCCGGCAGATCGCCCAAATCGTAGCCGATGAAACCAAAGTCGATGCTCAGGTTGGTGTTGGCTACTGAGTCGCCATCGTCGGTTGGCTCGCCACCGGCGGTTAAGGTCATGACGCCGCTGCTGACGCCGTTGGTGAGATAGTCAGCTACAGTTGCTGGATCAATGCCGTTGTCGTCATTGTTGATGTCTGTATTGGGATTGGCTTCCGTCACAGCGCTACTGTAGTACCCCGCCAGCGTGCCGCCAGTTTGAAAGTTTTCAGGGTCGATGCGCACGGTATAATCTCCTGGCGTCAGACCGGTAAAGAGATACATGCCGTCAGCCCCGGTTACCATCGTGTCCACAACTGCGCCGCCGGCGTCAAGCAGGCTCACCTGTACACCAGAACGCGGATGCTCGAGATCGTCGCGGATGCCATTGTTGGCAATGCCGGTGCCAGCACCGTTGTCGATCCAGACCATGTCACCAATGCTCAGCGTGCTGAAGCCAAAGTCGTAGGTGTGGTCGTTGTAGCCAGCCAGCCCGGTGGTTAGCTGAATGGTGCTAAAGCCCGCATTGATAGCGCCGCTATCGCCGTCGGAGTCGTGAAAGTCACCGTTATCCACATTGGCGTTGTAGTCTTGCACGGTGGGGACATAGCCAGCCAGAGCGGTCTGGCTCAGGTCAATGCGAATCTCGTAGACCGGGTTGGGGTCAATAGCTGCGGCGACTTCATCATAGTTTGTGCCTACGCTACCCGCGTTGGGGTGATCGTTGCCGATGAAATAATATTCGCCATTGGCGTCGGTGGTGGCGGTGGCCAACAAAGTACCGCCGCCGTCATAGAATCCCACCTGCACACCACTCAGAGGCGATTCATCTGGATCCCGAATGCCGTCTGAATCGATGTCGACCCAGACAAAATTCCCCAGTTCAATGGGTGGGGCAAAACAGAGAGCTTCCAAATCACCCAAGCCACCAGCCTTGGCGAAAGTCCCTGGCTGCGAGCCGTTGTTGGTGGTTGAGAAGACCAGATAGTGGTTGCTGCGGTCGCCCTGACTATTGTTGAACCAGAGAATGCCGTTGTCATTGTACTCGCGCTGACTGTAGATGATGTCGAAGGCCGTTAGCGCTACATCGGAAAAGCCTGGCACCTGGGCCAAGCCACCTAGGCTGACCTCTTGGTGATCTGGATAATGATCTTCATAGTAGTATTCTTTGCCACCAGGGCCTGCCTCTGATTCAAACGCGCCAGTCGTGATGCTGCCGCACTGGGCGTTGTTCTCTAATGTCCAGCCACCAGCACCGTCTGCACAGGCGCGCAGCGTGTCGCCAGCAGAGTTACCCGTGTAAAGGAAGTTACTATTTGAATTCGGTCGCTTTTGCTTGTATCCCATTTGATCGGAGTAGCGGTCGCGCACACCTAGGATCAGGTCTCCATGATCAAATTCGATATCGGTTAGCCAGGGCTGGGGGTAGATGTATTCGCCGCCAAAGCCTGTGCTGATCCGCTTAAAGGTTGGTGTCCATGGATTCCACGAGCCGCACGCACAGCGTTTAGATTGCGGGTCGCTTCCGGTGGCACAAGTGCGGGGGTAGTCCAGATCAAAACTAAAGACCTGGGTAAAGGCTGGTGCGACCGCACTGGGATCCATGACAAAGAGGTAGGCGTGCAGATCGTCCGTACTCTGGGTCGTTTCGCCGGTACAGACTGCACCCACATAGACTTGGCCATCGTTGAAGCCTGTGGCAAAGGGACGGAAGTTGGTGGCTGACGCGGGACAGTTGGCCGGTTCGGGCAAGCTATAGGTGGTAATGTCGCCCGCCGTCACAGGTGCCGACTGCACGGGGATAGCGTAGACTTGCTTATCAAAGAGGTTGACCGTCCAGAGCGTGCTCTTATCGTCGGAGATGTCTAGGTCCCCAAAGCTGAGTTTACCGACAGCATCCCAGGAGTTGCTATCTCGTTCCCAGAGGGAATTAGAGGCACTGTCCGCTGGGTGGGGGTCAGTGCCGGTGTCGAAGCCCAGTGCGTCCAGATCCACATAAGGGACAACCGAGGTCCCACCAACGGACGCACCATTGATGCGATAGATAACGCCTGTTTCGCCATTGGCACGGAAGCCAGCGTGGCGCTTCATAAACGCCGCCACGAAAATGCTGTCTGTAACATTGTCATACGCTTGTCCCCATGTGGTACCAATCTCCTGCGCTGAGGCCAGGTGGGTCGGCGTCGGCAATCGGGGGTTGCTACCATCATCACAGGTTCCGTTGAGGTTGTCATCGGCACAGCCCGCATCATAGGGGAAGGAGACAAAGACATCACCGGTCTCGTTGACCTGTGCATCTTCAAGATAGCAGGAGGTTGCGAGGGTGGGGTTCGCCTGACAATAGTCGGCCGGATTGTTCAACCCCAGATCAACATTGACTGCGGTGGGAGTGGCAAAGGTGACGGATGTATCCGAATCGCTGCCTGCCGAATCTGGCTGAAGGTAGGAGGGCCAGCCGCTAAATTCGACGCGGACGCGCTCACTGACGCACAGGCTGGTCAGCGTATAGGTGCCGTCCGCCGCGGTGGTATCTGAAATGATGGCCGTGTTGGTGTTGTCATAGGCCGTGACCAGAATGCCTGAGAGATCTGACTCAAGCGCGTCCTGAATACCGTCTGCATCGTAATAGCGGAAGGTTGTACCCACAATGGTGCCGCTGTCATCGCAGACAACGGGTGGTGTATAGACGCCGAGATGTTCGATGTCGTGGTCGTCTTCAAAGTCGCCGGTCGAGCTGTCGAGTGCGTTATCGATGACGGTGCCATCATTGTTGGGGTTGTTGTCGAACGTTGAGTCGGCGTCGGTGCCGCCGATTGCCGAGACGATCTCTGCATAGTTATCCAGATCTTGACCGGCAGGCGCGTTGGCGTCGACCGTGAACTGGATATCAACGGTGGCGCTGGCGCCCGCCGCAGTGGGTCCGGCGATGGTATGGCTGGCCGTGCCGTTGCCGTTATCCGTCCAGTTGGCATCGCTTAACGTCAAATAGGTGGGGATGTAGTCGACCAGCTCGATATTGGAGACCACACTTTGGCCCTGGTTGAAGATCTCGATAGTGAAGACAACGGATTCGTTGGGGTTGACAATGAGGCTTTGGCTGTCGCCCGCCCGCTTTTGCAGCGCCAGGTCGAAGGTATTGGCGTTGACGGTGGCTGCGTCATTCGACGTATCGGTGCCGTCGTCGTCATCGGTATAGTTGGCTGTCAAACTGTCGCCGCCGCTAAAGAAGCTGGCCGGAAAACAGCCCTCGAAGACCCCACCTCCCAGCGTTTCGGCGAGACTCAGCGTCTGTGTACCAGGCGTACCACCAGTGACGCTTACCGAAAGAGGACCTTGACCGGCCTCATCGCTGTCGGTTACACGCACGCAGACCTGATCGGCCGCGTTATAGGTGGTTGCGTCAGCTCCAGCGTTGGTGATAAATTCGGTCGTGCTGGCGCTACATGCTGGGGCAGTCACGTCAATCTCTACGTTATCCACATATCCACCCCTGCTTCCCCAACTGCCACTGCTGTTCGTCCGAAAACGAATCTGTGTATTACCGCCACTATTGAGCAATGAAGAGATATCTAAAGATTGCGAACCTAGATTGGCAGTGGTAATCGTATGGACAAGATTCCAAGCGCTGCCATTATGTACCTCGACATAGAGTTCCATACCCGCAGCCATAGAGCTAGCAGGCAGTGTGAGGGTGTTGGTTGAGCTATCACCCGAATAAAACCGCAGCGTTGCTGCTGCTACATTCGTCAAATTGACAGAACGAACAATCTCGACACTTGGGCCTTGGAAATAAAGCACATTGGCTGAGCTTATACCGATGTTGCCACCAGGGAAGGTGCTGAAGTTTGACTGGCCATCATCCCCCGTCTCTGTCCAGGCTCCCGACCAAGTAGTGGTTCCATCGTTGCTGTTGTAGCTGTTTTGATCCGAGAATTCGTCGCGAACGGTTGTGAAGGTATCTCCCTGACAATCCGCAGTGATCTGGAAATCATCGATGGCAATATCGTGATTGCCATTGGCACTGCTTGGCTCCAGTACGCGAAACAGGAGACGAATGTCACCACTGTTGATATATGAACTCATATCAATGACTTGCAAATGCCAGTCTGGCGTACCCAGATCTCCTTTGACTAACACATCATTGGCAATGAGGGTTGTTCCATCGCTTGCCATGACGTCGATCTGAAATTCTTTCGTCGCAAATGAAGAGGTTGGGTAGGCGCGAAATGAATGGAGCCAGAATGAGACTTGAGGTGAAGTCGTTCCCGAAAGATTAAAGACAGGACTGAGCAGTTCCACCGGACTGACGACCGAGGGACCACCAGACGAGGTATCTTCGACATAGATGTAGCTACCGCTCCCGGACGTGTGATCGCCAGAAGGACCAATTTGCTCATATGGCAGGGCCGAGCGTGCGGGTGCTGCGCCTGCACGCTTGGCGGATTTCTCGAGTAAACATGTTCTTCATAAAAAATGTTTTCCTTACAAACTCACTTGATTTGGACCGTACGAATGGCTATTTGTTGGGGCGGACCTTATTGTCGTATTGTAATTGAGCACCCTTGACACGCCAGATGGTTTTTGTGTTTATTTGTTCCATAGACCTGTGCAGCATACAACTCAACTGTGACAGAAATACGACCCAAGTACGACTTGGTGTTGTTCCAAACGGTTCCATGACGATGCCTTCTCTCTTGAGTAGCGAGATGGACTCACAACCACTTTTCGGACAGATTCTTATAGACAAAACAAGGGGAAGTCGTAAGATTCGGTTCTGTCCAACCGCTTCGGATTGAGAAGGGGTATATTGGGATGATTCAAAATTCAGTTGACAAATTTGCGGAGGGAGAATTCTCTAATGCGACCGGGTCGGACGAGAACCGTCGTTAGAGAACACCTTCTCCGCGGGCGCAAGTGTAAACCTAACTCGATAAGCAATCTGAACCCCCCAGGTTGATTATGGCAAAAAATAGCGGTAATTCATTGAGGCATGGAGCCAAGCGAATCCTGGGCGTCTGCGGTCCTATCGGCAACGAAAAGGAAATCGTCAAGAAAATGTAAGGGTCCCGATCATGCATCTGATCTGGATGTGTGGTATAGTGGGGACGGCAGTGATTCGGGTCCATACCAATGATTGCCACTCTGAAGAGATTGTTTGTCGCCGCAAACAATCTCTTTCTTTTTGGCTCATCGACCACAAATGTGCGCAACCAATTCTCTCTGGCTAGCAACTGCTATGTCGCACACACTTCCCTTCTGCTAGCTATGGGTGCGTTGCACTCGGAGCAATGGCAAGTAGATCAGCTCAATCACCTGCCACATCGATATGGGTCAGGGTCCAGCATGTGAATGCATCCTCGGTGATGGTATCGGTGGATAGCGTATGGGGTTACCTCTTCCTGAAAGTCTACATATTTGCGCCTGCGACTGCTGCGCAGGTCGCCGCCACTCAAATAACGCCTGCGGCAGATAGTACAGAGTTTGGTACCAACATCGACAATTTGTTGTCGATGTCAACGAGTGAGTGGCTATAATGTGCAGAGAGTCCCCATTGTCGTAAAGGCGTTTGGCCTATGGTATAATCGATAAGAAAGGGGAGAGAAGCGAACGCGAGCCAGCCATGTTGCAGAAACTACCGATTGGGATTCAGACATTTGAAAAGATTCGCATCGAAGACTATCTCTATGTCGACAAGACCGCAGCCATCCATCGTCTGATTATGTCAGGGGACTATTTCTTCTTGTCGCGCCCACGACGCTCGGGCAAGTCGTTGACGCTCTCGACCATCAAATCCATCTATTTGGGACAGCGCGAGTTGTTTGTCGGGCTTTGGATAGAAGAGCAGTGGGATTGGAGCAAAATTCATCCGATCATTCACATTTCCTTTAGCAGCGTGGACTACCAGGGGAGCGGTCTTGAGCGCGGTATCCAACTGATGCTGGCCGACCAGGCAGTTCAAAATAACATCCAGCTTGACGGGACCACGATTAAGACCATGTTTGCGGAACTGATTCGCAAATTGTCAGAAAAAGGCAAAGTGGTCCTGCTGATCGACGAGTATGACAAGCCCATTATCGACTATCTGGATAATATTGAACAGGCCATAGACCATCGTCAGATTCTCAAGACCTTCTATTCGGTGATTAAGGACAGCGATCCTTATATTGAATTTCTGTTGATTACAGGCGTTTCCAAATTCAGCAAAGTCTCTATCTTTTCTGACCTGAATAATCTGACGGATATCACATTGCATCGCCGTTTCACCACACTGACGGGATATACACAAGAAGAATTAGAATACAATTTTGAGCCATACATAGCTGAGGCCAAATCATTGCTAGGGTTTGAACGTCGCGCGCTGCTTGACCAGCTGCGCCACTGGTATAACGGCTACTCTTGGGACGGCTCCGCTTATGTTTATAATCCTTTTCCGGTCTTGAGCTTCTTCCAGCAAGCAGAGTTTCGCAACTTCTGGTTCGAGACGGGGACGCCATCGTTTTTGCTTACGCTCATGCAGAAAGAGTGGCTCTACAAACTGGAAGACTTAACAGTTAGTGAAAGGACTCTGGCCAGCTACGATATTGAAAAATTACAGGCGATTCCTATTCTCTTCCAAACCGGCTACCTGACTATCAAGGAGAAGGGTAAGTTTGGTTTATATATCCTTGATTATCCCAATGCCGAAGTCAAAGAATCTCTGCTGGATTACATGATCAGTGATTTGCGCCATGATCATGGCACGTTGGCGACACCAATGGTTGTTCAGCTCTACCAGGCATTCAACGCCAACGATACGGAGCGACTTATTAAGCTCATCAAGAGCATCTTTAAGAACATCCCGTCGCAAATTTTCATTAAAGAGGCTGAAGCCTACTACCATAGCCTGATCTACCTCGTCTTCTTCTACCTGGATCAGTATCAGTAGATCCAAATTTCAGGTTTTGAGAGAGAATTCTGGCTAAACAGTTGACATAAATACAAATTTGCCGGTCGATATCTAGTTTTTGCGTTAGATTTGGGCGATTTTCAGATATGAAATAGGTTGTTTTCTGTAACCGAAATCTGAATAAATGACTCCAAAATCCCTGCAATCTCGACTGAAAATAGCCAAAAACGCCAAATTTGGATCTACTGAGTATACTGATAGCGAAGTCAACACCAATGATGGGCGCCTCGATTGCGTAGTCCAAACGTCCACCCACATCTACATCCTCGAATTCAAGCTCGACAAGAGTGCAGATGAAGCATTACAGCAGATAAAAGACAAAGGCTATGCCGACAAGTATGCCGCCGACCCGCGGCCCAAGGTGCTGCTCGGCATCAACTTTAGCGGCGAGAAGAAGACGGTGGATGAGTGGAAGATGTGTGAGGTAATAGGGTGAGGGAGTGTTGGGCGATTCCAAAAAATTAATTATCCACAGATGAACAGGATTTACAGGATTAGAAAGAGAGAAATCCAGTCAATCCCGTCCATCTGTGGATAGTTTAAAAATTGGGTTGGCCTTGGTGGGACGAGGCAAGGGGTAGAGAGACTCAGTCGATCCAAATTCTCGCGGAGTAGGCGTTCTCTATTACACGCAGTAGACATAATCCTGCATTTCTCAGTCAAAACAGACTCGAGCGGGCCAAATGGTCCGAGATTCTCTACTGCGTCTTTTTTCGCCATTTGAACGCTCTACCTCTGAGAAATCCTACTGCGTGTAATCTCTTACGCTGGTCATAGTCGAGTGGTACTGGATTAAAGAATGCTGCACAATAGGGAATAAACTTACGTTGTCGGCGTTGGTGGCACTTGTGTTGGTGTCGGTGATGGTTCAGCACCTTTCATCGTGGCCAGCTGCTCTTTCTCCAGATAGATGGGGACACCTGTTTGAAGTTTCTCAATATCCATCACATTGTGGGCCAGATTGATCAACACCCGCTGATTGCGCAGAATTAAGTGAGTGAGTGCTCTCTTCGAGCTCTGGTCGTTCCCTCGCCATACCATTCAACATCTCTGTACACACGCCAATGCTCGTCAATGGCGTAATCATATCGTGGGTCAACACAGTGAGAAAGGTATCCTTTTGCTGTCCATACCCACATTAAACAATGTCAGGGCGTCCATCCGCGTCGCTATCCCCATAATTGCTGGTTCCCGTGGGGTAAATCAGCAAATGAAAATGGTCCGGTTGAAAGACATAGCCTAACATATTAAAGGGATGAAAAATTTTTACGTTTCTGAGTACTTCCCGCAATAGATCCAAGTGTTGGGGATTGGCAAAAATGGGCGTTCGTCTGTGAACCACTTGCGTAATAAAGATGATAGAATTTGGAACGTAATAACGTCGAATGTTTGTCATTTTGACCTCATCTGTCCAAGCCTGTGCGGCTGCAAGCCCGCACCTACACTTAACCGGATCCATTCATCTGTCGTAGGCGCTGCTTGCAGCTGCGCAAATTTGTCAACTCTATGGTCTGGTAGGCGCGATGGCCCTGAACTCGACGGTGATAGTGAAGGTACCGCCCGGTGCCAAGGGTAGGTTGCCCGCCAAATTGCCGGTTCCAGCACCGCTATCCCCTATCCAGGTGAGGACTCCCACCGCCTGCACATCGGGCAAGGTTGATGCCGTGCGATAGTCTAGAATGGTGGCGTCATAGGTGTCTACCAGCGTCAGCTCGGTCATAGTAATGGATCCCGTGTTGGTGATCTGCAACGTGAAGGTAATGGTATCGCCCACGTTGGCCACACCGCTAGCCGGACTGGTCAAGATTTTTTCCACCGCCAATGTTGGTGATGCTGGTACAAAGCCAAAGTCGAATGTGTGGTCATTTTGACCGGCATCGCCCGTGGTCAGGCTAATGACCGCATTGATGCCGCTGAGGATGCCGTCTGAGTCCACGCCGTCGGTGATGGTGGTGCCGGAGTCCACGTTGGGCGTGGTTAGAGCGTAGGCTGATACCGCGGCCTGGGTCGTATCGATGCGGATTTCGTACTGGGTGTTGGGCAGCAGCCCGGTGGCTCCATTTTCAGTCACGTTGGCGTCGTTGAAGTAGTATTCGCCGTTGGCATCGGTGGTGGCCGTGCCGACCTGCGTGCCGCTGCTGTCATGGAGGGTCAGGGTGACGTTGGCAATCGGGTCCTCGCACGGATCTTGGATGCCGTCGTCATCGCCGTCCAGCCAGACGTAGTTGCCGATTTCCAGGGGGGCGGGGCTACAGAGGGCGACAAGATCGCCTAGGCCATTGGCTTTGCCGAAGTCATTTGGGCCACTCAGCGTTGAATCACCATTAATAAGGCGGAAGCTCTGCGAGCGGGCACCTGTTGCATTGTTTAGCCAGGCAATCCCCGCGTCAAAAGATGTGCCGCCGCTTCCGCCGCTTCCAAAGGGAATCGGGTTATAGGTTGTTTGGACTACATCAGGTTGTCCTGGAATTTGCACGAGTCCCCCCAATCCGGGCTCTTGGTGGAAGGAATCGTTATGCCCGGTATAGGCATGCCAGTCATCACCGTAGTAATATTCATCGCCACCGGGACCCTGATTTAGTTGCGCAGTAAACGGATCGTTCGTGTCAATGGTGCCACATGCACCATCATTTTCCAGGTCAAATGTAGTGCCGTTGAAACAAGCACGCAAAATATCGCCTGATGCCCCGGCAAACATGGTAAGGGTTCCTGAAGCATCGGGCGGGAAAGCGTCAGAGCCATGTTGATCACCCCAACGATCACGAAGACCAAGGATCATGTCACTATTGTCAAATTCGATGTCAGTCAGCCAAGGTTGTGGGTAGACGCCCAATCTAAAGAAGCTAAACGAACCAGTATTGAAAAATGGATAATAGGGAGTCCAAGGATGCCATTCAGCGGCACCACCGTTATTTTCACATGGCGGTGTATAGCTCGACGTCAGACCATAGTTGGCACATCCCCGATCATAATTGAGGGGGAAGTCAAGGCTAGGTGTCAAAGCAAAGTTTGTACCATCAAAGGTGTAGACATAGGCATGTATTGCTGTATGATCGCCACTGCCAGTTGGGAGTGGCGGAATTTTGGGAGACGTAACATCTAAGCTATTCTCTAGCGTGGCTAAGACAGTAGATTCCCCTGTACATACTAGGCCCACGTAAACAACTCCATCGCGAACTGCTGTGGCAAATGGACGCATATCATCTGCCGAGCTATGCGTTGCACAAGGGTTTGGAATTGTATGGCTAATTGTCTGTGATGGATCAATAATGGGAATTTCTAGTAGATTTCTTGTATTGAGGTTAATTGTGTATAACGTTGATTCATCTTCCGAAATGTCCAAGTCGCCAAAACCAATTTTCCCCACTTCGGTAAATGCAGTCGCATCTCGATCATAGTTTGCGGTATCATGTGGATCACTACCGGCCGAGAATCCATGACCAGCCATATCAATTGTTGTCACTGTGTTATTGACACGGTCAATGGCATAGATGGCGCTGGGGCCGCCAGGACCAAAACCAACGTGGCGCTTTAAGAAGGCGGCTGCGTAAATTGTGTCAGTTGTTCTTCGGTATGTGAGACCCCAAGTAGGACCAATATCCGTATCAAGCGCTTCTATTGAATGCACTCCATCGTAATCCGCAACGATACCTGTATTGCCCGTTTGGCCAGAGTCATAGGGGAAGGAGATGAGTGACTCAAGTCCCTGGTTTTGAGCTCCGCGTACAAAGCATGACGTCGCTAAATCTGGGGTGTTCTGACAATAATCAGCCGGATTCTGTATCGCTAGGTCAGCCGCACAGGTAGCTGCGCTGTGGCGCTGCACCGTGGTACCGCTGTTCGTGCCATGTACGCCGCTTTGCGCCCAACTGGGCAGGCCGCTGAACTCTAGACGGATGTGGGCGTCGTCGCCAGTGCGGCCGTTGAAGATGTTGTCGAAGTTGTAGGTGCCGTCGCTGTTGACCGGCGCAGCGCCAACTAGACCGTTATTGTCGTAGGCTGTGACCGTAATGCTGGCGAAGCCCGGTTCGTTGGCGTCGAGCACACCATCCGAGTCGAAGTCGCGCCAGATAGTGCCACCCAGGTCGTCGGGGTTGGTGCCACAGGTGATGATCTCGCCGTTGTGGAAGGTGACGGTGATGTCCTCGCCTGCATCTAGGTCGATGGTCGCAGTAGAGCCAGACGAGGTCGAACCGCCGTCGGTGTCGCCACTAAAGGTGATGTTGGTCACGCCCCAGCCCGCCAGCGTATCTTCGGAGATGACGTAGCTGCCGACGGTCTTGGTGATGGTTGCGTTGGTGCCGGTACCGCCGTTTGTGGGAATAGAGAGTCCATTCAAATCTGTGTCAGCGCTGCTGAAGGTGAAGGTGGCATCGTTGCCGTCGGTATTCTTGACAATGGTAATGGTGCCTTCAGGCGGCTCGAGCAGAATCATATCGCCCAAGCCACTGCCTTTACCAAAGGTACTGGGATCATTGATATTATCCGTTAAGCCCAAACGACCAGCCTGGATATTGGCGGCGCCACTTGTGCCACCGTCTTGCGTTCCTGTAGCGCTACTCATCCAAATGACACCATTTGAGACGCCAGTTAAGGGATCACTCATGTTGGCGACGGTTTGGTCTGTTCCTGAACAGTCGGTTGTAACTAAACCGCCAATAAATGTATTTTGTGATCCATTGAGAGAGTTCGCCCCTTGCGTTATCAGGCCCTGCATCTCGAAGTGAGTCCAACTACCGGTGTTGCCATCGACCGTGTCCATATAGATATCACCACCTGCGGTCAACGAACGTAGAGCACTTGAGGCGATGTTTGACTCAAATGGTTGCTGATTCCCATATTGATGCCCAGAGCGGTCCATCACGCCGATAACCTTCTGGCCACCTGCTGTAAATTCAATGTCAGAAATCAGCGGTTGTGGCCATTGGCCAAAGGAGGGGGCTGTACGAAATGAATTGCTTGTGTGGTTTAATGTATTCAGAACCCAACCACCCCAATTGCTGGATCCTTGATAATCCGCAAAGGTGGAAAATTGTTGGTCGACAATAAACGTTGTGGGGTTAGCAAAATCATCTAACCGCATGATATAGGCAGCCATATCATCCCGACGTTGAAACACGGTCCCGTTGTCGTTGGCACTCGCAGTTTGTTTTGTTGAGCTTTCGGCCGAACAGACAAGGCCAATGTAAAGATTATTGTTGTATTCTTTAATTGCCCAAGGGCGACGATCATTAGGGGCAGACGCACCATCAGTCATACAGCCTGGGTCATTGACTGCTATGTTGTCGATTAGCTGCTTGCTCGTCACGTCAATGATCAAGAGTTGTCGATTGGTTAAGTCCATGACATAGAGTTTGGTACCATCCGCTGACAGTTCGATGTCGCCGATGCCTTCGGTGCCAGCCTTTTGAAAAGCCCAATCGTCGCGAAACGGCGCAGTGGGACCAACGGTATCAAAGCCGCGATCCGCGGCGGTCGCGTTGGCCATCCCCAGCGTCACCTGGCTGCTATCGCTTTGGCGCAGCAGCTGTGTTGGGTCGTTAATGTCCAGCCAGAGTTGTGATGTTCCTGGGTTGTCTGGATCGGACGCATCTATCGTATAAATGGCGCCCACACCGCTAGGGCCCAGATCAGAAAAGCGTTTGATGACGGCGGCCAAATATATGGTACTGCTTTGCTTGTCATAGGCCATGCCCCAGGTGGCACCTATCTCTCCGATGGTGGCCAGCGGTTTAAAGCTTGTATTGGCTGTATCGTAGTCGCCGCGCAGGTTGTAGTCGAACGCTACCAGAGCTGGCTCGTTGGCGTTGTCGACGTGAGTTCGATCACCGGAGCGGTGACAGCTTGTCACCACATTGGGGCAGGAAGTCGCCTGTGGCTGAAGTAACTTGAATGGAGATGCTGCCTGCGCCAGGGTCTGGTCCGACTCAAATGAAGCCAGTGTTACGTTATCCAACTCACGCGGTGCACTCCCAAGAAACCCTTTTGGGCTTATCTCTGCAGCAACACTATCCGTTTCGGCATGAGCGTTTTTGGAAAGAAGCGCTTTCTCATTGCGATCAGCGAGTTCCCGTTTATCCCTAAACCCGACCTTAGCTAGGGCTGTGGACGGTGCTGGCAAGGCTTTTTGGAGTGTATCCGCTACAGGTTCTAACCGCGACATTGACAGATTCGTATCTACTATCTGTAACACCAATGGTGGTGGAATCAGCCCAAGCAGCAGCGAGGCTACGAGCAGGGCCAGACTCAGGGTGCGCAAACTACGGGCGACTGATCGGCGAACTTGGCGAGTTGACAGACGGTTCATACGAAATGACTCCATGATGTGTTGACTTGATCGGACTAGATGATTGGTGATTCTGATGATTTGACGAGGTTGGCCGAAAGAGTGCCGTTTGCAACCACACCCAAATTTCCATAATGCTCCATATTCCGTAGGCAATGCTTGAAGATGCACAATCATTGTGTTTCTATACGCTCTCTTTAACGTTGGAAGTCATTAGTTGGCCGAGAAAGTGCGATTGCAAATCGCACCTGTGTAGCATTGCCTGACGTGCAAGTTTCGGTCAACTTGTCTGGCCAGAATTGATAGGTTGACCGGAATATCGTAGTTGCAAACCGTACCTTTTATGAGTTCATTTGGTTTGACTGATCGGTAGACCTGCTCAGTATACAAGTCGACTGTGACAGGAATGCGACTCGAGTACGACTTGGTGCTGCTCCAAACGGTTCTAAGACGATGCCTTCTCTCTTGAGTAGCGAGATGAACTCACAACCACTTTTCGGACAGATTCTTAGAATGGTTCAAAAATGGGTTTACAACTTTGTACGGAGTTAATCTGGTTTGTGTATTACAACGCGTTTTAAAAGTCATTCTGCGGAGGTTTTAGGACGAAGAATCCGGGGTGGTTCATTTTAGCTGGATAGATAGGTTTACACTTTTAGAAACAGAAAGAACGTTTATATTCTCTGATTTCGCCGGTTCTCAGAGAGAAAACGGTCTCATATAGATTTTTGTCTATATATCAAAAGTGTAAACCTAATTTTGAACCACCCCAAGAATCCAACGTTCTAACTGTCATAGGAGGGTTCTTCGCTCGTTCCTACACTCAGAATGACACGCCTTGGTACTTTTAAAGAGCGCACTAAGGCCAATCCAAAAAATAAAATATACGCGAGAAGGTGTTAAACTAGCTCTCCAAAAGGAGCAAAAATGACAATCTCGCCAGAAATGGTTGAAGTCTTGAAAGAGACGAAGGCCATGTTAAGTGGATACGAAAGAAGGCACTTCATGGCCCAAACGGTCAAAACGATATGCGAAGGGAGTCCGACGAAAGCAGAACGAGAGTTGGGCTGGAATCGGGCGACGATAGCCAAAGCCCTGGAAGAACTAGAAGGCGGCTTCTGTTATGTCGACCAAAGCCACCGACGTGGTCGCAAAAGCCGAAGACCATATCCCCACTTTACTGGCCGATATGGTTGAAATCGCCGATCAATTCAGCCAGACCGATCCCACCTTTCGACCCCCCAATTGTACACTCGACTAACCGCCGCCGAAATGCGTACCCAGCTCATCGAGCAGAAAGGATACACAGATGAGGAATTGCCTGGCGAAGAGGCCATCCGCTTGAAGCTCAATGAGTTAGGCTATGGCTCAAACCGGGTCAAAAAAGTCAACCAGTGAAAAAGATCCCAGAGACCGATGCGATCTTTGATAGAATTCATCAGATCAATCAAGAAGCGGATGCAGACGAGACGGTTCTGCGCCTCTCTTGGGATGCCAAAGCGACGATTTTACTTGACCGTTTCTCGAGAGAAGGGATAAGTCGAGTGGTTGTCAAAGCGCTCGATCATGACTTTCAAGATAAGAAGACCGAGAAAGTCACTCCTTTGGCATTTACCTCCCTTCAACCAAGGAACTCTTTCTTTACTTGACTCAGTCGAAAGTGACTAGTGACTTATTGTCGACTGCCTGATTGATTTTGGGAAAGCGTACGTGAACACTTTCCTCACGTCAAGACCCTCGTGATCAATCAGGACAATGGTCCCGAAAATCATACCCGTCGGACTCAGTTTATGTATCGTCTCACTCAGTTTGTTGAGCACTATCGTCTCTCTATTCAGCTCGCCTGCTACCCTCCTTATCACAGTAAATACAACCCCATCGAACGGGTTTGGGGCCATCTTGAAAAACACTGGAACGGTTCTCTTCTCGATTCTCTTGAGACCGTTCTCAATTTTGCCCGTTCTTTTCGCTTTAACCAACTACAACCCTTCGTTCACCTGAATTCCACTCTTTATGAGACCGGCGTCAAACTCACTCAGAAAGAGATGGACCGTTTGGCACAACGCTTCCAACGTTTACCTGGTTTAGAAAAATGGTTTGTCCTTATTCCCCCTCTCCATTCTCTCGTTCGCGTATAATTATTTTTTTGGTTTAGCCTTAGGGGATTCAGTGACATTGTCAACATAAGTAATTCCAAAAAAACTCTTTTGAAAGCAGGAATTGCATAGAGTTCGCAGATATGCGTGAAAATCTGTGTAATCTTTTGATCGGGATGTGTGGTATAGTGGGGACGGCAGTGATTCGGGTCCATACCAATGATTGCCATTCTGGGGAGATTGTTTGTCGCCGTAAACAATCTCTTTCTGTTTGGCTCATCGACCACAAATGTGCGCGACCAATTCTCTCTGGCTAGCAACTGCTATGTCGCATACATTTGGGAGATTAGCGCCTTTTTTGTTCAGGGAATGTACTTTGTCAACGGCGTTTACTGCATAAACAGATTCCGCCGACGTTCTTCTGGATAGTATGGTCTATTGTATCAGCCAAACGGCTTCCAGAACATACGTAATTATGCGTATTTTTGTATTTTATCCGCTGGCATACGATTTGTCTGGCTTTATCATTGTAAACGCTCTAATTCCACATCAACACAAGACGGCTACGCTTGATGCCATCCAGGGAAGTATAGAGATACGTTTGGCCTTTGATGAGCAACAGATCTGCGTGACCAAGTCCGACGTTCCCTGGTTGATCAACAAGAATGGGGTTGTCGGGAAAACGTTCCCAGGGACCATCAATTTCGGATGTCTGACTACGGGCAAGACCAAGAGCAAACTGTGTATCGCCGGCTGCGCCAGTCGCGGGACCACGCACACCTTCGTAGAGCATGTAGTAACGATCACCTATCTGAATAACCTCTGCCGAACTCACCGTACGAAAGTCAAAAAAGGGATTGGTTTCTGTCCCGTCATTTTCAAGCGGTCCATATTCTGTTGCACCAACAAAGAGTGGGTTGTGAACACATTTACGGAACAGTGCTATCACCCCATTTGCAGTACCACGATAACAGCCCATGGCGCCCGGGTTTTGACCGATGCCGACGAAAATGTAGAGTGTGTCGTTGTTCAGAAAAATACCAGGAGGACTACCTACCAAACAGTCATAATGGGTTGGTGTGTGTGGGTGTGGGCCAATTTCTTCATCGCCGCGACAATTCATGAGCCATTTTTGCCAAATACCCGTTAGCGGGAGTTCTTCTGGTCGTGACCAGGCGAGACCATCTAATGAGCGACGCAACATAATGTTCGCTCGATATTCATAGACCATCCACCAGCGGTTACTTTGATGCTCGTTTTCCTGACGTACGACACGAGGATATTGCTGCTGGTCAATTTGATCGCGTTTCGATTGACAAGGGCAGCTTGCACAAGTGAGCTGACAAGTCGGAAAGCCAGAGTCATCTTTGTCGACTTGAAATGTTTTGCCGCCATCGAAGCTACGCCAGAGCACGAGGCATCCGGGGAATTCTACGGGATCGCCACATTGATCGTGAACAGAAGCTGATTGAGAGCTTGCATGCAGATATGACCATACGTCCGTCCGGCCTTTTCCACCACTCTTTTCGGCTACTTGGACAAGTAGGGAATCTGATTCTCCCATTGGCAAACCTGTATTTGGCACATCCACAACAAAATGCGCGACGCCATCCCAAAAGTCGGCCAATGTGGGATGATGAGTTGGTGAAAGCGCTTGTTCGTGGAGTAAGCTGTCGATCGTCCTCTGCTCCGAAACCCTCGAACTCGATTGAGATGCTTGACAGGCGCTCAGATAGAATCCAATCAGCCAGAGTAGAAATAGAGTCAGACGCATCTATCGCGAGTCTCCAAATCGAAGAGATGGGGTATCTATTGGTCTAAAAAGAGCAGGCCCACCATCGTAAACAATGGTGGGCCTGAACAAAGGAGGAACAGAACTGCAAAGTAAGCTCCCCTCAAACTTTACAGCTCCGCCAGGAATCCAAAACTCTTGAATCTTCATCAATCAGACAAGATCGTGTGCTCATACAATCCTGTGAATAAGTCTGAATTTTTAGATTCACGACGGAATTTGCCCTACTGATTCCTCATCTATCATAGAAAACGATTCTGTTCGCAAAAAGTTCCAGTTAGTCACACGTGTGTTCATACTACATTTAAAAGTTCTCGATCGACTCGTTTATTTATTACTGATTTAACTTTTATCTAACCGCAACTAGTGCTCGAGTTTCGTGTTGTATACAAATAGATTTTACACTAAATGACAGGAAAGTCTGTAAGATTGCTCCGGTCAAAATATATAGTAGTTTAAGATTTTCAAAATAGACTCATGTTTGACAGGTTGAGACGCTCTGACTACAATGGCTGCGCAATCATGGAATAAACATGAGGCCCATCTTCTATTAATAGAGTTTATAAGGATTGAACATTTCTGCCTGAAGACTGTGCAATTTTTCAGAGAGAAACTTTGAATCCTCATAATGTCTAATGTATCTGTTTGACGATTTCTTAAATTAAAGAAAGAATGTCATGTACACAGTGAGGAGATGAGTGAAACATGAAACTGAATAAAGTAATTAGAAGGAGAATATTCGAATGGCAGAGGGTACAACATTGGAGCGAGTTCGCTCAATTATTGTAGAACAATTGGGTGTTGATCCCACGGACGTCAAGTTGGAAGCTCGGTTTCGAGAAGATCTAGAGGCTGACAGTCTCGATCTTGTTGAATTGATCATGGCTTTTGAAGAAGAATTTGGTGGCGAAATTAGCGACGAGAAGGCACAGGAAATCACGACGGTGGGCGCAGCTGTTAGTCATCTGGAAGAAAATTAACAACAGTAATTCATTTCCTCACCCAATACAAAAGACCCTGTCCTTTAAGAGGACAGGGTCTTTTGTATTGGGCGCTTGCATCAATTTAAAATCCCTTACTCATTCGATGCTTTCCAATCTTTCAATTGTTGCTCAACTTCAGCGATGATGGTGAATAGACCAGCTTCCTCCAGCTTCGCAATCGCTTCGGGCGCTCCGTCTTCCCAGGCAACCCAACCATTCATGATGGGTTCAACCAGCTCTTTCCAGACGGCGTTTACCTGTGCAACCTCCGTTTCGATGGGTTGGCGATCCACCACAAAACCCAACGCCACAGAAGGAAACGCTGTATCGTTCATGAGTTTGGTGGCTTCCCACGCTCCAACTTGGGCTGCATCGCGATAGTAGGCGTTAAACTGGTTGCCAAACATCCAATCGCCGTTTGGGTTATAGGTGCTCGTATCAGCTGTTACACCGTCGGGAAAGCGCATGACAAGATTGGCTTCGTCTTCCCAAATCCAGTGTGTCCCTTCAATTCCGCGCTCTAAGGTATTGTAGACTTCGGCATCCGTATTAAAGAGTTCTAGAATCTGCATCGCTGCTTCTGGATTGGGTGATGTTGCACAAATTGCGTTCAACGTAGCTGTGGTTCCAGCGGTGTCAATGATGAGCGGATCAGTCAGGTTCTTGATCGTGAAATCAAAGCCAAATGCGTTCTTGGACTCGACATCGTTGCCAGGCTTTTCAACATGATAGCCCATGGCAAACTGTCCGGCACGGAAAAGCGCCTGTTGTTCATCGCGTGGTAACTCTTCCAGAGGCAACCACCCGTTGTCGTACCAGCGTTTGGTGGTTTCGGCAGATTGTTGGAACTCATCAGTCTCCATAAAACTGACCACAGTGTAGCTCTGGTCATCGGCTTTTAGGCCAATGGCTGGAATGCCGTCATCGAGTGGATCATAGCCCCAATACTGAGTTCGCCACAGGTTGTTCCCCAAAACCGGAGTAATCCCTTCACCGCCTTTAACGGCGTCGAGAAATGTTTCCATGTCTTCAAAAGTGGTGACATCGTCCAAGCTAAAGTCATATTTATCTAGCAGGTCAGTGCGTACATGAACGCCCCACGGTTTGGGGAAAATCTGCTGGTTAATTACGCCATAGATGTGCCCCCTGACGCGGGCCGCCTCCCAAGTCGATTCGGGCATGCTGTTCCACAAGCCAGGCGCATGAGATCGGAGGAGATCATCCAGTGGGTGGAGGACACCATTGGCCACATTGTTGGCATAGCTATTGATCCAGGGTGCCGTGAAGATAATGTCGCATTCTTCACCAGAGGCCAGACGCAGCTGCATCTTGTCATTATAGACGCCCGGATCGATGGGTTCCAGCCGCAGGCGTACTCCGATTTCCGGAATGATGATCTCGTTAAGAGCATCTTCAACCAGTTGTTGATCTGGTTGCGGGACGCGGGCATAGGTATAAGTCACTTCAATGATATCGCCATCATCCACCGCTCCTTCGCTTCCGTCTCCGGTTGGTGCTGCGGGTGCACAAGCTGCCAACAGCAAGCTCAAGAAAACGAGCAGACTGACCAGACTCACTAACAGACTTTGTCGTTTCACGGATTTTTCTCCTTATGGTGTGTAATAATGCTATTGAACGATTTCTATTGGGGTTAAATTATTAACGTTATAACTAATTTCGTCATCGACCATTTCTTTCATGTAATCAATGTCAATGTTGGTTGGATAACCAAGCGTTTGGTGAAAATCTACATCGATTTGATCTGCCGAAGAGACCATCTCATCAAGCAGCTCAAACAATTCATTGATTGTCTTGAAGCGAACCTTCCAAGCATTGCGATCAAATGGGTCGTGAGTCTCAGGATCGAGTACGGAGACGATTTGATTATCCTGTACGATCACGATGCCTTGTGCGGGTGGTACACAGAAACAGCGAATGTGCAATGTGTATGTATAAGATGTAATATTTTGTGTTTGCCAAAGCGACCTCTGTCCTGCGAAGGGCGAGACAGTCTGTACCAATGGCAGATAAACTTGATCGGTCCAAACAGTCACCGTTGCGCTCGACTGGTCCTGTACTCGAATCGAATTCAAGCTTGCCGCATCTTCGCTGCTCGATGAAAAATCAACATCGACCTGCACATTGTCTCGAACAGATTGTAGAGCAAACGATTCCGGAATCTTGAATGTTGTGGACAAGACATCTCTTGTGAGCGTATAACGAGCGCCAGACTTTAGAGGGAATGTTAGGGTATAGCGTTCAGTCGTGATAATGGACTGCATTGGGAGCTTACGCGTTGTTGTGATTGTACGCGTCATGTAATGCGTTGTCAATGTGACACCGCTGTCATTTTGGATTCGCAGGCAAAAAAACAAGTTCGTGTCGGGAAAAATAGTAATGTACCGTTCGTCAGTACAGCCCATTGCCTCGAACCCGACGGTATGAGTGACAGAAAAACCACTACCCTGCTGCAAGATTGAATTCGTGTCGATTTGAGCATGCGCTTTTGTTGGAGCAAGAGCAAACCACAAGAGCGCAAAACTCACAAGAGCGATTCCCAGCGAGACAAAGAGGTGTATGTAAGCACAACGAATCAAACAGCGCAAGGCAATCTATCCTTTCAATCCACCAATCGTGATACCCCGCACAAAATACTTTTGCAACAATAAGAAGACAAAGAGAGCTGGACCAAACGCCAGGACGGCCATTGCCATACGCGCTGATTGGGTCGGGATTGGTTCCCCCATCGTCTGCGGGTTCGATGCGAGAACGCTCATATTGCGCATCAAAACTTGGAGCAGATATTGGAGCGGATACAGCTTAGGTTCATCAATAAAGAGCAATGCCATGAACCAATCGTTCCAGTAACGCAAAACGAAAAATAGTCCAATCGTGGCCAAGACTGGTTTGGAGAGCGGGATCACAATTCGAAAGAAGATGCGCCACTCGCCCGCTCCATCGATGCGGGCCGCGTCGAGAAGCTCTTCTGGCAATTGGGCAAACGAGGTACGCAGAATTAAGACATACCAGGCAGTTGCCAAATAGGGCAAAATCAAAGCCAGTATATTGTCTTTCAATCCCAAATATTGGGTGACCAAAATATAAAATGGCACCATCCCGCCATTAAAGAGCAACGTGAAGAAGACGTAAAAAGAGAGAATTCCGCGGAACTTAAAATCCTTACGCGAGAGTGGATAGGCCAGCAGGGCACAAACAATCAACCCCACGAAGGTTCCAACAATTGTGACAAGCGCAGTGACGCCGTAGGCACCAATAATCTGCTGC
Organism: Chloroflexi bacterium TSY; assembly: GCA_019217005.1. The sequence goes on from JAHBNG010000118.1 coordinate 35,652, forward strand.
GGATTCTTCAGAATATAGGTATAGGCAAAGGTGGTAAAGCCGACGGGGTAAAGTCGATAGCCCTCTAGCGCCAGTGCCTTTTCATCTGAAAAAGAGACAGATACGACTAAAATCATCGGGATCAGACAAGCCAGCCCAACCAGCGTCAGAGCGATGTGTACAAGAAAAATGCCCGCATTCTGCTTTGTCCGGTGGGTACTAACCGAGGCTGTTTGTTCTGGTGCGATATTAACGGCAGTCATAGTGAGTATATTAATACAACGAATAATCTTCGTTAATGCGTCGGACTAACCAATTGGCAAAGACAACCATTCCAAATCCGACAATTGATTGATAAAATCCCGCGGCGGCGGCCATACTAATATCACCTAATTCGACAAGTGAGCGATAGACAAAGGTGTCGATTACATCTGTCGTACTGTAGAGCATGGCTGTGTCGCGTGGGAGGAAGAAGAAAAGCCCAAAATCAGCGTTGAATATACGCCCAATTGCAAGCAATGAGAGAATGATAATGAGCGGCAGCAACATCGGTAGTGTGACATAGCGAATTTGCTGCCACTTGTTGGCGCCGTCAATTCGAGCCGCCTCAAAGAGCATTGGATCGATCCCCAAGATTCCAGCCAGGTAGACAATGCTTCCAAAGCCCACACCGTTCCATAGATTGGCCAATGTCAAAATGATCGGCCAATATTGAGGCGAACGATACCAGGCAACGGCATCAAAACCACCGCTCTTTAACCATTGATTGAGCAACCCGCTCTGTCCACTCAAAAACGCAAAGACAAAGTAGCTGGCAATGACCCAGGAGATAAAATAGGGAAAAAAGAGCAAAGTCTGGTAATACTTGGTCATGCGGCTTGTAAACACTTCGTTGAGTAAGATCGCAATCGTCAGGGATGCCACCGTATTGACAACAATAAAGAGGCTATTCATCACGAGTGTATTGCGCGTGATGCGCCAGGCAGTATCCGTCCCAAATAGAAAGCGAAAATTATCAAAACCGACCCAGGCGCTACCGAGAATTCCGTCAACAAAGCGGTAATCCTTAAAGGCAATGACTAACCCCACCATGGGCAAATAGGCAAAGACAAAAAGCAAAATCACCCCTGGCAGCGCCATCAGCGACAACGATAGGTTTGTTTCAAAACTGCGTCGATTTGCGATCCCCCTGAAGGCAGGATTCTGAGAGCGGATTGTCTGTTTCTTGGTTCCAGTTGCAGATATAGACATAAAAATCGTTTTCTGGTCCTGAGAGAGCGTTAACTCTGTCTTGGTCAACGTTTTTGAGTCTCGCTCATTTCAGTTGTCGTCATGGATGGGTCATGATGCGCATCACGAGGATCGATTGCTTCATCCACATACATCCAGATCACGCGCGAGTAGCGAAAAATCAATGGCGCCAAGAGAATCACAACAATCAGCACAGGGACCATGATCGTGAATAAGCGGTCAGTGAAGTGGGCAAAAAGAAAAATAGGACCCAGGATGATGCCATAAACGAGATAACCGATAAAGATGGACATCAAAAAATAACCATGTTCACGTTCATAGCGGATGCCGCAGATGTCACACCCTTTGTGCATTTTCATCATACTGGCAAAGAGCTCACCTTGACGGCAGTGAGGACAACGAGCTCTCCATATGGATTGAAGCAAGGGTTGCTTTGTCATATGAGACTATACAAGTAACTCATCTTTCCGCAAATGCGTCCACAATTCATTGGATACTGGCGTTTGAAGTCCCGCAAGATTTGCCGCGACCTCAGCTGCTGTTTCGGCTCCAACCACCAGACTTGTTACCGCTGGATGGGATGCTGCAAATTGAAGTGCAGCGACATGGAGTGGGACATGATACTGTTGACAAATCTTTTCAATTGCACGAGCTTTATGTAATAGATGGTCTGGTGCAGTCTGATAGTTATATTTGGCATCTTCCATTGGCCCAGTCGCCAAAATACCACTATTGTAAACACCAGCCAGCAGAATGCCGATTCCCTTTTCGCCACATAGATCAAGAAATCCCTCGGCAGTCTGTTCCAAGAGGGTGTATCGACCCGCCAGCAAGAATAGATCAAAGTCAGCATGATGGACGAAATACTCTAGAGACTGCCACTCATTCATCCCAGCCCCAATTGCCTTCACAACTCCTTGATGCCGCAACTCTTCCACCGCCGGATAAGCAGTTTCCAATGCCTCACGCTGAGAAGTCGCCGGATCTGCTTCATGAATGTGCAAAATGTCTACTGAGTCCAATCCCAATCGCTCCAAACTTCCATCGAGGCTGCGCATGACACCATCATACGTGTAGTCGTATGAATAGTCGCTGCGGTCATCGTTCAACACCCGCCCGATCTTGGTGGCAATCACATATGCATCTCGCTCAATGCCAGCAAGTGCTTTCCCCAATCGCTCTTCGCTCAACCCCAGTCCATAGAGGGGGGCAGTGTCAAAAAGCCGAACACCCTGTTCAAACGCATATTGAATCGTCTCAATTGCACTCTGCTCAGAGACGGGGCGATATAGATTGGCAAAGGGCGCGCCGCCAAGCCCCATGACCGGCACTTGTAGTGGGTTTCGTCCGAGTGATTTCAGCGCAAGATTTGTATTCATGATTGTACTTCTCCATCCGACGTCACTTGGGCAACTCGTTCTAGCCCTGTATAGGCCACAGCATGCAAAGAGGTCCGAATCTCTTCTCCTGGCTGCAATGAACGAGCTGTTTCGTTCTGAACAGCATGGGCCAATCCGCCACCGGGATAGCTTGTGCAGGGTTCTAAAGCAGCACAATGGGTTCGTCCCCACCAAGGGTAACCTTGGGCCACATCTCCCAACTGTTGCCAGTACCAGATATAGGGATAGAGCGTCTGATCAAAATGCAAAGCAAAACCTGTTTTGCGCACCGGATTGGTAATTGCATACCAGCCTTCCTCTAACTCCAAAATGTAGGCCATCACCTGCGCTTTCATCTTCCCATATGGGGGCACACGACTGGCATCCTCGCCTGAACCATCCGGTGCCGGGACATGAGGCCAAGCTCCAGTTGCACCTGGTTGAAAACGACGTGGTTCATATCCATCCATTGTGTCGTGAACGGCAAATTTGCGAGCCGGTACATCCAGAAAAGGTCGCCCAAAGGCCAAATGCTGTAACCACATGAAGTCGAGGGGCTCTCCTCCTTCATTGGTCAGCGACTCGTCAATCGAAAGAACCGCTCGCTCTGACTCCAACGACATCGTTTTCTGTAGAAAGAAGGGTGTGCGCACAGACCGCACCCAGAATCTCACAGAAACTCGTTGTGGACTGTCTTCGAGAATTGCATATTCCCAAGGAACGAGACTCACCTCTCCGTGCTGCCCAAAGACCGCCCCTTTATAGACATTGGGAGGACCACCACTTGGAACAATGTCATTCCAGCCGCCGCTGTAATAATCATGAAAGGGCTCATCAAAGGCGGCTGAGGGGATATCGTGCCTCGGATTGCGAATGCCACCAGGCAGCATTAGAAGATAGTCGAGATCAAGCGGTTTATACCGAAATTCGACGATGTCCGTTCCTTTATCGATCAGCACAGTCACACGCAACAGTTCATTTTCCAGCACAACCGTGCGCATCCCTTTGTAAGTCCAATCATCTGAAATACGGCAGCCATGATTGCGCGGCAGTCCTAGGCTCATGGTGTGTTCCTCATTATGTGACAAAATGATGGGGTGGTTCAGAATTAGGTTTACACTTTTGATACATAGATAAAAATCTATATGAGGTCATTTTCTGCCTGAGCATGGCTCAAAGTAGAAAATATAAACATCTTTTCTCTTTGCAAAAATGTAAACCTAATTGTCCGCCTAAAATGAACCACCCCAAAATGATTGAGATGAATAAGATGACTGAGATGAACAACCATTCATCTTCTCATCTTATTCATCTTGTCCTTTTGGTTCTGACTTGGTAGCGAAGCGGCCTTGTCCAGGTTAGGGATTGGGAACTAGAATTTAGGTTCAGAGTGTTCCATTCCTTAGCTCCGAATCCCAAATCCTTGATACCTTAATTTTCCAATTGTGCCAAATCGATCTTTCTGGTGTCTAACAAGGTTGAAAAGCGTTCCATATCTTGCTGAATGGCGCTCTCTAGAGGTGTATGGGGCATACCGCCCAAGATAGCGCGCAGACCACTATCGTCCAGATCAGGCGGGAACGGCAGGGGAGAGTCCGATTCAAAGGTGATTTGGGCGGCAGGATGATCTTTTTTAAGCATTGTCACAAAATCGGCTACTTCAACCACGTCGTTGCGCAGATTACAGGCTGCAGCTCCTTGATGTTGAGCACGTGCTGCACCAATGAAAATTTGCGCAACATCATTAGCGTGTTGAAGCGCCACAGGGCCATCAAAACGAACATGAAACGGACGTTCAGCGACAGTTGCCAACACCGCCTTGGCAATGTCGGAGGTCATTCCCTGATCGCGCCCTACCCCATAAACGATATAGGGGCGCATTCCGACGCTTCCGACTCCCCAATCCTGCCAATAGATCTTTGCGGTTCCCTCATTCGCAACTTTATAGACTCCATAGAGCGTCTCTGGCAGCAGCGGGACATCGTCCTTGACGGGCGTTTCAGGGTAGCGATCAGCGGGGCCCAAGACGGCCAACGAGCTTGCATAGGAAAGACCTTTGACATTCGCATGGCGTGCGGCCTCAAAAATGTTAACGGTTCCCACAACGTTTACCTGTGACCCCAAAGATGGGTTGGCGCGGCAAAATGGCACCTGTAATCCGGCCAGATGGACGATGTGCGTGACGCCATTCTCCTCGACGACGTTCCGCACGGCGGACAAATCCGTGACGTCGAGTTGTGTAAAAGTTACTTGGGCCAATTCATCATCCGAAAGCAGAAGCCCAGGTCGTATCGGATCAGTAGCCAGATCAGTGGCAACCACCTTCACGCCCTCATTCACTAAGTTGCGCAGCACCCATGCACCAATGCAGCCCATGGAGCCAGTGATCATAAATGTTTCGTTACTCATGCTTCTTCCACACAGGTATTCGTGAGTTGACCCAATCCCTCGACTTCGACTGTCACTTCATCCTTGTTCTTGAGCCAAATAGGTGGCTCACGGAATGCTCCAACACCGTCGGGGGTACCAGTTGTCACAACATCACCCGGAAGCAGCGTAAAGCGCTGGCTCAGATAGGCCATCAGATAGGGAATTTTGAAGATTAACTCTTTGGTATTCGAATCTTGCAAGGCTTGTCCATTCACGAGGCAGCGAATTGAAAGATTATGTGGATCGGCCACTTCATCTTTTGTGACAAGATAGGGTCCAAGTGGACAGAACGTATCGAGTGATTTACCCATGATCCATTGATCGCCCGTTTCAAGCTGGAGGTCTCGTGCGCTGACGTCATGGCAGTTTGTATAGCCAGCGATGTAGTCGAAGGCCTTGTCTTCGCTCACATTGCGAGCTGTTTTGCCAATGACGATAGCCAGCTCAGCCTCATAGTCCACCTTAGTAGTGACATCCCGACTCCAGCGAATCTCATCACCCGGCCCAATAATCGAAGAAGGATATTTGCAAAACATGGTTGCGAGAGTGGGCACCGACACACCTGACTCGCGTACATGATCCATATAGTTAAGACCAATGGCGACCACTTTAGAGGGGTTTGTAATCGGGGCCATCAGTTTCACTGAATCAAGTGGCGTCGGGGCGGTTGCGGTGCCAACAGCGGCACGAGCGTCCTTTATTCCTTTATCCCCCATCTCTAAAAAACTAAGCATGTCGTTGGGCAGAGAGCCGCCTGACGCGTCGGCAAGATTAACAACTGCATTGTCTTTGACAACGCCAAGCTGTGCTGGACCATTATTTACCTGATATGTGACGAGCTTCATTGGTTCTCCTTACTGGTTGTCGTTGATGATTAATTTATTTCTATTGTAATTGGGGGACTTCATGATGTCAATGAAGCGAGAACGCGCAGAACTAAACCAAAACATGGCACACCCTCGCAGAATCTGCAAAGATGTGCCATGTTCCCAAGAAGATAATAAAGGGGGGTTATGAGAGGTAATTTGAGGTTCAAAGTCAAACAGTGAGATTTGCTCCCCAACAATTCACTGTTCGATCAGCAGTATACCCCATCGTGTGTTGAAACTCATCACATAAATTCCCTACTTCATGTGGAACAAATCTACAGGATTTTGGGAGAAAAATGAGCATTTTTTACTAAAAGGGTATATCAGCCACCGTAATACTCGGCTCCGAAGCAACAGCAGCAAACCAAAAGGTGGTTTTCGAAGCCACCGCATCGAGTTGTTCTCCGCTTAATGGACCATCAACTGCCCGTCCAGCCAGATCCCAAACGCTGTTGGTTTCGGTATCCATAAATCGACCATCTTTTACGATAAAATTAGAGGTAGCACTATCAGTATTGATTTCAAAGACAGCAGCGCTTTCGTTTGCCGGATCAACGAAGACAACGACATCTGTCTGACCCACCATATCGGCAATCACAAATGATGTTTCCCCTTGAATCGGATAGGCGCGTGTTTCATCATCACGCTGAACAACAAGCACTTTTGTCCCGGGCAACAAGCGCTTATCCAATCCCGCCTCGCTGACCGGAAAGAGGAAACGCTCGGTGTTTAGATACTCTTCAATCCCAACAAATGGGTTACGCCCATAGTCGCGATTGTGGCCTGTCTGACGCGAGAGAACCAGTGTATCTGGATGAAGTGCACGCCACTGTTTCCAACGAGTGGTCATACTGGGCAATACCATCATCTGGGCGTCAGTCAGTTCACCTACAATTGCTCTACCTGCAACCTGCCACCAATAGCTGCCCGTCTCATAATCTAACATCACCATGTCGGATTCATGCAGCGCGCTCGTATTGCCAAAAGTAAGCACTCGATCATCCAATTGACGACTGTAGACAATCCCGCTATAGCAGAGCGGGCAGTAAGAAATTAAGACTGGCTCATTGGCCAATACATCGTTCACAATTTCGTGAAAATTTAGAATCCGAATCGGGTAGGCCCAGGCTTGATCCCCCACGGCATAACCAATCACACCATCATCATCGGTCAGCCATGTTGCATCATTAGCCGTTTCGTAAATGGGGGCATGAATGGGCGGAATTGCGTCGCGCAGCCGCACAATCAACTCAGGCGAAGCATCTGTCAATGGAACTGCTCGATTTGTTGGTTGAAAGGTGTCGAAGATGATGGTTTCAAGCGGTACACTATGGCGGGACGTATCTACGTCTGGGATGGCGTCGGGAACAACAATCGGTGGATGTGTATAGCTACCATTTCCACTGTCGATAGCCTCATTTGATAGATCAGTTATTTTTGGGGAACCTTCATCTTCTAATGCTTCATGCTGTTGAAGCGGCGCACAGCCAACTACAACAATCATTAGCACAACCCAAATCAACGTTCTCATATCTTTCTCTCTATTCTGCCTCTCCAAATATCGGACATTCTTCTTTAGCTTAACTACCATAAACATATAATGTAGGACTTACGCAAAACGTGAGCGCCTTCTCTCGTACGGGCTTGATATATCAAGCCCGTACGAGAGGGGTCTGCGTAAGTCCTATAATGGTAATCCTAATTTATGTTTTGAGGATAGCTAATTTTGACTACTGCGTCGGTAAGAGATCTATCGAACTGTGAATTGCGAAGTCTAATTGAAAATTTTTAATGAAGTTCTTGGAAGTCATCTCGTTGCATTCACAATTGAGACGCTTTCAGCACAGCACTTGTGAGACTGAATTGACACAACATCAACAAAAATTGTCGATATTTCAGCCTTAAGGGCCTACCTTGAATACGTCTCGTCATCCAACTCCGGCAACGGACGCAAACCAAGATAGGTCAACAACCCATCCAACTGCTCCCGATTCGACCAGAGAATGCCTTCCTGTTCGGCCAGTTCTGCCGCCTCTTTGGTGAGTCCTTCGTGGGCGAAGAGCCACATGCGGGTGGATTGAGGATCACGTTCTTCTTGGACAATTGCGGCCTGTTCGAGCAGCATCCGCAGAACTGAAGCACCTGTCTTTCTGTTGGTTGTCCATTTGCTCTGGCAAATCCAGGTCACGCCGCTGTAGACGGCCATGACGTCGACCTCGTTATCTTGACCCGACGATAAGTGAACGCGGCGATTGAGATAGTGGAGAATGGCTGGCAACTCAATACCTTCTTGACTATTGAAAAAGTGACCAGGTAGCGGCTGTTTGCGTCGATTCTGATTGCTGAGTAGAACCTGGGCCATAAAGACCTCTGCCAAATAGCCTTTATAATTATGAACGCGCTTGGCTAGCTTGCGATATCGATTGTCCAGTTCGCTACGCACTCGTGCTTGACTATACCCCTCTAACTCGACTTGCCCCCACACTTTAATAAACTCAAGCAAAATTGGATCATCGACTTTGCCAAACCAGTTGCCAAACTCTTGGTATTCGAGAAGGTCACCCCGAGAAAGACGGATTAACACGTTCCGAATAGTTTCCATGGGAACATCTTGACCTTCCTTGGCTTTTAACTCTTGCTGAACCCGTTCGAGACTGATTCTGTTCTCTTCCTCCAGCGCGGATAGATAGAGAATCCACTTGGTGATGCCTTGCTCGTTGATCCGCCGAACCCAGCTATTAACCTGCTCATAAAGTTCGGCCCAGATATAGCCAGAGGAGATATCGACAGCCAAAACGCCGTTGATGGTTTCCTCGTCGAGCAACGGTCTGTTGAGTTCGGCTGCTTGCTGGACCAAGGCCAAAATGTAAAATGGGTTGCCACCACAACGCTCTGCCACAATTGGTGCCATCAATTCGGAAATGGTCGTACCGTAATGTTGACCAGCTCTCTTGACCAGTTCAGTGCCCCAATAGCCAGAGAGAGCTTGAATAGGTCTGTTCCGAAAACGGCCGTAGAGCGCACCGCGGCCAAGAATCTCTTTTGTGAGGATTCTGATGGCTGACCCAGTCACAAAGTGGGGGCAAGTGTTGGATTCAACAGCTTCCTGCATATAGTCAACGATCCGAAAATTGTCTAGGGGCAGGTGTGCATTTTGAAATTCATCCAAGAAGACGACGATGGTGCTATCGTAGATATCAGAAATTCGACGAGGAATCTCCACTGCGTTCTTATCGGCTAAACGTCCGTCACCGTTTACGATTGAATCGTAATAGCTGAGCAGCAGATCCAGATCATCTTGAAAAGGATAGTGCGAACGAGTCTGTTCTATCCACCCTAGCAATTGATCGCTACGGTAAGCGCGACGGATACCATCTGGTTGTTGGGGGTGGTTCAAAATTAGGTTTACACTTTTGATATATAGACAAAAATCTATATGAGACCGTTTTCTCTCTGAGAACCGGCGAAATCAGAGAATATAAACGTTCTTTCTGTTTCTAAAAGTGTAAACCTATCTATCCAGCTAAAATGAACCACCCCGGTTGTTGCGTGTAAAACCCCACGTAATAGCGCATAAAGTTTTCCAGATAGTCGATGGCAAAGCTCAAGCGATCTGGCTGCTCGTTGGGAAATAAGTAGTAAACGGGAACCACAGCCTTGGGATCATGGGGATCCTGCTCAAAGAAGAGGCGGTTGACCACGCGACGAAAGATCTCGGTCTTACCCATGCGGCGCTGCCCCAGCAAGACGGTGGACATGGTACGGCGGGCGGCGGCATTGAGCGCAGCATTATAGAAGTAGTCGAGGAATTCAGCTCGGTCAGTATAAACTTCATCCGGAACCAAGGGCTTGGTGACCCATGGTTTGCCTGGGAAAAGCATGGGATTGTCTGGCATTCATCTCTCCTACGCGTGACCGTCTGTACATGAGCTGTGTGACATATAATTATACCACAGTAGCGCACTTCGCGTAGAAGGAAAGAGGGGGTTCCACAATACAATCACCCCGTTCCACCCTTCACGCTCCAGACTGACCCCGTCGTATAGGTGTTACGCTCCGAACAAAGAAACTCAACAACTTCAGCCACTTCTTCTGGATCGGAATACCGGCCAACAGGGGTGCCGGGATTGGCAAGAAATTCGGGTGTAAAGCGCGGCACCACCATGTCCGTCAAGGCGCGTCCAGGCTCAACACCGTTCACAAAGATGCCTTCCTTGGGGTACGCATTGCCCAATGCACCGATAAACGAATAGACTGCCCCTTTGGAAACACCATAAGGCACTTGGTTCGTTGCGCCATGACGAGCCCCAGAAGAGATGGTGACACAACGTCCCCAACCACCTTTGCGCATATGTGGGATCGCCGCCTGATGTGCGTAGTAAACTCCATAGACATTGATCCGCATCACTTTTTCAAACTGAGCTGCAGATTGCTCATGAAATGGCGCTTCCAGTCCGAGAATTCCAGCGGAACAGATCAGGATATCGAGGCGCCCAAACTGCTCGACGGCTTGATTCATCAGGCGATGAACCGATTCTTCGTTGGTTACATCAGTTTGGACAAAGATGGCCTGCTGCCCCAACGCTTCCACCTCTTTCACCACGCCGGCGCCTTTCTCTAACACATCGGCGATGACAATATTGCGCCCTTCTTCAGCAATCCGCAAGGCACAAGCTCGGCCCAAGCCGCGCGCCCCGCCAGTGACGACAGCTACACGTCTTTCTTTGGGCGCGGCAAAGCGTAAATTTGGCATTGTAAATACTCCTTTCCTGTCTCAATCCGTTGTCGCCACACTTCCGCGTTTATCCGCGGCTCAATCCGCTTCTTCATCTGCACCCAGCACGCGAATGTCCAATTCGTTGGCCGTATCATGAAAGAGTTTACTGACAGCGGGCAGATCTTCTGTGCGATTGCCCTCTGAGATGACGGGATAATCGGGCGAAAGTGCTTCCATCCGTCGAAAGAGCGTCTTAAAGTCCATCAACCCTTTACCCGGACAGCCATCTTGTAGATGCAACGTGAGCCGGTTCTCGATCCAGATATCTTTGGCGTGACAACTGACAATATGCTTTCCCAACACATCAAAATGATGATTGAGCGCTGCTCCTGTATCGTAAACTGTATCCAACGTGATCCAGTTGGCGGAGTCGTAGTCGCTACGCACCCAAGATGAACCGACTTCGTCTAATACTTCGCATGTGATTTCGGGTGTCTTTAGGGTGACAAGCTGGTGGCTCTCCAGGCTGAGATAGACGCCTGCTTCTTCGGCTGCGGCTGTACAATCCTTGAGCGTTTTGACCAATTGGCGTTGCGCCGTGGCTGTCCAGTTATCTGGATGCGGAAACCAAGGACCGTCTGGACTCATCGATCCTGGCCCCGTATCGATCCCACGTGCCCCCATCCAACCTGCCAACCGTAGGGCGGCCTGCACGGTTCTCACCGCATCTTGACGCAATGTTTCATCCGGCGTAACCATGTTTTGCCAGTAGCCTGTTGCTTGATAGAGCCGCAGCCCTTCGTCGGCAAGGAGAGAGCGTACACGATCTGCCTTGGACTTGGGTGTTGTGTGCGGATCGTTCTTGCGGAATCGGGTAAAGATACCGGTAAAACCCAACTCTCGCACTCGTTTACACATGGCTGGCGTCAGCTCATCCATATCATCGGGGAGAAAACAACCACTCATACCAAATCGCATAGAGTTCACCTCTCTT
>JAHBNG010000119.1 GCA_019217005.1 Chloroflexi bacterium TSY
CCCTGTATGCCGGATGCGTAGCGCTGTATCCAGGCGTTCGCCAGGATCGTTGAGGCGCAATGTCCCACCATAGGTGCCAATTTCATCAAAAACGGGAATGACTTTGGGACTGACTGGCAACCTTTCTTCTACGGGGGGCAATGCACCTGCGCTGACTAACTCGGCCAACATCGGGGCCTCACCATATTGGCCATCGGAGTCGATTGCTGCTTCTTGTTCCGGCTCAGCGGTTGCTTCCACTGTGGCAGGTGGGGCACTTGCACACGCAACCAGCAAAGTCATCACGATAAGTAAAAATCCCATCAGGGTAAATAAAGGACGTTTCTGGGGTTTCATAGACGTATTCCTCCTTTGGAATCTAGCAACAACCAGGTGAAGTCAGATATTGTTTTGGGGATAATAGTGGACTGTTCAATTATAGCGCCTGACGTTTTTACGGACAAACACAATATGGGTTTTGATCATCGATATATACCAGTTGTGATGGATGGAATAGCGGGGCGATGGGGGCATCTTATATAATAAACAGAATTGCCTCCTTATCGGACCCTTTTGAATCTGAAACCATCTGAATCTACAAGGAAAAAGAATGTCGGGACATCCAAACTTTGATTCGAAAAAGAGTGAGCCACAATGTGTCACAAGCGCCGATCTCTATGAACACATTCTAGGCAGAAAGGTAGAGGAGATAGAAAAACAAGAATTGTGGGACAAAGCCATCAAGCTTGCCCAGGATTCAGAGTGGAACTCCTTCAATACCAGGAGTCCGGCTGAGGTGAACAGAGTATTTTACGAGCCCGGAAATCCCCATGCCTGGGGTGATCCAGCGATCATCTATCACAATGGCACGTATCATTTCATTTATCTCTGTCTGACCCCAAGCCAGCCGCTCTGTCAGGCGATCTCGACGGATGGTATCCATTGGCAAAATGCCGAAGCAGTGCTCGAATGTGATCCAGACCTCACGCTGCTCAATACTCCGACACTTCATAAATTTCAAGATGACGGTCCCTATGTCCTTGAATATACGGCGACACATCCTGCATCGTTTAGCATTCGCCGTATTGCCACGTCCGTAGACCTGAAGCAATGGCACAAAATTAAGAATTTGACCTATTTTCTGCCCAGCAGCGAGACGATACAACATGACGGCAACGCGCGTTTTGAGGGGAATTACGTTCTCATAGATGGCAATGTAGAGCGTCCAGGCAATGTGGCCAGTCAGGAAAACGGCTGGTATTATGGCGTCTCCTGTGGCTGTACGTTACAACGCTCAAAAGATGGTATCCACTGGGAACCGGCAGGACGCTTACAACTCAACATCCCCACCCCTGCTATCCATCAAGCCGATGGAAAACTCGATACCATTACGGGTTTTTTTAAGTTCAATGACCGGTATTTTGTGATCTGCCCTTCGTATCGAGAATTAATGAATCATTCACGGGTCTACTCTTCATCTCGGCTCGAAGGGCCATATACGCCTACGCCGCACCATTCGATTCTAGGCGATTTCTTCGCTTATTATCCCCGCTTTGGCGTTGGTCCCGATGGTGCAGTCCTAGCATCGGTCGATTTTAATGAGTATCTTCACATGTGGGACAGAAAAGGTGACACGAAAAAACACTTCGTGATCCCGCCCTTTGAACAGCTTATTTGCGAGGGCGAAGATCTCTGGCTCAAATATTGGCCTGGTAATGAGAGGCTGAAAGCAGATCCGATTTCGCTTGAAACAGGCGCATTGGCGAGCCACGACGATAGGCTCATCAATCTCATTGCAAAGGATATCGATTTTAGTAAGGGTGTTGTCATTGAAGGAGTGATTGATTTTTCGGAATCTGATAGGGAAGCCGATCTGGCTCAAAATGCGAACGTAACCGCCACTGGTACGATTCAGCCGCGAGAGGATCCTGAAGCCTTCAGACCGGAAAATGCCGTCAGCAACGATCTCGATACGAGGTGGGTTGCCAACATTCATGAGGATGAGCCAATGTTCACCCTCGACCTTGGTGAGCAAAAGGTCATTGGTCGAGTACGGATTCATTGGGGCCTTAGTTGGTCCGAATCCGAAGTCTGTCTACAGGTCTCAAATAATGGCCGAGATTGGGAACCATTTCCCGGCGTATTGGCCCAACCGTCTGTCAGATACGTGTTACTTTATGAAACAGAGAGAGCCATCCAAGCACGATTTTTACGCTTGAGCCAATTTAAGAATGATCGGGGCATGGTTGGTATTCGTATGATTCAGGTTTTCTCACAGTGTGCAGAATGCTTGGGGGAAAACCTACAATCACCTGGGCTATTTATTGACTGTCAAAACGATCGGCCTGGGTGGGCCATTATTTTTGACAATGCCTGCAGAGTGCGTATGGGGTATCTATCTACCGATGGGACCCACTTTAACTACCCTCTTGAACGAGATTTGACTCTGTTGAAATTCGGCAAGCGAGCAAACTTTAGACTGATTCAGCGGGATCGCTTCTTCTTTTTTTATATCAACGATTATGCGCTTTCATGGCTTAGTTTGAGCGAGATTCCAAGCGGAGAAATCGGTGTGATCAGGGGAGGTGAAGGCAAAATCACGAATCTGCGGGTCTGGTATGCACTTACTGAATGAGCAGGCTCTATCGGCTATGATGATTTTCACCGTTCAGTATACAATAACGGAATGAATCCTATTGACCGCAAGCGCTATCGTCGAGTCCGTTGGTTCTTTCTGAAAGTCACTCTTCATGTTCTTTGGTGGGATGTCATTCTGCGCCGCCCCGGCTTACAGCGGTTTCGGAAGCCGCAGATTCCACGTTGGACCCAGCTTGCGCGTGAATTTCGTGCGTTGGCTGTCGAATTGGGCGGCGTATTAATCAAGCTAGGCCAATTTCTCAGCGTACGTGTTGACATTTTGCCGTTGGAAGTCGTCCTTGAATTGGCAGGTCTTCAGGATGAGGTGCCCCCAGAACCTCTCGAAGCAGTCATTCAGCAGGTAGAAGCTGATTTTGGTCGCCCACTTTCTGACCTCTTTCCGTGGTTCTCGCCAGATGTGTTGGGCGCCGCGTCGCTTGCGCAAACCCATAAAGCCCAACTTCCGTCCGGTGAAATTGTCGTTGTTAAGGTATTGCGTCCTGGCATTCAGCAAATTGTTGAGACTGATTTGATTCCAATTGGTGAGTTGGTTCGTCGGTTACGATTTTATAGGACTATCCGCGACACCGTGAATTTAGACCGCTTGATGGAGGAGTTCGAACGAGTTACACGCCAGGAATTAGACTTCCAAAAAGAGGGCCAACATTCAGAACGCTTTGCTCAATATTTTGCAGATGACCCACAAGTCTACGTTCCCAAAATCTATTGGGACTATTGTGCAAGCCAGACCTTAACGATGGAAAATGTCGGATATATCCCGATATCCGACATGGACAAAATGCGCGCCGTGGGCATCAACCCGGCTCAAGTGGCCCAAACCGTCAGTCGGGTTTACCTGGAACAGGTTCTCTTGCACCACTTTGTCCATGCGGATCCTCATTCTGGCAACCTCTTTGTTAAACCAATGCCAACGGCTGATGAACTTGAGCATGATGCACTCGAACACGGTGAAAAAGAAGGCGCCCTTACATATGGCGTCGATGATCCCGTTCCCTATGCAGCTGACCGTCCCTATCAGCTTGTCTTGATCGACTTTGGCATGGCAGTAGAAATTGTGGAGCGCCTTCGAACTTCTCTGCGCAGTTATCTGATTGGGGTTGCCATGGGCGATGCACATCGGGTGATTCAGTCTTATGTCGAGGGCGATATGGTGCTGCCGCACGCCGATCTGGATCGACTGGAAGAGATGACCGAAGATCTGATGAACAAGTTCAACGATACCTTGCTGGGATCGGCAAAGAATGTGGACATCTTCGAGTATAACCGCTACTTTTTTGAAGAATACCGCGAGCTAATCGAACATCCCCCTCTCCAGTTTCAGACAGAACTGCTTTTTGTATTGCGTGCGATGGGCATGATCGCTGGATTGACGACTCAGCTCGATCCCGATTTTGACCCGTGGATCGAGACCAGACCCCTCGCTCAGCGGCTCTTACGCGAGGAAGCCCAAAACAACTGGCAGGATTGGGCGAAAGAAGGGCTTAAGATTGGTCAGGGCCTTCTTCGTATGCCTACCAGACTTGACGAATTGCTCACTCTGGCACAACGCGAAAAGCTAACTCTTCGCACAAAGTTTTCCCCAGAAAGCCGAAAAGAGATTCAGCAACTTCGTCAATCGGTTATTCGTCTTACTTGGACACTGGCTGCGACGGGTCTACTTCTCTGTGGCAGTCTTCTATATGTGGGAGATCGTTTAGCCACAGCCCTCGACCCAACGTTGGAACCAAGGAATCTTGGCGCGTGGCTGATCGTGGTAGCGATCAGTCTCTTCATTTGGGGAATGCGCCGTCGCATCTAAATTGATAGACAAAACCAATAGAAGGCATACGATGCTCTCTTCATGATTCGCTAAATCCCTCTGCTGAAAAGGGCGCAGTCACGAGTTGTCAGTAAGTTTCCGGTTCGGCCGTTCCGGGCGACAGTCACTGCCGAACCGACTGAAATGGGCAAGCAAACTCATGGCATTGCACCAACTGAAGTGACAGTGTCGCAAGCGACTGCTTCGCAAACACCTCCACTACTCTCGGTTTTGCGGAAGGTGACAGTCACTTGGCGACCTAGCGAGCGTGATCTTCATTGTCGTAGCATCCTCTATCGGGTGGATAGGACTAAACATAAGGCAGAGAATTGAGGGTTATGTTAAGTCGTGAGCCAAATCACATCATTCTCCTCTGAGAAAGAGCATAAAGCATGTTTTTATGTTTCGAATGGGCGTAAAAAAATAGAGTTCATTGAAAAAGAAGTCAAAAAGGAGAAAAAGTGTGGATGTAAGGGAAAAAGAGGTGCAGGGGCATCTAACCAACTGACGTAGCGTCACTCGGAACAGATGTTCTGTGCGGTTGTCGATTGACCAGTGGTTGCTTCTGGCTCCGGATGCCGTTGTCGGTGCTCTGCTCTGAGGGTGTGCCAAACTTCCCCCGTGCGCCGCCAAGCTAGAAAAATGAAAGCGAATTAGTCAGAGTGAGCAGGAGCGGAGAAGCTACTGGTCAGCGAGAGACGCCTTGTGAGCGTTGACCCGCTGGAGAGCACGCAGATTGAGAAGGATATAAATGAGCGTGTTCTGGTTGGTGATAGAGCGCTGGTTGCGCAGCTTGGGTCGCTCGATGCCAAGTTCTTTGGCAAGCGAGTTGATGCGTTCGGTGGCAGAGCGCTGGTTGTAAAGAGCTTTGTAGGCATCACTCTCTCGGTCGAGTTGATAGCGAAGGCGAGCGCCTGTGCCAGAGGCAATTTCAGTCTTGCAACCACCTTTGGCCCAGTTGGCATGGGCAATGGGACAGCATTGCCCAGTGGCTTCTGGGTGAAGAAGGGGAGAGGCATATCGTTCAAAGGTGTGAGGAACAAGAGCGTTTTTCTGCTTGAAGTAGGTGCTTTTGAGAGAGAAAGGGAGGTCCGCCTCACAGAGAGGAGCGCCTTGTTCATCGAAGGTGCGAGTATAGTTGGGCTTGCGCAAAGGAACAGCGGCAAAGCCACCAGCCTGATGAAAGTAGTCGTGAACATAGTAAGCATCAAAAGCGGCATTGAGAGCACCAAAGCGGGGTTTGTGTCCCAGACTCGCTTCGGTGCGTTCCACCAAGGGATGAAAGTAAGTGGCATCGCCTCGATTGAAGGTCTGGGTCATCTCAGCCAGGACAAACTCGCCCCACTCAGGCACTTTGGTGGCGATGAGGCCAGAGGCATAGCCCCAGTAGAATTCACCCGATGGGACGTGACTGGCAGCCATGCCCTCTTGAGTGGGAGTCTGGTCTGAGCCATCATGGGTCTTGGTTTGCTTTGCCTTGGCGTGCTGATTTTTGCGCTCTTTGCAACCCAGCTTGCAATCTGGATCGCCCTTGGGTTGATTCTCTTTGACATAGCGGTCGCTCATGCGATGCTTGGAATTGTTCTCGACCACCCAAGCGATGATGTGCTTGGTATCCAGAGAAATCTCGTCTCCAAAGGTGATGTCTGAGGGCAATGCATCTCGCGCAGCACTCGACTGAAATGCTTGGCTGTGCAGAGGCTCACTTCCACATCAAAGCCCCATGAGTATTCATCCGATGGCACCAGGGGAAAGCCCAACAGCCAGACCAACGCTGGATTCTCGCTCAGATACTCCCACAATTTGGGCATCGATGCGATCTCTTTGTTCAACTTCACCAGATAGGCTGCCGCAAAACAGGCTCTTGGCACCGGCTCACTTCCTGGCCATGCTCGATTCTTCGCTCGTTCTGGGAAGTGACTCCACTCCAGTGGTCCCAGCAGTTCGAGTATCGTCATGGCTGCTTTCGATTCTTGCACAAAGCTTGGCAGGAGGCTCTTGTCGCCCCGCCACAGGCTATGCAGGTCTGGACGCTCGAGACTATATGCTTCTTGTTGGTCCTCTGTCTCGTCCAACAATGGTCCCACCACTTGCTTGGCTGCTTCCTCTCTTGGTTCTGTCGGGTTGAGCCAGGGACAGATCGGCGCCAGGTGCGTTCGAATATCTAGATTCCATTGTGGTATCATGATGGTTGCTCCTTTTGGCGGCTCGGGGGATGGTTTTGGCGACTTATACTCTAATGCCAAAGGGAGCTCTTGCCAACCTGTCAAAATGGCTCCCATCTTATGTTCAGTTCCGTTTCAACATTCTCTCTGGAACTCGTTCGTCGATTGGGGGCCGCTTATCGGAACTTAATATAACTTATGCTCCGTTTCGACCAGTCTTTCGGAACCCTTTCTGCCTTCTCGTTCCGCTCAACCGCACGCATCTTATGTTATGTCCTATCCTCTCTATCGGGGAGCGTCACCTGGAGCCATTCTTTGACAACTCTTGCTTGCGTCCGCTGTAAATCAGTTTCCCCGCTCTGCCTCTTGCTTCAAATCTGTTGCGTATTGTTCAAAAGGTGGCCCAAAGTCCGGAAGGGATCCACCAATCATTGGTAGCATAACGCCGCGCAAGACTTCTACCATTGAAAAGTCAGTAGAGCCGTCGGATTTAGGCGTCAGTCTGTACGTGCGAACGCCCTTGAACATCGGCACCATCCCATCGCTCCAAACCATCCTCTGATTGGGCACGAATTCTTTTACAGTCAGATTAAAGACACGCCCTGGAGCGTAAGGTACGCTTAGTTTGATCTTTTCACCCAGAGCAATCCTTCCTTCGATGCTGCTGACGGTTGAGTTCCAATTGGGAAAATCTTCGGCAGTCGTTAAAAGCGACCAGATACGCTCTAGTTGTGCATGAATGTTGATCGCCACTGCACATTCTTTGCGAAAGGTGGACTTCGTTTGAATTGCACAACCAGTAGGCGGGATGTGTTCAGACATAATCATTTGATCTCCTTATTGCTATCGAGATTGATTAGAAATTCGTCTCGTTTGTTCGGTATTTTGAATATTCACCATATATTTACAGGACTTTGACCTGTTCGTATGGTCGTGAAATCTGCCACACTGTTATACCGACGCCCAAAGGAAGTCTGGATCGACACCTACTTCTTATTCACAACAGTTACCATCCATTTGACAAGTTGCACATGGTCAAATTATACTAAAACGGACTATTTAACTTTTTTGTTAATTAACGGGGCAATGAACAAATGAGTACGGCCAGATTATGTGAGACATTTTCAGCATTGAGTGATACAACTCGGCTAACCATTTTATCTCAGTTGCTTGAGGGTCCCGCCAACGTTGGGGAATTGAGTCGCCCTTTTTCCATTTCGCCACCGGCCATCTCGCGCCATCTTAAAGTGCTAGAGAGCGCAGGACTTATTCAACGCGTCCGCAATCGCCAACAATGGATCTGTTCGATTCGTCCAGAGGGATTTGTTGAAGCGTCCAGGTGGATCGAACAGTATCGTCAATCTTGGTCCCAACAGTTTGATGCGTTGGACCGACAGCTTCAAGCGCGAGAGTTAGACAACGATGAATAACGAAAACGCACAGGTGCTGCATATGGAGCGTATCTTTAACGCGCCGCGCCAGGTCGTTTTTGACTATTTCACGGTAGCAGAGTTGATCAAGACCTGGTGGGGACCTGGTGGAACAACGACTGAGTCAGCAGAAATTGATCTGCAAGTTGGAGGGGCTTGTCGTTGGGATATGCGTGGTCCTGCCGGCGAGAAGATTGTTCTAACCGGCTTCATCAAGGAATTGAGTATTCCTGAACGGATCGTGATGATTCATCAGTGGCAGGGGTCGGATGAGGAGACACTCGTCACGCTGGAGTTTATTGACCTCCATCATAAGACCAAGTTGCGGCTCACCCATTCCGGAATTTCGGCTGCGACTGCGCTCCCAGCCTATCGAGAAGGTTGGGGAGGTACGCTTGAGCGACTAGATAGAGTCATTGATGCGCAGTGACAAATTCAGCATCCGGTGGAGGGTAAGCCCTGATAGACAAAACAAATTATATAGAATGAAGGCAAGAGATAGGACAACAACATGAATACGAATCCAAAAGTAGACGATTTTCTCGAAAAACTAGAGCATCCACTGAAGCCGGAACTGGAAGCGGTTCGACGAATCATTCTTGAAGCCAGTCCACGGATGACTGAAGACATCAAATGGGGTGGTCCAACTTTTTCATATAAGAAGAACATGGCAACGCTGAACGTTCGTACGAAAAAGTTCGTCAATCTGTTCTTTCAGGAAGGTGCATCCATTCAAGATGAAACTGGTCTATTGGAAGGAGATGCCGAGCATGTTCGCGTGGCAAGATTTCATCATATGGATGACATTCAGCAAAAACGGGATGATCTGATTGCTGTCGTCCATCAATTTGTCAAAATGCAAGAGGCTGCCTAACCAAAAGAGTGGTCTTGTATCAATACTCTGCCACCACGCATGATCGAAAACGTTTCTCATTCCACTCTGCCCCCCAGCCCGGCCCATCGGGTGGCGCAATGTGACCGTCTTCTATCAGAGGACCATTGAGCAATCCCCACAGTTCGCCACCGGTACGGTTGCCGTCAGGGGTCATGGAGAAGTATTCGTAGAAGTCAGTATTATCAATGCAACAGCCGAGATGGGCATGGATCAGCCCCGCCAATCCTCCCTGGGCATTGAGTTCTACATTGGTGCCATAGAGTTCTGCAAAGTGAGCCATCTTGAGAACTTGCGTGGTGCCGTGGCGAGCATTGGCGCGTAGGCGATCCGTACCGCCTTGAATCAACCACTGGGTCGAGAGGCCGATGTCGTGCATGAGCATCTCAGTGGCCATCACCGGTATCGTCAGTTCCTGGCAGAGGATCTGGTAGTGGTTGAGCTTTTGCTCATGAAATGGTTCTTCGAGCCAGATAAAACCCAACTCTTCCATGACGTGCCCCACCTCAATCGCTTCGCGCAAATCATAGGAACAGACAGGGTCGTTGATCAGGTTATACTCAGGTCCGACTTCCCGACGCACTTGTTGAAAGATCGGGATATCGGCCTTGCCTCCTTTGTAGGAATGAAATTTGTACGCATTGATGCCCATGGCGCGCCCCTGCTCAATGTGGTGTAGATAGTCCGTTACGGTACCGTCACCGCTGGTCAAGTAGACAGGAAAGCGGTCGCGCACCCTACCAATTAAAGCATATACTGGCAGCCCGGCCGCCTTGCCGAGAATATCCCACAAACAATTATCAAAGTCCCCAAACCAGCCAGGAGGTTGATAGAGCCAACGTGTTCCTTTGTGGAGTCGTTGATAGAGATGCTCTCGGTGCCGCACATCTTCACCCAACACCTGATTGCGCAATATCTCAATCTGGTGCGGCAGCATGGTTGTGGTGCAGCGTCCGCTGATCCCGTCATCCGTGATAACCTCAATAAAATTCTGACGCAAAGGTTGATCAGTTGTCACACCAGTATGCGTGTACTGGATACGCCGTAGGTTGGGCACTTGCACCAATTTGAGTGCAGAGCTCCTCTGTTGTTCCGGTGATTCAAGCACATACAGACGGACAGCAGTGATTTTCATTGTGGGCTCCTGCTTTTCCTGTTGACATTTAGTGTATGCGCTCGTAGCGCATTCTCACTTGTTTCTCACGATCTTGTGCCCGTGCCCAAGCATGTGGGAAGCGTGGGTTCGCAACAACATTGGGACCTGGAACATACGGAAATTGTTTTTCTAGATCAGGGGCTAACTCCATGCCAAATCCTGGCTTGTCGGAAAGAGTGATGTACCCATCCACCGGGCGATAAGGTTCCTGAAATAAAGCGTCACGGAAAGGATTTGGATAGAGGAAAAATTCACACATGTGGCCATTGGGCACGCCCGCCACCAGATGAACATTGCACATGGTGCCAAGGCTTGAACTCCAATTATGAGGAACAAGCTTGACGCCATGAAAAGCGGCAACGCGGCCTAGATACCAGTTCTCGGTGAGTCCAATGATAGAGGCGTCAGACTGGACTGCATCATAGATGCCCTGCTGAAGCCACGGTCGGGCTTGAGTCAGGCTGCGGAAACGCTCACCACCCCAAAGCATCACCTTTGGCATTCGTTCCTTGAGCTGCAGATAATCAGCAAATTGAGCTGGTCCCTCGTCGCCCATTGGCTGTTCAAAAAAGAGAAAGTTTAGATCATTGATGATCGGCGCAATCTCGAGGCACTCTTCAAATGTCCACGAATCATAGCCCTTTTTCTCCAACCCCAGCTGAAAATCGGAGCCGACCGCTTCACGGAGTTGGCGGCAGATTTCACCCAACAGTACCGGATTGATTCCAGCTTCTGCCCAGTCAGTACCGGGTCGCCACTTGAAGGTGTCAAATCCCATGGCCTGATAACGCAACGCCTCTTCGATCAACGCCTCAACGCCATAAGGCCGACCGTCGCCTTTATCATAATAGGTCCAGAGCACGCCACCGCTTGCGTAGACGTGAACGCGCGGGTCTGGTTCATGGTCAGTGGCAAGCAGTTGGTAGACTGGCATGCCCTTGGCTTTGCCGATAATATCCCAGCAGGCCACATCAAACCCAGCCGGCAATCCAAGTAACTCGACATCAAAGGGGTTCTGACCGAGCAGATAGCTGTAATCGCTTGTGTCATTTACGTTGCCTGGCCCAATGCCGACAAGCCCTTGATCCGTAAAGACCTCCACAATCGCCACATCATACTTGGTCAACACCACGGGACCACATTCATGGACATAGGAGCCATCGGTTGGCTGATAGGTGAGCCGCGTCGTTTTCACATCAGTGATTTGGAGTGGCTCTCGACTGATGCCTTCAAGCAAATGAGTAAAGCTACCAGAAATAGGTTGGGGCGACATTGTCGATGCCTCCTATAGAAATGCGCAGAGTATCAGTAGTATAGATCATCTATTTCAAGCCCGCCAATGTGCCTCCCGTTTCTGCAAAGCGCGTCAACAAATCTCGCGTGTTCAAATGGGGAATCGAACGTTCTAGGAACGTAGCCAGCAACTGTTCTGGCGTCAGATCCGACGTATCGATGGCAAATTTACGGTGAATCCATGAGATACGCACTTGCTGCTCAAAACGATCCAGGAGCATTGGAATATCCTCTCTCTTGATGACCGTGTACTCATGGAGCGCGGCATCCATACGGGCTTCGATCACTGCCGGTCTGGCCTTCAGGTGAACAAGGATGGTGTCATCTGGCATCTCCGCTTCGTATTCGCGGACATCGATGGTGGGCGTGTTGGGGTAATAGTAGAGGGGTCCATAGATCTCCTCTTCGATATGAAAGCCACCGAGGAGAATATGCTCATAACGATGCATCAAGCGGATGTGATAGACCACCTGCATACGTTGAAAGCGCTCTTTGAGCACGGGCGATAAAGCCAGCATCTGTTTCGCATCCTCCTCTGATATATGCTGACTATCAGGGATCGCAAAGTGGTCATCGAGATGATGATGAATGCCTCGCGCATCCCCCCACTCCATCAGACCGTCGATTAAGGTGGTCACGCCGCTATATTCGCAGCCGACAACGATGACGCGCATTTTTCCCTCCGTGGTGATGTGGTTGTCTGGTTCAAGACAGAAAAGACGACAAGATGACTAAATGGTTGGGTGACGGCAATTTGAGTCTCTACGATTCGCGAAAAAAGCCTAGATTTTCACGCATATTGGCGCGAACAGTGTCTTCGTTTAGGGTGACGCCCAAACCGGGATTGTCCGGGACGGTGATGTGGCCGTCCTGGATGAGCGATCCTTCCTCGAGCAGTCCCTCCCAGATGGGATTGTCGAGATGGTGAAATTCCAGAACCAAAAAGTTGGGGATGGCAGCCATCACGTGACAAGTGGCAATGGTTTCAATCGGACTGCCGATGTTGTGGGGCGCTACTGGGATGTAGTAGAGATCGGCTAGATCTGCAATGCGGCGTCCTTCCAATAGCCCACCAGCTTTGGCCAAGTCGGGCGAGATGATATCGGCACCCTGATTTTCAATCAATTCACGAAAGCCGTGGCGAGTGTAAAAGTTCTCCCCTGTACAGATAGGCGTACGCGTTGCAGAGGTCACTTTGGTCATGGCCGCCACATTTTCGGGCGGAATCGGGTCTTCTAGCCACAGCAGATTTAGATCCTCAAAGGCATGGGCCACTTTGAGAATGTCCACCGGTGCGTAAAACCAGTGGGCGTCAATGGCCAGGTCAGTATTGCGATTTAAGTTTTCGCGAATGGCGGTCATCACCTCCACGTAGTGAGCAATATCATTGTTGCTGATGGCGCGATTGTAGACATCGCGCCTAGATGGCAACGGATCGATATCAAATTTAAGCGCTGTAAAACCACGCGTTTCGACTTCCTTGGCTTTGGCTGCGTAAGCATCTGGTGTCTCATCATCTCCAGCGTGACAATCATTGTAGAGGCGGATACGGTCGCGGAACTTGCCGCCCAACAACTGCCAGATCGGCACACCCAACGCCTGACCCACAATATCCCAGAGCGCAGATTCAATACCACTGATAGCGCTCATGACCGCCCCCTGATAGAAACCCGAGGCCGACATCGCGCCCATCATATCGCGATAGAGTTTATCTACATGCCGCGGATCCTGATCAATGAGCACGCGTGTCAACCGCGAGTCAACGGCAATCTGGTGAACGCCCGCACCGTGGTACGCTTCGCCAATGCCGGTGATGCCTTCGTCGGTTTCTACTTTAACGAGTACCCAGGGGAAAGGCTGAAGAAGAACTGAGCCAACGTGAGTGATTTTCATTGAGCGCTCTCTATCGGTTCTTCACGGAGCATTTATCAATTTTATATTCATCTTCCTTGCGACGGCTATTCACCACAGTGCAACCTTGATCATTCTCTATGATCACGGCAACCGCCACAAGATCGCAAACAATCGGATCAGAAAGCCATTGTCCATAGTATACCATCATAACCGCAAACCATCACGAATGGTTCGCCGGCAAGTCTAGAATTCCCGGAGCAAAATCTATGAATCCCGACAATCCACGGCTTTTCTCAAATCAGCCTCATTCCATAAGCAGCTCAGACCGAACCTCAATTTCACTTCGTTCAGTTGGCTCATCCTCCTCCAACTCCCACAACTTCTGCATCTCTGCACTTTCCATGAGAAGCTGCGCCAAAGACCCGATTGCTTCGATCTCACCATCCTTGAGGACAATGATCTGATCCGCTCGCCGTAGGGCCGCCCGACGATGGGAAACCACCAAGCAAGTGGCGTCATCGCGGGCAAAGAGGCGTTCCCACAGTAGCTGCTCGGTCTTCACATCCAAGGCGCTCGATAGATCATCAAAGAGCAACAACTCTGCACCCTGCGACCCACAGCGTGCGAACATCCGCGCCGCCGCCGCCCGCTGTACTTGTCCACCCGATAGCTTCACCCCTCTTGGATCCACGAACGTCTCCAATCCATCTTCCAGCATGGTTACATCATGTTCAAAGACTGCCTGGTAAATTGCATCCTCCAGATCGACTTGAGCCTCCGGCAACCCCATCAACAAATTGTCTCGCAACGTGTCACTGTAGAGTCGCGGAACTTGAGGTGTATAGGCACTCCGAGGCGGGACAAAAAAGGTTTCTGGAGAATGAACAAGTTGGTCATTCCAATAAATATTGCCCGCTCGTTTTGGTAAAAGCCCCAGGAACGTTCGCAATAGGGTCGTCTTTCCAGAACCAATGCGCCCCGTAATGACAGTAAAGGAGCCACGATCAATTGTGAAATCAACCCCCCTTCACACCGCGGTTGCTATGCGGATAGAAATACGTGAGGTTGGCCACGCGCAGCCGGTGCAACCGATCATTTGGCGTTCGGGCGGGAACGATCGCTTCTGGTAAATCGCCATTCATATAGACAGGGCCATGATTCACAAGCGAGGTAGCTGGCGCATCGCCAACCAACAATGCCATGCGGTCCAGCGAAACCGCAGCTTGCCGATAGCCCGCCAGCACGCGGCCAAGAGCGTTCATGGCATGGGTGACCCATTGCAGATAGAAGACAAAGAGGGCAAAGTCCCCAACCGTAAATGTCCCAGTACGGATGGCTTGGCCAGCAAGCAGCAGGATGACGCCCATGCCCACATTCGTTGTGTTTTTAAAGATCGAATCAAGAACTGCGCTAAAGACGCGATCCTTGATGGTTTCACGACGGCGCACCTCATTTAGCTGACGGAAATGGTCAATCACACGTCCTTCTGCATTGGCCACTTGAATCGCCTGCACAGCACCAAACATGGTCCCCAATGCACCCGTCACGCGACCCGTTGCGGCTCGGCTGGCTGCACGATAACGCTGTACACGCCCCGTTGCCAAATTGGTAAATAGAACGATCAGCACCAATGGCACGATAACGCCCAAGGTGATCACCCAGTTGATGCGCCACATCACTATGACCGCTGCCACCACAAAGAAACCTTGCCCCAAGACGTCGATCAGTTGTGGTCCACCCAAAAAGAAGCCCACATCAAAGACATCATCTCGGAAGCGACTGATCGCCTCGCCCGATGAGGTCGGCAAAGGCTCTGCGCCTGGTCTCCGTAAAATATGGGTCATCATGTTCTTGCGCAATAATGCTCTGACATGGCCGAGCATGGTAATATCCACAGCAACAAAAGAGAACATCAGCGCAACACGAGCCAGATCGCTGGCAACTAATAAGGCGATCAGTCCCCACAGATCAATAGCCAATGTTGCTGTACCGCTCAGCATATCGAAAAAGAGACGCAGCAGGAAACCCGGCACCAACCCCAGCAGCACACTGAACGCGAGTCCCAAGAGCACGTTGAGCAAATAGAGTATTGGCTTATAGCAGATGAGGCGCCAGATCAGGAACCAGGGTTTCATGCCAACACCTCCCGCAAGTTTGTCTGAAGCAGTTGCGAGAAGAGCGAGTCCTTTCTGCCGGCCAAGGCTGTGCGCTCGCCATGTTCTCGAATAAGACCCTCTTCAAGTATCATGATCTCATCAGCGCGCTGAATCGTCGCTAGACGATGGGCAATAATAATGGCTGTGCGGTTGGCTAGCAAGCGAGCCAGCGCCACATCCAATTGTGCTTCGGTGGCTGGATCCAAGCGTGACGATGCTTCATCCAGAATCACCAGCCCTGGATCCTGCAAGAAGATGCGTGCCAGCGCAAGCAACTGCGCCTGACCTGCAGAAAGCCCACCGCCTGCTGCATCTAATTCTGTGTCCAATCCATCAGGCAACCCCCGAACCCACTGGTCAAGTCCAACCTCAGTCAACACGTCTGTTATCTCCTGATCGGAGACATGTGGATCGAAAAAGGTCAAGTTGTCGCGCACCGAAGCCTGAAAAAGTTCCACATTCTGGGTAACGAGGCCGACGTGACGACGCAGGTCTGCTAGACGAAAGGTACGGATGTCTGTATCTCCCAGCAAGATTTGTCCGTCGGTTGGGTCATAGAGTCGGAAAAGCAGTCGCGTGAGCGATGTTTTGCCGCTCCCTGTCCGTCCAAGCAGGCCCAACACGCGGCCCGGTGCTAAGTTGAAGCTGAGATCGTGAAGCACCATTTGTCGATCGACATACCCAAAGGAGACATGTCGAAACGAGACCGGGAGCGCCCCGGCTGGTGCATCCGCCCCGGAGCCATCGAGGAGCTTCCCTTCTGTTTCCACTAACTCTTGGACGCGCGCAATGCTGGCAGCAGCCCGCTGCAGATCCCCAATTTGGCGCAGTAACCGATCCAAGGGATAGCGCAACATCTCCGTATAGTGAAAAAGGAGATAGACCGGACCAAGCGTAAAAGCACCGGACCAGAAAAGATAAGCTCCAAAGAGAAAGGCCAACACATTCCCCACTGTCAACATGCCCCGCGACGCTGCCCACAACACCAGCCCCAATACTCCGGCACGCCGCTCCTTCTGCATATGTTGTCGCATCAGCGCGTAGAGACCGCTCATGATAGAGACTGTGGCTCCATTAGCCCGGATCTCTTCGGTCATGTTCAAACGTTCTTCGATATAGCCAAAGAGATTGGCGCTGGCTTCACGCGCTTCGCCCCAATAGGGCACGGCAAAATGGCGAATGCGATAAAAGAGGGCCAAAGAGACCGCCGAAAAAAGAATAAAGGTGAGACCCAACCACCGATCTTCCCAAAAGAGCAGACTCAGAATACCGACCAGGAGCAGCAGGTTGCCAACCAATTGAATCACGAATTGAGAGAAGAAGTTGGCCAGCGTATCAATATCTCCATCGATTCGTTCAATGAGTTCACCGGGTGTATGTGCATTGTGAAACGACATGTCCAGACGCAGGCAGTGCAACGCCAAGTCTGCACGTAGATGATTCGTGGCTCGCCAAGCCACACTCTCGCTTGCGTAAGTTGCACAGACGGAGAAAAGTTGCTGCACAAGTGCAATGCCGATAAAGAGCAGTCCCAATCGCAGCAATTCCTGGGACGAACCAGCTGCTCCCGCCGCATCGATAAAGCGCCGCACTATCTGCGGGTTGAGTAGTTGGAGGCCCACTGCCACAAACAACAGAAGCGTCAACATGAGAACACGCTGCCCCTGTGGCTTGAGGTAGCGTTGGAGTAGGTGTATGTAGCTGTTTAATGGTATGTTCATCCGCCTTTTATCCTGAATTTGAAACGTTGAATCTTCGTTAAAGACTCTTCTATTTAGAAAGTCCCGTTTCCAAGATAAAAGGATACCCCAAGGAGCTTTGCCGGGGTGGAGAAGACGCCGGAGGTGGTCCAGCACCTGCGCTACGAATACGCTGCGCTTTGGCTGTTATACAAATTGAGTTTTCTGATCTGCTTGGTGTGGGTTGCCACCAGGCGTATGAAACCATGAATATGAGACATTTGCGCCATTTGTATGTGTAGTCTCTATGAAGCGTCGGGCAGTCTCTCGCACCCAAGCCGCATCATTTTTGGCGAAGGCAGGTGGAGGTGGCGTCCGCCTATAGTCCTATAGGGTAACATATTTGTCAAGCGAACAGTGAAAAACTGCAGCAATTTCAAATTAGTCCGTTCCAGGTGACAGT
Source organism: Chloroflexi bacterium TSY (assembly GCA_019217005.1). The sequence continues at coordinate 17,524 of JAHBNG010000119.1, forward strand.
CACTGACGAATGCACTGAAAGGGTGGACAAACTTGCCTCCTCGCGTCACCTCAAGTGACGGTCACCTTCCGCAAAGTCGAGAGCAGTGGAAGGTGACCGTCACTTCGCGACCCAGTGGGCATGAAATTCCACCGAACAGTAGGGTATTTCGGGAGTGACTGTCACCTGGATCACAAATGGACCCTTTTTAATTTGAAATTGCTGTGAAAAACTGATTCCATCGAATTCTTTGGTGGCCGAATAGAGCAGCGGATTGAGACAGGAACAGAATGATCATATCGTCCACACAACTGTCTAGATGTGCAGAAAATTTCTGATGAACAGAGCAAAAAATTCGCTCCTTCTCGAATCCGCTGTCGTTTTGGGTACAACCATAGAAAACGTGATCAGTTGACTCTCCGAAAGACAACCATGTGACACCCTGTCTCCACGCTGCCTTTGCGGTGTGGAACCAAGGTGGCTGCACTGATGGGATTGCCGGCGCCGTCCAGTACGTTGACATAGATATCTCGTGGCCTGTCAGTATAGAGAGGAATGTCAAACAGACCAACCTCTCCAGCTCCCCCTTTGCTGACCGCATCACTCTGGTTGCCCCACTCGTCGATGGCTCGCACGCGTACGCCTGGCACAGGCCCCCCTTCACTGTTTATAATTCGGCCCATGATATAGTTGCCGGGACAGTTATTCCCGTGCTCCACGGACTGAGTCACGTATGCAGTTCTGACAGAGCTTGAAGCCGGTATAGCAGGTTCGGGTGGTGGTGGCGTCTCTGTGGGTTCAGCCTCCACTGTTTCGTTTTGCGCAGATTCTTCCTGGGCGGATTTCTCTGGCACGGCTTCTTCTTGTTCAGTTTCCTCTTGTTTGGTTTCTTCTGTATTTCTGGGCGAACGGCTGGCGACGGCAGGTCGCTCTACATTTGAATAATCGACCAGAAGTGATCCGTTGCGTAGATTTGTCGGTAGATAGCGACGCACGTTCTGATCTAGAGAATCGCAGGTGCCCAACAGCACTGGCCAGGAACCGTTGAGACTCCAGTTCAGCGCCAAGGCCCGATCGGGCTCAATCCGTTTGGCTCGCTCTTGGGCAGCATCTTCGATGGGAGTTTCTTTTAATGCGCCGTCTGATTCCAAATCTACGGATGCTTGCTTTGTGAGATGATGGGGACTAGATGGCCCCAGTTCGGCTGGTAATTTTAGTAAGGGGGTACGGGCCTGGCTAGCCGAGGAGTTTGGCACACGACAATAGCCGAGGCGGCGACTTTGTCCATCTCGGCTTAAATAGACAGGCGCCGCCTCGGCGTATACCACGCTGTCGCGCAGTGGGCTACCAATCCCGACCGCTTTCAACCAATCGTGCGTAAAATACTCCCCTTCATCCCGACAGCTTAGATTCGGTGGACACTGAGCGCGCACTTCTATCCCATCTGGTTGGGGAAATTGCCAAGCTTCTGGTTCGGCAGGGGCATCTAGCACAGCTAACATGGCCGGATCGGCGATGACAGCTTCCATAAAATTACGCCAGATGGGTCCCGCCCCGCGTACGCCCGTTGACTGGCGTGTAGGCTTGCCGTCAGCATTGCCCGCCCAAACCCCAGTGACCAAATAACGGGTGTAACCAACTGTCCAGTTGTCACGCCAATCGGTGGTGGTTCCTGTTTTGGCCGCCGCCGGACGGCTTAAATTGAGCAGACTGTTTATTCCAAACATGGGCGCCCGCGCCTGTTGATCGTTCAAAATATCTGTCACCAAAAAAGCGGCCCGAGGTGAAACAACGGGCAACTCGTCTCGAAAGGAGACGGGCATCTGGGTCTGACCACCGCGGCCGACGATGGCCAATATAGGTTGGGGTGACAGATATCGTCCACCATTGGCTAACGTGTGGAAGGCAGCTGATAGGTCGATAAGCGTCACTTCGCCGCCACCCAACGTCACACTTAAACCGTACCAATTGCGTTCATCGCGCAGACTCTTTAGGACCATCTTGCGCGCAATGTCTACCATTTTGTCGACACCGAACGCATCAAGTAGCTTGACGGCGGGTATATTGTAGCTGTTGGCCAAAGCGGTTCGCACGGTTACTGGGCCATGAAACTTATTGTCATAATTGCGCGGTCGATATCGAGGCTGCCCCTTGACGTCGTAATACATAGGTGTGTCCCAAAGAATTGTGGCGGGGCTAATTAGATTCGCATCGAGCGCAGCAGCGTAGAGTATGGGCTTGACAGTGCTGCCTGGCTGTCGCAAGCGTGTGGCAACGTTGACTTGACCGGCAATAGCTTCGTCGAAGAAATTGGCGCTCCCCACCATGGCCAGAATTTCCGCCGTACCTGGTTTGAGCGCCACCAGGGCAGCCGTGCTGATGTTTGAGCCACGCAGCTTTGCCACTTCTTCAGTCACCGTGCGCTGTGCCAGCTCCTGCATCCCCAGATCCAACGATGTCACGATCCGTATACCAGAACGGGCAATGTACTCATCTCCAAAGGTTTCACCCAAAGTGTCAAATACATATTGGGTAAAGTGTGGGGCATGGTTAATGGGTGTTAGGCTGACGTCGGACCGCAATTGGAGAGGTTGCGAAAAGATCAGATCGGCTTGTCTCGCAGTCAGGTAACCATGGCGCACCATGAGATCAAGCACGATGCGTTGACGATCCTTTACCTCGTCGAAGTTGGTAAATGGGTTTAACTCTGCTGGACGCTGCGGAATGCCAGCGAGTAGCGTCGCCTCGGCTAGATTCAGATCCACAGCCGATTTTCCAAAGTAGACCTGCGCCGCAGCCTCTGGACCATAGGCTAGATTGCCATAGTTGAGAAGGTTCAAATACATCTCCAGCAGTTCATCTTTGCTATAGAGCATTGTCAACTCCTGGGCCAGCCCGATCTCTAACATCTTCCGATTGAGAGACAGATCGAACCGCTCTTCTGTCCCCATAAAAATGTTGCGTGCCAGTTGCATAGAGATGGTGCTGCCACCAGACACGATGCCTTCAGCTTTGGCGTTTTGCAACAAAGCACCCGCTAAACGGCGTGGGTCGACGCCCGTGTTGCTGTAAAAGGTGGCATCTTCGGTGGCAATGGTTGCGTCGATTAGCGATTGTGCTACGCTCGCCAGGCCAACCCATGTTCGTCGGCCATTGGGAAAAAGCTCGGCAATGAGCATGCCGTTTCGGTCATAGAGATAGGTTGTCTGAAAGACGCGGGGCAATGGCCCGGGCTGATATTCCTGCATGTAGAATTCAACTGCGGTCAACGGATCCGCTTCTGTTCGTGGTCCAAGTATTTCCGATGTGGTCAATTGCTTTGCAAGCCGCGCGGTTGTGCGTTCGATCAGAGCGTGAGGTCGAGGCCGGATGTCTGCTAGGTTGTCTGTCGCGCCACATCCAACTAATAGCGCCACAGCAGAGGATAAGAGAAGAAGAACGAGTACTCCCAGGGGACGTGAATCAGGCATGTGTTTACCCCAACATGGTCAGAACTGTACTGAGTTCAACATGATTGTTGGAGTTTAACGGAAGCTGAGGACTAAAAATAAGGTTAGCTGTTCAGCTTATCAGCATTTCAGCTATCAGCTTGGCACGTTTAAGCAGCTTGTCTCGGCACTTCCCTGTATGGTTCGGACACTTCGTAGCCACTGACTCAGGCGTCAGGGACACGAAGTGTCCGAACCATACAGGGAAGTGCCGAGCCGATGGCTGACTAGCTGAATGCTTACAAAATTAAGAAAACAAGAATACGTCACTGGTTATCTTGTTCACCAAATGGACATGGTGCGTTATTTCCAGTTCTTAATCTCTGATTCCTAATCCCCTATCTTTGAACTCCAGTGTTCAAGTTGATTTCAGCACAGTTTAAAAATTCTAGCGTTTAGCAACTCTCCTCCAATTTCATCAGGGTTTGTTCTTTGGGTGTTGAGCAAGGTCGATCTGCGCGATCGCCTAGAAATTATTCTCATAAAGGTGACTGGCACCTAAAACAGGAAGGTATGATCGATGTCTACTTATTATACAGCACTTGCTTCGTAGGTGCGAATAAAGTAGTTGCCCTTTTCTAGACAAAAACTGCTACAGTTTTCGCAATATTTGAACGTAGTTAGACAGTACGCCGTTCACGTAGTCTTGTCGCCCGCGCCAAAGCTTCCTCGTCGAACTTGATCCCCAAGCCTGGACCTTCAGGCAGACTCAAAAAACTATTTTCTGGATTGAGCTTTGTTTTGACAATATCATTGCCCAGTGCGGTTAATCCAGGGTGAAATTCGCAAATCAGAAAATTGGGTGATGCTGATCCCAGATGTAGGGCTGCAGCGACATGAACCATTGTGCCCATACTCACATGTGCAGCCCAAGGCGTCTGATATGCATCGGCCAAGATGGCGATCTTTTGTCCTTCGGTGATACCACCCGCACGACAAATATCGGGCAGGATTACGTCGACTGCACGTGTGGCCAGCCGATCACGAAATTGGAAGCGGTTGCACTCAGTCTCTCCTGCCACGACCATGATCTCTAAGGCCCGCGACAGCTCCACATAGCCGCTATGATCTTCGGGCACCAACGGATCCTCGAACCAATAACAACCAAGACGCTCTAATTCTCGTCCAACCTGAATTGCCGTGCCAAGATCGTACGCACCATGCCCGTCGATCAGTAGGTGGGCCTGCTCGCCCAGTACATCCGCTACGGCGGCAATGGTTGCCAAATCTTCCTCCAAACTTCGTCGACCAATGGCAAGCTTGACCCCTGTGTACCCCGCGTCTAGATACTTCTGTGCAGAGATCTGCTTTTCACCGTCACGAAGTCCAGGTACACCAGATGCATATGCAGGAATTGATGTACGGTAAGGACCGCCCAACAGAGCATAGACGGGTTGTTCCGTGATCTTCCCCCGCAGATCCCAGAGCGCAATGTCAATGCCTGCCAGCGCTTCGGTCGTGAAGCCTGTGTTGTGACCGCGCAGCCGCATGGAGCCATACATCTTCTCCCATAGCACCTCGCTCATCATGGGATCCTGGCCAAGGATCAGTGGGACAAATAGCTCGAGAATCAGCGCTTGCGTTACTTCGGGGGCATAAGGCGCATGGGCTTCACCCCAACCAACCAGACCAGTATCCGTCTCCAGCCGCACGAGCACAGTCTGTTCGCCTTGGGGATAGACACAGAGGTGACGACCATCATGGTAGCGATCAGTCAAAACACGTCTGACAGGAGGCTCGGTCGGCGCGAATTCCATCCCATGTTGTTTCGTATATGGACGTTCAGAAAACAGGACCAATGTTTCAACAGCGGTGATTTTCATACATAACCTTCCTCTATAATGGCCCGACCCCGCTATACTCGACTCCTGTCAGATAGGCCGCATCTCGATGCCAGGTTGTCAGATCATCGATGGAGAATTGATTGAGGTGGTGATGGCCGCAGGCGCGAGCCAACACCTGCATGAGTTCGATGGTGGCTTCGAAGTAGTTCTTGAGTTGGACGGCCGATTTTCGAACGATCAGGCGCTCGCGCAGATGTGGTTTTTGGGTGGCGATGCCAACGGGACAGTTGTTGGTGTGACAGGCACGCATCCCCAAACAGCCAATGGATTGGAGCGCTGCATTGGAGACGGCCACGCCATCTGCCCCCAATGCCAGCGCTTTGACAAAATCGGACTCTGTGCGCAATCCTCCCGTGATGATGAGCGTCACATCGCGGCGACCGCGCTTATCCAGATGGCGACGCGCGCGTGCCAGGGCGGCAATCGTGGGGACCGAGATATTCTGTTTGAAGATTTCGGGCGCAGCACCGGTAGCACCCCCGCGCCCATCGAGAATGATATAGTCGACACCCACATCTAGCGCAAAGTCGATGTCCTCTTCGATGTGCTGGGCCGACATCTTGAAGCCGATGGGGATACCGCCGGAGGCTTTGCGCACATCAGCAGCAACTTGTTGGTAAGCTTGAAGGGGTGGTTCATTTTAGGCGGACAATTAGGTTTACATTTTTGCAAAGAGAAAAGGGGGTGGTTCAAAATTAGGTTTACACTTTTGATACATAGATAAAAATCTATATGAGACCGTTTTCTCTCTGAGAACCGGCGAAATCAGAGAATATAAACGTTCTTTCTGTTTCTAAAAGTGTAAACCTATCTATCCAGCTAAAATGAACCACCCCGAGAAAAGATGTTTATATTTTCTACTTTGAGCCATGCTCAGGCAGAAAATGACCTCATATAGATTTTTATCTATGTATCAAAAGTGTAAACCTAATTCTGAACCACCCCAGCTTGAACGCCCGCTAAATCGGGAAAGGTCGCTGGACTGATGGCTGGTTCCCCTTCAGTCAGGCCACGAACTTCGGCAATTTTTCCTTTGACCTTATCTCCTGGCAGGTGACCACCGGTGCCTGTCTTGGCACCTTGTCCACCTTTGAAATGGAATGCCTGGACCTTCTTGACTTTCTCTAATTCCCACCCAAAGCGACCTGAGGCCAGTTCGTAAAAGTAACGCGAGTTGGCTGCCTGCTCCTCAGGCAACATTCCCCCTTCACCGGAACAGATACCGGTTCCGGACATTTCTGCTCCGGTTGCCAAGGCGACTTTTGCTTCTTCGCTGAGTGCACCGTAGCTCATGTCGCTGACGAACAGAGGGATTTCTAGTTTCAGCGGCTTTTTGGCATTCGGCCCAATAATCAACTCAGTCCCCACTGACTCATCATCGAGCAAGGGGCGGCGAGCCAACTGGGCGGTGACAATGTTGAGATCTTTCCAAGAGGGCAGTTCGGTCATGGAGACACCCATTGCTGACACCTTGCCATGATGTCCCCATTGAGACAGCCCATTCTTGGCTAGTTGCTGAATATACTTGTTTTCTGGTTCATCTTCTGTGCCGTGGAAGTCAGCATAGAGCCCTAGATACGCCTCTCGGTCATAGGCTTGTGGGTTGTCAACATGCCAAGCCGCCACTTCATCCTCATCTATGTAGACTGCATCCTCATCCAGATCGATCCAGGAGGTGAATTTATGGAGTACCTCTTCATTGTTATACTCACTCACGCCCGTGTCGTAGCGATAATCCCAGCTATGGACGCCGCAGATCAGATTGCCACCATCGATGTACCCGTCACTTAACAAGGCACCTCTATGTAAACAACGACCATAGAGCACCGATGCATGTTCTTCGTTCTGACCATCACGGTAGCGAATAATAACAAGATCGACATTTGCAACAAGTGCATAGGTTGGCGCCAATTCTGTCAGTTGGCTTCAAGTTGCGACTTTCGTTTTCATGATGTTCCCCAGTAATATAATTTAGAGAAATGGATTCTATTCTATGGGGATCATGCCAGATCGCTGTACATCTAAGCAACTTATACCCGTCATGGGATCTAGGAGCCGTTGACTTTTGACAGCTCCCCTCAGAGAAATCATCGTGCAGAACGGCCAACGCCCTGAGAGCGCATGCTAAATGTCAACAGAACCTAGGTAAGTATCTGTACCAATATGACGACTTCCGCAGCCCAGCCCAACAAGTAGACGAGAGTCCGCACATAGGGAATGCCCGCAATGTGAATAATGACATGTCCAATAATTGGGGAACAAACGTTTGATGGAGATAAACTTGAAGTCTACTCGACGTCAAATCGTTTCACTGAGGATGGGCGTATGCTCAATCAAGAAGGTGCTGTTCTCGCCGACATCCACTGTGATATGCGATAGAAAAGGTAGAGTGAGGCAGTCGCAAACCCTACACCCACGACGGATAAGATGTAGGAGAGCGTATTTGATGTAAAGAGTGGGAAACGGGCAAAGATCAACGCAATCACCAAGCTACTTTCCAGAACCAGTCTCGGGAAATCACCTTTCAAAATTGACAAGATCAAGAAGAGCGCCTCAATTACGATCAAGCCGGTGAAGACCAGCCTGACGAATTGGAATTCATCAAATGTCCATTTGGTCGAAGTCGGATCAAATGCCAGTTGGTAAATAAGAATAAAGATCACTAGAATGACAACCAATCCCTGTTTGTATAGATTTGTCCGCTGTCCCTGTTCTTGATACCAACTGAGATAGGAACTTTCGGACATGACGCGGAAAAAATGGATCAGACCCATGAGAAAAACGATGGCAACAACCTTTACGACTGCCTCTTGAATAGGCTCGCTAAAGGCTCCATCCTCGACATATGAATCAGTTACAGCAAAAGTCGGGTACAGAAATATTATGACAAGTAAATGATTGCGACCAAAAAGAGATAAATTGAAGACCTCCGGAAGAAAAGGCTAGAATAGGAGAGGCCAAGGAGGTCCGGAAAAATGCGCAAAAAGAAGGAGAAGCAGGTAGAGAAACGATACTACCGACCAACAAAGAAGCGCTGTCCGAACTGCAAAAGCAAACTGAAAAGAAGCTATAAATTATGGCATAAGTATCTGGAAACACTGGAGGGCAGATATTATGTGGTAAGTCATGGATATCGGTGTCAAAATGAGAACTGCTTGCAGCAAGAAGTGGTCTATCGTTCCCAAGAAGCAGAAGAGTTGGGTGTACCCGAATGCGGTTATGGGTTAGATGTAATCGTCGAAATAGGATACCAACGATTTTGGCATCAACGAAGAGTGGCCGAAATCCATAAAGGACTAAAAGAGCGGATAACGATATCTGAAAGACAAGTGCTGAACTTAATCGGTACATTTTTAGCCTTGTTGCGAGCTGGACAGCCAGCGAAGGTAGTAAACCAGCAGAAAAAATGGAAAAGGTTGGGCGGACTAATCCTCTCCATAGATGGGATGCAACCAGAGAAAGGAAGTCCAGCGCTCTATGTGGTTCGAGAAGTCCAGTTAGACATCACTTTGATGGCAGAAGTGTTGGAATCAGGGACTCACAAGACTCAGTAGATCCAAATTTCAGGTTTTGAGAGAGAATTCTGGCTAAACAGTTGACATAAATACAAATTTGCCGGTCGATATCTAGTTTTTGCGTTAGATTTGGGCGATTTTCAGATATGAAATAGGTTGTTTTCTGTAACCGAAATCTGAATAAATGACTCCAAAATCGGGGTGGTTCATTTTAGCTGGATAGATAGGTTTACACTTTTAGAAACAGAAAGAACGTTTATATTCTCTGATTTCGCCGGTTCTCAGAGAGAAAACGGTCTCATATAGATTTTTGTCTATATATCAAAAGTGTAAACCTAATTTTGAACCACCCCCCAAAATCCCTGCAATCTCGACTGAAAATCGCCAAAAACGCCAAATTTGGATCTACTGAGACTCTGGTTTCAGCACTGTTGGAACCGATAAACGAATGGGAAATCCCTATCAAGGGCATCATCAGTGACGCCCAGGAAAACATCCAACTTGCTGTTGCTCAAGTGTGGCCGAATTGCCCCCATCAGACTTGTCAGTTCCATTGCATTAAAGAAGCTGGGCGACTCACTTATGCGCTTGACCGTACAATGAAAACTCAACTCAAAAAGAAGCTGCGTGGCTTTTTGAATCGGGTCTACAAAACGGTTCGAGAATTGGCGGAAACCGATCCCTACAAAGCAGTTCTTTTGCAATATACTCGCTATCTGCGGTTCACTTTATTGACAAGAGGATTGGCTCCTTTTGAATTAGGTGGCTTACAGATGGTTCAACAATTAATCACGATTGAAGCATCATTATTACGGGCTCAGGAAAAAGGGGGCATCCGTTACTGACCCGCTTAATCAAGATTGCTGGTTTTCATCGTTTTTGCACTGTTCAAGCCAACCGCTTACGACGGCAACTTGGGTGGTTGGTGGCACTCCAACGGCTTTTGTCGCCTGACTCTCAAGCCGACGACCAGGTACAGGTCACTGCTCATTCCGTTGCATCAGCTGTTGATCAATATTTAGTCGCACTGACACAGGATACGACTCTCGATGACGCAGATCGCTCGATTGTTCAGCATATCAACACAACATTTCGCAACCGTTGGTGGGGGGCTCTTTGTCTGCTACGATGTCTCGGGTCTTCCTTCCACTAACAATGCCCTGGAGGGCTTCTTTGGCCGCTTGAAAACCAATCAACGACTTATCACTGGACGCAAAAGTGTTAATAACTTCGTCCTTCGCTATGGCTCTTTTGCTGCCTTCGTCGATCCGACTGAAACCAAAGACGAATTGCTCTTCCGGCTGCGATCCGTTGACCGGTCCGCTTATTTATTTGAACGGCAACGTTTACATTCGATCCTGGCTGAACGCAAAGATTATTTTCGCTTTTGCCATCACCTTGATTCAGTCGTTTCTGAACTTGAAATCGCTTGGGAGTCTGCTCTTCTTTCAAATACAAATCGTCATGATTCTGACTCCCCTTCTAACTCAACATAATAAATTTGTACCCGACTTTTGCTGCTACTGATATGAATTGACTTTGGAGAAACTCTTAAAAAAGCTACGGACAATTACAAGCAGCACAATCTCGAATTGATGACGAGCAGAGAGAAGATTGTTTTCAGAAATTTTGGCAACCAACTCGAGCATTTCCTGCAACAAAATAATGCCAAATGGAATCGTCAATGCGATAAGGGCTTCGACAAGAAATTGATTCAGATTTTCCAGCGGTTTGAGGGTCTGAGTAATGCGATAGATCGCTATCGCGTACAGGATTAAGGCGGCTGCGACAAAAAGCGGTTTTGTTTTTTCTTCTAACCACTCGAGCGCATGCGCGAGCATATGTTCATTGATCAAGCAGCCCACTCCTTGCGCACACGCGCTTCTGGATGTATTTCTGGATGGGGCAATTCATCATCGATTGCTTTGCGACTTTCTACTAAAAATATCAATCCCAACATCCCGATCACAGATAAAACAATTAAAGTATTCCCTCCAATCTGTGAGTAGAGCAAGCCACCCAAAATCGGCGCAAACGCGGAAAAAAGGGCACCAATCGAGGTATCGATTCCTTGAATCTCTCCTTCCTGACGCTCATCCGCCACTTTGGTAATGACTGACTGAAGCGTGGGAAAGGTGAGTGCTGCTCCTAAATTGAGGATGAATGCCATCGGCAAGTAGATCCAAACTGATTCGGGGAAACGTATGAGCAGCAAGCCAATTGGTGTAATGACAAAGCCCATGATCAGGGTGCCCAAATCGCCAAATTGCTTCTCGAACCTGGGTAGCAACAACAACTCGTTGATAATGAGAAAAATTCCCACGGCAAGCAACATCAAACCAACCCCCGTCTGATCGAGCCCCAGGCGATCCGCATACCACAAGACCAAAATGGTTGTATAAGCTCCAAAGACCAAGTTGAAGACGGAGCGTGTGGCAAAGAGGCGCGTCAGAGCACGTACGTGGGTGAGGTGACCGATTTTGCTGAGAAGATTGAGTTGATGTAGTGGATTGAGATCAAGCGAATCGCTACGCTTTTCAGAGGAGAGCGATTCAGTGAGCATAAAAAACATGGCAATTAGTGTAACTGTTGATAGCACAATCGCCAAAATAGCTGCTCCCAAATAGCCAATTGAACCAGCCGATGCAAAGCTACCCAAAGCCGGACCAATCATCAAGGCGACAGCCATCGACGCGCCCAACACACCAAACACTTGTGTGCGCTCTTCATCAGTGGTTACATCGGCGAGATAGGCATTGGCAACGGATTGATTGCCACCCGTGATCCCATCGACGACACGGGAAAAGGCAATAATCAAGAGTGGCCAAAATGAACCTTCTGTAAAATAAGCCAGCGCAAAAATTACCCAACTCAATAAAGTGCCGGCCTGGCTCACGAGCAAGATGGGTTTGCGTCCATAGTAGTCACTCAGTGTACCCAAAATCGGAGCACCAAAAAATTGACAGATGGGATAAACTGCGATCAATAGACCAAAAATTGCGTCATTATAACCAAGATTGCGAATGACAAAAGGCAAAACAGGGATCAGCAGCGTGCCGCCGATCCCATTCACAAGGTTGAGTAAAATAATCGGAAATGTTTTGCGATTCATACCGCCCTACCACTTCTCGACGTAGGGTCTCAGATCCAATTCAAATGTCCAGGTAGATTTATGCTGTTGCGATAGGTAGTAGAAAGTATCGGCGATTTCATCAGGCTTAAGAAAACCATCTGCTGGTCGATCGGGCATAAATTCCCGTGACCTCGGTGACTCAACGCCACCGTCCAGGATGACGTAGGAAACGTGGATGCCGTCGGGACCAGCGTGCTTGGCGATGGATTGCGCCAAACTGCGTTGAGCCGCTTTGGCTGAGGCAAAGGGTGCTGTCGAGACATTGCCCCGTAGCGACGCGGTTGCGCCAGTCACGAGAATTGTGCCGCCGCCTTTGCTGCGCATATCGTCCAATACCTGCTGGGTCGCGACCAGCAAACCCAGTGTATTGATACGCCAGGACAGCTCAAAATCTTCAACTGTCGTGTCATCGACCGTCACAAAGACTCCTGACCCAGCATTGTAAATCAGAACATCGACTGTTCCCAGTTCGTTTTTGATTGCTGAAAAGACAGATTTGATTTGTTCAACATTTGTCACATCACAAGCGTATGCCTTTGAATCATTGACCTCTTGAGCCAGTTCATTGAGGTAGTTCTCGTTGCGAGCCAGCAGCGCCACTTGATAGCCTTTGTCGCTAAATTTTCGTGCAAAAGCTGCACTGTTCCCCGGTCCAACTCCAACAACTACACATACAGGTTTACTCATCATTCGTCTCCTCGTTAGTAACTAATCCGTGAACTTTTTGCTCACTTGGCAAGAAAATAATCCACGAAAGGTACGAAGAAACACAAAGTCAGTAGACTGCGATCGTTAGATTCTTCGTTTCACTCGAGAATGACACGATCGCGGTCTACTGAAAGTTTTAGAATCTTCTTGGTGTTCCTTTGTGTCTTTCGTGGATCCCTTTTTGGTTCTGGTCTGACCCAGTTAGGTAAGCTTCACGTGCCCTTGGAAACCAGGGCCACCACCATCAGCAGCATTCACGATGTCGCCAGCCTCGACGCTAAGACCAAACTGGACAGTCGCATCTGCGCGCATCATTTCCAAGTGTCGAGCGACGTTGGGATAGTCCGCCGAAATATCTAGAAAGTTCTCTCCCCAACGGGCCATGGCAAAGAAATAGGGATCGAGAATCGTGCGCTGTGTGCCAAGCATATATTGTTTATCTGCCAAATGTTCGTTCAGGTAGGCAAATTTGGACGAGACCATGGCTTCGGAAGCCGATTTGACTGCCGAATAGTGGCTCTCGTCTGTTGTATACCTTTGTGGCATAAACCAAGGCCAGAATGCGGGATGAAATTCGGTCCCTAAATATGAAAGCCACTGATTGAGCGTGTCTCGTTCTGGTGTACCCGCTTGGGGGCTCAGTTTAGCATCGGGCGCACTGTTCGCCAAATGTGTTAATATGGCATTATTCTCTAGAAGAATTCGTCCATCAATGGACAAGGCGGGTACTTTGGTTAAAGGATTGATCTTGCGATAGATATCGCTCCAAAGGATTTTGCCCGTTACGCGTCCCAACTGGTAAGGGCGAGCGATCCATTCCAGCGTAATGATGCCAGCTAAGGCACATGTTCCTGGACCATAATAGAGAGTGTATTTGGGTGAATTCATGTAAGTAATTCCTTTCTTCAATAGATATTCAATTTCGGTTTCGCTCACCAGATGAAAATCTGCAACCTCTGAAATTTCGGCAATTTAATGGCCTGCTTGCACACTTTATGGAAGGAAGACCGTTTTCATAGATGAGCCTTCGGTTTTTGATCACATGGACATCAAAAAGATGGGGATGATGATCTCTTCCTCATCGTAAAGATGTCGACTGATGACGGATTCTAGCAATCTGGCTCCACGCACTGCTTTCGCCAAAGTGTCGCGATGAACAGTTTCTGTTCGAAGAGCGGTCATGGCACTTTCTGTCTTGTACAGAGCTTTCTCTAATACGCGATGGTCTCCATCAAGCAGTGCGATTGCCTGCTCAATCTGCGGCATGATCCGAGAGAAAGCCGGAAAATAGTATTCATCCTCCATATAATGGTGATTGTGCGCCAGGGAGATGATATTTCCGCTCAGCCCCGTCAGATTTGATGCGGCAAATGCGTCTTTCATTGTATCAGAAGGTTCATCCAGCAATCTTTGTAGTCCCTTGACAAGATTTGCCGAGTTGTTGAGCAGCGAACCATGTATATTCAAAAAGAAAGCCGCTTTGCCACCAAAACGAGGATGAGTTGGCCACTGAGACCGTTCACTCTCCAGCAAGGTCTTACGAATTGTGGCATTGAGACCGGACCGAGTCTGTACGTGATTCTCTGGTGCGTTATAATTAAAAGGCACTGTCATTCATCTGAATCCTTTCTACTTTACTTTCTGGTAAAGGCTTGAGTGACAAAGGGCAAACCGAAAGGGGCGGAAAAAAGAATCCACCCTGAAAAAACGGGATAAAATGTAAAAATAGTGCTCGGCTAGTTTAAGCAGCGGCATTGAGGCGGCGATGAGCGAGAACGCCTTTAGGGAAATGGTGTGAAACCGAGGCCTTTTTCCGAAAGTCAGGGTCGAGTTGGTCAGGAGTTGGAAAAAGAGCACTCGCGAGAACACGGCGCAGCCTGCCGGGAGTGGATTGAGGCTCTCGATCCCAGTAGCCAGTCGGTATGGGAGGAAGAGAAGCGGCTAAATGGGAAAGAAGATTGCCAGCCAGCAGCCCCAGTTCAGGTAAGCGGAAACAAGCCTCATCGGCATGAACAAATTGACGATGTAAGCCAATCATCTGCTTGGAAGCCAAGGGGGGAGGTTCAACAGGCCAGCGTTCCAGGTAGACAAGATAAATGGTTTCAGGCTGCAAAGTCATAACGGTCGCCAAAACCAAAGGTGTGTTGTAGGCCGGATCCTGAATGACGTAAATCGAGTAGGTACGGTTGGCTGTATCCACCTTGGTTGTTCTGGGGACGAGATTGTGCCATGCTTGATAGCAAATCAGGCGACCACTATAGAGAAAGCGACCAGACGAGTCCGGAGTTGTAGCCTCGAGTCGCTTTCCCTTATAGCTGCGAGAGAGCGGTCGCACAATATCACCATATTCAGGTGGTCTGCCTTTTCTTTGCGTTTGGGAACTCATTGCGGCGCACTGTGCAGTTAATGGCTTCCCGCAGGACAAATCGGTCGATGCCGCTTTCTAGCATTTCTCTGATTGTAAACCCGGCATCGACCACCGCCACTTCGTCTGACTCCAGTGATTTCTTCGTCTCTTTCAGCAGCTTTTTCCGAAACTCACTTTCCTTTGTTCCAACCGTGCATCTCATGATTGCCTTGAGCAGTGGCACTCGCTTCCCGCCTATCTCCCCCGAGCTTATCATCACTCCAAAGATGAGCGCGGCAATGCCGACGAGCCGTTGAGTTATAGAGTCGGTTCACTTTCCCTTGCAGCTTCGGTCGCCAGAACCCTGTGATATCTATGCTTTTCACTCGGTACCCTTCTAACTTTTTTGCCTCCCATTCCCTTTCCACTTCTTCTTGCCACGACCCCAGCAGACTTGTGATATCCCATGATCCATATCGAGCTCCACCAGCTTCGCCGGAGCTCCTCATCTTCAAACCCGCTTTCTTTCAATGCGCTATGGATTGCTCCTCGACTTTTCAGAAACGACCCATTCAGCATTGCCCACATCAGACGCATTACATTTACGTTTGTTCCCATCGGCGTTACTTGCAATACATTCATCAGTACTGCTATAGTTATTTCTGGCGCGGTTAGCATTCCTTCCTCCTTTTTGGGTTCTCTACCTTTTGGATGAACTGCTAACCGCTTTTTGTCACATTTCTCACCTCATCTCTTTTCTTTTACCAGAAAGTAAAGTTCTATAGATGTTCAGATAATGCTTTTCCACACGAAACAGTAGCTTGTCAGCATTTCAGCTCGTCAGCCAGAGAGCTGACGAGCTGAAATGCTGAAATGCCATCAACGACAAGAAAATCTTTTTCTGAAAGGCTATATAAATTAGCAATCACAGATTCTCAACTTCTCGAAGGTTCGTCTAGACACTCTGGGGTAGATGCTCGTTCATGATCTGGACAAAGGTCGATACATAATCACCTTGATAGAGTCTCCCCAGTTCGGCCATGACGGCTTCCCACGTGACGGGAACAACTCCTGCTTGGATCATCCGTTGCATTCCACGCTCATGTGCATCGACGCTGGTCCCACCTGACACATCAGAAACTGCATAGACCTCGTAACCTTCTTTGACCAGATCAAGCGCCGGGAAAACGAGGCAAACTTCCGTCCAGAGAGCGCCCATAATCAGTTTGCGTCGACCAGTCGCCTTGATCGCTTCAACAAATGCTTCTTCCTCCCATGCGTTGACGTGGGTGCGATCAACCGTCTCAACGCCGGGTAACAGTGACTTAATTTCATCGATGGTATCTTCTTGATAACCCGCATTCACACCCACAGTTGATAGAACAACCGGCATGTTGAACATCTTGGCTGTCTTGGTTAGGGCCACGACATTGTTGATCAGAATGTTGCGTTCGATGGATTTGGTGCCGTCAATCAAGCCGGGTTGGTAATCGATTAAGACGAGCGCTGCATTCTCTGATGTGAGCAGATGGTCAGTTTTTGGATCTCTAGTCATGTTCTTATCCTTTCTATCTGATAGTAAAAATATCTATAAATTTGTTAAGGCTATTCAAAAAACAATAATTTGTCGTCGGGTAATTTCAAGAGTGTGCTAATTTCTTTAGGAATTGAAATTTTTGAATACCATTCCTAAGCAGATTCGATCCCTAATTCCGATCCTCCATTTGAAGCGTTCTCTGAATGTCTGACAGTCATCATGAAGTAGATGGCTGCCAGTGTGAGGGAAATGATCCCAGCCACACCAAATGTGCCAGCCAAACCGATTCGACCGATTAAGGGCTGTGTAAAAATGGGCGAGAAGAATTGTCCCAAGAACAATGCACTGGTCATACCACCAACGGCCCGCCCTCTCAGAGCGGGTGGTGTCACTGAAGCCAACCAAACGCTGTTATTGGGGGGAAATAATCCGATGCCTAGCCCACCGATCAGCAATGCTACAATCACCAACCCATAATTGGCTGTCAATGAGAGAATGGTATGATTGATGCTGAAGACAAGAAAAATCAAGCTCAGAATCGCCATAAATGAGAATCGGGCCTTGAGTCTCTGAAATTGGAGTGCGATCAGAACTGACGTAAACGTTTGCAGAGATAGTGCGATTCCGACTTGGCTGTTGCTGACTCCACTTTCTGCAGTCAAATAAAAGGGCACCTGTACAGGAAAGATAAAGAAGATGACCATCCCTACAAATACTGTAAAATAGATAGGGAGAATGGCTTTCACTGGAAAAGTAACCACTTCAACTGAGCCTTCCTGTTGGGAGCTATCCGTTTGTCGTTGGGGTTCTTGTATAGCGAACAACACACCAGGCAATACGACAAAGGCAAACAGATGGACCAGAAAGGGGAAACGCCAACCGACATCGGCCAAATAGCCTGCGGCCAACAGAAAGACCATTCCACCAAGCCCGATAAAGGCTCCTTGATAACCCATAAATTGATTCAGCTTCGAACCACTAAAATAGTCGAGAATAAGAGTTGTAAAACCACTCATAATGCCCGCCACAGCCAGCCCCAACAGTGCTCGGCTGACAAGGATGGCTGTAAGTGAATCCAATACAAAGCCAGCTGTCCCGGTCAGGCCATATAGAATTAAGGCGGCAATTAAGACAGGTTTGCGCCCCAATCGATCCAATAGAATGCCCGCAATCGGTGCGCCAATGGCAATAAAGAGAGCTGGCATGGTAAGAGTAAGCCGAACCAAAAAATCGGCATTTGGTACATCTTGAAAGACCTGCGTCATTTCTGGGAGTGCTGGGGAAATGATCGTTGCTGCCAATACAGTTGTCGTGCTGCCGAGCAAGATCGTCAGATTACGCATATTTGCGAAATTCGTCATTGACATGTCGTCCTCCGATAGCTGAACAAACAAGCTGTTTGTTCTACAGTTTGTCGAATCAATGGCTAAAGTCCTGCTGTTTTATTGTTCCGATTTTAGTTCATTGCTGGATTGTTCAATTATGAACTATTTGGGTAAAAAATTTTGATTCAATGGGATCTCAAGTGGTTGAAAAAGAAGAGCCATTTTACTATGATGGGAATGAAGAGACTGAAAGACTGTCTGCTTCTTCTTCAATTCCTTCAGTGCCTTCATGATTTAATTTTTCGTGTCAACCATTCGAGCTCTTGTTGAATCAAGATTTTTAGCTGAATCTTCTTGTCTGTTTCGTTCATTCAGACCAAGTTTACGGCATAGACGTCCCAATTCCCTCTGTTCATCCAGACTTAAGCAGCTCATCTCTTTGGTAATGGCTGCCACATGGACGGGTAGAATCTTTTCAACAATCGCTCGTCCTGACTCGGTCAAGTGAACGAAGACACAGCGACGATCTTCTTCGCTACGGTGCCGCTCAACAAACCCCCGTTTTTCAAGCTTGTCAACCACCGCAACTACATTGCTTTTGCTGATCAGTAACTTCTGACCAATCTCATTTTGGTGCAAAGGACCCAGATGATAGAGCATCTCCAACGTTCCAAATTGTGTCGCACCCAACTCTTTCGTGGTTTCGTATCGATCAATTCGTGACTTAACCGAATCGGTTGCGCGTAATAACTTGATGTAAGTATCGAGTGCTCGCACTTCTTTTGGTTCACCTGAATAACGTGTACTCATATATAGTTCCAAACAAAACAGTTCATTTATGAACTAATTGTATCATGGAAATCGGACCTTGTCAAGTCCAACTTATGATTGGATAGGGCAATCGCATACTTTGCGGCCCAGCATCGAAACGTCGGTCTCAGTAGATCCAAATCTAACGCAAAAACTAGATATCGACCGGCAAATTTGTATTTATGTCAACTGTTTAGCCAGAATTCTCTCTCAAAACCTGAAATTTGGATCTACTGGGTCTAGGAAGCGCAAACCTTCCCAAGTGGGTTGAATTGAAGCGCGCCTGACCGTACTTTGGCTGCTATAGCCTTTCAGGAAAAACTTTTGGCTCATTGGGATCTTCCGTGATAAACCCGCTTTGGTTTCGATACGCTTCGCTACTCAACCGGCGCTAGTCCCGATTTTGGTCACCGATCACGGACATTCCCAAAGAGCCAAACTTTTCCTGTCGTTGATGGCATTTCAGCTAGTCAGCTCTCTGGCTGACCAGCTGAAATGCTGACAAGCTACTGTTTCGCGTGGAAAAACATTATCTAAACATCTATGGATGCCGGTTTCAACCGGTGGTGGTCGGCGATTATTCAATTTCTGAGCAAGACTAAATTTGGGACACAGCCCAATTATCGCTATACTTGGAGGTGTTGGTATTTTAAGAAGAATCTATCCGAAAAGCGGTAGTGAGTCTGACTCGCTTCTTGGGTAAGCATACACCGTCAAAGAGCTTTTGGGATAAGCACTAAGTAATCGTTCAAAAATAAGTTGGCGAATCGCAGCAAGATTTATTTGTAATGCCGTCTCTCTGTCTGCGCCGTAACAGGCAAGGGTGCCTGTTCTAC
This sequence comes from Chloroflexi bacterium TSY, assembly GCA_019217005.1. The sequence continues at coordinate 37,046 of JAHBNG010000119.1, forward strand.
AAACCTACAACTTGTTTTTGCACGCTTACTAAGCAATTTATATCTGACAATTGATACTGGGGAGAACTTATATGGCAGACGTTGCGGAGACCACTATTGAGGGCGTGGCCTCAGAAGAATCAACATCATTTCAATCAGTAACTTTTGGTGGTTCACCAAAAAATCTTGTCGTCGGCCTTTTTATGTTGTTATCATCTATGCTTGCATTTAGTATGGGAATGACGAGCACATTCTTTGCCGAAGCAACAGCCTGGACGTTTGTGAGTTGGGGTGCATTGATCTTATTTATGAACTTATTGGATCTATATCAGAGTTACGAGCTTAATGCAGATAAGCTCATTATCCGCAATCCGGTTCGTTTTTGGACCCCTTATCGGGAATGGGAATGGGACAATATCTATCGGATGGATGTATTGGTCGGCAAGCGGAATCGACGTCTCGAAGATGCTGTGATGCATATCTACCATGAACTTGATGGGGAGATTGTGAAACAGCGTGAAGATCGTTCGTTTGACCCCAAACTAGCGCAAATGGTGATAGAACTAGCTCAACTCCAGGCCGTTGAGGATGAGAACCCAAAAGACATGAATGCGCTTCCTCTTCACCAAAATGCCATTTATCATTGGAGTAAAGACGGTTCAATTGCTTAGAGAAAAGTGAGTTTTCAGGATGTCATTTATCTAGGTTGAAACTTTCACTCTTCATCGTACGTAATATTATATGTAGTGTGATGGTTTTCTCCTTTGGTTTCTCCTGAAAGATGGGGCAGAGGAGCCTGGTCTTAATGGCCAGGCTCTTTTGTATACTCCTCAGCAGCACATTATAACATTATCTCTCGACTAAAAAGTGTTATTTTTTGGCGCTGCTCAGTATAAGCTATAAGAGCAGTGAAGATGAAAGCCCGACCTCTGTGAGTCGGGCTTTTAAATTTTGAAGATACGTCGAACTTATTGAATGCTCATACCTAAAGAGCAAATTCCGATTTGGCCTCGAATTCAACAAAGTCTTGCTGTTCGAATTCTTCGGCTTTCTCAACCAAGTCTCGATTCCCAACGTAAAATGGTACGCGTTGATGAAGCTCATGCGGTTCAATATCCAAAATCGGTTGCGTACCATCCGAAGCATAGCCACCTGCTTGTTCAGCCATAAACGCCAACGGCGCTGCCTCAAAGAGCAGGTGTAGTTTTCCGTGAGGTAACTGTGGATTTCTGCTGTCTGCCGGGTAATAAAAGACGCCGCCCGATAAAAGATTGCGGTGGACATCTGCAACCAAGGAACCTATATAGCGCGATGAGAGTGGTTTCTCTCGTCCCGTTCCCTGTAGCCAACGCGTGTAGTTTTGAGTGCTTTTTGACCAGTAGGAATAATGTCCTTGGTTTGTGCTGTAATATCTGGGGCTTGCAGGAATACGTATATTGGGGTGAGACAACAAAAATTCTCCAATGCTGGGATTCAGTGTAAAGCCATGAACCCCCTGTCCTGTAGAATAAACGAGCATCGTGCTGGAACCATATATTACATATCCTGCGGCAACAAGATTTCGTCCCTTTTGCAAACAATCATCAAGAGTCCCTGGTCCAGCCTCGGACTGACGACGATATATGGCGAAGATCGTCCCAATACTTACATTATAGTCAATGTTCGACACCCCATCTAGCGGATCATAGAGAAGTACATATTTTCCGATCCCATATCGTTCTGGGATGGGAATGATATGGGGCTGTTCTTCGGATGCCATGACGGCCAATCGTCCGGTGTGATCATTGAGCCGATGAATCGTCCGTTCTGCAAACTGATTGAGCGTTTGTAATTCTTCATCCTGGACGTTACCCTTTCCATTGCTCCGAATGATTTCAGCCAAACCGGCACGAGTTGTTCGGTTGGCGATGAACTTAGCTGCTAATGCCAGATCATATAACAATTGGGTCAGGTCACCAGTTGCTTCTGGATGTTGTTCTTGCTGTTCCAGAATGTAACGTTCAATTGTGACAATTTTGTTCGACATGACACCATTCATTGTTCTCATCCTCAGTTCCTTTGTGCGTGACGAATCCAGTAGACAGAGCAAAATCAAGTTGCATACAGCGTTCGGCTTAGAGCGTGTTTTAAAAGTGTCACAGCGTGTCATTCTGCTCACGAAGTGGTTGCGAAGCAACGGCAGAGGTACGGAGCGAAGAATCCTCTTTTTGCACTCGAACCAGGGATTCTCCCTTCGGAAGACTCAGGGCCCCAAAACCTCCTCAGAATGACTTTTAAAACACGCTCTTAGAACCGATCCGAAAAGCCTCTGTAAGTTCAAGCAAATACGCGAGTCAAAATGTATGATCACAGAGCTTTTCGGATAGGCACTTAGTGTAGCAAACTGCAACGCAAAAATCTATAATGGAATGTGTCAAAAGTCTGTTAATCTTCCATGCGTTACACGGCAATTGTGCGTTACATGACTATTGATCGTACAATCGATGATAATGGTAAAGGGCGGTCACGATACGCTTAACGTAAATTCTTGGCTCATTCACGCTCAGGATTTCGACAAAGATTGCGTCATCAGATCCAGATTGAGTACGCCATGCTTTGGAATTGCCTGGACCGGCATTATATCCAACCAATGCCGAAGTTCGATTATTGTCAAGAAAATCACTTGCCCATCTAAGATAGTAAGCGCCAAATTTTATATTTACATAAGGACGATAGAGTAAGTCGTTGGAGTAATTTGGATACGCAAGTCTGTCCGCCACCCACTGGCCAGTATCAGGAATGATTTGAGCCAAGCCTTGGGCGGCAGCGTACGAACGAGCTTCTTTTTCAAACAGACTTTCTTGTCGAATCAGGCTAAACATAAGAAGGGGATCGAGTCCATTTTCGACTGCCTCTTTCTCGACGAGTTCCTTAAAGCGGCGTGGATAGATTCGTTGTTGCAAAAAAATTGGAGATTCTTCGACAAATGTTGCTGGGCTAAGCCGCAACACCGTCTCCATTGCAAGCAGGCTCAACCGAAATGCCCCTATTTTTTCGAACTCCAAACTCAATGGATAGAGAATGTTTGGTTGTTCCCGATAACGATCGTATATTCTTTCAAGCAGCGATAGTGCCTCAAGGCGTTCATCAACCGCCAAGAGAAGCAGACCCAAACGGTATTCTGGTTCATTTTTAACTTGGTCTGGTACTTGGTCCAGCTTGTCAACTGAGACTGTCTTTGTGATCCATGTGGAGAGCCAGCTCTCCGCAAATGCTTGGCTCCCATCATCACCCGGGAGTTGAGATGCAAATCTAGAAACCTGTTTCACGCTATCTACAATGCTATCGCTTTCAAGACCTGAGAGCATCGGTGAACCGGTTGACTCGTCGAGATATTGTGCAATGAGAATACCATAGTATGTGTCTCGATAGATGGGTGCCAAAGTCTGCCATAGCTGTTCCACTTTGGAATGCTCATTCTGAGCAAGGTAGCCACGTCCCAACCAGTAACCGACCGCATCTGGACGATAGTCTGGATATTCCTGCTGCAGCCTTGTAAACGTTGAGATTGCTTGGCTGGTAAGACCATTACTAAAAGCACCAAGGCCAATAAAATAAAGAGCCTGGGTTGCTCGTGTGCTGTATGGGAATCGATCGGCCAACGCAATCAAATCTGCAGCGGCTTCTAATTGATTTCCTTCAGACAGTGCTGAAAATCCGCTGCGCCACAAAGCCTCCGCTGCCAACTCATTGTTGGAATGGGTACGAGCGAATGTTCGATAAGTCCGTCGTGCTCCTACACTGTTTCCCATCGCTGCCTGAGCGCGTCCGATATCCAACCAGACTTGTCCAATACACGTACAATCTGGATAAGCATCGAGAAGTCGTTCAAATACTGTCACAGCGGTTGGGTAATTTTTATTGCCCAAGTGCGCGAGGCCCAAACCATGCATCGCCAAATCTGCTCGTTCGTCTGTAGACAACACACTATCGAGATAACGTTGAAATGCATTGATAGCGGGCAACCAGGCCGCTGCCTGCAAATCGATATATCCTCGATCGTATAAATCAAAATCACTGTTGCGATTGATCAATTCGATCAGGGCCTGATAGGCGTGACGATTTTCTGGGGCTTCTTTGGTTGCTGACTGCCATCGCTCAATCGCCAGGGCTTCATTTCCTGCGCTTGCATACGCTTGCCCAGCCCGATATTGAATTTCAGCCCGATAGCCACGGTTCTTGGCAATGGTCAAGATCTCATCGTAAACCATCGCTGCATTGTCGTAGCGCCCGATGCTCCTATAAGCCTGCGCTTGTGCCTCGAGTAGACGCACATGACTTACAACATTGTTTGTTGCGTCGGCTGCTTTGGCGTACGCTTCTGCTGCCCGAAGTCCATTTCCGAGCAAAAGATAGTTTGCTGCAATCTTTGCGTGGGCGGTTTCAGCGGTCCATGAATAAGCGTTGAGCATTTTTTCGTATTCGGCGATGGATTCTAAATATCTGCCTAAAGCGCTAAAAGCTCGCGCGCGCAAAAATGTAACGCGAATTTCATCACTCGATTCATCAAGGACAGCTAAAGCGTTGGTATAAAGGTTGTCAGCCAGATATGTACGAGCAAGCAACCGCTCTATAACTTGTTGAGAAGTAGAATCTACGGAGTCACTATTCAGCAGTTTGCTTAAGTGAGTGCGAGCGGTAACAGTATCGCCATGAAAAAATGAACGTTGTGCACGTTGCAGGATCTGCTCCACAGTTTCTGGTACAGTGGATGATGGGGTTTCGGTTGGTGTTGAAACCGCTAATGATGCGGGGCGCGAATTTGGATTCTGGTCTGTTGCGATCGGATCTGTTGCCGATGCGAGGGGATTGCGAGCTGATGTGGTCGTCTTCGAGAGTCTCGATTCGTTCTGAGACGTGACAAGCGGTTCAGGCAGTGTCTGTGTTATTGCCGTTGCAACAGGCGTCGATGCTTGCTTTCCGGTTCGATCACAGGCAGTGACAAAAAACAAGACAAGACAGAATAAGAAAGATAATAGATAATATGTTGTCGCTCTGAGTATCATGTGGGTTTACAACGATAGGCAATCGTCTGATGTTCCCATTGGACGCATTCAAGACTTGCTAACTGTTCTCGAATCAGTCATAATTTTAACCGAGTATCGTCAAAATTGTATATTCTATTTTTGAGAGTCAAAAATGTCAATTGCTTCCCAAACTCAACCTACGATCAAACCAGATGTGTTCGAGCAATATGAGCTAGTCGTTGGCATGGAGGTGCATGCCCAACTTCTCACATTATCCAAGATGTTCTGCGACTGCAAAACCGATTATGCAGGAGCACCAGCAAATACACGGGTCTGCCCGGTCTGCTTAGGTATGCCTGGTATGTTGCCCGTCACGAATTATGCCGCAGTTGAAGCGACAATCAAGACAGGACTCGCATTAAATTGTCAGATTGCTGAACGAGCTGTGTTTGCTCGCAAGAATTATATGTATCCAGATCTCCCCAAAGGATATCAGATCAGTCAGTATGAATTACCCTTGTGTGAGCATGGCTGGATTGATGTAGATCTGGAAGATGGAAGCACAAAGCGCATTCGAATTCGACGTGCCCATTTGGAAGAAGATACTGGCAAATCCATTCATGTCGGTGGGGCTTCACTTGTCGACCTAAACCGCGCAGGCGTGCCGTTGCTGGAGATCGTCTCCGAAGCCGATATTCATAGTGCAGAAGAAGCCTATGGATATTTGACCAAATTGCGTACTATTTTACGTTATTTGGGCGTTAATAGTGGCGATATGGAAAAAGGTGCTCTGCGTTGCGAACCCAACATCAGCGTTCGGACATTGGCTCAAAAGAATCGTGGAGAGTATGGGACCAAAGTGGAGGTTAAGAACCTGAATAGCTTCCGGTCAGTTCGGAGTGCGATCGCCTATGAAATGGCACGCCAAATCGACCTCTTGGAAAAAGGTGGTGTGGTTGAGCAGGTCAACATGGGATGGGACGAACAGAAGCAGCGCACAGTTCTTCAGCGTAGCAAAGAAAGTGCCCACGATTATCGCTATTTTCCCGAACCAGATCTGCCACCACTTGTGATAAGCCAAGACACAATCGATCATCTTAAGATGACATTGCCTGAGCTTCCGGATGTAAAACAGAAGCGCTATGTAGACGAATGGGGGCTTCGGCCAGTAGATGCAGCGACCTTGGCTGACGAAAAGCTTGTAGCAGATTTCTTCGAGGCCGCGAGTAAGCAATACGGATTATCAGATAAAGACATAAAAGATGAAAAACCACGGCGAATCGGAAACTGGATGACCGGTGAATTATTTCGCCATCTTTATGCCGATGGTGAAGGCCAGGATTTGCGTAAAATTGCAGATATCAAGATCAAACCAGAACACTTTGCGCGGCTTTTGACACTTGTGGATGAACAGATCATCAACCCAAATACGGGAAAAAAGGTATTGGAAATAATGTACCAGACAGGAGATGATCCCGCCCGAATCGTTGAGCGAGAAGGTCTGTCTATGGTTCGTGATACATCTGTTTTGGATCAAGCAATTCGCGATGTGTTGTCAACACATATAGATGAAGTTGCGCGATATCGAGAGGGAGAAACTAAGCTCCTGGGATTTTTCATGGGACAAGTGATGCGTAGAACCAAAGGAAAAGCGGATCCTGGCTCCACGCGTCAGCGTTTACAGAAAGCACTCGACAACGATAACGAATAAAAACCCTTGGTGAGCAACAGCATTTGCATAAGGCCATTCCAGAGAAATAAATTCGGCTCTTCAGGAACTCAGGGGGTTGACAAAGAAGTGCCCCGAACTTCCCGGACACGCTTTGTATGTAATGGCAGTTCCAAAAGGGCGCGTTGAAGAAGAACTGATAGAGAGAACCAGCAGCGTGTTATGTCAACATATAGATGAGGACAAAGGCAAGGAACCCAAAGGCGATACATAGTAAAAAATTAGAAGCAATTAAGCGATAGGTTGGCGACGATGGGCTCGTTGCTGCAAATGGAAAGATTCATCATAAGGTTTCTTGTCTTGCCACAATTTCCAAATGATGCAAATCCAGCGATTAGCGAGAGTGCGATCAGCATGACTCTTTTTTGAGACCGCGTTGGCGAGCGGCGGTGTAAAAAGCAGCGGCCCAAGAAGACTCTTTGCGGGAGCAGCGAGCAAATTGCTGAGTAAAATAACGAAAGTCGTGATCGCAAGCTCTGCGGAAATGAACGGTTCTGACTTTGCCACTTTGTTTGGTGACAGGACAGGTTCCCGCCAGAGACTGAAGGCTCATGGGAGAGGGAAAGCGTTTCCTGTCTTCGCCAAACTTGACCAGAAGACTGGGAGCTAAAAGCTGGCCAGCACCAGGTAAAGAAGCAAAGATATGCTGATCCGGATGTTGCAGAAAAAAAGTGACTGTAACTGGTCAAGGGTCTCTTGTTCATAGCGCAGTGCAAGCAAAAGACATTCAGCCAGCTGAAGAGCTTCTCGTTGATACGCTGGCACAAATGCAGGAGCTGATGTGGGATAAGTGGCGGTTAACTTATCATAACAAGTGACCCATTTACGGGGTTGCGTATGTCGGTGCTGCTTGAGAAACTCTTGGAAGCCTTCATAGGTGGAGTTGCGCACATGCTCTGGCGTTGGATAGGTCAGAACCAGGTGGCAGGCAATCCGAGAAGGCCAGTTGCTGAAGACCTCAAGCAGCGCCGGATGGTAACGCAACAGGCAAGCGCGCAGACGGTTGGATAAGGCCACAGTCTCTTTGGTCCAGTATTGTGTGGCACTGCTGACCACTCGCATCTGCTGGAGTAATTCACTGCCAGGTGACCAAGGATAAAATCGATGGACATCGGTCCGCAACAAATCTGCTATCACATAGGCATCACTCTTATCATTATGCGCACCACTTTGACTATAGCGCTCCCGACTCTTGTTCACCACATTCGGCGGCACCACATAGACATTCTTGTACCCGCTCGACCAGAGATAATCAATCAGCAAATTATGCGCTGTTTCCAGTCCCACTGTCACTTCATCATGGCTCGCTCCTGTCTTCTTTCTCATTTCTTCAATTTGGCGAAATCCCTTCTGGCTATGCTCTATCTGCGCATAGCCCAGCGCTCGTCCTGTCTCATCCAACATCATCACATCATGTTTCTTTTCACTCCAGTCGATTCCCATTTTCACTTTCATCTTGGACCTCCTCTCCCGTATCGCCTGAGCTCCTCAACTTTGGACGCTGTTTTCCGTTTTCCTGTTATGGCACTCGAGGTGCTGCACGCTTTCGACGTTGCACGGCGTCGACCTGGCGGACTGTCCGGGAAGGGCGGTCGCACCGCTCGAAGAGGTTGGTCCTTTTTGCCAGGTCGAGAGTCCAATAAGTTTCGGCTTTCCTTGCTTTTGCCTTCCCTTATTTTATCTCCCTTTCCTATATTACCTAACAGGAAGAGGTCACGAACAGTCTCGTTGACGACCTCATGCCTGACCTCTTCCTATTAGATAATATAGGAAAGGAGTTAGAATGAGAGAGACAGAAAGAGAGAAGCTGTCACTCGGAATCGAACTCCGGCTTGGTAAAAAGGACCGCCCTCTTCCGCGGTTCGACCGGACCGTCCAAACCGACGCCTAGAACCGTCGCAAGCGTGTAGCATCTCGAATGCCATAATAGGAAAACGGAAAAGAGCGTCCGAAAAAATGACCAAAGGCAATCCTCAAGTGAATGAGGAGGTCAAAATGCAGATATTCATAGGAATAGACTGGAGTGAAACAAAACATGATGTAATGATAACGGATGAAAACGGTCGTCGAATTAACTACATGACAATAGAACATAGTGTGGATGGCTTTAAGCAACTAGAAAAGTGGCGAGAAACGATGGATATCGGCCATGAAAATGTCGAATCGGATTAGAGACAGCACATAATCTGATAATTGACTACTTATGGGATGCTGGGTATACAAATCTATATGTCCTCCCACCGAACGTGGTCAAAGCAAGTCGGCGAGGTACAATCAGAGCGGTGCTCGCACTGATGAAAGTGATGCATATACGATAGCTGAACTGGTCAGAACAGATGTTCACCGATTCTATCCTTGGCATCCAGGGAGTGAATTACTCCAGCAAATGCGCATCGTGGTGAGCATGACCGAGTTTTGGCGCAAAGAAACGGTTGCTGTCTCCAATCGCTTGCGTAGTTGTTTGCTCAGATACCATCCCGCTTTGCTCAATGTCTTTAGTTGGCCATCGCCCATTGCAGCTCATCTGATTCTGGCTTATCCGTCGCCGCAAGCAGCAGAAAAAGCAACCTATGATGAATTTCAGGTCTTTCTCAAGCAACATAAACATAATCAGCCCTCCAAATGGCTCACCTGTTTTGATGCCTTGACCACACAACATCCCCGTTCAGCTCCGGGTGTTGCCCAAGCTTGTCAAGTTCAAGCCCAGCAACTTGCCCGACTCTTGCTCCATACCCTCAACTCCAAGCAAGCAACACTCCAACAGTTGAACTCTCTTTTTCTGCAACACGAGGATCACCCCATTTTTGCTTCCCTGCCGGGCGCAGGAGAGCTCTTGGCTCCCTCTTTGCTGGTCAAATTTGGCGAAGATCGCCGCCGCTTCCCCCATTCCAGCATGGTCCAGACTTTAGCTGGCACGGCTCCCGTTACCAACCAAAGTGGCAAAGTCCACTTGGTCCACTTTCGCCGCTCTTGTGATAAAGAGTTTCGTTACTTTTCTCAGCAACTGGCTCGTTCTTCGCGCCAGCAATCTCGCTGGGCTTCGGCTTACTTTACACAAGCTCGTCAAAAAGGGCCACTCGGTCAGTCGCTCTCATCGGGCTTTAGCCAACCGCTGGCTGGCCATTCTTTGGAAAATGTGGCAAGACCGAACCACCTATGACGAATCTTTCCACATTCGTCAACGAACTATCCGTCGTCGACCACAAGCTTAGTTTTTCTGCTTTCTTTTTTT
>JAHBNG010000122.1 GCA_019217005.1 Chloroflexi bacterium TSY
GATAAGTAAAACCAAGAAAGTATTTGGACACGGATTCCTAGGATTTTCAGGATTTTATCCGTGTTCATCCGTGAAAATCTGCGTCCTATTTCTAGTTTCTTTCTTGGAGCCACTTATATAATGAGGAAAATCTTCAATGACACAAATCCAACTCAAACAATCACAAAAGAAAGCACAGAGTGTTTATAATGCGGCGGCGGATACCTTCGACGATCCGGCCAACAGCTATTGGGAACGCTACGGTCGTAGAACGGTTGAACGTCTGAATTTGGCACCAGGATCGACCGTTCTGGATGTCAGGTGTGGCACGGGGGCCTCTGCACTGCCCGCCGCAGAAATCTTGAACGGCACGGGCCATGTCATTGGTCTCGACCTTGCGGAGAATATGCTGACCCTAGCGCACGCCAAGGCACAGTTACGTGGTCTGAACAACGTTGAGTTCTGGTTTGGCGACATGGCTCAATTGGCTTTTGAAGAGGGTCAATTTGATGCCATTGTTTGTGTCTTTGCCATCTTTTTCGTGGCGGATATGGAAATGCTGATTCAGGAGCTATGGCGGTTGCTCAAACCAGGGGGGAAGCTGGCAATCACGACATGGGCCCCCGACCTGTTCCAGCCGATGAGTCGAATTTTTGGCCAAGAGCTTGGTCGGCATCGACCTGACCTTCTCCCTATCTATCGGCCCTGGCATAGGCTGACCACAACAACTGCCGTGGAAGAGCTTTTGCGTGCGGGAGGCTGTACCAACGTTCGGGCTGAGGCCGAGCGGGGCAGAGAATCACTCCGTGATGCAGATTCTTGGTGGCGTATCGTGCTTGGATCCGGTCTACGTGGAACGGTGGAGGCCATTGGGGTGGATCTAGCTGAGCAGATCCGTGCCGAGAATCTGCGCTATATTAAAACGGAAGGAATTCAGTCCGTACAGACGGATGTCATTTATGGAGTGGCGGAGAAACTGAAATAGATGATTCTTTCGGATCTCAGGGGGTTGATAACCGTAGGTCACTTCTCTGGAGTGACCTACGAGCGAGCTTTTCTCTGTCAACCCCTGAGATCCGGTTGAGCCAGATAGATTTTGGAGTGTTCCTTCAATTGACTTACTTTTGTATTTGGATTGACCTTGAATTTATGTGACCCATGTTTATCGCTGGTCAGATGTTGCTGATGTCGAGTATAATGGATGGTGTGATGTGAATATCGTCAATGACGTCATGAGATGTTCCGCTGACGGAACCAAGGAAGACATCGATGAGCAACCATGAGAACGAACCATCCAACGACATGTCCGAAGACCAAGATGATATCGATCGGTATCTCGAAGAATATCGCAAACTGTTAAACTCAATGGCGCGATGTGCACTGGAAGCACCCGAGCGAATTGATGAGTTGCGTAAGATGATGCGGTTTAGTGCGGCCATGTTAATCAGCAACAACCCAGAATTTGTACAGGATTTTCGGGACACGGTAAAGGATCTCGATCAATTGCTGGAATCGGCCCAACCCAAGAGGGTAAGATCGATTTGAACGATTTTATTACGGAAGAGTGAGAAGAGAGGAGACGTATGGGAGCGACTTTGGATATTGAGACGACAGCGAATGGTCAGGAAGAACAATCCTTAGAACCTAGCCGAAAAGTGGCCGTGAATCCGACTGGCCAATCGAGTCAAAATGCATCGTCACAGAATTTTTCAGAGCAGCATGTAGATGAACCCGTTGTGTTGCGCATTGATCAGGATGGTGTGACAACCTTAACACTTAATCGACCGCAGCAATTCAATGCCCTCTCGGAAGCTGTGCTGGCTGCTCTTCAGCGGGGGTTAGATGATATTGCTGCGGATGGTTCTATACGCGTTGTGGTGTTGGCGGCCAAGGGCAAGGCTTTCTGCGCAGGACATGATTTGAAGGAGATGCGCAGCAATCCAGCCAAAGAATACTATGATCAGCTTTTCGATCAATGTAGCCGGATGATGATGAGCATCAATCGGCTCCCTCAGCCGGTCATCGCCAAAGTACAGGGATTGGCCACAGCGGCGGGCTGTCAATTGGTGGCTGCGTGCGATTTGGCTGTTGCCGTGGATACCGCACAATTTGCGACCTCTGGCATTCGATATGGGTTGTTTTGCTCGACCCCGGCTGTTCCTGTCAGCCGCAATCTCTCTCGCAAACGAGCCATGGAGCTGTTATTGACGGGTGATTTTATCGATGCGCAGACGGCTGTCGAGCAAGGATTGATCAATCGGGCTGTTCCTGCTGCGGATCTGGATGAGGCTGTTCAAAAGCTGATCGACGCAATTGTTGCAAAGTCATCCGTCGCGGTAGCAATGGGGAAAGAGATGTTCTATCGCCAGTTGGAGATGGGCATGGAGGATGCCTATGCCTATGCCAGCGAAGTCATGGCGTGCAACATGATGGCGGAGGATGCAGCAGAAGGGTTTGATGCGTTTATCGAGAAGCGTCAGCCAGTGTGGAAAGGAAAGTAAATCGTCGATCTATCACTATGAACCCAGTCGATATCATCATCAAAAAGCGCGATGGGCACAAACTAACGCCCGACGAAATCCGTTTCTTTATTGACGGTTTTGTATCGGGCGCCATTCCCGATTATCAAGTGGCGGCCTGGGCGATGGCGGTCTATTTTCAGGGAATGGACGCGGCCGAAACGACAATCTTGACCCAAGCAATGGCAGAGAGTGGCGAGCAGCTCGATCTACGGGATGCTGTTTCGCCTGGCACGCTGATTGTGGACAAGCACTCGAGCGGTGGCGTGGGCGACAAAACCACGCTGGCCGTGGGACCAATCGTGGCGGCCTGTGGATTACCGGTCGGCAAGATGAGCGGACGTGGATTGGGGTTTACGGGAGGGACCATCGACAAGCTTGAGAGCATTGCTGGCTGGTCCCCTGACTTGAGTGAAGCGGCATTTAAGGAGCAACTTCGCTCCGTTGGTCTGGTGGTTGCCGGACAAACAACTAACCTGGCCCCCGCGGACAAGACGCTCTACGCACTGCGTGATGTGACGGGAACAGTCGCCAGCCTGCCGCTGATTGCCAGCAGCATCATGAGTAAGAAACTGGCTGCGGGAGCGGATGCCATCGTGCTCGATGTCAAGTGTGGGCACGGGGCGTTTATGGAGTCGCTCGCACAGGCACGCGCGTTGGGCGAGCTGATGGTGGCGATTGGCACGCGCGCAGGTCGTCGCATGACGGCCCTGATCACGCAGATGGAGCAACCGTTGGGATCGGCCGTGGGTCATGCCTTGGAAGTGAAGGAAGCGATTGACACTTTGCAGGGCAATGGTCCGACGGATTTTCAAGAGTTGGTCGAAACAGTCGCCACCGAAATGCTCATCCTGGCAGAATCGGATCGTCAAAAAAGCAGCGGTGAAGAGCGGACGCGAGAGCTGATGCAGGGAAAAATTCGCCAGGCAATTTCGTCGGGGGCCGCCCTTATTAAATTTACTGAGTTTGTCTCGGCCCAAGGTGGCGAACCCAAGATGGTTGAGGAGCCAACTCTTTTGCCAACCGCGCCCGTCGTTGTGCCTGTCTTGTCATTGGCAACTGGGTTTGTGCAGCAGATTGACGCCAGAGAAATTGGTCTGGCAGTTGTTGGATTGGGCGGCGGTCGACAGGCAAAGGACGAGGCGATTGATCACCGTGTGGGCGTTGTGTGTCAGGCAAAGGTTGGCGATCCAGTCGCGGCAGGTGAGCCACTTTGCATGGTCCATGCCGCCAACGAATCGGATGCGAGCGCTGCAGCAGAGCGCATTCGGGCCGCCTATCGTTTCTCAGATGAACCCCATTCAAGATTGCCTGTTTTGTATGAGCGGATCGGGCATATATAAAGTTGCGCTTTGCCTGCGATGGCACTCTCTTCGAGATTCTTTCACCCTCTTCCCTTAATGCGCTTGAGCGTACTTTGGCTGCTAGACGCCGGTTTATGAACGTTAAGAAAATAGATTCGGTATACCTGTAGATTCTCTCATTGGCAGGCGGAGGGAAGCAGGTCAAAATAGGCGAGCAAACGCCGGTTGAGTAGCGGAGCGGTATCGAAACCAGCACTGATCTGGTTACGTCATGAGCCACTTCGCTCGATAAGCATGATACCAGGGGCATGAGGAATGGCGGGAAACTACATGGCCATTCTTTGTGCCCGTCTCGTTTCCCAAATTTAATTTTGAATGTCCATCAACCGGTGGCGGTTGGCAATTCGTGCCACTTTTTTAAGGTACGCGATTGCCCTACCTTTTTCCCTGCCCATTCCCTCATTCTTTCATCTAGCGGGTCACGATCTACCTCCCTATACTCAACAGATCGCAATCGTTAGATTTTTCACTTCATTGGTGCAATGCACCCACTACGTGAACGGAATGACACGATTGGGGTCTACTGATACCCGGATTAACTTGTGAAGTGGAGTTTTCGCCAACCCATCTTCCGGGAAGGGGTCAGAAACAGTCTGGCGAACGAATCTATCTGTGACTCCTTCCCGGAAGATTAAGGCTTTTCCAAAAAATAAAATCCCCAATTCAAAAGGAAAAGCCAAAGCCATTCCAGGGTGATACGTTCCATCTTACGGGTAATTTTTTTTCTGGAATGGCCTAACCGCTCCGGTTTCCTAGTTGTGTAGTGCGGGCGGATTTCTGGACAAAGCAGGAAATTCCCGAACCCATTTTTCAAAAACCAAATAGCCCTGGGTGAAACCTATCTCGACGTGACAACTGTTTTTTGTTAGAATTGTTGACAAGGTAATGCATATTGCCACATCATTTAAGCTTTGGACAATCACTACCCTGTCAACATCGACTCCCTGCACCAAAGTTCAAGTGGCTTCTCTATTCAGTGGAGCAGACGAAGATGCCCCGACTTCCAGAAGAACTTGTCGAGCAGATCCTACGTGGAAACGTTCTGTTGTTCATCGGCGAGCAGCTTAGTACTGGAAATGAACATGAGCCGCAAATTGATGACCTGGTCCAAGAGATGGTTGTACGTACCGGTCAAAACAACGCCACCGATTATTCTTTTCCAGAAGCTGCCCAAGCATTTGAAGATAAACTGGGCCAGCATGCACTCATTCAATATCTACGCGAACGATACGATCCCCGAACAGTCGGGCCATTGCAGGCCCATCGCCTGATTGCACAACTTTCAACGTGTCACTTATTTGTGACCACACAGTTCGACGGTCGGTTGGAGTCAGCTTTCCATGATGCTGGACGATACGTTGACGTTGTGATTGGCAGCGAGGAAATACCGTTTGAAAACGAGGGGTATGCGCAACTCTATCGCTTACGTGGTGTTCTCGACCGCCCGGCATCACTTGTCCTGACGGAAGATGCCTATGAAACGTTTTATGATGAACCATCGAACGTGCCGATTGTTCTTCAAGGCTATCTTGCCAGCAAGACGATTCTGTTTCTGGGCTACGATCTCAAAGACCCGCACTTTCGACGTCTGTATCGCAAGGTGACGCGCACCCTGCGTGGCTTTGCTCGGCGCTCCTATGCGTTCGGTAACGGCCTCCCTCTTCAAGCTGCGAGTTGGTGCGCAAGAAGAAAGATTGACGTATTGGAAATCAACGTCCTCGATGGCCTCGAGTATCTGGTCGAGCAAACACAAAAACCGCCCGTCAAGGAAGCCATTGTGACGCAGTTGGAGACAGATGGCGTCTCACCAGAAACGCCCAGACTCCCTTATAAGCTACTCGACTACTACAATTCGGAAGACGCCGATAACTTTTTTGGCCGAGATTATGAAATTCAACAGCTGACGTCTCTTGTCCACGCACACCGGCTGATTCTGCTCTACGGAGCTTCTGGTACTGGCAAAACATCTCTTTTGCTGGCTGGGCTTACCCCTCGCTTGGTTCATTCGGATACGCCCCACAAAACAGTTTATGTACGAGCCCTGCAGGATCCGGCCCAAGTCATTCGCAACAGCATCACACGTCAGGTCTCCGACAGAACCCTGCCGGCAGACGGCTCCTTGGTCGAATTTTTGGCGCAAGCCACGAGTGCCCTAAATGCTCCGCTCGTCGTGATTCTCGATCAGTTCGAAGAGTTTTTCATCCGCCTGAGTCCCCGGTTTCGCAAGACATTTGTCCAAGAGATTGGGAATCTATATGACGCACCGGATGTCCCCGTAAAGATCGTGCTGAGTCTGCGCTCGGATTGGCTGGCAGCAGTGAGCGAACTGGAAGAGCGAATTCCGGAAATCTTTCGCACCAAGCTGTGGTTGAGGCCCCTCAGCCAGGAACAGGCGCTGCGGTCGATTGTCGGTCCACTGGAGCAATTTGGCGTTGTCTATGAGCAAAACCTGCTTGATCAGCTGCTCAAAGATCTGGCAGATAGCGACACGGACACGATTATGCCACCCCAACTGCAGCTTGTCTGCACGGCGCTGTATCAAGAACGGGCCGAGGATGCACCCTCAATCACGCTCGCGCACTATGACGAGATTGGTGGTGCCCGTGGGGTCTTGCGACAGTACTTAACGACTGAACTAGACCGGTTGCCCAAAGATGAACAAGCGATTGCTGGCCGCTTGCTGGAGGAGCTCGTCACATCCGAACGGACCAAGGCCGTTCGCACAGCTGACGAACTGGCTCTCTTGGTACAGGGGACTCCGACCAAGCTGAATCCTGTACTAGAGAAGCTCGTGCGGGCCAGGTTGTTGCGCGTCTTTGAGCGCAGTGACAACGAGCGGGGCTACGAACTGGCCCACGAATATTTGATCCAGGAGATCACCTTTAGTCCTGATATTCAGCGCTTAAAGCAGGCCGAAGAGTTGATTCGCCAGGAAGTGGATAATTGGGAGCGTTTTGGCACGCTCATTGCGTCAGACAAGCTGGCGCTGGTCGATGAGGTACGCGATCTCGTGCGCCTTGATGCCACATCCCGCGCCCTGCTGCTGCGCAGTGCGCTCAACGTCGGCTCGGAGATTCCGTATTGGCTGGACCAGGTCGGAGATCACAGAGAGAAAGTCGCGATCCTGTGCGAAATTGCCGAAAGTGAACTTCCCGTGATGCGCCGACGGGCTACCGAAGCCTTTGGGCTGCTGGATATTGAGCAGTCGATTGAGCCGCTGATAGAACTGGCCTTGCGAGATCCGCAGTTGTCTGTCCGAGAGCAGGCCCAGGCGAGTATCGTTCAGTTGGCGGACCAACGCAGCAACGTGGTCCGCGCGCTGCAAGAGGAACTGGAGCATCCAGAACGGACGAGCAGACGTACCGCCATGGAGACCCTTTCATTGCTGCCTCTGGCCGGCGTACCGGCTCATCTGCGGCTGCGCGTCACAATGACCAAAGCCAGATTGGCGTTAGAGAAGTTCGCAGAGCAGAGCGTGGCAACGCCTGCCCGCAGAGCAACGGCTTTGAGCATGGGCGCTCTCATCTTGGCATTACTCATGGCCTACGGAGTGGCGCTGGCCAGCTATCAAGTGACAATCAAACGCTCTCAAATGGGCAGCGAATTTGACACAATTGTCGTCCAGTGGGGGCACCCTCAACTGCCGTTACCCGCTGCCAGAGGCATCCTGGTTGATACGGGTATCTCGGCCTCGTTGATTTCGAGCGAATACCGAACATCGGTTGCGGACGGTGAAATATGGAATTTTCGGTTCTACCGAACGGACCAAGATTTTCCACAGTGGTCCGCTGATGTAACCAATATATTGGCACCCGAAGAGCGGCGACGGTGGCTTTGGCGTCTAGACCCAAATCAAGGCTGGCAAGAGCTGTTGCAAAACGGCACCTCTGGCAACGCTTCAGTTCGACGGGAGAGTATTCAAGCCTTAGAGCATATCGTTCAACTCCATCCAGAACGGGCAGAACAGGCAGCCGTTGATTTCTTGTTGAGCGCGTTAAAGGATACTGACCGTGAAAATCGACTTTTGGCGCTCCGTGCTTTGCAGACAGTCGTCGACGTAAATCCAGCCCAAATGACACAATCTCTTGCCCATGAACTGGTTGCTAAACTCAACGACGAAAGTGCGGATGTCCGTGTCGCGCTCTTGGAAACATTGCATGCAATATCTGGTCATGAAATTGTGCGTTGGATCACACCAGAAGCAGCCACAAAATTATTGGAGTTTCTGCAAGATAGAAATAAGGCAGCGCAGGGGAAGGCCATTCCAATTGCGTCTCAAATTGCGCTCGGTTTCCCCAAGCAAGCCCAAGATGCCATCAGCGGTCTTGTCACTCTGGCTGTCGACGGAGCAGAACCAAATCATCCAATGGCTGAGGCACAGCTGCAAAATCTATCAACCGAATCCACTGATTTACATCCAATTGTATTGCAAGAAGTAGCGAAGGTTTTAGCTCAACAGGAGGGAGATCCTTCACGAGCCCACCAACTGATGATTGAGTTTGTGAAAAGTCAACCGCAATTGGTTGATGGTGCAGCCATTGAGGGTCTCATGTATGCCACCTCCAGCCCAGAAACAGAGATTCAGTCTGAAGCGATCGGATTGCTGACGGAATTAACGGATACACATCCAGATTCTACAAACGAAGCCATCGATGTCCTATTCGGCCAGCTTGAAGACTCTGAGGTAACGGCTGTGCGTCGAACAGTTGTTCAGATCTTAACCCAGTTGTTGCAGATCAATGAGGCGCTGATTGATCGGACCGCTCAAGGATTATTGACGAGTCTTCAAGATCAAAGCCCAGAAATACGCGAAGCTGCCATCCTTGGTTTGATCGCTGGGGTGGAAACGCGATCAGCACTGGCCAACAAAACAGTCTTGGCAGAATTGGTCAAACGTCTCAATGAAGATACAGGCAGAGTACGTGAAAAAGCCATTCAAGGACTAATTGTTGTTCTGGAGGCAAATTCCCAACTCGCATCAGAAACGACAGTTAAGGATCTTCTGGAGATCACTGGCGATACCAATTTGGTTGTGAGGCAAAGGGCCATTCAAGGGCTCACAGTATTGGCCTCCGTGCGATCCGACCTGATAGACGTTAATGTTGTCGGCGGGATGCTACCGTTACTGCCTGCCACTGATCTTGTGGTGCAAAGGAATGCCCTTGAGGGTATTATTGTAGTGATGGACACACGACCAGACCTACTAAATTCGGCTGTCATACAGGGGCTACTGACAATGCTTAGAAGGAGTATTCGCTCTGATATTCGATCAACAGTGATCGAACAACTAGCAAAAGCAACGCATTTACGTCCTGAAATGGGCGATCGCATCGTGAAAGAATTGTTTGCTCTTTTTGACAATCAGATTTCTTTTGTGAGAGAGAATGCACAAGAAGGACTAAGTACAATCACTGAGTTAACCCCCGAGTTAGGTGACTTGGTGGTGGAGGGATTGTTCGCTCGTCTTGAGGATGAAAGTTTTTTTGTGCGAGAGAGTGCACAAGAAGAACTAAGTACAGTCGCTGCATCAGCCCCTGAGTTAGGTGACTTGGTGGTGGAAGGATTGCTTGCTCGTCTTGAAGATGGAAGTTCTGATGTGCGAGAGAGTGCACAAGAAGAACTAAGTACAGTCGCTGCATCAGCCCCTGAGTTAGGTGACTTGGTGGTGGAGGGATTGCTTGCTCGTCTTGAAGATGGAAGTTCTGATGTGCGAGAGAGTGCACAAGAAGAACTAAGTACAGTCGCTGCGTCAGTCCCCGAGTTAGGTGACTTGGTGGTGGAAGGATTGCTTGCTCGTCTTGAAGATGGAAGTTCCCGTGTACGAGAGAGCGCAGTCTCAGGGTTGAGAGCCGTGGGAGAGGCACAGCCAGAGCTGCTCACGACTGATGTGGTGGAAGGATTGCTTAAGCATCTTGAGAATAAAAGTTCTAATGTGCGAGAGGGAGCCATGGAAGGGTTGAGAGCCGTGGGAGAGGTGCAGCCAGAGCTGCTCACAGCCGCAGTGGTGGAGGAATTGCTTGCTCGTCTTGAGGATGAAAGTTCCTCTGTGCGATGGAGTGCAGTCTCAGGGTTGAGAGCCGTGGGAGAGGCACAGCCAGAGCTGCTCACGACAGATGTGGTGGAGGAATTGCTTGCTCGTCTTGAGGATGGAAGTTCCCGTGTACGAGAGAGCACAGTCTCAGGGCTGAGAGCCGTGGGAGAGGCGCAGCCAGAGCTGCTCACAGCTGCAGTGGTGGAGGAATTGCTTGAGCATCTTGAGGACGAAAATTCTGATGTGCGAGAGAGAGCAGTCTCAGGGCTGAGAGCCGTGGGAGAGGTGCAGCCAGAGCTGCTCACGACTGCAGTGGTGGAGGAATTGCTTGAGCATCTTGAGGACGAAAATTCTGATGTGCGAGAGAGAGCCGTGGAAGGGTTAAGCGTCGTCGCTGCATCAGCCCCTGAGTTAGGTGACTTGGTGGTGGAGGGATTGTTCGCTCGTCTTGAGGATGAAGGTTCTAGTATTTGGTGGCATACAATCCATGAGTTATTTAAAATAGCACATGTACAGCACATAGCTGCGAATGTGCAATTAATGAGTAAGCTATGGTCAGAGAACAAAGACGTCAAGCCACCATTTCGAGCGAAAATGGCAATGAATTTGTTCCCTATCATAGAGATTCGTTCAAAATTAATCGAAGAGCAGGTCAAGCAGGAACTATTCAACCAAGTTGCTAACGCTTATCCAATTGTGAAATCCGAGACGATTGATCAATTATATACGAAATTTAGTCCCCAGGCAATAACAGAGGAGTTAGTATTATCCCTTCGAGATCCGCAACCCAACATTCGGATGGTAGCATTTTCAATGCTTATTTTCACTATTTGGATGCAGCCAGAGTTAAAAAATGAAGAAGTACTTGAAGCGCTTGAGGCGGGTGCAGCCTCTGAGTTGGGCGATCTGATGGCAGAGGGACTGCTTGCGCAGCTTGAGGATGAGAGTTTTGATGCGCGAGGAAGAGCAGTCTCAGGGCTGAGAGCCGTGGGAGAGGTGCAGCCAGAGCTGCTCACGGCTGATGTGGTGGAAGGATTGCTTGCTCGTCTTGAAGATGGAAGTTCTGATGTGCGATGGAGTGCAGTCTCAGGGTTGAGAGCCGTGGGAGAGGCGCAGCCAGAGCTGCTCACGGCTGATGTGGTGGAAGGATTGCTTGCTCGTCTTGAGGATGAGAATTCCTCTGTGCGATGGAGTGCAGTCTCAGGGTTGAGAGCCGTAGGAGAGGCGCAGCCGGAGCTGCTCACGGCTGATGTGGTGGAAGGATTGCTTGCTCGTCTTGAGGATGAAACTTCTAATGTGCAAAAGAGTGCAGTCTCAGTAGATCCAAATTTGGCGTTTTTGACTATTTTCAGTCGGGAGAGAAGGGATTTTGGGGCCATTTTTTCAGATCTCAGTTGCCAAAAACAGCCAATTTCATATCTAGAAATCGCTTAAATTTTACGTAAATGCTAGGTATTGACTGGCAAATACGTATTTATGTCAACTAATTAGCCCAAATTCTCTCTCTAAACCTGAAATTTGGATCTACTGAGTCTCAGGGTTGAGAGCCGTGGGAGAGGCACAGCCAGAGCTGCTCACGACTGATGTGGTGGAGGGATTGCTTGCTCGTCTTGAGGATGGAAGTTCTGATCTACGAGAGAGCGCAGTCTCAGGGTTGAGAGCCGTGGGAGAAGCACAGCCAGAGCTGCTCACGACTGATGTGGTGGAGGGATTGCTTGCTCGTCTTGAGGATGGAAGTTCTGATGTGCGAGAGAGTGCACAAGAAGAACTAAGTACAGTCGCTGCGTCAGCCCCCGAGTTAGGTGACTTGGTGGTGGAAGGATTGCTTGTTCGTCTTGAGAATGAAAGTTCTGATGTACGAGAGAGTGCACAAGAAGAACTAAGTACAGTCGCTGCGTCAGTCCCCGAGTTAGGTGACCTGGTGGTGGAGGGATTGTTCGCTCGTCTTGAGGATGAAAGTTCTGATGTGCGAGAGAGCGCAGTCTCAGGGTTGAGAGCCGTGGGAGAGGTGCAGCCAGAGCTGTTCACGACTGATGTGGTGGAAGGATTGCTTGCTCGTCTTGAAGATGAAAATTATGATGTGCGAGGGAGAGCAGTGGAAGGGTTGAGAGCCGTGGGAGAGGCACAGCCAGAGCTGTTCACGACTGATGTGGTGGAAGGATTGCTTGCTCGTCTTGAAGATGAAAATTATGATGTGCGAGGGAGAGCAATGGAAGGGTTGAGAGCCGTGGGAGAGGCACAGCCAGAGCTGCTCACGACTGATGTGGTGGAGGGATTGCTTGCTCGTCTTGAGGATGAAAATTCTGATGTGCGATGGAGAGCAGTGGAAGGGTTGAGAGCCGTGGGAGAAGCGCAGCCAGAGCTGCTCACGACTGATGTGGTGGAGGGATTGCTTGCTCGTCTTGAGAATGAAAATTCTGATGTGCGATGGAGTGCACTGTCAGGGCTGCAGGTTACCATGAGAACCCAAGACTCGTTTGTATTTGATGCACTACTCAGAGGCGTTATTGGGCGCTTACATGATGAAAATGTTTCCGTTCAAGAGCGGGCGCGATCTATTCTACTCATTGCGTTGGAGATGCAACCAGAATTCACAGCACAAACATTAGTTGACAGTCTGCTCACGCAGCTCCAAGATGATAATCCGTCTGTACAGACCAGGACAATTGAATATCTATCAGAGGTTTCCGGAAAGTGGGCTTTATTTGGGGATTTGGTTGTAGAAATGCTCTTATTACGAATTAATGAGAATTCCAAATTCGTTTCTCCAGCAATCATAGATGGAATGCTGGCGGTGGCGACGTCATGGCCCGAATTAGTAGACGAAGCGATGGTCATTGCTCTCATTGCACATTTGGATAATGGAAACCCTATTGTGCGCACCAAAATCCGAACTGGATTAATTTCGATACTCAAGGAGCGCCCAAGTCTGACAAAAAAGGTGGCGACTGGCTTTCTGTCACGTCTAGAGCATGAAAGATGGCAGATCCGGTCCCGGGCTGTAGATGATCTGGCAGAACTGCTCCTTGAACACTCCGTTTTGCCCGACTCGGATGTGCGGCAGAAACTTCTAGCCACAGTCGGTGACGAAAATCCCATCGTTCATGAAAAGATTGCCCATGCACTTGTCTCAATTGTTGCTGCCCACCCGCAATTTGCCGATTTGCAGATCGTGCAAGCATTGATTGCTGGGCTCGATGATGACATTGAAACTGTTCGGTCAGCATCATCGACTGGGCTGGTGACTATCATGCAGGCTCGGCCGGATCTAACAACCGATGACGTGATTGCCGCATTCGTGCAAGAAGGACATTTTGAGCTTGCCTATGAGTTAGCGCAAACGGGTCCTCTATTTCTGGACCAGGCATTGCGTTCAATTCAGATGGTTTTGGAGCATGAACCCAGCTCCACGATGCTCCGTGAGGCGTTCGAGATGCTAATTATAGTTGGGGTTTCGGGACAGACCACGCCCTCTTTTATCTTGGATACAGTGAGTACATATTTGAGCGATGAGAATAGCGCCGTCAGGAAACTGGCTACGGAGGCTTATGTGGCTCTGCTTCAAGCTTCTCGACCGCAAGAGTTGACAGCCAAGCGGATTCAGCTGCTGTTGGAGCGATTGCGAGATGATCATGGCGATGTTTGGCAGACCGCGCGACATGGATTGAGGACGTTGACGGTGCTCCATCCTGCGATAATACCCACCTTGGTCGCTGAATTGAAGAGCGAACAAGACACTCAGACGCGTGATGGCATTATGGATGCGCTTAATTCCTCAATCTGGAAGAATGAGGTGGCACAAGAAGTCGCGGTAGAGATTCGGGGTGCGTTTGATTCAGCAGAGACGTCCGATCTCGTTGTGGCGACCATTTTACTGGAGCAGTTGGGGTTCTTCCATGCATCCATACAATTGGATGACGTGGCGGACGGTCTGATTACGCTAATAGAAAGAAGATAGCGATTTGGTGGGTTCGGTCAGCAGTAGTGGCAGTACGGATCTTTTCATCTCGCCCTTGCCGATTCCTTCCTTTTTTGACTCCCCCTTATCGCTGCCGTCTTTTTCGTTTTTGCAAGATCAACCGCGACTGGGCAACCGGAACACACGGATTCGCGCAGTGAACCTGATCCACAACATCGCAATGGTTGAGCCAACGATATCAGAGTCGGCGGTGCGAGCCCTGCATGGGCTCTTGTTGTCGGAAGACCCCGTGATTCGGGCCAGTGCCTCAAGTGCACTGGCGTTTGTTTATGCCGAAGATGCTCGGGTCAGTCGTTCTCCAGACCGTCTTCTCGAGATGCTGACGGATCCTCTTGCTGTACCAGAACGGCATGTTGCGGCACGTGCTATTTTCCTGTGCGCTCTGCAAAATCCCATGCGCGTGGAAAGTTTTCGAACGCATTTGAGTGAGTTAGCGCAAGGGGACGATCCGGTGGCGCGCGTGGGAGCTCATCGCACGCTGGAGATGCTGGATATGATTCCTTATGCTCAGCCCATGATCGGAGGGGACTCTCAGCACAGGACAACCTCCTCGATACTCCATCGTTTCCGCTCTTCTAAATTTTTTGGTGCGGATTTCGTGTGGGCGGCTGAATACGCAGTGCGCAGACAATCTCGCCTGTTTCCAAATGATCCAAGTAAAATTCATTGAGAGTCTACGCGAGAAAGTGGAGAACAGGTTGAAACCATATGGGAACGGGAGTTTTGAGATTGGAGATTAGAGGTTGGTGACTGGCGTAACGAATCTCTGATCTCCAGTAGCTTGTTGGAGAGAAAATAGAGATGATAAGGATCAAGAATGTGGGACACGGATGAACACAGATTTTATGGATTTATTCTGAGACGATCCACGTGGCGTAAACGCCTGCTTCGCAAACATCCTAAAAATCCGTGTTCTGATTCCAATTCCTATCACGTCTAATAATTGTACACAGATTCCTCAGATTTTGACTCCGATTTTGCGATAAATCTGAGAAAATCTGCATAAATCTGTAGGGGGAAGAAACAGATGACCAACCATCGGCAACAGCTTGTGGAGGCTCAAAGTCAATTGCGTGCAGGCTTGCTCAGGCCCTTTGTGGGGAGCGAGCTCTCTGCCCGGGCGGGTCTGCCCGGTCGGTATGAGATGGCTTCTGAGTTGGCGCAGAAGATTGACCTGTCCATTCCGCCGCGTGAATGGGCCACATCCCAAGGGGTTCTTGATGTTACGCAGGCGTATGTCAATCGTTCGGGACTCAATCAGTTTGTCACTTTTCTAAAGCAACGGCTGGATGTGTCGACTTATTCCCCCACCCAGATGCACGTGGCGCTGACAAGGTTGCCGGTCTCTTTGGTCTTTACCACAAATCTGGATGGTCTGTTGGAGAGTGCTTTCGCCGCGGCCGGAAAACGGGTGAACCTTGTCGTTCAAGACGACGATATTCCATTCATCCGGCATGAACCGGACACGGTCAATATTGTCAAACTATGCGGCGACCTCAGCCAACCTCGCTCGATTGTGAACACGCAACAGCATTTTGCAACGTACGCTCAGAAGCGACCCCAGATCACCAATCTGCTGACAACGGAAGCAGGTCGCTCCACGTTTCTCTATCTTGGGTGGGATCCATTGGATCCATCGTTTGAACAGATTTTGGCGCCCATCCGCAGTCAGTTCGGCGATCTGGCTCCGATGGACTATGCGTTGCAATTGACCGAACTATCTGCTTCTCAATTTCAGGATCTGGAAAGACGTCAAATAGATGTATTGAGCTTCTTCGATATGGACGAGCCAGAGACCGAATTGGTCAATTGGCTACTGGACTTAAGTCCGCCCGCGAAGGGGAGCGGCCAAGGTGAGGAGCAGTCAAGTCAAGCGGCTGTCTATGGGACGGGTAATCGTTGGGCCGTTCTGGTTGGGGCAAATTTCTACGAGGACCGTCTGCATTATGGTTCTCTGCAGGTCTGCGTCGACGACGTCAATTCTATCCGTGAGCGACTGATGCAGAACGGCTTTCAGAGCGAGCGCATTCAGCAACTGAGTGATGCGACAGATTTATTGCCCACCCGCGAGAACATTCTGGCCGCCTTGCAATCGGTTGCCGATGCCACAGACCCTGATGATCTATTGCTTTTTTATTACAGCGGTCATGGAGATGAGTCTTCTGACGAATCATATTTGGTTTCTCGCAACAGCCGCCGCAGCGTGCTGCAGGATACTGGTGTACCCGTTCGACGGATACTGGAAATAATGGAGATTGCATCGGCCAGGGCCAAAGTGCTCATGCTTGACGCTTGCCATTCCGGGGCCAAGATTCCTGGCAAGGGGCCACAGCCAATGTCCGAAGCATTTATGCGGCGGGTTTTTGGGGAAGCGGAAGGGATGGCAATTCTGGCCTCTTGTCAACAGGGACAGTTGAGCTATGAATGGCCGGACCGGTCATGCAGCGTCTTCACGCACTATCTCTTGGAAGCGCTCGACGGTCATGCGGATCGGGACGACAAAGGGTTTGTCACGGTACAAGATGCGAATCGACACGTTGTCGATGGTGTCAAGCTGTGGGCGAGTCAGCACGGAGCAAGCCAAACGCCCACTCTTGAATACACTGTCTCAGGGGATATTGTGCTTGTGCAATATCAGTAACCAATTCGGGTTGTCTGAGGAATTATGTGGTTGTCAGTTGGTTTGTTGGTTAGATGGTTGGTGAACAAACGAGCAAACCAACAAACCATCCAAGGTTTATCCCACAAAACCTCAAAGAGTCCCAATTAGGACATTATAAACAAACCGATGACTAATGGCGCGAAATCGACCCCAATCGGGCCATTTGGGTTCACTGAGTCCGACACCTTCCAGCGCTTTGGCGATAGCTGGAAATTGAGCCAGGGGTGTCCAGCGCCATCCAGTTACTTGTTCTGTGAGATCTTGGGGGGCGATGGCAGATTCTTCCGGTTTGCGCACCAAAAAGTGGTAGGTGGCAAATTCATACGCTTCTTTTTCCCTTTGGTGGTAAATTTGATAGCCCGCTACACCAAGATAGCGCTCTATCTGGACGAATCCCGGATCTTCTCCCACGCGCAGGCCGGTTTCTTCGTGAATTTCGCGTGTGAGGGTGTCAAGCACACCGTCCCCACTATTAATCCCACCGGTGGGCAGTCGATAGGCGTGATCGGGGTAGTATGCTTTGGTGTGGAGCAGAATTCCCTCTGCCGGATCGCCCTGATGCATAACGTAACAGATCTCGCCCCGTCGCCGCCTGGTGGTCTCTTCTTTGTCATAACTGGTGAGAAAGGGTTCGTCTGCCTGCAAGACATAATCTTCTCGTCTTGATTCACCCCACTGTTCCGCAAGTTGGCCTAGTTCGTCTGGATCGATTGGTTGGGTAAGTTCCATGCTTTATCCCCTATCTTGTTGACGATATTGGACCATCCCGATCAAGCCCAGAAACATTCCCACGATTGATGCCCCATAAGAAAGAAAGCTCAATAAAAATGACGCTTCAACGATTCGTAAGACCATGCTGAAGGCAGCACAGACGCTAAAGAATACGAGAAGTCCGCCGATTGTGATGAGAGAAAGTGGAGATAGAGGTTGCATGATAAAGTTGTAGGTGTTAGGCACCGTTTCGGCTATGAGAGAATTCAACTACCGATAAAGCCAACAGGCTGCATAATGATTTTCTTCCGGTTCAAAGTCTGGCGGAATCTCTACTTCGCACAGACCTTCGATGGCTTTCGCACAACGCGGGTGAAAGCGACAGCCCGGTGGTGGATTGATCAGGTTTGGCGGTTCTCCTGGTGGCACTTCCCGCAATTCGATCGCGTTTCTGGCATCGGGATCAGGAATCGCAGCCAGAAGCGCGTCCGTGTACGGATGAAACGAATTGCGGAGCAGATCGTCGACGTGGGCTTTTTCAACCAGCTTGCCTGCATACATCACAAAGATCCGTTCGGAGAAGTAGCGAACTGTAGAAAGGTCGTGGGTAATGTAGATGACGCCCAAGTTGTGCTCTTTTTGCAGCGTCTGCATCAACCGTAGCACCTCCACCCGGACCGAAGCATCCAGCATGGAGACCGGTTCGTCGGCTACGATCAGCTTGGGGCGTAAAATCATTGCCCGGGCAATCACCACCCGCTGCTGTTGGCCGCCGCTGAGCATATGGGGAAACTTACCCAAAAAATCCTCCACCGGCGTCAGCCTAACCTCTTCCATCACCTCCCGAATGCGCCGCGCGCGCTCGTTTTTGTCGCTCACTTTTTGAATGATCAACGGCTCTTCCAAAATGCGTTCGATCCGCATAAACGGTGCCAAGGCGCCAAATGGATCTTGCTGCACATAGCCAACCTGGGAGCGATACCAGCGCAGACCTTCTCGATCGAGCTCGCTCAGCCGGTGACCGTCGAAGATAATGTCTCCTTCTCTCGGCTTATGAAGTCCAAGAATTGTCTTCATGAGGCTCGATTTGCCACAGCCACTCTCTCCGACCACTGCGACTGCTTCGCCACGCTGTAAGTCAAATGTAACGCCGTCTACCGCACGCACAAAGCCCGCTCGACCAAAGCCAAATTTTCGCAACTCAAACCAGGTATGGACATCCTGCAACGACAGCAACGGTGCATCTGGTGATGGAAGGCGCTCTGCCAAAATTGATGGAACTTGCTCAGCGATCAAACCGCCACCTCCTTCGCCAGTCGCGGGATATCTGCAAATTGAAGATATTGTTGGTCATAGAGCCAGCACTGCGACCAACGTTCTTCATCTCGAATGACGGGCGGCACCTCTCCACATGGGTCGAAGCGATAGGGACAACGGTCGGCAAAACGACATCCATCCGGTAACGCCAGCAGACTGGGCGGTTGCCCCGTGATAAAATCCGGCTCTTCGACCTGCCTGAGCTTGGGGACGCTCGCCAGTAACTTCATGGAGTAGGGATGCCGTGGTTCGGCGAAAAAGTGCTCTGCGTCGCTCACTTCCACCATCTGTCCAGCATACATAACGGCAACCCGATCGGCCAATTCGCTGGACGTTGCAATATCATGGGTGATCAGAATAAAGCTGGTCTTCGATTCCCATTTGATCTGTTTGAGCACGTTCATGATGTTGGCCTGAGTCAAAACATCCAGGGCAGAGGTTGGCTCATCTAAGATGATCAGATCTGGATTCGTGATCAGTGCCATCGCGATTGCCGTGCGTTGTCGCATGCCGCCACTCAACTCAAAGGCATAGCGGTTCAAAAAATCGACCGGGACACCTACGTTCTGAAAGATCTGGGCGGCGATGTCCAGCGCGTCTTCTTTCGGGATATTCGTGTGCGTCGTTAAAGGTTCGGTGACCTGATCGCCTACTTTCAGGACAGGATTGAGGGAATTCATGGCCGCTTGTGGCACCATTGAGATCTTTGACCAGCGAATGTCCCGGCGAAAGTTATCCTCGCTCAACTCCATGATGTCGAGGCCGTCGAGGTAGACTTTGCCGCTGTATCGGTCCACGTTGTTGGGTAACAGCCGTAGAAGCGCTCTGGTCAGCGACGTCTTGCCACAGCCCGACTCCCCCAAAATCACCACTGCTTCATTCCGGTCCATCTCAAAGTTAATGCCATCAACCGCCTTGACAATTCCCTGTCTCGTACGATAGTGGAGGTGTAAATCTTCGATTCTTAAAAGCTTTTCAACTGACATGACTTTCTGACTTCTTGTTCGAGCGTTTTCTTACTTGGGCGCAACAGGATCTCATGTGGTTGACCCGCTTTGGTTTCAATACGCCTTCAGCTACTCAACCGGCGCTTGTCTTCCTTGCCTTTGTCAACCACATGAAATCCCGAAGAACCCTTACTTGTTACTTTATATGTCCCGAAGTCTGGGATTGAAGACCCGATCCAGCGCAAAACCAACCATCGCAAAGCCAAGGCCCGTCAACATCAACAGAATCGATGGCTCCAGTACCCAGTAATATTGACCTTGGAAAAGTGCTCCATTGAACCGCGCGTCGCTCAAGATTTTGCCCCAAGTTGGCAATTGAGGATCACCCAAACCCAAAATCGACAAGGTTGCTTCGGTAAAGACAATTCCCGGAATCGCCCCCACCAACCCTGGAATGAGAGTCGGGATGATGCGAGGAATCATGTAGCGTAGAATGATGCGCATACTGCCTGCACCATAGGTTTGGGCAGCCTCGATAAAGGGCGACTCTTTGATTTGCAAAAAGAGCGCACGAGACGATTTGATGCCAGCACTAAAGATTCCCAACACGGTCAGTGCTCCAAACATCACAAAGATACTTCTGGAGTAAAAGGTGGCGATCATAATCAGGATCGATAGCCCCGGCAAAATCATATTGACCTCGGTGATGCGCTGGATGAGGGCATCGACCCAACCACCATACCAAACGCCAACTGCGGCAATGATGAGTGAAGCGCCGCCAGAAATAATGGATACGATCAAACCAAGCGCCAACGCAATCGGTGCGCCCCAGAGCAACGCCACTGTTAAGTCCCGCCGCTTGTGATCGGTGCCAGCAAGACCATAAACTTGACCATATGCGATCATCTCAGCGTCGATATCGGCATCGTCTTCAAAGACGAGACCCGCTGCCTGCAATTCATAGCGTCCCTTCAGCGGGGTTGGTGTTTCCGCATTTGGATCGGCGAAGAGCACATGGATCGCGTCTTGCCCCTCGAAGTTCCGGGCGATCTTTTCATCTTGGGCAACGTAATAGGTTTCACGACCCTGTACCGTCAAATCATCAAACTCAATCTCCCGTCCATCGGGCGTGATCCAAGTCATCTCGACGAGAGGGCGTTTTTCGTCAAATTCGGCATCAAAGAAGACCAGCAGTTCCTGAGGGAAATCGTCATAGGTATAGTCGAATTCAAAAGTAAAGATGACGTCGGTCAGGGACTCTGTGAGAACCGTGCGTTCTTTTAGGCTTTCATTGGTTTTACTGCTCAGAACAATGGTTTCGGGCAGGTTGAGCCCAAAATAGTTATACCAAGCTGGTCGGGCATTCTTGGGTGATTCTTTCCAGACAGTTTCGCCACCTCGCCACAGTCGGATCGCTTCGCTATAGGGCAAAGCAATTGGGGCATAGATAGCCAGTCCCACAAGCAGGGAAATGATAATCATCCCAATACCAGCAGATGGATACTTGCGAACAATACTGAGGATTTGCATTATTGTGCACCTCCTTCGCCTACTTTTAACCGTGGGTCAAGCAGTGCATAGGTGATATCGAGCAGGAAGACGGTCATAGCAAGCAGGTAGGCATAAATGACGACCGACCCAATAATCACGGGTGTATCAAATAAATTTGCGGCCTGGAAGAGGAGACGGCCCAACCCCGGCCAGTTGAAGATTGTCTCCAACGTGATCGAACCCGTCCAGATTGTGATGACGCCCAAAGCAAAACCGGTGACGATGATCGGCAAAGTCGGGCGCAAAATGTACCGTCGTTCGATGGTCCGTGGGTGCAATCCTTTGGCATGAGCCATCTCTACATAATCTTCCTTGGAATAGATAAGGAAAAATGTCCGAGAGCCGTAGATTCCCGCAAAAAGACCACCGATGGCAATTGCTGAAACAGGTAGAATCATGTGTTTCATCACGCTCAATGCGTAGTTGATAATATTATCGGGAGGTGGTGCAGAGACCATGCCGCCAAAGGGTAAAATGCCAAATGAACCGGCAAAGACAAGGATTAAGAAAAGTGCATAAAACCATGATGGTGCAGCCGACGTGGGTGCAAAGGCCAATACCAGCTTGTCCAAAAAGGAGCCATAATGTCGAGATAGATAAAGTGCTGTAAACAGGGTGATGAAGAACATCAACAACTGCGATGTGGCAAAGAGAATGAGCGTTGCTGGAAGTCGTTCTAAAATGATGTTGCGCACCAACTTTGAACCGCTGTCGCTGTGCATATTTTCAGCTTGACCCAAATTGAGTGTGAGCGCGTCCGTCAGATAGCGCACGCTACGGATCGCAAAAGGTTGATCAAGACCAGCCGCTTTTTCCTGAATGGCAACAAGCTTATCAATGTAGATCCGTTTTTCCTCGCTATCCATCTGCTGTACTTGTTCATCGAAGCCGATGAACATAGCGATGTTGTCCCGGATCATACCTTTGCGAATTTCATCCACCTGTCCGCCCATATTGGCGATCAAGATACTGATATAGATAGCCGCCACTACTGTGATCGCCTGGGTCACGATCTGTACGGCTGCAAAGCGTAAAAAACGGGTCAAACCGGACGGGGCCGATTTTCTAATGTTCTCTGTGGTGCCCTGCGGTTGCAGTGGCATAGCAGCTTGAGCCATAAGTCCCTCTTTTTTGGAGATTAGGGGCTGGCGATTGAGGAGAGGGGATTAGAATAACATCCCCTCTCCCGAATCAATCCTCAGTTCATGCTCTCTTAAACTACGACAGTATCACCGAAATTATGTGGTTCTTCCGGAATACGGGGGGCGTAACTTCCCGGAAGAGGTCAGGCATGCGATCGTCAACGAGGCTGTTCTTGACCTCTTCCGGGAAGTTCATGGCACTTAACCGCCTGAAATCCTGAAGAGCCAATAATGTTAGATTAAAGATAGTCAAATCGTAGGTCACTTCAGAGAAGTGCGAGCACCAAGAACCCTGAATCTTCACTTGGACTCCATCGTTTTCTTGCCGCTTGTCCCGCCAGAGACGGGACCTACATTAAACCACGTTAAACCGTCATAATTTCGATTACAGTGTACTACGGTACCGTCACAAATTCAACCGACGCAAAAGTTGGCACACTGACCAACATCGGAACGACTGCGATTTCGAGCCGATTGGCACCGGTTTCCAGTTCAGCAGTTTGCTCGGAAGTCAGAACTACCTGGAAGAGACCATCTTCAATCGCTTCGGCTTCGGCAGAGATAACCAATTCGCCCAAGGCATCAAAGACCAGATATTTGACGGTGTCGATATCATTCACGGCGTATGGTGCATCGTTAAAGGTGACATTCACATCAAAGGTTGCTTCTTCGCCCACAGTGATTCGGCTATCGCCATCAACCACGACGTCTGCAATCTGCGGTGTCGAGAAGCGGGTCCATTTATCCGCATCATCTGGATAGTCTTCGAAGCGCTGCATCACCACTGTTCCCTCAACTGGGAAAGCTTCTTCAAGGTAATATTGCCCCTGATCAACCCAGAAATGTTCATTCTCATCATACCATGCTTGTAGGTTTGCCCACCGTTCAGCAATCTCTTCATCAGTCACATAATCACTCATGGCGTCTGCGTATGGGATCGAGCCTTCCGCAGCAGCTTCGTTCATCTTGGCTTCTAAAATTTCCAAGCTTGGCCCAGCGATATAGTTTGCCCACTCGATTTCCAGTGCTTCAGCCTTGTCCGAGGAGAAAGCTAGCTCGCCAGCTGCATCCGCCATAATGCCAACGCTGAGTATCGTCCATGACGTACCGGGGAAGAAGGTCGTCACGTTTGCTTCGGCATCCAACCCAAAGACGTCTGTGTAGTTTTCCACAACCAATGGATCCTCAGAGACGATGCGCCAACCGCGGAAAGATTCTTGGAATTGCTCAAAGGATGGAACTGCAGACTCATCAAAGATGGCGCTCTCTTCCTTGGCTCGGTCGAAGCCAATAATCTGACCGAGCATGAGATCCGCCATGCTGATTGTGCTGCCGTCGTGCCATTGGACATCCCACAAATCGCTGGGATAGTAGACAACGCTTTTACGTAGCGCAGTCAACCCGTCGGGGTGCATTTCACCGACAGTAATCCATCTTTGTTCAACCGGATCCCAATCGATCCAAGCATCTTCAGGTACAGTGATCTCTGGAACGAACTCTAGATCGACCCAATCCAGCGTCTTGCCGACGGGGAGCCCCTCTTGAATCGTCACTTCAGCCCGCTCAATGCGTTGCGGCCAGCTCAAACCAGTGAACGGATCGGGCATTGTCCCAGAACCAGTCATGCCACGCTGAAGCATAGAGTCAAAGATCCAGTTACTGCCTGCCACTGGGTTCCAAGGCTCCGTGAGAATGCTGGGCATTGCGATGGTTGCTGAACCACCCGATTCATCCCCTTTCCGTAAGGTATGTGCCCAAAGCATGGTTCCGCTGACGCCACCAGCTAGATCTGCTGCGACCGAAATCTCCGATCCAAAAGCCGTTGCACCCAACTGACTGACGATCCAAACACGGGTTGAATCTTTTAGAGAAAGGGTAAGTGCCTCGGCAAACAGCTCTTTGCGCTCATCTAAAGAGGT
Source organism: Chloroflexi bacterium TSY (assembly GCA_019217005.1). Next base: position 24,122 of record JAHBNG010000122.1, read on the forward strand.
GAAATCTCGTCGGGCCAACCGATCGGCAGTTGTGTCAAACTCTTCTGAAGGTGCGTATGCTTGCCAGAGCGGGAAGGAAAGACCGCGAGGTGTGTAGAAGAAATCAAAGTTGCCTGCCTGATCGCGGCTGACAGCGGTTGTGATCCAGCCACCAGTGTAAATGTGGAACTGACCGTCACCAGGATTGCCACGAATCCAGATAGGCGAGGCATCGGCAGCGGCCTTATAGTCGCGCGTCACGGTGAAGCCAATGTCTTCCAATAGATTGGAGACATAGTCACCGACATCGTTGCGCACGTCTTCAGTACGAATCAAGACGATTATTTCAACTGGTTCGCCTTCATACTGCCATTTGCCATCGACCATCTCTGCGCCCAGTGCTTCCATCTCTTCTGTAATCACTTCGTTGGCCTTGTCAGGATTGTGGGCGTAGGTCAACTCCAACTGCCGGGCCACATCGACCAATCGCGCATAATCCGGGAAGGCAGGTGTGATGGCTGTGTAGCGAGGCTGCGCCAGGCCACCATACAATTCCTGGGCGATGAAATCGCGATCGACTAGCCAGTTCATGGCTTCACGCACGCGCGGGACAGCAAATGGATTGAGTTTTCCCGTGCCTTCGAAGACAGGACCAGCAGGGTTGAACGTCAGTTCGGAGTAGTTTCCAAAGGATTGGGCATAGTTCAGACCTGCTTCCTCGATAGAGGCAAAGACCTCGGGGTCTGATGTGGCAGTTGCGTAGATATCAATATCGGCGGTGTCTAAGCGGGTAACCGCAGCATCAGCAGAGGGCTCTTCAACAATCACAATTTCGTTCACGATGCCACTCGCACTTGCCATACTACTCGAGTCGTCGGCGGGTGCTTCTTCAGCAGTCTCTTCTTTGGCTTCTTCTTGCGCCTCTGTTTCGGCAGCAGGTTCCTCCTGAGGTGGGGCTGGGTCTGCACCTGGACCGCATGCGGCTAAGATGAGCGCCAGCACGAGAATCCAGCCGAGCAGGGCAGATCTGCGAAACTTTTTCTGTCGATTCATCTATCGTCTCCTTTTGTGTCTACTGATAGTTCAATTTTTACATACAAAGTTGAACCATGCTTAAATTCAAAATGAGAAGAACGTAAGCGTTTCGCTTGATGTTCTCCTCATTTTATATCAACAAATCCCACTCCTCAACCAAAAATGAGGAAAATTTTCGGGCTCTTTGCGCTTTTGGGGCAATAATTGGATCGTTGGTTGGCGTGCTGGTTGGTTCATCAACTATACCGCACTAGCTCATAAATTTAAAATAAATTCGGCTGTTCTACTCGACTGAAAACGGTCAAATTTATTTCAAATTTATGTCAATGCTCAGTATATCTAACCAACAAGCCAATTCAAAACCATGCAATTTTTCAAATAACCAGTTTTCGTAGATATCTAAACTGAACTCTATTTGAAAGCGATCGTTTGGATACTCTAGTACAGCGAAGGAAAACGATTTCTTTCAACACAGCTACATTATAGTCTAAAAAGATAAATGACAGTCGAGTATGACGAAGGGGAGCAGTTGTACTTGCTGATCTCGACTGATGATCTATCCGCGGCTATGATGAAAACTTGGTTTTTCGGCTCAACAGGATCTCATGTGGTAGACCCGCTTTGGTTTCGATATGCCTTCGGCTACTCAACCGGCGCTAGCCATTTTTGTGCTTGTCAACCTCATCGAATCCAGTTGAACCGGTTTTTCCAGATAGTCTACCTGATAAAGCAAAATCAAGTTTTCATACAGAGCTTCGTACAGATGATATCTAAAATCATACTATCTTTTGTTCTTTAAAGTAGGGTCAAGTGCATCCCGCAATCCATCACCTATTAAATAAAAACAAAGAACAGCTAAAGAGATCAAGATCCCTGGCGGCAACATGAGATGCAATGCAGTAAATGCTCCTGTCTCTGGATCGATAAGAAAGAAAAAGCTGCGGGTTCGACTGAGCATATTGCCCCAGGTTGCTGTCGGAGCTTGAACGCCTAAACCTAAAAAGCTGAGAACCGATTCGGCTAAAATCAATCCGCCAATCCCAATCGCCGTGATCACGATAATGACTGCAATACTATTGGGGATGATGTGTTGAACCATGATGCAGAGATTGGAAGCGCCAATGGAACGAGCCGCCGTAACATAATCAAGCTCTTTCACTTTAAAAACGTTGCCACGCATAAAGCGAGCTGTTCCAAGCCATCCGAGAAATCCTAGAAACAACGTAAGCGTTTCAGGACTCGGTTTATAAATGGACGATACAATGATCAATAGGTAAATCGTCGGAACGGCGCTAATCGTATTGATTACCCACATAATCAGATCATCGCCGATTCCCCCAAAATAGCCTGCAACTGTCCCCACAAGGACGCCAAGAACAAGAGAGATGATGGCGGCTGAAAACGCAATGCCAAGGCTTACACGACCGCCATATAATAAACGTGCCATCTGATCGCGTCCCAACCGATCTGTTCCCAACCAATGTGTAACTCCGTTGGTTTTGCCTAGGATCACTGGCGCAGTGACTGGATCTATCCCTAGACGCCATTTAATGTATGGCCCAATATATGGTTGTCCAAATGTGTAATCCGTATTGGTCTTATTCGGATCAACACCAACTAATTGATTGGTCAGCAGGGATGCGAAAAGTGTGCATAATCCAAGAACGATAACAATAAAAATTGCTGCAAGGGTGAGACGATCTTTGCGAAGCGCGCGAAGCGCCATATTCAAAAAGGTCTCCGGTTTCCGTTCTAGTTGTAAGTTTTGAGATAGAGTTGTTACGTTGCTCGTTCGTAAAGTAATAGTACTCATCAGATCAGCCAATATCAGGATAAGTGAATTCTCGGATCAACCACACCGTAGAGAATGTCGGAGAGCAAGTTGCCCAAAATGATAAAAACTGCAAAGACCATTGTGCCACCCAACACCATTGGATAATCTAGTTGTGTCACGGAATCTAAAATCAATCTACCCATTCCTGGCCAAGCAAATATGCGTTCAACGACTACTGCGCCACCAAGCACACCAAAAATAGCTGGTCCTAGAATCGTCATCAAGGGAACAAGCGCATTGCGAAATGCGTGAAGCATCCAAACCTTTTCTTTAGAAAGCCCTTTGGCCTTGGCTGTGCGCATATAGTCCGTATTGATCACTTCCAATAATTCAGTGCGCATAATGCGGCTAAAGAGCGCAATGCCGCCCAGCGCCAAGACGAACGACGGCAGGACCATATGGTGCAATCGGTCAAGCAGATCAACTTCTCCCGTTAGCGTGACTGTGCTGCGACCTCCTGTTGGAAAGATACGCCACACCACCCCAAAAAAGAAAATGAGCATCAGTCCCATCCAGAAGTCTGGCACTGTTTGACCCACGACAGTAAAAAAACGAGTGATATTGTCGAAAATTGATCCCTGGTACACTGCACTCAAGGTGCCGAGTGGGATACCGATCAGCATCGCAAGGAGTAAACTAGCGACGCCAAGTTCCAATGTTGCAGGCATCCGTTCGACGAGACGTTCCCAAACGGGCTGTTTTGTGTCAATACTGGTTCCCAATTCACCGCGCAAGATGCCGCCGCCATTGTCACAAACGGTCAAGTTGACGAGGCCCCAATGGCTGCATTGTACATCATTGTTTGAGAGCGATTCTACCTCATTGCCCGCACGTAGTCCAATCCCCGTCAACCAGTTAATATATTGAACAAAAACCGGTTGATCCAATCCCAATTGTTTCCTAAGTATTTCTTTGGCTTCTTGCGTGATATCGGGATTTTCGAAAGTACGAAATGTGACGGGATCACCTGGGGCAGAGTAGGCCAGAATAAAGCTCAATATACTAACGCCGAGTAGGGTAGGAATAGCCTGCAGCAGGCGACGAAGGATGTATCTCGTCATGATAGACTCCAAAGATTCTCAAAACGACGATATTTATACGAGGAACTTAGAACCTATCCGAAAAGTGGTTGTGAGTCTAGCTAGCTTCTCGAGTGAGAATGCACCGTCACAGAACTTTTCGGATTAGCACTTAGATGAATGTGCCATTTTCAAAATGACTCCACTTTAATCGAATAGAGCAGGAGAATTTATTTTCATCTATGAACGAGTGCAGTATAAATAAGAAACGTGAAACACTGAGGGCGCTTCACGTTTCTGTTCTCATTAGCTCACTCGCGATTCATCGGTATTTCTCTCACAGTTGAGCGTAAGGACTTTAAAAGAATAACCTTGACATGTCATTCTCAAGTGCAGCGAGGCTTGTCCTGAGTTCTCGAAAAAACTGATGTCGGAGTTATTCTTTTATGACTCCTAAATTAGCCGGTTTACCTTTTACGGCTGGAGCGACACATTGTACCAATCCTGCATATTATGATTGAATCCCCATGTCTTCGGGTCAAGTCCACCCCATTCATTTACATAAAAAGTATTGGCAACATTTCCGCTGATGAAGACATAGGGAATGTCCTCATAGATCATCTGCTGAATCTCAGCATAAAGCGGTGCACGATCTTCGGGTAAACATCCAGGCATGGCCAAAGCTTGATCGAGTAGCTCATCCATGCGGGCGTTGTTGTAGCTGACGAAGTTAAACCCACTGCCTGGTGTATCGAACTTGGTGGACCAGAAGTCCTGATCATCTGGATCGGGCGGTGAGGAGAGATTCCAGCCAATAATGACCATATCGAACTCTTGACCAAGCAGTTTTTGCACAAGCGCACCAAAATCAATTGCCTCAAAGTTGATGTCGAAGCCGACGGTGTTGAGTTGGTCTTGCACAAGAACGCCCAGATCTTCACGGGTTGAATTGCCAGCATTTGTCAAGAGAGACAAGCTCAATGTCTAGGGCAATCGCGTACTTGTACAAGAAAGAAAAGAAGGGATAATCTATTTTGGAACCCAAAAAGGAGAAACCAAAATGGAAAAGCCCGAAATAGCAAGCATAGAAAAGCACTTTGGAAGCATAGAAGAGCCAAGAAGCCCGATAAATCGACGCCACAATCTAATCGATATAATCGTGATAGCAATCTGTGCAGTCATATGCGGAGCAGACGATTGGGAAGGGGGCGAAAAATTCGGCAAAGCCAAAAAAGGAGTGGCTAGAAAGCATACTGGAGTTGCCAAATGGAATCCCATCGCACGATACATTCTGGCGCGTATTTGGATTGCTAGATGGAGAGGTCTTTGCCGAATGTTTCAGCAAATGGATGAGCGCAGTCTGCCAGGTGACGAATGGAGAAGTGGTGGCAATAGACGGCAAGCAGTTGAGACGTTCCCATGATAAAACAGTGGGCAAAGGAGCCATATACATGGTGAGTGCTTGGGCTTCTCTGAACAAAGTAGTCCTTGGTCAGTGGAAAGTGGATGAAAAGTCGAATGAAATCACAGCTATTCCAGAGTTACTGCGCTTGTTGGAGATCAAAGGGGCACTCGTGACCATCGATGCTATGGGTGCTCAGACTGAAATTGCACAGCTCATCATTGACAATGAGGCTGATTATCTCCTCTCTCTCAAGGGCAATCAAGGAAACTTACATGCAGATGTCGCCTTGCTCTTTGAGGATCTCGAGGAAAGTGACTTTACTGCCTTTGACCACGATTATGCCAAAACGACCGATAAGGGACACGGTCGGCTTGAAACCCGAGAAGCCTGGACCATTTCTGCCCCCGACATCATCCAGAATCTGCGCAATTCTGAGCAATGGCCTGAACTCTCTACCGTCATGATGGTTCAAGCCCAACGCACCTTGATTTGTGGTGATTCTCAGCAAAAAAAGACAATCCCGACAGGCGCTATTACCTCTCGAGTTCCGAGTCCGATGCTCGCTCTTTACTCAATGCCTCTCGCACTCATTGGCATGTTGAAAATCGCCTACACTGGACCCTCGATATTGCCTTCCGAGAGGATGAATCCCGTTTGCGCAAAGGCCACTCAGCTCAGAATTTCGCTGCCCTTCGTCATATTGCTCTCAATCTGCTCAAGAAGGAGACTTCTCTCAACGTTGGCATCAAAAACAAGCGCCTTCCCGCTGGCTGGGACCACCACTATCTCTTGACAGTCCTTTCTGGCTTATTTTTTTAAGGTACGCGATTGCCCTAGCTCAATGTCTGACCATCCTTATCCAAGACACCGTCGCCGTCTGAGTCAGCCCATCCGGCCTCAGCCAGGATTGAGGCAGCAAGCTCTGGATCATAGGCATACGGTTCTAAATCGCCGTTATGAGCCCATTCTAGCGCAGGCATCACGTTGCTCGCAATCTGATATCCTTCACCCAAGAAAACCTCGTCGATAATTGCATCGTAGTTGAGACTGTGCGCAATTGCCAACCGGACATTTCTGTCGCTCAGAATCGGATGTGGATCTTGATCAACCAAATTGCCATCTTCATCACGTCCCGGTTGTGGGTTTTCGGGATTGGCTAGATTCAGACCGATGTAGGAGTAGCCATTGCCCAAATTGCGGAACCGCGTTGCGTGGGGAATACGCTCTGCAGCTTCAACCAAGCGTGGGGGCACAGTCATAACGCTAATTTCTTGTGTCTGAAGTTGCGCCAATTGTGCGTCTTGGTCGGGAACAATCTTATAGATATAGCCATCCATCAAGGGTGCACCTTTGAAGAACCCTTCATTGCGTACCATCACGACATTGTCGTCACGTGCCCAACTCTGAAAACCAAAACGATCTCCGGTGGTTGTGGGGTCCTCGTTGAGTGGACTATCCATGATGTCGCTGAAATCGTCGGCGTATAGATGGCTCGGTAGCCAACCCAAATTCACATCATTCAATGCCGTACAGCGTACTTCACTGAACGTCACCTCAATGGTATGCTCATCAATAATGTTGATGTTTTCGATTGACTCAACATTGGATTTCCGCGGTGTCTCAACACTTTCATGGGACACGGCATCATAGGTGAATTTGAAATCGTCGGCATCCACTGGCTCACCATCACTCCATGTAACGTCATCCCGCAGATAAAAGGTCCAAGTTAGGCCATCTTCGGATGATTCCCAACTCGCTGCCATTTCAGTTGGTGCAAAGGCCCCTGTTTCAGGATCAATACCAAGCAATGTCGGGAAAATTTGACTGATGATATCAAAACTGGCGCTATCTGAATATAAAATTGGGTTCAAGATCGAAGCATCAGCAATGCTTGCTTCGGTCCAAACACCACCCGGCGCAGCTTCGTCTCGCGACAAGGCTACCATATTATCCATTGATTCTGATGAACTGCCAGTATCGTCGCTCGCACTATCCACTATCATTGGCTCTGGCTGAGCCAAACAAGCAGAAACCACCATCGCCATAATGAGCGCAACGGTTAGGAAAGTAATCGATCGTTTATACATGCTGGCTTTCGCTCCTTTTTGAACTGGAATTGTTTCAATCGTTTGTCTTGTAAATTGGCGGACACAGATTGTTCTGGACCAGAATGCGGCGCTAGAGGGGAAACGTTCATGTCACACGAGGTTAGTGTAGCATAAGATTGTTAATATCGTATGAAGTCTATACGACGGATTCATCAAAACGGTCTAATTATTCACTTAAAAAGTAGATTTATTTACTCGATAGTTGTATTTTGAGCAGGTGCCAGATTTGACAAAGTCAAATTAAGCAGAGCAGACCTGCCGTTTGGCGAAAAGGGTAGCGAAGACCTCCGCAATCTCCTGTCCGTCATTCAAGGCATCATGAGCCGTCAAGATGAGATCTTGAATCAGTGACTGAGTTTGCTGCCGGGTAGCCTCACCAAGGGATTTGCTGGGCGAGAATTGAGTTTTAGCCAATGATGGTCCCAAACAATCAAGGTGCAAGAGAGAATAAGCCACGAAGACCAGAGACCAATGTTTTTGAAAGGCGTGGGCAGTTCGCATGCAATATTCATCAAGACCAAGCAGTTGTTTACCATCCTCAGTAGATCCAAATTTCAGGTTTAGAGAGAGAATTCTGGCTAAACAGTTGACATAAATACAAATTTGCCGGTCGATATCTAGTTTTTGCGTTAGATTTGGGCGATTTTCAGATATGAAATAGGTTGTTTTCTGTAACCGAAATCTGAATAAATGACTCCAAAATCCCTGCAATCTCGACTGAAAATAGCCAAAAACGCCAAATTTGGATCTACTGATCCTGATAAACCGTCTCGATAGGCCAACGAAGCAGGTAAATCGAGAGAATGCGTTTGGCATTACAGTCGGTGCGATTGGTCACTAAAACGGCATAATTGTCTTGCAATTCAGGATTATCAAAACTAATCACGATGCGTACCTTGCCGATAGAAGGGATACGCACAGTCATGGTAAAGGTGTAGTAAGTACGACCATCAATGGTGACAGGCTTGTAGGCATTCTGGGGGATGTAGGGGACCAACTCTTTGACTTTAATATGTGGCCCCTCGAAAGTTATCGGCTGACCATCTTCATCCCGCAAACGAAAACTATTTGTCTCCAGATTGCGATTGCACTTCAAGATGCTGATCCAATCTTTATTCAGACGATCGAGTACAGCTAGAAAATCTGGAGCGAGATACCAACCATCGAAGAGCCCAACCAAAGATAAGGGTTCGTTCAACAGCTTTTTCAACCAGTTCACTGGCAATGGTTATCTTGGTCTTAAACGCTTCGTCTCGCTCTCGAAAGGCGGGGTCAGTTAATAGGTGGCTATCCACTCGTTTATGAAAAGCGGTTCGTTCTTTCTTTTTCTTGGGAATCTCGGTCACTGGGAAATGTTTTTCCACAAATGCTTCCCAGTCGGTAAACTTTTCGTACCGTCGGTAGATACTTGCATCGACCGGAAAACGGATAGCGCCACTGACATAGTGACTTGTGACTAAGTTATGAGCCAGTGGATGCTGACCATTGCTATGATTGTAGTGGGTGTCGATATACTCGAACAGACTTCCCACATGTTCACATAGTGTATCATCAATCGCTAATACCGATTCTGACTCTGAACGTTGGTATTGTGCTGTCTCTGACTATACGCTCATCATTGAGTTTTTCGGCTCGCCAAGGAGCTTCACTCAGATACCGTGATACATTCGTCTTATCTGCACTATCTAGAATGCAACGGGCAATATTTGCCATGCTTTTGTTGTCCAAGACCATCAGACCCGTCAGATAGTTTTCAAAGTGGCGAAACTGTTTACGATTGGCAAATACTGAACGAAAGGTTTCGCTATGCTCCTTGACCAGTGGCGCTACATTTACTATCGGCAATTGCATCTTGATGGCTCCTTTTCTGCACTTTTTTCTTGATGCAATCTATTGAGATGACTTTTGTCTCTTTTGTCAAAATTGGAAAACCTTCATTTCACAACTATCGAGGTATTTATAGTGATATTTACAAGCAATATTGACAAAAGGGCAACACAATACACGAGTAGTTATTGTCCACGCAACCGCGGATCAAATGCATCGCGCAAACCATCTCCAAGGAAGTTGAAGGCAAGAACAGTCAGGGTGAGAGCGATAGCAGGTGTAAAAACTTCCCAAGGGGCGGTGCGCAGCGCCCCAACGGTTTCGGAAATCATGATACCCCAGCTCGGGGTGGGTGCATTTGCACCCAATCCGATAAACGACAAGAATGCTTCGGTCAATATATAGCCTGGGATTGCCAAGGTTTCAAAAACGATACAGGGGCCCAAGATATTGGGAAGAACATGTTGTTGGACAATCCGTCTATCCGTGTTACCGATGGAACGTGCAGCTTCGACAAACTCTTTGTTTTTAATGGAAAGTGTTTGTCCACGAACAATGCGCGCCATCCCCAACCAGTTCACAAGACCAAGAGCAACGAAAATAAAGAGGATTCCACCCATCCGATTGTTCAAGTTGACGAGCATTCCCGCGAAACCACTCACATCTTCAACGCTACTATATGCTTTGGCAATGACCTGAATCAGAATAATGAAGATGATCAAGGGAAAACCATAGAGAAAGTCGACAAACCGCATCATCATATTGTCCCGAGTCGCACTACCATACCCTGAAACAAGACCATATATGATACCAACGATCAGACTAATGATCGATGCAACGAAAGCAACAGATAGCGAAATTCGAGTGCCAAAGATCGTGCGGCTCAAGTTTCCCCTTCCAAGATAGTCGGTTCCCATCAAATAGAAGTCACCTTCATCACTGGTGGCAAAGAGCGGTTCATCCGTGAACTTGAAATTTGCTCCATCATATGGATGTGGCGCAACTACATCTGCAAAAATTGCGATGAGGATCAATCCAATAATAAACAGACCGCTGATCACAGCAGCTTTGTTTTTCAACAGCTGTACAAGTGCGTCTTGCAATGGGCTTCGGCTGCGTTGGTTATTTGTCAATTCTAATGTACTGGCCGCCATAAGGATTTGGAGTGAAATGCCTCATCGACAAATTCTTCGTTTCACTCGAGAATGACATCGATGAGGTATTGAATCATCATCCTAAAGTGTCCTTGAGAGAAAGTAGTTTGTTAGTTATAACGAATTCGTGGATCCAGCCAAGCATACATGATATCCACAAATAAATTAGCTAGGACGAGCAACACTGAAAAAAGTAGAGTTGTTCCCAGAATGACAGGGTAGTCGCGATTTGTAATGCTTGTCACAAAAAATTCGCCCATTCCGGCGATTCCGAAAATTCGTTCTACAATAAAGGTACCGGTCACAACGCCAGCAAAGACGGGCCCCAATATGGTAATGACGGGAATCATCGAATTTTTTAGTGCATGGCGAGCAATCACCGAGTTATTTGACAGACCCTTCGCCCGCGCGGTGCGAATATAATCTTCCCGCACGGTTTGTAATAAACTGGCTCGCGCAAGTCGGGCAAAGGTTGCGGAGATGCCTGTTCCCAATGTGATAACTGGCAACACAGCATGTGTCCAAAAATCGCTATTTAGTGGTGGAATGAACCCTAAATAAAGTTCTTTGTAGTTTACCCCCCAACGTGCAGCTGGGAACCATCCCAGCAACACAGCAAAAACAAAGATCAACAACGGGGCCAACACAATATTGGGAATTGACAGACCCAAAACAGCAATAAAGGAACTGAAATAGTCGATCCATGTATTGTGACGCAGAGCAGATGCAATACCAGTTGGAATTCCAATTAGTAATCCGAGTAATATTGACAAAATGCCAAGTTGGAACGAGATTGGAAAGGTCTGTGCGATAATTTGGTTGACGCTTCGTCCGCGATAGGAAAACGATGGCCCCAGGTCACCTTGTGATAAATCACGCAAATAGAGCATAAATTGCTCTGGATATGATTTATCTAAATTGTACTTGCGTTCTAGATTTTTGCGTACGCTTTCAGGCAATGATTTATCCCCAATGCGGTCAAACGGTCCGCCTGGAAGTGCCCTGGACAGAGAAAATGTTACGAGGACAATCAAAAAGAGAACGGGCAATGCCCACAGTAGACGCCGAATAACATAAGTAATCATAAGCAGTGTTTGTTCAAATTAAGAAAAGAGGCACTTCTCCTGCTGGAAAAGTGCCTCGACATCCATGCCTAAAATCTACTGGGCGGCAGCCTTAGCTTCTGCATCGATAGACCATCGATAGAAATATTTGTCGTCAGAATATGGACGTGTGAGCCATGGTTTGGCGACACCAACTGTTGTGTAGTAGTAGATCGGGATAATGCCGACAATCTCGTCAATGAAAAGCTGCTCGGCTTGCTTATATAGCTCGAGTTGCTCTTCGGCAGATGCTGTTTGGGCAGCAATTGTTGTTTCCGTAAATTCTACTACTGCGTCACCGACTTGTGGGCTATCTGCGCCAATTTTAATCCGATTCGCACCAGCATCTGGATTGAATACTTCGTGAATCCAGTTGTTGGCGTGTGGATAGTCTTGACACCAACCAAGACGGAAGACATCGGGCTTTCCTTCATCTGGTGCATCATTCTCGAGAGAGTCCAGATAGACACCCCACTCCTGGTTTTCCACATTCACCTCAAGACCTGGGAATACTTCGGACCACATTGCCTGGATTGCCTGGGCAATTTTCGCATGGCTTTCGCTTGTGTTGTGTCCAATCGTTAGGCTTAACCCCTCACCGCCAGGATATCCGGCCTCTTCCATCAACCCACCTGCTGTCTCGATAGCGGCTGCGTAGCCAAGACCACCCTGAGATTCACTCAATGCCCAGGGGGCTACGTCCGTATCACCAGCAGGCGAACCAAAGTTGAGCGGATTGGTAAAGGTATTGGCTGGTATCTGACCGCCTTTCAAAATGTCATCGGCCAACGTTTGTCGGTCAACGGCCATTGAGAGGGCCTTGCGCACACGCACATCACTAACGGCTTCTTTGGTTGTAATGAAGCCATAGTAGTAGGTGCAATTTCTCGGTACACTGATATATTGGTCGCCAAACTCACCAGCCAGCGCCCGGTCCATCTGTTCCAGAGGAAGGTCGGAAAAATCAAGTTCGTCGTTCTCAAACATGGCAAACTCAGTCGACTCTTCCTCAATCATCACAAAATTCATGACTTCTACATTGCCAATCACATCGCTCAGTTCTTCCCATCCATACCAATGCGGATTGCGAACCATCTGCAACGAGTCTCCATGAATCCATTCCGTCATGATAAATGGGCCATTGGTCACAATATTTTCAGGCTCAGTCCAAAGATCACCATGCTCTTCAATCGCAGCTTGCGGCATGGGACGCGTGACCCACATGCTGGCAATCTGACCAAAATAGCTCGCACCAAAGTTCAGGGTGAATTGAACAGTAAAATCGTCCAGTGCCTCAACAGCCACGCCTGCCATCAACTCGTCGGTCACTTCTTCAGCCGTATTCGCTGCTTCGCAACCGCCGATCACATAGAGCACATAGGAGTAATCGGATGCAGTACGTGCATCACAAGTGCGCTGCACACCATACACAACATCATCTCGCATGTTGAAGGTCCAGACTGTTCCATCCTCACTCGCCTCCCAGCTGGTTGCCAATTCAGGCAAAGCTTCTTGCGTGTCAGGATCTAGCTCAGTCAAACCCAAAAACATCTCGTTAATCAGCGATATCGATGTTGTATCTGTGCCCAGAGATGGATCCAAAGAAGGTGGTTCTGTAGCCAAATTGAAGTCTAATGTTACGGGACCCGAAGCCATCATCGCTTCGCCACCCTCTGCCGCCCCAGATGAAGGATCTGGTGCCGGACATGCAGCCAAAACCATCGCTGCGACAATCAGAATAGCAAACAGCGCAAACCGTTTGTTGTGCATTTTTTTCTCCTTAGCTTATAGAAACAAAGTACACAGAATCAACTAGTATCAGAGGTAGCCAATTCTTGTTCAACACAAGAGGGTCACACAGATGGTATTCAAAATCTAAACTAGTGTGAAAAGACCATCAGTATTCTCAATGTAGGGGGCTCACATCGTAGCATGGACGAATGTGGCTGTCAATTTTCAAGTCAAAACTAGAATAACGAAAAAAGCGGGGCTATATCTACGCAAAACATCTTAGATTCTCATTGCGATGTCCAATATATAGGGGGCAGACAATATGTATATACTATATACAGGCCCAAAACGACTGCTTGTTGATCAGTGCATAAGGCTAGGCATTATACATGTGCTTTGTAACGAGCCAATGGAAACCATAACGAGATCATGAAGTTTTTGTGAAATTTCGATCTGACAAAGGGATCGGAATTAAATAAGTTGAACAAGTTCCTTCGCAGACTCAGGACAAGCCTTCGTTTCACTCGAGAATGACATGTTCAACTTATTTAATGCTCATTCCAATGCTTTATTCATACAACCAACAGGCCGCATAATGACCATCCCCATAATCCTTAAATGCAGGCTCTTCCTGTTTGCAAATATCCATGACGCGCGGACAACGGGTGCAGAAATTGCATCCCTGGGGTGGATTTGCTGGGCTGGGCACATCACCTTCGAGGATGATGCGTTGTCGCTCATTCTCAATGATGGGATCAGGAATCGGGACTGCGGAAAGAAGTGCCTGCGTGTATGGATGCTTGGGATCGGCGTAGAGTTCATCGCGGTCGGCCAATTCAACGATTTTGCCCAAGTACATAACTGCGATGCGGTCAGAAATATGGCGGACAACCGATAAATCGTGCGCAATAAAGAGATAGGTCAAGTTCAACTCATCTTGCAAATCTTCCAGCAGATTGATCACCTGAGCCTGAATCGATACATCGAGAGCAGAGATTGGCTCATCCGCAACAATAAACGATGGGTTCACGGCCAAAGCGCGCGCCACACCGATACGCTGCCGTTGCCCACCAGAAAACTCATGTGGATAGCGATTGACAAAGTAGGGGTTCAGCCCCACTGTCTTGAGCAATTCCTGCACGCGTTCTTGGCGATCTTTGCGTCCAGAACCAATGCCATGAACTTCAAGCGGTTCACCAATGATGCTGCCAACAGTCATGCGTGGGTTCAGCGAAGCATAGGGATCTTGGAAGATCATCTGCATCCGGCGACGCATTTTTCGCAGCTCTTCGCCCTTAGTCTCCACCAAATTTTTGCCCTCAAAGACTACATCGCCATCGGTTGGCCTATGTAGCTGCAAAATTGCACGGCCTGTGGTCGATTTACCACAACCGGACTCACCCACCAATCCAAGCGTTTCACCTTCATACAGATCGAAGGAGATACCATCCACGGCCTTAATCGCACCAACCTGCCGTTGAAAAACAATTCCCTTGGTAATTGGAAAGTGCATTTTTAGATCTTGCACTTGCAGAAGCACATTTCCCTGCCCGTTCTTACTGACACCGGTTGTTGTTGCGGCACTCATGCTGGCACCTCTTCGCTTTCTTCTAAAACTTGGACATCTGAGATATCGACCCAACAGGCCGCTTTACGATTTGGTCCGACTGATTCCAGTGGTGGATTCTCTTCTATACATTTCTCGATGGCAAATGCACAACGCGGGGCAAATGGACAATGCGAAGGTGCCTCAAGTAAATCAGGTGGCAAGCCATCAATCGGCACGAGACGTTTCTGTCGACCCAAATCTAAGCGCGGAATCGAGCGCAAAAGCCCAAGTGTATAGGGGTGGCGCGGTTGTGCGTAGATCTCTTCGACAGGTGATTCTTCGACAATAAAGCCTGAGTACATCACGATAACCCGTTCTGCCATCCCTGCCACGACCCCTAAATCATGCGTAATCCAGATGATTGCCATGCCGAGCTCTTTTTTCAGCCGATCGACAAGATCGACAATCTGTGCCTGAATGGTCACATCTAGAGCAGTTGTCGGCTCGTCCGCAATCAATAATTGCGGATTACAGCTCAGGCCCATCGCGATCATGACACGCTGTCGCATGCCGCCAGAAAATTGGTGCGGATAATCGTCCAGACGTGCAGACGCTCCTGGGATCCCCACGAGTTCCAATAGTTCAATTGCACGTGAGCGGGCCTCTTGCCGGTTCATCCCTAAATGCAACTCCAACGCCTCGGTGATTTGACGTCCAATCGTAAGCACTGGATTCAGCGAAGTCATTGGATCTTGGAAGATCATCGCGATTCGGTTGCCACGGATCCGCCGCAATTCATCTTCGCTCAATGTCAAGATGTCCTGTCCATCGAACCAGACTTCGCCATCCACAATTTTGCCTGGGGGCTGTGGGATGAGACGAATGAGCGACATGACACCTACGCTCTTGCCCGACCCTGATTCCCCCACAATGGCGACAGTTTCACCTTCGTCAACGGAATACGAGATACCATTCACGGCATGAACAACGCCGTCCTGGGTGAAGAATTGGGTTTTCAAATTCTTCACATCTAGCAGCTTTGCCATTCGGTTACACTCCTTAGATGTTAAAAAATGGATGATTACAGATAATGATGGTGGCTAGTTAGTAAGTGCTCTTCGGGTCTTCTCATCTACGGCACCGTTCAATCTGCTGAATTTTTTGAACGCAATATTCGAGATGTTTTAAATAGAGGGGTGACAGCTTCTGGGCCAAAAAGAGAGTACACCATCAAACAATCACTTTAATTGTCCCACATCGTAACAAAGTTTGATTTCCTTGTCAAACAGCATGAGGAGATTAGGTGTAATATGGCGTATATAGTATCAGTATACGTGTTACAAATCAAGTTTTAAGCGATTCGACCTTATCTAGATTCATTCAACCACTCTCGCAAACGTACAATCTGCTCCAACACGGCCCGACGACTAGTACCTCCAATCGTATCACGCCGTTCGACGCTACGTTCAAAATCCCACACTTGCTCAACATCTTCCTCAAATGCATGATGGAGTCGCTGAAGATCCTCTAATTCTAGATCAGATAGAGGGATGCCTTGCATTTCAGCCATACTGACTGCTGCACCTGCCACATGATGCGTTTCGCGAAAAGGTACACCTTTGCGTACCAGATACTCAGCAAGATCTGTGGCGAGCATTTCGGGCGTTAGGGCCAACATCATGTGTGCAGGATTGGGGACTATGGTGGTCAGGACTCCACAAGCAATTTGCAGAGAACCACTAAGTGTATCGACCGCATCGAAGAGCGGTTCTTTATCTTCTTGTAAGTCTTTGTTATAGGTACTTGGAAGTCCTTTGAGCAGCGTCAAAAGCGTGTTCAACTGTCCAAGGACACGACTCGCTTTACCACGCAACAACTCAAGTGCATCTGGATTCTTCTTTTGTGGCATCAAGCTGCTCCCCGTACTATAGGCGTCGGCGAGCGTCACAAATCCAAACTCAGCACTGCTATAGACGATTAGATCCTCTGCGAGGCGGCTCAGATGCATCATGAGCAATGTGGCCCAGAAGAGAAATTCGACGATGAAATCACGGTCGCTTACACCATCCAAGCTATTGGCTGTTACATTGTCAAAACCAAGATCTTGGGCGAGTGACATGCGATCAATCGCAAACGGATTTCCCGCCAATGCACCACTCCCCAATGGCGACAGATTCACGCGTCCAGATAGTTCATCCAGCCGTTGTGCATCACGCTGCCAGCTCCAGGCATGGCTCAAGAGCCAATGGCTCCAGCGAACCGGTTGTGCTCGCTGCAAATGTGTGTAGCCAGGCATAATTAGATCGAGTTCTTGCTCCGACCGGTCGATTGTTGTTTGGATTAGCTGACGCAAATGTTGACGCAAAATAGCGATCTGTTCGCGAAGCCAAAGTCGGACATCGGTGGCAACCTGATCATTACGGCTACGCCCAGTATGGAGTTTTCCCGCTACAGGGCCAATCAGTTCGGTCAAACGTCGTTCATTCGCCGTGTGAATATCTTCGTCCCCTGGTTGTAGCGCAAATGAGCCACTTGCCCACTCGGTTGCGACTTCTTCAAGTCCGCCACAGATCTGATCGGCCTCTTGCTGCGTGATGATTCTGGCACGAGCCAAAGCTGTTGCATAAGCTTGACTTCCCAGAATATCCGCTCGCCACATGCGTTGATCGAAGCCGACCGATGCGTTGAATTGCTCCATCAGCGGATCAGTTTCGCCAGTAAAACGTCCACCCCATAGTTTATTTGACTTGTTTGTTTCTTGAGACATTGCGTAATGGATGTTGCGTGATTCGTGATTCCCACAAAGTGACTAACGCCATTCCAGAAAAAAATTACCTGTAAGATGGAACGTATCACCCTGGAATGGCTTTGGCTTTTCCTTTTGAATTGGAGATTTTATTTTTTGGAAAAGCCTAAATCTTCGGTATCTGATTCTTTTCAGTATACAATAAGGAATTATGTATCACGAATCGCAAATAAAGGAGCAAGCATAAAATGTCTGAACAAGAATACCGGATCGAACGCGATAGTATGGGTGAAGTGAAAGTCCCGGCGAATGCGCTTTATGGAGCACAGACGCAACGCGCAGTCGAAAACTTTCCTATCAGCGGGATCCGCTTTTCACGTCAATTTATCCGAGCATTGGGGCTGATTAAGGGCGCGGCTGCGGCTGTCAATCAAGATTTGGGTCTGATAGATGCTGATATGGCGGCGGCGATTCAGAAAGCAGCAAAAGAGGTGGAAGAGGGGATTCACGACGAACAGTTCCCAATTGATATCTTCCAAACTGGCTCGGGGACGAGTACAAATATGAATGCGAATGAAGTGATTGCGAAAATTGGAACTCAGCATTTAGGGCGTCATGTTCATCCTAATGATCATATCAATATGGGCCAAAGTAGCAATGATGTTATTCCAACGGCTATTCATCTGAGCGCATCATTGGCCGTTGCAGAAGAGCTTCTGCCTGCATTGCATCATTTACATCAGACACTTCTCGCCAAGGCATCAAGCGTCGAGCAGATTGTAACGACAGGTCGGACCCATCTGATGGATGCAATGCCTGTGCGGCTGAGCCAAGAATTGGAAGGATGGGCCAGCCAAATTGCGCATGGTATCCAGCGCATTGAAGCGAGTGCTACGCGCCTTGCCGAACTTGCGCAAGGGGGCACAGCTGTGGGGACTGGAATCAACGCCCATTCTGAATTTGGCACACGAATAGCAGATAAATTAGCGAAAGCAACGGGATTATCGTTTGTGACGAGCAGGAACTACTTTGAAAGCCTGAGTACCCAAGATGCTGCTGTCGAAATGAGCGGCCAGTTTAAAACTATTGCGACCAGCCTCATGAAGATTGCAAATGATTTGCGTTGGATGAATAGTGGCCCAATTGCTGGATTTAGCGAAATTGTCCTTCCCGCGTTGCAGCCAGGCAGTAGCATTATGCCCGGTAAAATTAACCCTGTGATTCCCGAAGCTGTCGCAATGGTCTGTGCGCAAGTTATCGGTAACGATGTGACAATCACGATCGGTGGACAATCTGGCAATTTCCAGTTGAATGTCATGTTGCCCGTGATCGCTCACAATCTCTTGCAGAGTGCCAGCTTGTTGGCGAACGCCAGCCGCACGCTAGCGGACAAAGCAATCGCCGATTTCAGTGTCAACGCAGAAAGAATCGGGGAGTTGGTCGGACGTAACCCCATCCTTGTCACGGCGCTCAATCCGGTTATCGGCTACGAATTAGGTGCCAAGATTGCGAAACAGGCATATGCCGAGGGACGTTCTTTGAAGGAAGTTGCGTTGGAACAGACAGATTTAACCTCGGATGAACTTGATCAATTATTGGATCCGAGCCAGCTAACAAAAGGTGGAATTCAAGGATAAAATTTGAATATGGCCGTCCGGTAAGTGATGAATCGTCAATGGACGCAAGTTTCCCACGCCACGATGAGAATCTATATAAATCGTGTCACTTAGGCCATTCCAGAAAAAATATTCTCCATAAGATGGACCGTGTCTCCCTGGAATGGCTTTGGCTTTTCCTTTTGAATTAGGGATTTTATTTTTTGGAAAAGCCTTAAACCGCAACCACGACCAATTTGGTGATAAAAAAACGACCCGATCAATATAATTCGGGTCGTTTTTCTCTGATGTTTCATTGTTACCTGCCTTATCGCAGGTAACTTAAGGGGTTCCGTGACACGCCCTGATAACGAATTTCTAGGTGAAGGTGAGGACCGGTACTATTTCCTGTGTTGCCAACAGTGCCAATCTGCTGTCCGCGTGCAACATTTTCACCAACACGGACATAGATGCTGTTTAAATGAGCATACAAGCTGACAAATCCGTTTCCGTGATCGATAACAACTGCGTTGCCATATCCATTGTTGTATGTGCCATAACGCGCTTCGATTATATGACCGCTGTCTGCAGCTTTGACCGGAGCACCCGTCCATGAACCGATATCGATCGCTTTATGTCCACTCCAAAAACGCTGTGTAATGGAGCCGCTGGTCGCCCAAACAAACGATCCTGTTCCTTTGGTCGCACCTGTTGGTACTGATCCACTATATGCAAAGACAGGTTGTGGAACATACGGCTTTACACCATCTGGAACAATCAGATTCGTTCCAATATAGAGAGGCGCGCCAGCGTCTATCAGGTCATTCGCGGCAAATCCCACAATATCATCCACTGAAACCTTATACTGCGCTGCAATTGTCGACAACGTTTCGCCAACTTTAACACGATGTAGGGCCCCGTCCACAGGCAAAATCTCTAATCGATCCCCAACACGAAGCAAGTCGGGATTCAGTTCTAAACTGGGATTCGCCCATTGAATCGATTCTGGTTTGAGGCCAAATTTTTCTGCGATGCCCAGAACAGTATCTCCGGCCTGCACAGTATAGGATTCTATCCCTTCTTGCGGTTCTTCAGGGATAATCGTAAATGGGACAATTGCTCGCTGTAGAGACGCCCCCGATATTGCATTTGTGGCGTTTTGCCCAGCTAGAATTTGGGAGACACGGGAGCTTGTTGTCCGCGTCGCGCCACCGATTCCTTCCGGTGCAACTATTGGAAATGCCCGCAATGAAATGTCCCAGTTCGGCAATTCTATCTGACTGATTACAAGAATAACCGCTGCCACGAGCAAGACAGACAGATGTCCTGCTAAACGGACGGGCGTAACCTGATCTGCCAACGACTGTTTCATCTGTTTTTGGCATCTGTGCCAAATCGCGTCGATCCCCGTTGATCGTTCTCTCTGTAACTCACTTGTTAGGAGGTCTGTAGAAGGATGGGATAATGCTGAAACACTTGAAGATACTGCTAGAGAAGAATCAATTTGAGAGAGTGGGACGTTTCTACTGCCTGAATTTTGATTATTTAGATATTGATTTGCTGAATATGTGTCTACTGCATGGGAGCTTCGGTGATGCGATTGATCTTGACTAAGCTCTCCAGTGCTTTGATGATTGAGTACACTGTGCGATGGAGGCTCGTCAGCGCCAAACGCTGGATTTGCATCTACTGTCATACAGTACTTTCTCCTTTAGGAAGAGTCTTTACACACATCTGATTCAACTTCAATATAGATAACTCAATATAGATAATGTGTCAAACTCTACTTCCCTGCATTTGCTTTTCGGAGGACAAAAGCACTTTTGTGCAAGATTGGGTGCGTTGGACTCACAAGCAGCATAAAAGTGCTTCATTGCAACTGTAATGCTGACAGCGAGAGGATTAGGGTTGTGAAACTTCTTGCAGACTGTGATCCGATCCTTCAAGCGTGCGCGGATTATAGCACGGGCACACGTTTATGCAAAGTGCAAACATGTGGATATTTCGGGGATAATCCGATGATAAGGAGATTTTGGACAAAAATCCTATAAAACGTTGGGTTTTCGTAGGACGAACGTAAGATATAATGGTTGAAATTCCTTATACGGTTTATTTTGTTAATGTATCTAAAAACTCACGATTTGTTCGTGTGCGACTCAATCGTTCAATAATGGGTAATATGGCGTCATATCCGCCACCCATTGCATCGATCATGCGACGTAAGGTATAAACTTTGGCAAGCGTTTCGGTGTCCAATAGCTTCTCTTCTGCGCGGGTACTACTGCGCTCAATATCAATTGCAGGAAAGATGCGTCTCTCAGCCAAACGACGATTGAGTTGCAACTCCATATTTCCTGTCCCTTTAAATTCCTCATAAATTACATCATCCATGCGACTTCCCGTTTCCACAAGCGTTGTCGCAATGATGGTGAGACTCCCTCCTTCTTCGATATTGCGGGCTGCCCCAAAAAAGCGTTTTGGAGGGTAAAGAGCTGCAGGATCGATACCACCCGACA
>JAHBNG010000124.1 GCA_019217005.1 Chloroflexi bacterium TSY
ACCAGAAAGTAAAGTTCAAAACAACCAGCCCTCACTGACTATTTTACAAAAGGAGCCGTTTTTGTTGCACACTCGGTTGACAGCATGAGCAACGGAATCCGTTTCGCTTTAGAGAATCGTGCTCTACTCAGTCAGGAATCCGCCGAACTTTCGCGAGAGAAGCGGCAACGTTGGGATCATACACATCAAGAATTAGTTGATCGAATTGGAGAAACCGCGTGTACGGCAGTTCAACTTGGAGTTTAAAAAATCGATTAAAAGAACTGGACTGGACTTTTATTAAAGGGTCAGCAGCTCTTTCAATTGGCTCCGTAATCGCCAGAATTCTAGGATTTGCCTATTCGTTGGTTTTGGCGGCCATCTTTTTGCCAGAAGAATTTGGCGCTGTTAAATATGCAATCACCCTGGGAGGAATCGCGGCAATTGTCACACAACCTTTTGGACAACATGTACTGGCTCGCTTTGTGGGGCTGCATCAGCATGACAATGATGCGCAAAAACGATTTCTAGCAAATGCGTGGGTCATTGCTCTTTGTTTACTCTGCGCCACGATATTCATTGTCGTGAGTCTGATGGCATTTATGAAGGCATTTGATATTGGCGTGCTCTTTGTATTCCTGGGAACCACCGTATTTTATTCATACTGGGGTTTAGCGAGCGGGTTTCAGGCACCCTATCGATTGACGATCGCCTATCTAGCCAGTAACATCGTTCAGATCGCCCTGGTGGGTCTCTTTTTGTATTGGATGAATATCAGGTCACCTCAGTTGGCGGTCACAATCTACGGCATATCTTATTTCATTCCGCTTGCTCTTCTGCAGATCATGCAACCGTTGCCTCTGAATTTTCAATGGAAGTACGTTTGCCGCACTGACTTATTTGATATTCTCAAATTTTCTGTTCCCGTTTGGCTCTCGCATGCAGGATATGTCATCTTTAATGCACTCCCAATTCTTTTCCTAGAATATTATGTAGGCAAAGCCGCCGTCGGTGTTTACAGTGCATCGCTCACTCTGACAATGGTCTACCTTTTTGTTCCACAAGCAATGGCGGCATTGCTCTTGCCCAGAGCCGCCTCCTTGCCCAAAACCGAACATCGCAAACTCATGCTCAAAACATTGAGTTTGTCATTCCTTGTTAACTTTATCGGATTGATTCTCTATATTCCATTATTACGTTGGGTGGTAAATGTGGTCTATGGTCCAGCATATTTGGTATCAATGAATACTTATATTTTGCTTTCAATTGCCATGATTGCCTTCGGTTCACACAGCATCATTACAGCTATTCTGGTGGGAGGTGGCAAAGCATCATATGAGACACTCAGCCGCATGATTGCCCTTATCTGTACCGCCATCGCAGGTTGGTATTTGATTCCACACCAGGAAGTATTTGGCACCGCTTTGACCGAATTTATTGGTGTTTTAGCCCTGCTCGGAGTCTATGGTGTGATTGGGTGGCGCTTACGATTTGGTACACGTAGTCGGAAGGTTCTTCGTCCAATTGTATTCTGAGAATCTTTTCACCCATCTTCCGAATGTGTAAGCATGAGCATTAAATTAAGGTTCTTTGAGGTTTTGTGGGGTAAACGTTGGATAGTTTGTTGGTTTGCTCGTTTGTCAGCCAACCATCTAACCAACAAACCAACTGAAAACCACACAATTCCTCAGACAACCTAAATTAATTAGGCTTTTCCAACAATTAAACTCTAATAGTGACATTTGTCACCCTAATTGACAATTTCAAGGGTTTGTAGAGGGTTCGCACCTCAAATTTGTCATGTTGTAACCTTTTTGACGCTAACAGACCCTCAGAGGTGTTCTAAGGACTCGATTGTATAGGGTTTGAACACCCAAAATCAGGGACCAAGGTGACAAATGTCACCATACGTAATTTGATCTGGAAAAGCTCAAGCCATTCCAGAGAAATCGAGTTGGCAAATTAGGGAATTATTTCTCTGGAATGGCCTAAATTAATTGAACGTACTATTGTTTTCGTACTTCGATTCGAGGAATCGTCCAAATGATTCGACTATCTGTTTTTGGATTTATCATAACATCAATGCTTTTGGTGCTCTACACGGCCTATGAGTCTGGCGATGTGTTGAGTTCATCGATCGCAACAGATGATAAGACGACGGTGATAAACGAACCCCAAGTGCCAACTCCCGCTATGGCACAGTTGTCAGCAGCTTTACCACCGGAAAGCCCTTCCGCCAAGACGCCTCAGCCTGTTGCAGAACCATTCACACCAGCTGTCGAACGGAGCCAAAGAGTAGCGGTGACGCAAGGACGTCTAGTTCCCGCACGCGACGCAGCACTCAGTTTTTCAGTGAGCGGCTCTGTTGTCCAGATATTTGTGGATGAAGGTGACGTGGTCGAGGCTGGGCAAGTGTTGGTCAAGCTAGACGACGCATTGCAGCAAGCTCAAGTACGCGAAGTAGAAGCAAGATTGGCTAGAGCAGAAGCAGATTTAGAGATATTACTAGCAGGAGCAACAAAAGAAGAATTAGATGCAGCACGGGCACAATTAGAGCGAGCCAAAGCCGAACAAGCAAAGCTAGAAGACGGAACGATGGGGGGAGATATTGCTGCCGCCGAAGCATCAATTGCGTCTGCTGAAGCAGCCCGCCAAAAGCTATTAGAGGGTCCGAATAGGGAATTGATTATCGCCGCTGAGGCGGAGTTGGCAAACGCTGAGGCAATTAGACGCCAAGCTCAGCGAGCGTATGATCAAGTAAAGTGGAGAAATGATATTGGAATGTTGCCTGAATCGGCTGCGTTAGAACTGGCAACCAATGCCTATAATGCGGCCTTAGCCCGTCTCAATGCTGCCAAATCAGGAATAACGCCCGCAGACATTTCGAGTGCAAATGCACAAGTAAGACGTTATCAAGCAGAATTGGAGCAAGTCAAGGCATCATTACCATCACAAATGGAAGCTGCTAGAGCAACCGTACGATTGTTTGAAGCTCAACTCCAAGCGATGGAATCTGGACCAAAGCCTCAGGAAATAGCAATTGCCAAAGCAGATGTCGCTGCTGCTCATGCGGCGTTGGAAAGGGCGCAAACCTTGCAGCGCAACATGCTTCTCGTTGCGCCGTTTGACGGCACGGTGGCCTTGCTCGATGTTGATATTGGAGAGCAAGTGCAATCGAATCATCCCGTCGTGCGTCTGGCGAAACTTGATACTTGGCTGGTTGAAACCGAAGATATAACCGACTTAGATATCGTTAAAATAAATCAAAAGAGTAGTGTTTTATTGACGTTTGATGCAGTCCCAGAATTGGAAATTCCTGGACGTATTCAACATATCCGACCTTTTGCAGAAAATGATGGTCGAAACACTGTATATACAGTTATGATAGAGCCCCTAATACAAGATAAAAGATTCTTATGGAATATGACAGTCTCTGTTGTATTTGAACCAGAAAAATGATCTGATCATGGTCGCCTGAATTCCTGGAAATAAATATGAAGAGGCCAAATCAAATGAAAATCAGTGCCTTTGGCATAGGCTGTGCTGGTTGCTTTGCACCAGCCTGGTTGGTACAGAACTGGTGTGCAGAACAACAGCCACATGATTTTGCTGACATTGCAAAAGGAAAAGATCACATAGGAGAATGTTATGACGCTATCTGCTGGTAAGAAAATATTAATGCTCGTTGAGAATAATCCTTTTCCGGCAGATTTACGGGTGCGCCAGGAGGCTGTGGCACTTGTAGAGGCAGGCTATCAAGTAAGTGTTATTGCTCAACGCGACGAGGGTGAGCCCCTATTCGAAAAGGTGGATGGTGCTTTTGCTTATCGCTATCCAGCACCCAGAGAAGCAGATAGCTTACTGGGCTACATGTGGGAATATGGTTACTCGCTTGTTGCAGCATTTATTCTCTCGTGGGTCGCCTATTTTCATAGGGGGTTTAAAGTGATTCATGCTCACAACCCACCAGACATTTATGTGTTTATTGCAATAATTTTTAAGCCTTTAGGCGTTAAGTTCATTTTCGACCATCATGATTTGTCACCCGAAAATTATAATGCCCGGTTTCGACAAGGCGGTAACCCTCTCGTCTATAAAGTATTGCTATGGCTTGAACGGCTAACTTGTCAGGTAGCGGATCATGTTATTTCTACAAATGAATCATACAAACGGATTGCAATGGAGCGCAATGGCGTAGCAGAAGAAAATGTAACAGTTGTGCGCAATGGTCCAAATCTAGAGCGTCTACGACTAGTGGAGCCAGACCGCCGATTACGCGAAAAAGGCAAGACAATTGTCGGCTATGTGGGGATCATGGGACCACAAGATGGTCTGGACTATTTACTGCGTGCACTTAGGCATTTAGTATATGATCTGAAGCGACAAGACTTTTATACCGTTATTATTGGAACGGGTAGTGAATGGGAACGTTTGAAGGAATTATCTACCCAATTGGGGCTGGATGAATATGTATGGTTCACTGGTCGTATTACCGACGATGAGCTTTGCTCCTATCTTTCTACGGCCGATATTTGTGTCAGTGCCGATCCCTATAACCAATTTAACGATCATTGTACGATGATTAAAATGGTTGAATATATGACTTTTGGAAAGCCAATTGTGGCGTTTGATCTGACGGAACATCGATACACAGCGCAATCCGCGGCTATCTATATCCCTGACAACGATGAATTGTTATATGCCAAGGCCTTGGCAGAGCTGATGGATGATCCTGAACGTCGTCAAATGATGGGACAATTCGGGCGTAAAAGAATTGAAACCGAGTTAGATTGGAAATACTCGCTCCAAAACCTTCTATCAGTTTACGATAAGTTGTATTCTCGAAAACAACCAGAGGTATCAGTCGTGCACGAGTAGGAGTCGTTGACATTTGTAGTAAGCAGTCTGGTGCAATGCGTATGAACCTCACAAAAGTATACTATCAGCTAAAGCCGCTCTTACCAAGATCGACTCAAATTTGGCTTCGAAGGCGTATTGCACAACAAAAGCGTCTCGATGTCACAGGTCTTTGGCCAATTCTCGAATCAGCGGGGAAAGCCCCAAGTGGATGGCCTGGTTGGCCAGATGGTAAACAGTTTGCATTTGTATTGACTCATGATGTCGAAACAGACGTTGGGCACGAACGTTCCTGGCCTTTGGCCCGCCTGGAAAGGGAACTAAATGTTCGTTCATCATATAACTTTGTCCCTGAACGCTATACGGTGTCGCCAGAATTACGTGCACATTTAGTCGAACATGATTTTGAAGTGGGCGTTCATGGATTAATCCATGATGGTCGATTATACAAATCTCGTCAGATTTTCGACGAACGTGCCAAAAAAATCAACGCCTATCTGGCTGAATGGGACGCTGTTGGTTTTCGATCACCAGCGATGCACCATAATCTTGATTGGATCAGCCAACTCAATATCGATTATGATGCATCTACATTTGATGTCGATCCTTTTGAACCACAACCTGACGGGGTTGAGACAATCTTTCCTTTCTGGGTTGACAAAAAAACTGAGGATTTCAACGGTTGTTCAGGATACGTCGAGTTGCCTTACACATTGCCTCAAGATCACAACCTATTTATCATATTGCAAGAACCCACGATTGCAGTATGGCAAGAAAAATTGGATTGGGTTGTAGAGCGCAATGGGATGGCACTACTTAACACACATCCAGACTACATGGGGTTTGGAGACAGCC
Source organism: Chloroflexi bacterium TSY (assembly GCA_019217005.1). The sequence goes on from JAHBNG010000124.1 coordinate 5,692, forward strand.
TTAAATCCATTGACGAGTATCCTGTTGGACATTACATTGAATTTATCAATTACGTCAAAGAGCGATATGGAGAGCGGGTTTGGTTCGCATTACCTAAAGAAATAGCTGCCTACTATCGAACAGTGTATCGCACAAAGGCTGACAGTGTATCCCAAAGTGTGTAAATAGAGACTGTAAATAGACTTTACTTTCTGGTAAAGGCTTGAGTGACAAAGGGCAAACCGAAAGGGGCGGAAAAAAGAATCCACCCTGAAAAAACGGGATAAAATGTAAAAATAGTGCTCGGCTAGTTTAAGCAGCGGCATTGAGGCGGCGATGAGCGAGAACGCCTTTAGGTAAATGGTGTGAAACCGAGGCCTTTTTCCGAAAGTCAGGGTCGAGTTGGTCAGGAGTTGGAAAAAGAGCACTCGAGAGAACACGGCGCAGCCTGCCGGGAGTGGATTGAGGCTCTCGATCCCAGTAGCCAGTCGGTATGGGAGGAAGAGAAGCGGCTAAATGGGAAAGAAGATTGCCAGCAAGCAGCCCCAGTTCAGGTAAGCGGAAACAAGCCTCATCGGCATGAACAAATTGACGATGTAAGCCAATCATCTGCTTGGAAGCCAAGGGGGGGATGTTCAACAGGCCAGCGTTCCAGGTAGACAAGATAAATGGTTTCAGGCTGCAAAGTCATAACGGTCGCCAAAACCAAAGGTGTGTTGTAGGCCGGATCCTGAATGACGTAAATCGAGTAGGTACGGTTGGCTGTATCCACCTTGGTTGTTCTGGGGACGAGATTGTGCCATGCTTGATAGCAAATCAGGCGACCACTATAGAGAAAGCGACCAGACGAGTCCGGAGTTGTAGCCTCGAGTCGCTTTCCCTTATAGCTGCGAGAGAGCGGTCGCACAATATCACCATATTCAGGTGGTCTGCCTTTTCCTTTGCGTTTGGGTAACTCATTGCGGCGCACTGTGCAGTTAATCGCTTCCCGCAGGACAAATCGGTCTATGCCGCTTTCTAGCATTTCTCTGATTGTAAACCCGGCATCGACCACCGCCACTTCGTCTGACTCCAGTGATTTCTTCGTCTCTGTCAGCAGCTTTTTCCGAAACTCACTTTCCTTTGTTCCAACCGTGCATCTCATGATTGCCTTGAGCAGTGGCACTCGCTTCCCGCCTATCTCCCCCGAGCTTATCATCACTCCAAAGATGAGCGCGGGCAATGCCCGACGAGCCGTTGAGTTATAGAGTCGGTTCACTTTCCCTTGCAGCTTCGGTCGCCAGAACCCTGTGATATCTATGCTTTTCACTCGGTACCCTTCTAACTTTTTTGCCTCCCATTCCCCTTTCCACTCCACTTCTTCTTGCCACGACCCCAGCAGACTTGTGATATCCCATGATCCATATCGAAAGCTCCACCAGCTTCGCCGGAGCTCCTCATCTTCAAACCCGCTTTCTTTCAATGCGCTATGGATTGCTCCTCGACTTTTCAGAAACGACCCATTCAGCATTGCCCACATCAGACGCATTACATTTACGTTTGTTCCCATCGGCGTTACTTGCAATACATTCATCAGTACTGCTATAGTTATTTCTGGCGCGGTTAGCATTCCTTCCTCCTTTTTGGGTTCTCTACCTTTAGGATGAACTGCTAACCGCTTTTTGTCACATTTCTCACCTCATCTCTTTTCTTTTACCAGAAAGTAAAGATAGAGCAAGTTTTCAAATCGATACAATCAATCCGCTTTCACCTCCCAAATCCACGCGGTCCGCATTCTATTTCTGGTTGGTTTGAGATAGAGCTTCGCAGGATGATTACGAACGCCCCCCCACCATAAACGGAAAATAATTCTTCATTATATAAGCAGTGGGATAACTTACAAATAAAGCCCCGACGGTATAGATCAGTGCAAAGAGAAAGCTTTCTTTAAAGTCAAAGGGGAGGTTCAGTGCCGTTACGCCAATCCCAGTAAATATCCTGAACACAATAGTATGTGTCGGGAATATGACAATCGTATTTTGGGAGAGCCAACTCATAATCGAGCTTGGCTTTAGCAATAAGCTGAACCAAAGGACACAACTCGTTCCACTCAAACAAAATAATAAGTTGTTTTCGTTTGATATTCTTGATGCAACTAGCATAAGATCGCGTGATGTTTCCAAGTGCATAAAAAGCGCACCAGCGACCAACGAAAGTTCTAAATTCCATGGCAGTCTATAGGTAGGCTGGTTAGCCCAATATGCAACCGCGCCCCCAAAGATACCCAGAAGAATAAGAGACGTTATTTTTGAAACACGCTGTCGCAAAACAAAAAATGATAAACTTGTAACAAATAAACAGGGAAAAAACCATAAAACTGGATTGACAAAAAGATCTGCCTCGTTGCCGAATAGCAATCCTTTGACAGGTTGAAACCAAGTCATATCCGCATAGATTTCTGCATTCGAACCCAACGAACGGGTTAGAAGCCAGTACACATATGCCACAACGAAGAATAAAGTATAAGGGACAAGCAATGATCGAGCGAGATTCGTACTGTATTGGTAAAAAGATCGCTGTAATCTTTTATTAGAAAATAAAAAGCCGGAAATACAGAAAAATAACGGCATATGAAAACTATAGATGAAGTTGCCAAGCGGTTCGATTAACCCTGCTGTATGACCCAATACGACCAAGATGATGCCGAAGGCTCTTGCATTGTCAATGAAATCATATCTCATAGTTGATATGCCTATACTCGTGATTGCTGAAGATATACTCTCGTAAGCAAAATGAAATAATTGCCGGTGTAAACGTAATTACTTGCCAGTAAATTGTAACAATATTATTAAATCAAACTATTGTATAATTGATGATTACAAAGGGCTTACAGAATATCGAGGTTGGCGTGGATCGGATATTCAGAAGCTTTCGGATAAGTGGATAAAATGAGGGGTGGTTCAGAATTAGGTTTACACTTTTGTCTATGTATCAAAAGTGTAAACCTAATTCTGAACCACCCCAAAATTCCCATTGAAACCCATGGTCCAGTTCATATTGGTCGTAAAAGAGCTTACTGTGAACAAATTATTGATGACATACGCGTTTCTCGGTTACATGCAACCATTACTTTTGTCAACGGAAAATTTTATATAAAAGATGAAGGAAGTTCAGGTGGAACATTTGTCAATCGCCGCAAATTAGGTACGGTCGATAATTGGTTACTGAATCACAACGACATTATTAATTTCAATGAACTTGAGTACCGTTTTGAGATTTCAAACAATCCAACCCAGAATGCATCTCAAAATGGTGAAAATAGCCATTATGAATATGCAGATCTAATCTCTACAAGTATAGACTCATGATTTGGTCTACCCTCCAACTCAAACCACCAATTTTTGCCTCCAAAACGGACAAAGGAGTCCGAGATAAACCGAATGATGATGCCTTTGATCATTTTATTGGTCAGACAAGCGACCAAAAGACAGTATACTTTATGGTCGTGGCCGATGGTGTAACAAGCGCAGCTGGCGGAGCTCAGGCCAGCCAGATTACTATTACCCATATCCGACAGCAGCTAGAGTTACTCAATGAGCAACCTCTGCTTGCTCAAATGGAAGCCGCAGTTCAATCTGCACACAAATCTATTCTGGAGACGGCCCGAAATAATCCGGAATGGAGCAACATGAGCACGACTGTCGTGCTAGCAGCAATAGATGGAAATCAATTGTATGTTGCACATATGGGTGATAGCCGTGCATATCTTATTCGAAACAAATCAGTCCATTTGCTAACCAATGACCATACCTGGGTTCAAGAGGCAGTTGACAAGGGACGTTTGTCGAGAAAAGAAGCAAAGACTCATCCCAATCGGCATGTTATCCGCAAATTCTTGGGTATTCAAGAACACATTGTTGTTGACCACGATATGATCAATCCAGATGGCTATCATACCCAATCTTTCTACCCACAGAAGGTCGATTCTATAGCCATTCAAAACGGTGACGCGATTTTGCTTTGCACTGATGGACTGACCGATAAAGTACAAGATACAGAAATTGGTCATCTAGTTCATACATCTGGCAACCAAATTCAGAGAGCGGTGGATAATCTAATTGATCTTGCTTTACAACGTAAAGAAGGTGATAACATTACTGCTGTCCTGATGAAGCTGCCGAGAACCCAATTTTTCTCGCAATTTCAACCTTCTCTCATTGCTGCTATTGCTAGCCTATTGCTGATTGTCATCATTGCAGCATCGACTGCAAGAGGAGTGTCATTTATACGCGCAGATACTACAAAAAGAGCTCCCGAAATCTCCCAAAATAGTCTGTTTGATTCGAGCACTTCGCTTAATTCTTTTGCTGCTTCCCAGGATATAATTTCAGGTACGCTTCGTAATGTCCAACCACCACAGGTTCGTATTGAATCAAATGCGCCCACTGAAGCCACCCTTCGTAAACCTTTAGCAACTCTGGTGGAACCACTCACTGACACACTTAATGGAATCCAGACTTTTCGCTGGCAAACTTCCGTAAAACCGCGTGCAAATCAAGCATTTGAAGTTGTGATCTGGGAAGAAGGACAAAACCCTCTGCAAGCCGGAATTAGCTTTCGCTCAAATGGATCAGATCATTGGCTGGAGGTCGATTTGGACAGCACAATTGCTATGCATTTGGTGCCAAATCCACGTAAACGTTACCGATGGAGCGTGTTACTTGTTGATGTTGTTCCATATAAACGACTGGAACAATTAAGTGGGGACCATCAATTTAGATTGCAATAAATATCGGCACATCAAAATTACATTTTATGTCATCTGCTATTACTCAGATCGATTCATATCGACCCCTTGAAATTATTGGGCAAGGTGGAACGTCCACGATTTCCCACGCCATAAATATGGATACCCATCAGGATGTAGCACTTAAGGTTCTAAATCCGCAGGCAGCTCTGGATCCATCATATGTACGCCGCTTTCTAAAAGAAAGTAAAAATGTACAACGGCTACAACATCCTAACATCGTAAAAATATTTGATGCAAACGAATCAGATGGTTTTCACTATATCGCAATGGAGCTAGTGGTTGGAGGATCTTTGGCCGATTATCTTAAAAGGCAAGATCAGCTGATCTCTCCAGACCATGCTCTACAAATTCTCCATCAGGCTGCCGCTGGTCTCGATCACGCCCATCAATTAGACATCCTCCATCGAGACATCAAGTTAAGCAATCTCTTGATCGCAGAAGATGGAACGACATTATTGTCAGATTTTGGTTCAGCCAAAAGCATGGCATCAGACGCAACCATGGTCACCCAGGCAGGTTTCTCTGTTGGTACGCCAACTTTTATGTCACCAGAGCAGGCACGGGGAGATGGAAAGATCGATCAACGCAGCGACATTTATAGTCTCAGTAGATCCAAATTTCAGGTTTTGAGAGAGAATTCTGGCTAAACAGTTGACATAAATACAAATTTGCCGGTCGATATCTAGTTTTTGCGTTAGATTTGGGCGATTTTCAGATATGAAATAGGTTGTTTTCTGTAACCGAAATGGGGTGGTTCATTTTAGCTGGATAGATAGGTTTACACTTTTAGAAACAGAAAGAACGTTTATATTCTCTGATTTCGCCGGTTCTCAGAGAGAAAACGGTCTCATATAGATTTTTGTCTATATATCAAAAGTGTAAACCTAATTTTGAACCACCCCACCGAAATCTGAATAAATGACTCCAAAATCCCTGCAATCTCGACTGAAAATAGCCAAAAACGCCAAATTTGGATCTACTGAGTCTTGGAGTTGTTGCATATATTCTTTTCACTGGTAAACAGCCCTTTAAAGCCGATAATCCCCTCGCCTTACTCCACCAGATAGTTTATGAGCAGCCTCCATCTGCTAGACAGTTTAACAAGTTGATCCCTCCTGGGGTTGGGTATGCATTGCAGCGCGTCCTCAATAAGGAACCCCAAAATAGATTTGAAACTGCTGGTCAATTTGTAGAGGCTCTAGAAAGAGGGAAGGAGCAGATTCCATTTGAAACAGCATTTTCGCGACGTTCGATACCGCTGACGGTGCAAAAACGAATCTCAAAAACAAGTGCGAAGCCACCGTCTAAAACCCCTCAGATCCTGGTTCGTCACAAGGAATCGCAGTGGATTCGTACGATGACGCTAGTACTATTAGCTGCAATGACAACGATTGGTGTTTCTTTTAGTACGTTATTTTTACTTGATAGTGATCTACGCAATCGTATTATCTTTGCCCAATCGGGAACAACAGCGCAAGAAAGCAGTAACTCAACAGCTCTGATAGAATCAAGCTCGAGCGCAAGTGGACCGAATTCAACGACTGGTTATATACAGTCAACACAACCAGTTCCGCTAACACCTTTCATTGATCAACAGAAAAAATTTCAACTTTATGTTCCAGCTGAATGGCAGCAACTGATTGGGATGGATTTTGTCCGCTTTGATGATCCCCATGAAAATGCCAGATTATTTGTAGAACAATTGACTAATAATTCTCCAGATCAGACGCCGCGCGAAGCCATTTGGAATTACCTTGAAACAAGAGATGATCTTTATCAAAAGCTAACTTTTATTGAGCAATCGACACGAAATATTGATGACACAGTCGCATACGAACAAAAATTCGAAGGAATATGGAGAGAGACACCAGTTTACCTACAACTAACGATCATTGACGATCAGGATCTGTTCTACATGATTGGACGTATCGTTGCAATCGATAAACATAGATTATTGGAGCCTGTTCTGAACATGGTTGTCGAAAGTTTTATAATAACACATCAGGAAAACAGTGTGATAGATACTGCGTTCGTGCCTTTTACAAGTGCTGGTCTATCAGACGAAGTACAAACAGACTCTACATCGGAATTTCCCACATCGACCGTAACAATTCCAAAACAAATCCCAACATCAACGCCGATTCCCCAACGAACCGTTCCTCCAGCCTCCACACCCTCAGGCCCTATATCTTTTATCTCTACACCTCCACCCACAAAAGATGAAGCTTTACAAATTGGGCAGATTCAGCTCATCTCACCGACAGACAACACACTTGGTAATGGACATCAATTCTTTGAATGGCAGACGAGTTTTACCCCCACTCAAGGACAAGGGTTTGAATTGATATTCTGGCGAGACTTTGAAGACCCGATTGTGAATGGGTTTGGTCTTGCTGCGCCAACAAAAGAAACTCAAATTCTCGTAGACCTTGATGCTCTTGATGACGTTTTAGGTGATCTATTGGAACCTGGAAGCTATTTGTGGGGCATTCTGTTGGTGAATGAAGATCCATACATACGGCTCAAACTGCTCGAGGGCGGACGGACATATCAGTTTACTCGTGATCGAAGCGGTTCCAGTCAAAATCCAGCGTCTGGCGAATAATATGGACCATCCTCCCAAAAAGGGCTTATCGAAAAAGTTCTATGACGAACCATTCTTGCTCGAGAATCCGTTTGGACTCACAACCACTTTTCAGACAGGTTTTAAACAACACTCATCAGATGAAGCTGTGCAAATAGATACTGCTATTTTCTCTGTGAACAGCAGTATGTGCAATTTTCTTAAATGAGTCTATCTCCAAATGCCCTTCATCTCCCCATAAAATCAAGCATCAGATTAAAAGTCAGCAATAGAATCCCACGGACATCTGGTTGTACTCTAATGGATTTCCAAGATTTATCTGAGTAAATCCGTGTGATCTAAGCACAATTTTTCTCTAGATTACTCAAGCTTATTATTTTTCAATATGTGTCTATACAACACAAAATATTTCTTCATGATTTGTCCTGACAGAAAATTGTCACACCAATGAATGTATTTTTTTGATATCTTTATATACGGCTTTGCTACTCTCTTTCTAAACGAACTCTACGATCATCGCGCGGAAATAAAGACTCGTTTGATTCGCTCAAATGAGTGAGTATTTTTTTAGATCAAGCCAAGTTGAAGAGCAAGTTGTACATGTCAAATATTGTCATTTCAGCCACATTCACTGCTGAACCACTAGAACATTCCCTGATATTTTTGGGGCATTCAATCAATCATCCGGTTCAGGTTCAATTTGCCCCATATAATCAAGTATTCCAGCAGCTTTTAAGTTCCGAAAGCGAAATCTTACAAAATCAGGAAGGAATAAACATCTTCTTGTTGCGCCTGGAAGATTGGGGTCAAGGTGCAGAAAGCGCAAATGCCATTGAGAAAAGCGTGATGGATTTCGTTTATATGCTCGAATCATTACAGGAGCGCTCAACGATTCCACGACTGATTTGTATCTGTGAGCCTTCTGAGCGGGTTGTCGCTGATTATGTGCTCCATTCGCTTTGTATGCGCATGGAAAAATATATAATCGATCATTTGGCCCCTCTTTCCAATACATACGTTGTCGAATCAAATGAAATTCGCGAGGCTTATCACTTAGAACAGATTCATGACATTTACGCTGACCAGGCCGGTCAGATTCCCTACACACAACAATACTTTATCGCGTTAGGTGCAGTCATTGCGCGTAAACTAGATGCAATTCGACGGGCGCCTCACAAAGTAATTATTTTGGACTGCGATAACACGTTGTGGAAAGGGGTCTGCGGTGAGGATGGAGCTCTCGGCATTGAAGTAGGAGCATCGTTCCAGGCGCTCCAAGAATTTATGGTTGCCCAATATCATTCGGGAATGCTTCTCTGTCTATGTAGCAAGAATATCGAATCGGATGTACTAGAGGTTTTCGAGCAGCGCCCAGAGATGCCATTAAAGATTGACCATCTTGTTGCTTGGAAGATCAACTGGTCTCCAAAATCCCAAAATATCAAAGAGTTGGCTCAGGAATTACAACTTGGAGCAGATAGTTTTATCTTTATTGACGACAATCCGCTGGAATGTGCTGAAGTACGTGCAAATTGCCCCGAAGTTCTGACGCTACAACTTCCCGCTGATGAGGCAAATATACCAGACTTTCTAAAACATTTGTGGATCTTTGATCGCATCTCAGTTGCAACAGATGTGGACGCGAAACGCACTCTGCTTTACCGCCAGAACGTCCAACGAGAGCGCCTGCGTAACAAAGTTCCATCCCTCCAGGAATTTCTAGAAAAGCTGGACCTCAACATACAGATTTCCCCTATTCAGCCAGAGCATTTTTCGAGAGTCGCCCAGCTTACGCAGAGAACGAATCAGTTCAACCTCACCACGAGGCGACGCACCGAATCTGAGTTACGCGCGTTTTGCCAAGACACGAATACAGGATGCTTGATTGCCAATGTCAGTGATCGGTTCGGCGATTACGGCCTTGTGGGAGCTGTTCTCTATGCGCAATCCTCTCAAGCAATCACTGTAGATACATTTTTGCTGAGTTGTCGTGCATTAGGTCGCGGGGTTGAAGAGCGCTTAATGTCAATTTTAGGTGAGATAGCAACGTCGAAAGGCATCAATTTTCTAGAGGTTCTTTATTATCCAACAAAAAAGAACAAACCTGCACTCGACTTTCTGACGCGAATTGCAAGCCAGTTTAAGCAAGATCAGCTGGAGGATCACCTTTTCCACATTCCGGCGGATTACGCAAGTCAGCTGACACAACGACAGGGAAACGCTCTGCCTGCTGAACACTCGGCGGATACCGAAAGCACAATGCACCCAACTACTGAGAACGATTCGAGTTCAAGCAGTAGCTCAATGGTTACAGAAATAACTGCTCAGAGTTTGTCAAAGTCTGAACAATATCAGCGAATCGCGACTGACCTATGCAAAATTTCTTTTGTGCAAAAAATACTAACTGCGACAAGACACTCTCGACCGGTACTTGCACAACCATATGTACCCCCCCAAACAGCAACTGAAAAAGCAATCACTGAGATTTGGCAAGATGTCCTACACATTGAGCAAGTTGGACTCAATGATAACTTTACTGAACTTGGTGGAGGGTCGCTTCATTTGGTCCAAATTTATAGCCAACTCAAAAACTCCATTGCACCAGACCTCGCCATCGTTGCGCTCTTTGACCTGCCCACAATCAGCGCACTCGCTCAGTATCTCGCCCATCAGAACCGGCAAGAAACCGTTAAAATGAAGGTTCAATCACGCGCGACCCGCCAGAAGCAAGCATTAGAACGACAAAAGAGACGACGAATAAAAGTAGCATAATGACCAACGTCAGTACCGATTTAACCAAGACAGAAAATATAGATACAGATGAGCAAGTAGATGGCATCGCCATTGTTGGAATGGCTGGTCGTTTTCCAAGTGCACAAAATCTGGATGAATTTTGGGATAATTTGCGGAATGGCGTCAACTGCATCATTCCAATTCCAGATGATGAATTAGAGCTTTCTAAGTCAGACGCGGCAGTCGCCAAAGACAACCCCAACTATATCAAAAAAGCCGCGGCTGTTGAGGATGCAGATATGTTTGATGCTGCTTTCTTCGGTATCTACCCCAAGGAAGCACAGGCCATGGATCCCCAACATCGTATCTTTCTGGAATGCTCATGGCAGGCACTTGAAGATGCAGGATATAATCCTGACACCTATGAAGGTGCCATTGGCGTCTTCGCTGGCAGTTACATGAATACCTATATTCTATCAAGCCTCGATACCCATCCAGACTTTATGACCAGCTTGGCAAATTCCTTTCATGGAGGCTCGCTACAGACCGAGCTCGGCAACGATAAGGATTATCTTGCGACACGAGTCTCATTCAAGCTCAACTTACGCGGCCCTGGTCTGACGATTCAAACAGCGTGTTCCACATCTTTGGTTGCTGTGGCTCAGGCCTGCCAAAACTTGATGAGTTACCAGTGCGATATGGCGCTTGCCGGTACGGCAACCTTACGTTTTCCACAAAAACGAGGCTATCTCTACGAAGAAGATGGGATGGTTTCACCCGATGGCCGCTGCCGTACCTTTGATGCGAACGCGCGTGGTACGATCTTTGGGAATGGTGTTGGAGTTGTTCTTCTAAAACGTGTCGAAGATGCGATTGCAGATGGCGATAGCATTTACGCCGTTATCCGAAGCTGGGGTCTGAATAATGATGGTGGAACCAAAGTTGGATACACAGCGCCTAGCGCCGATGGGCAAATGGAGGCAATTGCTACTGCTCATGCTTTGGCCGATATCAGTGCTGATACCATCACATACATTGAAGCGCACGGTACGGGAACGCCTTTAGGCGACCCAATTGAAATTGATGCTCTAGTAAGAGCATTTCGGTTGACAACGGATGCAAAACAATTTTGCGCAATCGGTTCAGCCAAGACAAACATCGGACATCTTGATTGTGCTGCTGGGGTAGCAGGTTTGATTAAGACGGCGCTCTCTTTAACCCATCGCCAGATTCCCCCAAGTCTACATTTTGAAACGCCCAACCCAAATATTGATTTCGAGAATAGCCCATTTTACGTCAATACCGAATTGTCTGACTGGAATCCTGGATCGATGCCGCGTCGAGCCGGTATTAGCTCGTTTGGGGTCGGTGGGACGAACGCCCATGTGGTGGTCGAAGAAGCTCCAGCTTTGGAGATCAATCCACCACAACGAAAATCTCAACTTGTGACCCTTTCGGCCCGTAGTGAAAAGGCACTCGACGCCATGACAGCAAACTTGGTTGCTTATCTGCGTAAGAATCAAGATCTCGAACTGGCCGACGTTGCTCATACCTTGCACGTTGGACGCAAGACATTCGGTCACACTCGAATCGTTGTTGCCGATAGTGCGGAAGACGCTGCGATGATTCTGGAGAAGAACAGTTCCCAACGAGTCTACACACATCATCAAGTTCGACGGAATATTCCGGTTGTTTTTATGTTTCCGGGGCAAGGATCGCAATATATCAACATGGGCCGCGATCTTTACGAGTCCGAATCGGTCTTTCGTCAACATTTTGATCGGTGCGCCGACATCCTTACTCAGATTCTAAATTTTGATATTCGACCCCTGATTTATCCAACAGCGGAATTACCTCTCGCAGAGCAACAGCAAATTAATCAAACGTCAGTCGCCCAGCCTGGAATCTTTGCCGTCGAATATGCCATCGCTCAGATGTGGATGGCAATGGGGATTCAACCACAGGCATTTATCGGACATAGTGTAGGTGAATTTGTGGCTGCTTGTCTTGCCGGTATCTTTTCTTTGGAGGATGCATTGGCACTCGTGGCAGCGCGCGGTCGATTGATGCAAGATCTTCCAAGTGGTTCCATGATGGCTGTGCGCACATCTGAACAAAAACTCCTGCCACTCTTGCCCCCGGACGTTGAAATTGGTGCGATCAATGGGCCATTGCTCTGTGTTATCTCTGGTCCGACAGAGAGCGTAGATATGCTCCAAAAGAAGCTAGAAGAGCAAGATATTGTCTGTCGAGCTTTGCGTACATCCCATGCATTCCATTCCGCCATGATGGACCCTGTCATTGAGCCATTTTCTGCTCAAATCAATGAAGTAACACTACGTCCACCGCAGGTTCCGATTTTATCCACAGTGACCACTGAATGGTTAACACCAGAGCAAGCAACTGACCCCACATATTGGGCTGCTCACCTGCGTAAGACGGTCCGCTTCTCTGAAAGTGTCGGACAACTGCTGGCTGAACAGACATCAATTCTACTTGAGGTGGGCCCTGGACAGACACTTAGCACACTGGCACGTCAGCATCCGATGCAACATGAGAAGCAAGTGATCCTGTCATCATCCCCTCATGTGCAACAACAGATATCGCATGTAGAATTCATTTTACAGACGCTCGGTCGCCTATGGCAGGCAGGTGTCGACATCGATTGGTCCGCACTGTATAGTGGTGAACAACGAAAGCGTGTACACTTGCCAACATACCCATTTGAACGGAAGCGTTTTTGGTATGATACTGGTGAGTTTGCAGTGCAAGACGCCCCCAATCGCAGCAGGCGCAACATGAATCTGCCAACAGAATTCATCCTCCCATGAACGATGTTGCATCAACTTCGCTCATGTCAAACAGGCTATCGAAAGAAACACCTCCGCCGGCAGCGATTCAAGCACAATCTGTCCAGCAACCGAACGGTCACGGCGCGCAACATGAAATCGTGCAGCACCTCGTCCAGCAACAGCTCCACTTGATGGTTCAACAGTTAGCCACCTGGCAAGCCCATCAGCTCAATCATAGTCAATAAGAAGCTATCCGAAAAGTGGCTGCGAATCCAATTCATTTCTCGAGCGAGAACAGATCGTCACAGAACTTTTCGGATAAGCAGTAAGAGTAGCCCCAATATTTGATTTTGGTTATCATTTCGGCAAGTTGGAAGATATCTTTCGAGTGGCTGAAACGATCACCAATGGTAGACAAGATGCCCATATACCTATCCAGAAAAGTTTTGTCCCGTCACAGCTCTGGGAGACGGGGTATAAAACTTTTCTGGAAACTATATGACGATGAAACAAGGTTGTTATTATGCCACAGAACACAAACCGCGAAAGCCAAATTTTATCGATTCTTGACACGATTTTAAGCGATCTATCTGGTTTTGAATTGAGTGAATTAGATATGTCAGCCTCTTTTTTAGAACTTGGCTTCGATTCGCTCTTTCTAATTCAATTCAGCACGAGTATCAAAGGCGAATTGGGTGTACAAGTCTCTTTCCGCCAGATGATTGAAGAGACCCCGACGTTTCCCTCCTTAGCTGCTTATCTTGATGCGAATTTGGCACCTGATGCTCTGACTTCTATCGCCTCTGAAGAAGCAGAGCCACTTTTAGAATCGGCTTCAATGGTCGTTCCGGATGGGGAAACGGAGCAGGATGTATATACATCAACCTCTGCACCCGTACCAATCTCTGCTTCAGAACCACCGACGCCTGTACCTCTGCAACAATTTACACCGCCGACATTGCCCACGCCATCCATGCCCCCACCGGGACCAACGGCACCGAATCCTGCATCAACGAGTGGATTAGAGGCATTGCTTGCCCAACAAATGCAGTTAATGTCGATGCAGTTAGCCATGCTAAGTGGACAAGCGATGCCGGCCCAAACGCAAATCCCACAAGTAGAACTGCCTCCGGTCAAATCGCCTCCGCCACAGCCCTCAAATATCCCTCCTACGCCGACACAAGCAACACAGAATGGCTCTGTCGCACAGAAAAGCATTCTTCCCAAGGATGACAAAAATAAGACTGAAGAGCAATATAAACCCCAAAGCAGCAAAGAGATGAAACCTTTTGGGGCTATTGCGCGGATTGAGACCAACAAAAGTGATGATCTAACTCCGCAACAGCAACAGTGGCTCAGCGAATTTATCAATCGCTATAACGCAATGACCAGCAAGTCGAAGGCGTTCACGGCAGAGCATCATGCATATATGGCAGATCCGCGCGTTGTTTCAGGCTTTAAGTCCAAAATCAAAGAGCTCATTTATCCCATTGTGGCAAGTCGAACCAATGGGTGTCGGATTTGGGATCTGGATGGTAATGAATATGTTGACGCACTCAATGGCTTCGGTTCTAATTTCTTCGGGTATGCGCATCCCAAAATCACGCAAGCCGTTGTAGACCAACTCTGGCTTGGCACAGAAATTGGTCCCCAAAATCCACTCACGGGCGATGTGGCAAAGATCATCTGTGAGATGACTGGTATGGAGAGAGCAGCCTTTTGCAACACTGGTTCAGAAGCCGTTATGGGTGCCATGCGTATCGCTCGTACTGTCACTGGACGGAAACTGATTGCGATTTTTACTGGGTCATATCACGGTATATTCGACGAAGTCTTGGTTCGAGGCACAAAAAAGTTACGCTCAATTCCGGCCGCCCCCGGTATTATGCCTTCCACGGTTGAAAATGTATTGGTTCTGGATTATGGGACGGAAAAATCGCTGCAAATCCTGCGTGAACGCGCTCACGAATTAGCGGCTGTTATGGTTGAGCCAATCCAAAGCCGACGACCTGATTTCCAGCCGCGTGAATTTCTTCATGAAGTTCGCAAAATTACCCAAGATGCAGAGTGTGCCTTTATCTTTGATGAGGTCATTACTGGCTTTCGCATGGGACCAGGAGGTGCCCAAGACTTTTATGGAATTGATGCGGACATTGGAACATATGGCAAGGTGATTGGTGGCGGGATGTCAATCGGCGTTGTGGCGGGGAAAGCCAAGTGGATGGATGCTCTGGATGGTGGTCCATGGTGCTATGGTGATGATTCTGTCCCTGAAGTGGGCGTTACCTACTTCGCGGGGACATTTGTACGTCATCCAGCTGCCATTGTTGCTTGTAAAGCTGCCTTGGAAATTCTCCAGGATGAGGGACCTGCGCTCCAACAACGAGTCAACAATCAGACTCAGTAGATCCAAATTTGGCGTTTTTGGCGATTTTCAGTCGAGATTGCAGGGATTTTGGAGTCATTTATTCAGATTTCGGTTACAGAAAACAACCTATTTCATATCTGAAAATCGCCCAAATCTAACGCAAAAACTAGATATCGACCGGCAAATTTGTATTTATGTCAACTGTTTAGCCAGAATTCTCTCTCAAAACCTGAAATTTGGATCTACTGAGACTACCTATCTTGTTTCAGAGCTAGACAACTTCTTCCGTGATCGAGAGGTCCCCCTCGAAATCAAATCATTCAGCTCGCTTTGGCGGATAACCTATACCGACAGCGTGCCGTATGGTGAGCTACTTTTCTATCTGATTCGTGAAAAAGGGGTTCATATTTATGATGGTTTCCCCTGCTTCCTGACCATGGCGCATACGGACAATGATGTCGAAATCATCATCCGTGCAATCAAAAAGAGCATTGTTGAGCTTCAACAAGCTGGTTTTTTGCCCCAACCCGCGCACGAGGTGGCGCAAGCTGATTTTTTTGCGATAGCCAACTAGATGAAGGCCATTTCCCTCTCACCGAGGCGCAAATGGAAATCTGGTTGGCGTCACAAATGGGCGATGATGCTTCTTGCGCATACAACGAACCGTTTATGGTTCAACTAAATGGCCTCTGCGATCTGAACGGGTTGCGCCAGGCAATTCAGACAATCCTTGCGCGTCATGAGGCACTCCATCTGCGGTTTAGTCCCGATGGTGGTTATCAGCAAAAAACGACACCGCGACCAATTGAGATCCCGTTCCAGGATTTTGCGGAACTAGAAACAGAAGTTAAAGAAGCACGACTTCAAGAGATATTGGCGGCAGCGGCAGCGACACCTTTTGATCTGACACATGGGCCGCTGGTTCGTGTACAGATTTTGAGATTAGCGGAAGAACAACACCTCATTGTTTTCTCCTGCCATCACATTGTCTGTGACGGTTGGTCTTGGAATCATATGCTACAGGAGATCGGTCAGGTCTATACAGCATTGAGCAAAGGAACCCCTTATCGGTTGCCCAGAACGTTCTCTTATAGCAATTTTGTTGTGGCTGAGATGCAGCGACAGACGACCGATGCGGTGAAGGCTTCTTATGATTATTGGCTCACACAATTTGCCGAGTTGCCACCCGCACTGGATTTGCCCACGGACTATACACGTCCTCCCGTCAAAAGCTACAAGGGTGGAACTGTGACGTACCACTTCAAGTCGGATGTTTATGATGCCATAAAACACACAGCCGCTGAACAGAGGGCAAGTCTGTTCTCGATCTTGTTTGCTAGCTTCAATTTGCTGCTTGCCCGCTTATCCGGTCAAACAGATGTGGTCATGACTGTTCCCGCAGCAGGGCAACTCATGGTCGGTGAAACATCGCTTGTGGGTCATTGCGTCAACCTGTTGCCGATCCGTACGAAGCTCGAAATGGACGTCACGTTCAGCGAGCTATTGACGGCAACAACGACAAAGATCCTGGATGCCTATGATCATCAAGAATCCACGCTTGGAGGGATCATCAAGCGTCTCGACATGCCGCGAGATATCAGCCGTATTCCGCTGGCCGAAGTCAATTTCAATGTCGACCGAGATGATGCTGGGGTTAAGTTTGGCAACTTAGATGTGAGCATAGCCCAAACGCCGAAAGAAGCAGTTATCTTTGACATCTTTTCAACATCAATGAAACCCGCGATGGACTGATGGTCGATTGTGACTTCAATACAGATCTTTATCGTCATGAAACCATTCAGCATTGGATTGCCTGCTACGAGACACTACTCACGAGCATTGCGGCAAATCCAGCACAGCCGCTGGCAACGCTCAACCTGTTGCCCGCTGTTGCCCGCGAGCGAATTTTGGTCGATTGGAATCAAACGCAACACGAGTACCCTTCTGATCAAAGCGTACATCAACTCTTTATCCAGCAGGCAATGCGTACGCCCGATGCGATTGCTGTGGTTGCCGATCAACAAAGTTATACATACGGTGAACTCAACCATCGGTCGAATCAGGTGGCCAATTATCTACGCAGTTGTGGTGTTCAAAGAGAGATGCTGGTCGGCATCTGTTTGGAACGTTCGCTCGATCTGGTTGTAGGATTGCTTGGTATCTTGAAAACGGGTGCTGCCTATGTCCCCATGGATCCCATCTATCCTGCCCAACGCTTGGCTTATATGATTGCCGACGCTCAGATGGAGTTTATCCTGACAGAACAGTCACTAGCGAATGAGCTTGGTGAACACAATGCTGTCATCATTTGTATCGATTCCGATTGGGCAAAGATTGAAGAACAAGCCGATACCTTTGTACAGGTGGAAGCAGAACCAGAAAATTTGGCCTACGTAATCTATACATCTGGTTCTACCGGCAATCCAAAAGGTGTTCAGATCCCGCATCGAGCATTGACCAACTTTCTCTGCTCCATGCAGCGCGAGCCAGGAATCAAACCCGATGATGTTCTGGTCAGTGTCACAACGATTTCGTTTGATATTGCAGCCTTAGAGCTATATCTACCACTGATTACCGGTGCCCGTTTGGTGGTGATAGATCCAGAAACAGCCACAGATGGACGCGTTTTAGCAGATGAGCTAAAACGACATGGGGCAACAGTAATGCAGGCAACACCAGCCACTTGGCGGCTGCTTCTCGAATCTGGCTGGACAGGTCGTGATGGTCTGAAAATGCTCTGCGGCGGAGAAGCGCTACCTGTTGATCTGGTCCAGAAGCTGCTAATGTTTGAAGGCGAACTCTGGAACATGTATGGTCCAACCGAGACGACCATCTGGTCAACGACGCACCGGATCTTGCCAGAGGAAACAACGATTTCGATTGGACGACCGATCGCAAATACGCAAATCTATTTGCTCGACAAGCATTTGCAACCAGTCTCTCCTGGGGTTGTTGGCGAGCTTTACATTGGTGGAGACGGGCTGGCACG
The DNA here is from genome assembly GCA_019217005.1 of Chloroflexi bacterium TSY. Next base: position 23,926 of record JAHBNG010000124.1, read on the forward strand.
CGGCTACCTTAATCGAGATGAGCTGACGGCAGAAAAATTTGGTCAGCATCCATTCGACGAATCGCCGAATGCTCGACTGTATGCGACAGGCGATCTGGCGCGTTACTTACCAGATGGGCGCATCGAGTGTTTAGGGCGTAGTGATTCGCAAGTAAAATTACGGGGATTCCGCATTGAGCTAGGTGAAATCGAAGCGACACTCAATCAACAGGCTGGTATTCGCCAAGCGGCGGTTGTTGTATGCGAAGATGGGCCAGGAGATAAACGTCTAGTGGCTCACCTTGTGGCGGAAGAGGAGCAACCCTCGGTTTCTGAACTGCGCAACGGTCTACGTCAATATCTGCCAGAGTATATGATCCCAGCCACATTTATATTCTTGGATGCAATGCCGCTAACTCAGAATGGCAAAGTTGATCGCAAAGCCCTACCTGCACCGGACGGACAGGAAGTATTGTCAGAGCAGGAGTATGTTGCGCCCCAGACACCGGTGGAGATCGAACTTGCATCAATCTGGTCTGATATATTGAACGCCCCGCAAGTTGGGTTACACGATAACTTTTTTGATCTGGGCGGCCATTCGCTATTGGCAACGCGGATGATTGTTCGGCTTCGAGATAGACTCAGTAGATCCAAAAATCAGATACCAAGGGGGTCAACAAGAGAGAAAATGATAGAAACAACCCCATAGATATTTTCGATAGCACGATTAAGAAAAGAAGAAAAGCGTGGCAGCTCAAAACGAGTGGTATCGATTTGTCGCCGTCCTTGGCATTTGAGTTGGCAGAAGCGATGGCGTAGCTCTATCCAGAAGTTGACAAGAATAAAGCCCAGGCTGATGAGCAAGAAGCGGAGAGCGCCATTGCGGGAGGTAGTCCAAGCGCGAACTTTGCGCATACAGCGATAGCTGGTTTCGATGCCAAAGCGTTTGCGGTAGAGTTTGCGAACAGTTCTGGGATTGAAGGAGCAGTTCAAGACGACATAAACAAGCCAAGTTGCGCGTCGCTTTGCTTGTTTGCTGCGTTTGTGAGAAGTATAGGTTCGCACAATGGCAACAGGAGCCGTGAAGGAACCGTATTGCGCACTTTCAAAGGTATGCTGGGTAGAATAGCTCTTGTTCCCTTGACAAAGTCCTCGGGTTCCTCCTGTCTTCCCGCGAATGGAACAGGCGATGATGGCAGGCCAACCGCTTTGTTTTATGGACTCTAGAACTGGACTCGAACAAAACCCTTTATCCAGGTATAAACGGCGTACTTTCAGCCCTAAAATGCGCAAACGACGCAACAATGAGGTCACGATATCAGCTGTTTTATCTTCGGGACGGACGAACAGAATACTCAACGTCACCCGCACATCCTTAAATATGACGTAGGCTGTGGCTACTCGAAAGAATCGGGTTGTGCCTTTCTCTGCTTCACCACGGCAGGTCAGCTCGAGGAGTTCTGGACTCTTGCCGTAGAAGGGTTCATCGTGAAAGTCTATTGCGATTTCTAGCTTTGTTTTCATCAGCCGACCTGGCAATCCGGCTACCAGGGCTTGGTTGACTTGTCGCTCCAAATTCTGCAAGTCATCTACTCTTACCTGCTCCTTCAGATAGCTACGGATCGTTTCACCATCAACCATTTCTGGCAGGTCTTTACACACACTTTCTATGGTTTGTCTCGTCACTGCTGCTTTCACCAACACATCAAATCCCTTTTCGGGCGTACATTCATATCCCGATATTTCTAGCGGTAGATATCTGTTCAATCTCTCTCTACCGCTTCATTGCGACTATCTCTGTCTGTTAACTTTAGCTTTGTTTGTTGGGCCATCTCTCTGCTCCTTTTCACTATTTAAGGTGCAGCATAGATTACACTTTTTCTCTCTAATTTCAACTTTTTACTTGAAATTTGGATCTACTGAGTCTACAAGTTGAGTTGCCGATGCGCACAGTCTTTGAATCACCAACGGTTCATGAGTTGGCCCTTGCCATAACAGAGCTTTTGGCCTCTGATGAGGATGACGACGAATTGTTGAGCATGATTAAAGAGCTACAAGAACTCTCTGGCGATGATCTGGATAGCGTCTTAAACGCTACCTAAGGTATCTGCTCAACCGGAAATGGTTGGACAGAGCTGACCTTTCCGGAAGAGGTCAAGAGTTGTCTGGCATTCAAGGCGATTTCTAACCTTTTCCGGGAAGATCTTGTTTCAATTGGTTGAGACGATACTGACTGAGGAATCAACAATGAGCAAGCTTGCAGAGGCAATCAGCCAGCTTAGCCCAGAACAGCGGGCTATTCTTGAACAGAGATTACAAGAGAAACGAAAAAAACAAACGCAGATTGACCGAATCCTGCCTCGTATCGATCAGAGTGAATTTCCACTTTCGGCTGGTCAACAACGCCTCTGGATTTTGCACCAACTGGATCCTCGCTCTGCAGCGCATAATATCACTGAAGCATTCCATCTGAAAGGTGTCCTCAATATTGAAGCATTTGAGAAGAGTCTTGATCTGATTCAGCGTCGGCATGAAGTTTTGCGCGCCCGTTTTTTTGTGGCAGGGGAAAACTCCGTCGCACATCCCTCAAAGCCGAAACAGGACAATACGCTTCTGAGTGAGTATGCAGCGGGTGGGATGGAGCCAGTGCAAACAATCGTTGCTCCAGAGCCATATGCGCTATCACAAATTGACTTGCAATCCGACTCAAGTGACGAGCGGTTCGAGATCGCACGGCAGCGCATACAAAATATGGCGCGACAGCCATTTAATCTGGCCCATGAGCCACTGTGGCGTGTCCAACTCTTTCGTCTGGCTCAAGATGAAAATATATTCGTCTTGTCAATGCATCATATGCTCACAGACGTTTGGTCGTTTGAGTTGTTCTTGCAAGAACTTGGAGCACACTATGCTGCCTGCGCCAATCAAGAAACTCCTACGTTGGCCGTCTTGCCGATTCAGTATGCAGATTTCGCTTGGTGGCAACAGCGATGGCTAACAGAGAGTAAAGCCACAGCTCAACTTGCCTATTGGGAAAACAAACTCGCTGGCGATATCGCCCCACTCCGCTTGCCTACGACGCGTGAACGAACAGGGCTACAGCAGGCAACGGCTGCACAGGTGACCAGCACTATCTCGTCACAAATCCTTCAGGGGCTCGAGATGCTTGCCCGCAAAGAGGGCATTTCGCTCTTTAGCCTGCTACTCAGTGTGTTCAAGGCAACCCTCTATCGTTATACGGAACAACAGAAGATGGTTGTCTGTTCGCCTGTTGCTGGACGCAGGTATAGCGAACTTGAAGGGTTGCTCGGTTACTTCAATAACATCGTGGCCCTGTGCACAGATGTATCCGAAAATCAGACGCTTTCTGCGTTGATACAGCAGGTTCATCAAAATGTCCTTGAAGCACATGAGAATCAAGAAGTGCCATTTCAACAGGTATGTGAACTGCCAAATCTGATCCGTGTGCCGCTTTCTCGGGCCTTGTTTACCCTTCAGGACGCCTTAGAAGCGTCGCTTAATTTGCCCGATATAACAGTGACTCAATTAGAGGTAGAGGCCGAGATTGCTGATTTTGATCTGTCGATCTTCATTGAACGCCAAGATAACTCCCTCACAATTGTTACTGATTACAAGAAGGAGTTGTTTGAGCGCCAGATTATCCAAGGAATAGTGGACGATTATCTTTCCGTTTTGAAACTCCTCCCGGAAAATTTCCACCAGGAAATATCTACTCTGCCGATTTCTAGAAATTCACTGTGCATAGAAAGATCTGAGCACGCCTGGCCCTTCAATGAGAATCCAAGCACAATTCATTTGCAGACGAATGCTCTCAGTGAAGACATTCATACGAACGGACATTCTCTGGATAGGCAACATTCGTCTGCTGCGCACCTCAATGGAACATGCACACATGAGATTGCGCGACAGAAGACTTCTTCAGATTTAGGCACGATGAGTGCTCTGGAACAATCACTCCCACCTGTCACAGTGGCGCGTACGGAATTGGAAGAAAATCTAGTGGAGATCTGGAAACAGGTGCTGAACCTGGAAACTGTGGGGATTCACCAAAACTTCTTTGCATTGGGGGGTCATTCGATGCTGGCCGTGCATCTATTCAGCGAGATTCAGCAACAGATTACAAAAGCACCTGTGCCATCTGTGCAACAGTTGCTGCAAGCACCAACTGTTGCACAGATGGCCAAAGCTCTCACAAATGAGGAGGAGTCGCCAGAGTGGTCTCCTTTGACGCTGATTCAGCCAGGAACGAATGTTCGGCCAACTCTCTTCTGTATTCATGGTGCGGGCGGAAATGTCTTGATTTATCGGGAATTGGCGACTTATCTTGGGCCAGAACAGACCGTTTATGGTCTGCAGTCGCAAGGGCTTGACGGGCAGCAGCCGCTTCAGACCAGCGTTGAAGAGATGGCTGAACTCTATCTACGCCATATTCAAGAGGTACAACCTCGGGGGCCATATATGATTTGTGGCTACTGCATGGGGGGGACCGTTGCCTTAGAGTTAGCACATCAATTACGTGAACAAGGAGATGAAGTGGCGTTCTTGGGCTTTCTGGAGACGTATAACTGGGCCAACCTACGTGAAGAGAACTTTGTCGATCACGCTTACTATTGGTGGCAGAAAATCGTCTTCCATTGGCGCAACTTCTTGCTTCTCGATACTCCACAAAAGCGCATGTTTCTCGCTGAAAAATGGGATGCGTTGCGACAACGAACGAAAGTTTGGCGAGGTTCGTTCCAACAGATCTTAAAACGGAGTCAAGGAAATCGAGTTTCTGAACAAGCGGTTCACTCAGATAAGGCGCTTTCTGCTACGATGACGCCGGAACAGATTTTGGCAGCAGTTTGGGACAACAACGATGCGGTATCAATGCGCTATCAACCCAAACCTTATGCCGGGCGAATCACTTGCTTCCGCCCACGCAAGGAATACACAATCTATCTAAGCCAAGACACGGGGTGGGAAAAGTTTGCCCAAGATGGCATTGAGAATCGAACGCTACCCGTCTATCCAGCGGGAATGCTTTTGGAGCCGTTTGTGCAGAAACTTGCCAACGAGATGTCCGACTCGATTGACAAGGCACTCCAAAATGTGTATAGTGGTGATGCTTAATTTTGTCACTCATTATCGAATTAGCGATCCAAAGTCAATTTAGAAATGACATGGTATTCACCACCAGATCCCCCGAAGCTTCAGACACGGCAAGTACATATCTGGCGAGTAAGTTTAGAGCAACCGTTGACCAGAATCGAGTATCTACGTCAATGGTTATCTCCTGATGAGGTAGAACGTGCCGAGCGCTTCTATTTTGAACGAGATCGGAAGCACTATATTGTAGGGCGCGGTCGGTTACGCGAATTGCTTAGCCTCTATCTAAACTGTTCGCCAGATCAGATACAATTTGAGTACAGTGAGTATGGCAAGCCAACACTTGCTGCGCACTTGCAAGATTTGGTTGACGGATCCCAATCCGCGCAAAGGGGCCATTTGCAGTTCAACCTTTCCCATTCGGGAGATCTCGTCCTCTATGCCTTTACGCACGATCGGGCGATTGGAGTGGACATCGAATACATGAAGCGAGATATTTCTTGTCTTGAGATTGCAGATAGCTTTTTCTCGGCCCAAGAGGTTGCAACGCTACATTCTCTGCCAGAGTCAATTCATCGTCAAGCATTTTTTAACTGTTGGACCCGAAAGGAAGCTTATATTAAGGCACACGGGGAAGGCTTGTCACTGCCGCTCAGTCAATTTGATGTATCATTAAAACCTGGTGAACCGGCGGCTCTTCTGGCAACACGTCCCAACCCAGAAGAGGTCAACCAATGGACAATGGATGAATTATTTCCTGGACAAGATTATACTGCTGCGGTCGTTGTAGAGGGCAGTAGTTGGGAACTCCAAACATTTGATGGTGGTTAATTCTCGATTGCGTCATTTCCAATCACTTGAACAACTCTCAAGACCTCCTCGGACGATATCTCCGCATCAAATACTTGATTCACACTACTGTTGAAGGCGTCGATCACGCGCTGAAAATCTGGCGGAAAGCGCCAAGGATGTGCATGTGCGACCCCGAAGAGAAACGGTTCAAGGGTAGAGTTCTGCGCCAACCATTCATCCTGCAGACTGAAACGTGGCGGCATGACGTGGCGACCTTGTGCCCAAATCCATATGCCTTCCTGACTAGTCAAGTAGTCTGTCAGTTCAAATGCTTCAACAGGATGTTCTGACCGTTGAGTAACTGCATAGCAGCTGCTAAAGGCCAACGTGGCACGACCTTTTGGACCAGCTGGTAAAGGAACAACGCCATAATCAAGATCAGGAAATTCCTGGTCGAGATAAGGCTGAATCCAGTTTCCTTCGATCACCATCCCAACGCGCTCTTGCCCAAACGCTTCGCCTCCCCAACTGCTGCGAAACTCTGTAAACGGAGCCGCCGACCCCTCCAAAACCAGATCAAGATAAAAGTCTAAAGCATCTTGCGCTTCTGGCGTATCGAGTGTCATTCGAGAATGGTCTTCTGCGAATACACGGCCTCCATTCTGATAGAGAAACGGCAACCATCTCGAAAAGTCGTTCCCAATCACAATCCCATATACTGTGTAAAATGGATATTTCATGTTTGCCAGTGCGTCAGACGCATTTTGTAGCTCTTCCCAGGTCCAATTAGCGGAAGGGTAGGGTTGCTCAGCCAGGTCGAACAGCCGCTTGTTATAGACGAGAGCGAGGGTGCTGAAGTCACGAGGAAGGCAATAGAGGATATCGTTCACACTAAATGCATCAAGGAGTGCGGGAGGGAAATCGTCGATCAGACCGGCGAACGTAGAGGCGGGCTCTGTTTGTGGTAAAGCGCGCAACGAATTATTGACGACCAAATTAGGGAAAGTGAAGCTATCAAGTAGAACAATATCTGGTGTTGAACCACCCGGACCATTCGCTGTAAGGACGGCCCGGAGCGCTTGCTCGTAATCGGACACCAGCTCGATCTGAATCTTGATACTTGGGTTTGTCGAAGCATATGCATTGACCAATTGTTGAAGGCGTCTGGTGCCTTCAGTACTCTCTTGCCAGCCTAGAATATGCAGCTCAATTGGCGGAGGTGGTCCATCAGGTGTTCGCCACCAGTTGATGATACGGTTGGTCTGGCAGGCGGTTAATAGGAGAGAAATAATCAGAACATAACTATGTTTCAGCATGAAGCGGTTGACGTTCCCCAGGACCTGGTTCAACTTCGGCGACCCTGCGATTCGGTGCATGCGTTGGCTTTGGCTGTTGCCATGGAGTCAATAAGCGGATGATATGCGAGAACCCAACCCGATGCGTTCCTATCTGATTGAACACAAGACCGAGCATATTTGCTTTGGCTTGATGCAGATTGAACAGAGCCTGTAGTGCCGATTCTCGCTTCGAGCGACTGGTGGCCAAGACTAGCAGAACCCCATCGACGCTATTGGATAGAACAACTGCATCCGCCGTGGAAAGAGCTGAAGGACTATCCAAAATGACAACGTCAGCCAAATTTTTAAATTCGGCCAACAGTTCTTCCATTCGAGGAGAACCAAGCAACTTTGATGGGCTCGGCGGTAAGTTGCCTCCCATCCGTTCTGCTACTGGTGATGGCAAAGTTCCGCTGTTGAGAATCCAAAGATTGGGTAAATTTCTCGTGCGTCTCAAATAGATATTGGGCTTGAGATCTGGGTAGCGGATCAGTTGGCAAAGCCCGCCTTCGTTGGTGATACCAAACAGTCTATGTTGGATTGGGTGACGTAGATCGGCATCGACCAGAATTGTCTTAAAACCTGCTTGCGCCATGACAATGCCCAAGTTGGCCGCTGTTGTGCTTCGTCCCTGATTACTACGAGGACTGATCACCAGAAAAGATTTCGGACCATCTAACGTCATGAATTGAATCTTGCTGCGCAATAGACGATACTCTTCAGCCACCTGTGAGTAAAGGTTCTTATTTGAAAGCAATCGATCACGCTCTCCATCTCCATCAATACGGCCAATGTTCCCCAAAACAGGTGTCCCAAGCAACTGTGGAATGTTATGCCCTGGTTTGAGTGAATCATCAATAAATTTGGTCAGAAAAATAAGCCCGATGGATAGAATCGTGCCTAAGATGGCCGCAATCACTGTGTTGATCAGTGTGCGCGGACGAACCGGCGTGTTGCTGGATTGAGCTGGTTCCACAATTGCAAGATAGTTGGCTGACTTATTGGCGTTTGCCGAATCAAGCAGATTTTGATAATTTGCTTCCCAGCCTATAATCAGCTGTTCGAGCGCATTGCTCTGATTTTGTCTCTGTAATATCTGTTCGAATGGTGCATTGTTGGGAAGCGTTTGTTGTAATTGATCGAGGCGCTTTTCCGCATCTTCAATTTTGCTTTGCAGTTTTTCCAGGCGCTCCTCGCGAAACCGTCTGTTCTCTTCACTCTCAATTCCCTGTAAATTGGTTGGGCTCAAGAGAATGAGTTGGTTTGCCACTTCATCTGCAATGACCGCAGCCAATGCTGGCGACGATGCCTCAACTGTAATTTCAAGAAGCTGTGTTTCATCAATTAATTCTACGCTGGTCCGCTTACGCAACGTCTGCCAATGCTCGCTTAACCCGAGTGTTTCGACTGTGCCGTGCAATACGGGTTGTCGGCGAGCAATATCAGCGTAGGTCAGCGCAACGCGATAACTCGTCTCGATGTCCCCTCGGTTTACGTTGATATCTTGAATCGTCTGTCCAACAATCAAACTCGTCGTGGCCTGATAGACGGGTGTCTGACGAACGCTATATAGATAGCCGGCCGCCCCCATCAGGAGGGTGCATAACAAAACAAGCCACCATTTTTGGCCTATTTTGCTGAGAACTTGACGCAGTTCTACAAAGTCATTCAATGCGATTCTCCATTTGTACTGCACTCGCTTGCAAATAAGACGAACTGTCTGTTCACTTGATCATAAGATAAAAAGGGCTAAATATGCAAGCCAACTCAACCTTTATCCGTATGGGACGGACATAATCTGTTTTAAAATCGGTTCAAGATGTTGATTGAGGGCTGCGTAGCCGTATTCGTTAAGATGCAGCGCATCCTCCATGAATTTGTGATCGATATATCCATCGGCTACACACAAGATTTGCCATGCATCCATGACCGTACACGCCGCCCCTGCCAATTCCCGAATATGCTGATTGGTTTCAGTAATTGCGGCGGTCACGGTGGCAGCTATCGTTGATTCAAGTTTATCATGAGACGTAATATCTTGTTGGTCAATCCACCAGAAATCGCCTGAAGCAGCATCTTCCTGGCGTGCAACAGGAAAGATAGTGGTGAGGATCACGTGCGCACCCATGTTCTCTAATCGCTTAACGATCAATTCGATATTTGCTTGACACGCTTGTATTATCTCCGTTTTTTTGGCTGGCTGGAGCAGAATCGAACGAAAGTCGTTGACACCAATCTGTACGAGAACGACGTGGGGGTTCAGGAGTGCCACATGCCTATTCAATCTTGATGCAGTTTGCCACGACATATTATAGCCAATGCCGCGATTGAAATACCGGACCTGCTCTCCGATAGCAATCGGAGGCCACGCCCTGGTGCGCGAATCGCCTAAAAAGACCACACGTTTCTCATCGGTTTTTGACGCAAAACGCCATGCCTCAAGGTAGGTTTTGTATTGCAATAGCTGTGACTTGAGCCCGCGTTTCGTTGTTGCTAATCGATCAAACATGAACGACCCGTCGACACTATTTTCTTTGAATTGTTTTACTAAGAACCTATCCAAAAAGTGGTTGTGAGTCCAACCAGCCTCTCGAGTGAGAATAGATCGTCACAGAACTTTTCGGATAAGCACTAAGGCCATTCCAGAGAAATAAATCCCTAATTTGGCAAGTCGATTTCTCTGGAATGGCTTGCGCTTTTCCAGATCAAATTTGGGATTTTAATTGTTGGAAAAACCTAAGTCTGCACGCTTTGCAGAGACATGCGATCCGAGAGGATGAAAAACAGACCACCTGGCAAAACAAGCGCAAGCGTTAAGAGATGGGTAACCAATCCCAATAGCAATCCCTGTGCGGCTGAGAATCCAACGAGTGCCATAAGATAAACGAAGGCACCTTCATGAATACCTGCACCGTCAATCGAGATGGGCAACCGGCGTAGAAGGAGCACGATGGGAACGAGAACGAAGGTATAGAGAAACGGAAGCTCAATCTGGAAAGCCAATGCGAGACAGTAGGTCCAAGCAATTGGAAAGAGGTTCTCAAGTAGGGATAAGAACAAAAAGAATATTAATGCATCTTTGGCGTGGCGAAAACTGACATAAGACTCATATGTATCACGCAAAATCTGGCTGATCCTGCGCCCCACTTTACCTTGCGTAATGCGATCTGGCAGCCTTTGCAAATGGGCTGTGGAGAATCGGATAGTTTTTTTCTCACATCTTTCAGGAACCAAGCGAAACAAGATTTTTCTAGATGCATTGACAAATGTGCGATTGAGGCTTAGAACGAGAAATAGAACCACCACTAAGAGAAGCAAGCCACTTACCCAAAAGAGATTTGCCATATTGCCATGGATGCGTTCCTCAGCCAGCAACAAACTTAAGCCAATGCCACTCAACACAAAGCTCATGAGCGCAATTAAACCAAAGACCCGCTCCAAAATGATCGACGAAACAATTTCCCCCAGAACATACCCACGTTTTGAGACCGCGTAGGCTCGGAAAGCGTCTCCACCGATAGTTGCCGGGAGAAAGAGTCCGAAAAAGGTCGATGCCCAATAAATTTCAATGATGGTGGTCAAAGAAAGCCAGATTCCACGGACGCGCAGAAGTACATTCCACTTATACGCCATCAGAATTCGATCAACAATGCCCAATCCACATGCAAGAATCACTAGACGTAGATCTGCTTTTGTGGTCACAGCCACAACTTCACTCAGGTCTACCGTGTAGAACAAAAACGTAAATAGACCAACTCCAACAAATAGTCGTATCCAGGACCAGGGACGCGTGATGGTTTTCACAACTGCTTTACTACTTTGGCTGGTACACCAACGGCAACGGTGCGAGGTGGGATATCTTTGTTGATGACTGCGCCTGCCCCAATCACTGCGTAGTCACCAATGGTTACACCAGGTAAGATTGTAACATTCGCACCTATCCAGACGCGCCGTCCAATGGTTACTTTTTTGAATGCGGGTTCAAGATTTTCATCATAATAATCGTGATCGGTGGTTGTTATGAGACTTCCTGGTCCAATCTGCGTTTCTTCGCCAATCTCTATGCCGCCATGTCCAAAGAGCTTGGAAAAACTATTCAATGCGGCCCGATCACCAATGATGATGCGACCTTGATTGCCAGCACGCATATAGACACCATCTTGAAATAGACATGCTTTACCGATTTCGACGTTTGCTACATTGACGATCTCAACCCAACGGCCAACAATTGTGCCCTTCCCCACACACCGTCTCAAATATCGATATTTGACCGTAGTCCAAGCAACATGGAGCAAGCGCGGAAACTCTAACGGATCCGTCCGCAAAATTTTGCCAATGTAATCCATTTTGCGGATATGAACGATCCGATCAGGAGACGGTTGTGGCTGGACAGTCATTAGTCTCCTATTCCCGAAACTGTGTGTTCATGTAACGACCAGACACGATCTTCCGTTTGATAGGCGCGAATCACCTGTTCGTAAATCGCCTCGTGCTGTTTTGCACAGGTATCGATAAAATATTCTTCGACTCGCTTGCGGCAAATATCGTCCATGCGGCGTTGCGCATGATCATCTTTAAGCAAAGCAAGAACGCGCTCAGTAAATAATGGCAAATTATCAAGCGGGATCAAATGACCAGTCTCGTTATCTGTCAGAAAATCGGTCTGTCCACCGTGATCATAACAGATCACGGGAAGCCCACAGGCCATTGCTTCCAAAAAGACCAATCCAAAGCCTTCATGTTGGCTCGTGGAAACGTATAGATCGCACATGTGCAAGAGACGCATCTTTTCGTCGTCATCGATGAATCCTAAAAAATGAACACGATCCGTTACCTGCATCTCGGCCGCTAATGTTCTTAAATGTTCTTCCTGCGGTCCAGATCCGACGATTAATAAGTGCACTGGTGTGGGATGATCATGGATCTCATGGAGCATTGTGATCAGCTGATCAATGTTTTTTCGTGAGACGAGACGTCCAATGGTTATCAAGAGCTTATCTTCTTGGCAAAATCCATAATCTGCACGAGATGCTTTTTCCGGGTTGGGGCGACGAATTGCAAGCGGAATACGAATTGCATCAATGTTTGGACTGTAGTGTTGATGCATGTTTTGCAATGTATCTATTGACTGCCCCAAAACAACATCAGCCTGACGCAGTAAATACCGGATGAAAGGGCGGAACAGCGCATGACGGTGTGGGGAAAAAAATTTGCTTGGATCGTAAAGATCCCCACCATGCAGCGACAAGACGTTTGGGATCTGGGCACGACGCGCCAATGTATGTCCCACGGGTCCTGTTGGAACGACAAAGTGTGTATTGATGATATCGAATTTTTGTGTCTCTAGGAGTTTTTTACCTAGACGGATACCCGTTGGAATAAAGGCCAACAGGGAACTCATTGTGGCCACGGCTTCTTGCTTGCGAAAGAAAACGGGCGCGCGAAGAACGTCAACACCTCCTTCGACAATGCGCTCCGGTAACCCCAATGCCTGTGACGTTAAGACTGTTACATCATGTGTCTTGGCTAATTCTTGGGCCAAATGTGCATTGATAATTCCACCACCACCACCAAGTGGAGGATATTCATAATTGCAAAACAAGATGCGCAAGCGATCTCTTGTTTGGTTCCTCCATGCGTTCATCGATATTCCTACAAATTTTATCGCTCATCAGATGAGCCAAGTTCATTCAGTCGTCGTAAAAGACTTCCTTCGCCATGTTTTTCTCGAGTGAAGCGTAGAATCGATATCGAAGTCAGTTTTTTGGCTCTTCAGGAATCCAAGGGGTTGACAAACTCGAAAATGGCTAGCGCCGGTTGAGTGGCAGAGCCGTATCGAAACCAAAGCGGGTCTACCCCCTGAGATCCGGTTGAGCCAGTTTTTTTACAGCTACGGCAAAAGTCGGGTACAAAAAATGACCATAAGGGGTGAAATCCTAGAGCAGCCCTCTGTTTGCATGAAAAATTTGTACCCGACTTTTGCTGCTACTGTTTTTTACAAGCCCTCATCTCGGATGGCAATTCCGCCAATCTTTTTCGTGAAAATTTTATTCTTTTTTCCATAGAGCATAAATCCAATCCGAAACAACAGGGAAAGCATTGTGACGATCAAAAGTCCAATATAATTGAGCTTTACTTTCTGGTAAAAGAAAAGAGATGAGGTGAGAAATGTGACAAAAAGCGGTTAGCGTTTCATCCTAAAGGTAGCGAAACCAAAAAGGAGGAAGGAATGCTAACCGCACCAGAAATAACTATAGCAGTACTGATGAATGTATTGCAAGTAACGCCGGTGGGAACAAACGTAAATGTAATGCGTCTGATGTGGGCGATGATGAATGGGTCGTTTCTGAAAAGTCGAGGAGCAATCCATAGTGGATTGAGTGAAAGCGGGTTTGAAGATGAGGAGCCCGGCGAAGCTGGTGGAGCTTTCGATATGGATCATGGGATATTGCAAGCCTGCTCTCATCGTGGCAAGAAGAAGTGGAGTGGAAAGGGGAATGGGAGGCAAAAAAGTTAGAAGGATACCGAGTGAAAAGCATAGATATCACAGGGTTCTGGCGACCGAAGCTGCAAGGGAAAGTGAACCGACTCTATAACTCAACGGCTCGTCGGGCATTGCCCGCGCTCATCTTTGGAGTGATGATAAGCTCGGGGGAGATAGGCGGGAAACGAGTGCCACTGCTCAAGGCAATCATGAGATGCGAGGTAGGCACAAAGGAAAGTGAGTTTCGGAAAAAGCTGCTGAAAGAGACGAAGAAATCACTGGAGTCAGACGAAGTGGCGGTGGTCGATGCCGGGTTTACAATCAGAGAAATGCTAGAAAGCGACGTCGACCGATTTGTCCTTCGGGAAGCGATTAACTGCACAGCGCGCCGCAATGAGTTACCCGAACGTAAGGAAAAAGGCAGACCACCCGAATATGGTGATATTGTGCGTCCGCTCTCTCGATGCTATAGGGAAAGCGACTCGAGGCCACAACTCCAGACTCGTTTGGTCAATTTGTCTATAGTGGTCGCCTGATTCGCTATCAAGCATGGCACAATCTCGTCCCCAGGACAACCAAGGTGGATACAGCCAACCGCACCTATTCGATTTACGTCTTTCAGGATCCTGCTTATCACACACCTTTGGTTCTGGCGACCGTCATGGCTTTACAAGCTGAAACCATTTATCTTTTCTCTGGAGCGCTGGCCTGTTGAACATCCCCCCTTGGCTTCCAAGCAGATGATTGGCTTACATCGTCAATTTGTTCATGCCGATGAGGCTTGCTTCCGCTTACCTGAACTGGGGCTGCTGGCTGGCAATCTTCTTTCCCATTTAGCCGCTTCTCTTCCTCCCATACCGACTGGCTACTGGGATCGAGAGCCTCAAGCCACTCCCGGCAGGCTGCGCCGCGTTCTCTCGAGTGCTCTTTTTCCAACTCCCGACCAACTCGACCCTGACTTTCGGAAAAAGGCCTCGGTTTCACACCATTTACCTAAAGGCGTTCTCGCTCATCGCCGCCTCAATGCCGCTGCTTAAACTAGCCGAGCACTATTTTTACATTTTATCCCGTTTTTTCAGGGTGGATTCTTTTTTCCGCCCCTTTCGGTTTGCCCTTTGTCACTCAAGCCTTTACCAGAAAGTAAAGTTGAGCGGATTGTCGAAAAAGACATATAGATTCAGTGGAATCGTACGAACTCTAACAAAACCACTATATTCAAGTACTTGCTGAAGAGAATATTCCGTAAATGTATTGAAGTGATCGAAATTCTGTGCGGCAGCATCAGAACCGGTTAGTGGATTTGCGCCGTTTAATCCATGAACAATTAATGTTGCGCCAGGCGACATTTTTCGCCAACAGAGCCGTAAGAAAATGACCATCTCCTCCTTCGTTAGATGGTTCAGTTCTTGTTCGCAAATAATGACGTCGAATGGCTCCCTGGCACCCTCAAGAAAGTTCATTGCCTGAGCGACAATGCAATTCAGTCCTTTTTGCGCCGCATATCGCACCTTTGATAGCTCTGAATCAATGCCCAAAACATTTTGATATCCTTCTTCTTGTAGAAGATGGACGAAATAGCCAGGCCCACAGCTAATGCAAAGGATTTTGGCCTTGCGATCTTTTGGGACATAAGGAAGATAATTGGCTCGATAAAAGTGTCCAAACGAAGTATACCCTTTCTCAACGTCATCTGGCCCCTCCCAAAACGAATCGAACTGCTCGATTTTGGCCGACAGCATCGGCCGTGTGCTGAAGGGGTGCTGGCCTGTCTTTCGTTTGCGCCACGCAAGATGCTTTTGGCGTGCGTGACTATCTCTCCCATCGTCAATTGTCAGATATCCTTGCTCTGCATACCACTCCGCTGTCTTCTCAACGCCTTGCGCAAAGCTGATCTGTGGCTCGAATTCTAGCAGACGAACGGCTTTTTCAGACGAGAAAAGATAGCTCTTCTTGAAAAAATCCAGACGACGACGATGTAGCGGCGGTTGGATGCCCAACGGTTGCATGATCGTTTCCATCAGGGCAGCAATATAATCAAATGGAGCGAGGGGAATCCGAATTGGGAATAATGTTGCCGTGAGTCCATTCGCAATTGTATCAATCATCTCGTCTGTCGTCAACGCATCTTTGCCCGCTAGGACGAAGACTTGACCGATTGCTTCCTCTTTTGATGCTGCCAAACGCATTCCAGCAATCAGATCATCCACATAAATTAAGTGGTGTTCATTGGTGCCTGGGCCGATTTTGAAAAACATCCCCTTCTGAATGCCCTTAAAAAGTTTGAGCAACCGATAATCACCTGGTCCATAGGTTTCAGAGATGCGAACTACGACGACAGGTAGTTTCTCCCGATAGGAAAGAACAAGCTCTTCCGCTTTTTGCTTCGTGATGCCATAGATATTCTCTGGCTGCTGTGGGGAGTCCTCATCTAACGGGACTTCTGTTGCTGTGCCATATACACCAATCGTACTGCCATAAACCAATCTCCGGATACCCGCCTTCACACAAGCATCAAGCAAATGTTGTGTACCGCGTACATTGACATCATCGAAATGTTGCTCAGATACATTCGCCTCATGTTGTGCAGCAGCCAGATGGTAGACTAGCTCCATCCCTACAACAGCTTCGGAGATCGCTGTTTTGTCTGTGATGGACGCGCAGATCACTTCAATTCCAGCGTCCATTAACCACTGCGCATTTTTTGATTCAACATCATTGTTGGTCTGCGCAAATACCCGAACCATATCGCCATCAGCCGCAAGTTTTTGGGCAAGTCGGTAACCAATAAACCCCGTGCCTCCTGTTATCAGCACATTCATTCAATATATGCCTTTACTTTACTTGACTCATCTACCACAAATGTGCGCCGTCGGCGACGTCTTTCTGAGCCTAGTGTCTCTTTACACACATTTGGAAGATGAGCGTAGTACTTATCTGAAAAGCACTGCGACAGTGCATTCTTGCTCGAAAAGATAGTCAGACTTACAGCCACTTTTCGAACAGGTTCTTATCTTGACTTTGTACAAAATTGGCGATTTAGCTCAGAATGCCCGCTTTTGGGGCATATTTCGGCAGATTCGCCGCTGTATTTAGTAGGTCGGCTCTTGCAAAACCACAATATACAGAAAATGTACAAAGCGGAGCTTATGAAAAATTGGGGAAATAGCTCTCTACATCCGCTAACTCTCTGGTCTTCCGTTCCTTTGTCCAGTTTAGTTCTTGCGCCATGAGATCCGCACAAGTTTCCAGAGCCCTTTGTCCCGGATGAGAACCAGTCCCCAGATCTGTGCGCCGAAAGACGACATCGCTTAGCTTATAAGCCATTTCCTCGCGAACGGCGTGAGTAATTTCAGCCTGTAACACTGTTGAATCCCCAATCGGATTCCCCGATTGTTGGTCTCGTTGAATATAGTACAGGATACGTTGGAAGTTTGTGCCATGATTGTGAACCAATGCTTTAACCTGTTCTGGCTTTATTTTGGGCGGGCAAATAGCCTTTGCTTGAGAGACCAGATCGTCAAAACTTTCAAAATCACCGCCATAGATTGGTGTAACAGCTGTTCGACATTTCAATTTAGTGTGGACAATCTCGCTTCGCTTCAACAAATCACGGTCCAATTTTGAACAAACAAGATCGATGGCTTTTTCTGCCATGCCGCGTGCTGTTGTAAAGCGAACACCAATCAGGCTGATGAGACCAGAGACGCCATGCTCTTCTTCATGATCGATGAGAATTGACCGTTTACCATAGCTAAGGTGAATTGCGTCAGCCTCATTTTCCCCAAAGAGTGTCAACCCGGCATGACACATTGAGACATCGGCTAGCGTAAGTTCTAATGCTGGATTCGATGTATGGATTTCACCGATAAACTCTTCGATCTCTGAGGCAGTTAAAGTAAATTTGTTGGGATGACCATTATGTACAACATGCCAGACACCGATCAACGTGTAACCTCGCCAAGGAACAAGAAATAAGTGACGATTTCCCCTGTTGATCAAGGCATCTGGATCGTGAGTTTGTCCCTGAATTGCCAATGCACAACTATCTACGAGCTTACGTTTGACAACAAAATAGGCATCCCGTGAGAAGATAGGCTGCTTTTTCAGGTGCAGCTCTGGAGATGAAGCCAAAAGCCAAGGTCCCCAAGGCCCCGCCGCGTTTAGAACCACATGTCCACGGATCTCAAACTCATCTCCCGTTAAGCGATCATGAACAACGACTCCTTGAATCCGATCGCCCGCTCGATTCTGACAAAGCTCGACTGCTTCTGCATAATTTACAACGTCTGCACCTGCTTCCACAGCTGATTGGATAAAGGCAAGAGAGAGTCGAGATGGGTTATACATCTGACCATCGTAGAAAAGCGCCGCGCCGGTTAGATTGTTGGAATCCAACTGAGGAAAGAGGGAAAATGTTTCCGAGCGAGATAGGATGCGACTGCGAGGAATCTTTCTTGTTGGATCTTGGATGGCGCGATTACGGTCCCACGTACAGGCATCGTAAAGCAACAGCCCTACCCGCATAACTTCTGACCCTTTTAGCCCATGACCATAGGTGGGAACAACAAAGGGCATTGGATAAACGAGGTGGGGCGCGATACGGAGAAGAGTTGTCCGTTCAGCACTCGATTCGCGAATGCGAGCCAGATCTGCATGTTGTAAATAGCGAATACCACCATGAACAACCTTAAAATGATTGGCCGAAGTTGCGTGCCCAAAATCACCACGTTCAAGAAGAGCAACTGACAGACCCCGCAATGCTGCATCCCACGCAGCACAAATACCAAAAATCCCACCACCAATCACAACAAGATCATATTGTTTATTCGAAAGATTGGTTGTATTGCGCTGCATAAATTAAAGTTCGGTTTAACCAATTATCAGTAGACCGCAATCGTGTCATTCTCGAGTGGAGCGAAGAATCTAATGATTGCGGTCTGCCCTGAAAAAAAGGGCAGCAAGAGAAGAGAGAGAGGGGTTAAAGGCCGCGTTGAATAAGAAGCGGGTCCAAGTTGACCCGCCAGAGTGGGTGGCGTCGTTGCCTGTGCCCAACGCAAATCAGTTGTAGTGAGCACCGTACTTAGGCGGTCGGTGCCAAGAAAACCTTGAAGCCGAGGGACTCGAGGGTTTTGAGTGCGCCGGCTTGTGCATGCTCCTTGCGTCGTTTGAGAAAGAAGTCGCCGCCGAGTTCTTCAAAGACGGCATCGGGCTTGTCGATGAGATGATAGACGATGGTCAAGATGGAATGGGCCACGGCAATAGCTGCCCGCTTGGCTCCGCGTCGTGCCTTGAGACGGTGGAACTGTGCGGCGAGATAGGTGTCCTTGGTGCGAGAGGCGGCCCGCCGCTTCAACGAGGGCGGTGACTAACCATTTCTGGCTCTTCGTCGGCGACCACTCTTGCGTTTGCCCGCCGATTCGTTGTTGCCAGGACAGACACAAGCCCAGGAGGCCAGTTTCTTAGCTGAGGGCCAGCTTTCGACCGAGGGACCGATCTCCGCCAGAATTATCTCGGCGACGACTCGCCCCACACCGGGAATGGCATCTAGGCGTGCGATGAGGTCAGCATGCGGAGAGGACCCCAATCTGTTGATTGAGGGCATCAATGCGTACATTCAGGTGATCGAGATGATGCAGAACTTTGCAGCATAAAACGATGATGAGGACGGACCAGTCCCGTCAACGCATCAACCAACTGGGGAATCTTGGCCCGCAGCCGCTTTTGTGCCAAGTCAGCCATGGCTTCTGGGTCCATCTCATCTGCAATCAGGGCCTCGATCATCTGGCGTGCCGATACACCTTGACAGACCACCGATCCCAACTTGACGTTGGCATCTTCCAACACCTTATGCAGGCGATTGACTGCCGCACTCTTTCTTGCAAGAGACGCGTCCGATAGCGTCAGGTCTCGCAAGTCCCTTTGCTCCACATCTGGAATGAAACTGCGCTCCAGCAGTCCATAACTCATCAGTTTCGTGATCCAGGCCGCATCGCTCTCATCCGTCTTGCGACCAGGCACCTGTGCCAGATGGGCATTCACAATCCAGACCTCAAAATGCTCATGCAACACATTGTAGATCGGTTTCCAATACACTGTACTTCCATCGCCACATGCGTGATCCCATACGACGACAGCCACGACCTCAACCCCTCCAACTCGACCGTCGTTGTCCCAAATCGCTTGCGCACCTGCTCCATCCTCCCTGATTCATCTACCACACACGCCACTACCATCCGCTTGTGAACATCCAGGCCGCTGCACTTCGGAAACATCACTTCCATCTTCTTTCCTTTCACAGCCGCTTATATGCCGATTGTGAGCACAGTCTGCCGTTCTGCGTGTTTCGTCCGAGGAACGTCCACATCCTCGTGGTGCGTCGGTGCCCACCCATCCCACGACCCGGCTGCCACCCACACATTTTCATCCCCTGTTGTTTCACCGCATGTTTATCTACTGATTATGAATTTTCGCCCGTTATGACACCCAAAGTCTGGCGGACAGCATAGATTGGCTTGCCTTGCGTTTCATGATATGTGCGGACCATGGCTTCACCCAGCAACCCCATGATGATGAGCTGAACACCTATCATGATTAACAGCGCGGCCAATATGACAAGCGGCCGGTTACCAATGGCCTGGTTAAAAAAGAGTCGGATCGTTGTCAGATATGCACCAAGGATCGAACCAGTTGTTAATGTTGTCAACCCAAGAAGACCAAAGATTTGAATAGGACGTGTTGCATAGTATATAGCTCGCGCAAAATTTCTACACTGCCGTCGCGGCTTCCATCATCAACAAAAAAAACTTCGCATGACCTCTCCCAACGATCTAAAAGGAGGCACAAGCGTTCATAGAGGAGATGTAAGCTCTCGGCTTCATTGTAAATCGGTATAACAATTGAGACGTCAATATGGTGCGTGTCCATCATATAGGGCTATGTTCCGCGTAATTGAAAGACAACACCAATTGTGCGAAAAATAGTATATATGTCAGGTAGAATAGACCAGTAACGTACATAGTAGAAATCATACTGCAATTTGACAAGTGCATCTTGAATGCTGTTGCCATAATCATAATGAACCTGTGCCCAGCCCGTAAGCCCTGGTTTGACCATGTGCCTTGTCCGGTAGTATGGAAGTTGGGAGACTAGTTGAGCGACAAACTCAGGTCGTTCCGGTCGGGGGCCGACGAGACTCATTTCGCCATGAAGAATATTAAAGACTTGAGGGAGCTCATCCAAACGCGTACGGCGTAACCATCGCCCCACTTTTGTAATCCGGTCATCATTTTCATCTGCCCAACGGGGTTCGCCATCTTCTTCTGCATCAACGCGCATTGTGCGAAATTTATACATGGTAAA
>JAHBNG010000125.1 GCA_019217005.1 Chloroflexi bacterium TSY
CATCAATGTAGGCATATCCCAAATTCGAACAAGCCCGTGCCTCTTCAAAACGATTGCCACTGCGCTGCGCCATGCGGATGACTCGGCGGTAGTAATACACAACATCTTTTGGACGACTTTCGCGTTGACAGAGCCTCCCTAACAATGCGGTCAGGGTGATCTCCCCATCAAGATCCTCAGCAGAGTGTGCTCTGTCGATTGCGCGCTCCAAAATCAAATGCCACGTATGCCAGTGGCCACGCCGCTCCATAAAAGGCGTAAAAGCAATAATTAGCGGCTTGACGATCGCCCACCCTTGCTCTAAGGTTAACCCCAGAGAAATGGCTCCAGTTACCGATTCATATTCGTGATCCAAAATCGTGACATCCACTTCATGGATCGCTTCGGTTGCGTTCCACTGCTTCACCATATGTAGCACCCGCTGCACAAAATATTTAGCTTCTTCCGCAGTGTCCATTGGGTCCATCTCCTGCCACTTGACCACCTCATGCATGAGAAAAGTCTCGGTCAGGCGGTGCAATCCGTAGCGCGGTTTGTCGAGGCTACCGCCCACCTCAATAAGTGATAAGTTGCGCAATTTCACGATGGTGGACTGAAGCACATCGACTGTCAACCCGCTGATTTTGCCCAACTGAGCAAAGGTGGCATTGGGTACCACGGGCAAGCAGAGCAAGAGGTGACGGCTTGTACTGTCCAGCATCTGCCATACCTGCCAATAAATATAGATATAAAGCTGGTCTGTGCGTTCTGTGTCAGCACGACGTAAGTTTCGAGAATCTGGTTCAGCGGCAGAATTGAATCTGCCCCAGAACCAGCTTGAGGGCTAACGGATTGCCACCAACCGTATCGTAAATGGTCTGTAGTTGGTCATGAGTCGCTCCAACCAAAGCGTCCATGCCGCGGCTCTCGGCTTCATAGCGCAAAAGCCAGCGCGTCATCGGCGTCCAGTTCGCTCAGGCTATGGCAGTAGACATCTCCCTGTCCGGCTAGACTGAGGCGGCTGGTGATTAGGAACTTGCTGGGGTTGGCTAGATAACGCAGCAGGGCAGGAGCGTCTCATAATCGAGCGCCGTCTCCAAGTTGTCCACCACGACCAGCGATACCTTCTCTTTGAGCAGTTGAGTCAAGGCCATACGTTTTTCTTGGCTACTGCCAGTGGGGTAGGGTCCATCGGAAAGTTGGGCCAGCAACAGGTCCATGAGCGTCTCGGCATCCAGTGCCGGTTTGTCCGTTTTTTGTACACCACGGTCAGGCAGATATTCTTCTTGCTTGGCGCTCACCCAGCCAATATCTTGATAGCGCGAGGTGGGCGGGGCACCTTCATCGGCCCCACTCGTCTGAATCCCATCGAGCATCCGATGAATAAGCGCATTCGCCAGTGACGTCTTCCCGATGCCGCCCAGACCATCGATGGCAATCAGCCAGGAGCGGTCCTGGGCGTTGACGGCTGTTTCCACCTTTGCCAGCGCTGTCTCCACGCCAAAGAGCTTCTGATCGGGCAGCGGATCCAGACGGCTGAGGATGGTATAGCGGTCTAGTGAAGAGGGAACTGGGTCGCGAGAGGGCCCAAGGTTATCGGACTGAAAATGGTCTGTGGTCGGTTCTGCTGTAACGTCCAACGTGGATTCGTTTTCGACAATGTCCGGAGAAAAGAGAGGTGTGATGGGATTCCTTCTCCGCTGGTGGTCGCGCTGTGGCTTGGCTATCTGTGATGTGTGTTGCGTCTTGGGTTTTGTGCCCTTGCACGAGCATACCAGTTTCCGGTGGCCGGAGGCGTCCGGCTTGGATCGCTGCGTCAAGTTCCGTCGTCTCTGCTGAAGGTGGTACACCCAATTCCTCACACAATATCTGCCGACATTGATTGTACTGACGACGTGCAGATGCGGGTTGATTGCTCCAGGCAAATAGCTGCATCAGGTGGCGGTGAACCGGTTCGTTGAGAGGATCGAGGGCTAGCCAGCGGCGCGCATAGTTGACGGCTTGCTCAAACTCACTCCGTGCGCCGTGTCCTTGCACCAACCGCTCCAACGCCGTCGCCAATGCGTGGCGCAGGTTCTCGCTCTCAAAGTATTGCCAATCGTCAAATTCGGCGCTGTCGCGCAACGTGAATCCGGCCAGAAAATCGCCTCGATAGAGCGTTACAGCGCTATCCAACAGGGGCAGACAGTCATCACAGACTTGGTCTGGTGGATGGTCGTGGCTCTGGCAAGCGGTCAAGCATCGGCGGAACTCAGCCACATCGAACCAGAGGGTTTGCTCGGAACTTACTGCAGGGTTGGCCGCTTCTGCCAAGCGGACTATTTTCCGGTTGGTCGCCAGCACGCCGGGCCCCAGTGTCTTGTTGAGCACCGAAAGGGTGCGCCGCAGATCGGTGCGTGCTGTACTGTGATCGTATTCTGGCCAAAAAAGTGCCGCGAGGCTATCGCGACTGTGGCTCTGGCCCGTTGTTGCCAAGTAGGCAAGCAGCGCTACTGCCTTGCGCCGGCCAACATCAACGGGTATTCCATTCCGCTCCAGCAGCGGAGGGTCAAGCAGTTGCAGCTTCCAATGGGGCATCCGGAAACCTCCATGATCTGAAGGACACTCAAGCACTGAATATCAGTAGACCACAATCGCGTCATTCCGCTCACGTAGTGGGTGCTTCGCACCCGCGAATTGAAAAATCTTACGATTGCGGTCTATTGAATATAAGTGGCTCGTTAGGGAAGAAGGAGTCTCAAAGATCGTAACTGATTCTGCTGTGATTTATTGTACTGTGAACATCGCAAAATTTCAAAAGCATTCGTTTGCATTTGCGACGCTTTTGGGGCGGTAGGTCGCTATACTCTGGTCAACGAGTCATTTGTGATTTTTCATCGCTCTTTCGTTACGGATCAATTAGTGGCAAGGGAGGTGCAAAAATACTCGACTCAAATACCAAATTTTTTAGCATTCAAATCATACAATGAAAGGAACAAATTATGTCTTCCAACATGAGCTCTTACCAAACTGAATTATGGGTACGAGACCATCTGAATTATCTTTTTTGGGAATATCAGTATGCGCAACCGGGCACGTTATTTCTGGCAGAATTTTTTGTTGTGGTCGTTCAGTGGCTAAGTAGTCGTTTTAGTAAAAAAGTGGATGATGGACAGGCTAGACACAGAAATGCTCAAAACCGTCTAGCCCCGGCAGCGTAAATTTTTCACCCGATGAATTTACGCTGTTGTTATCGTGAGGTTGTAGTGAAAAAAGTATAGAGTCAAAATTCTATCAAATGATAAAAATAGGAGATAAAAGATGAATACAACAGCAAAGTGGTCGATCATTACAGCGGTTTTGATTAGCGTTATTGCATTTGGGGCAGCGATGGTTCCCCATAGTCGCCAAGTCGAAGCAGCTGCCCAGAACGCAAATCGTCTTCAGCAAGACAATAACGGCACAATCACAATACTCGGCCATGGAGATGTGGTTGCACCTGCGGATACGGCAGTGGTTCGCTTGAACACGGGCGGTTCGCCAGGCTTTTACGGTCCCAATGGTCCCGAGTTTGAGCCAATTGAACAAGAAAATCTGGATTTGATTGCTCAGATGCTAGAGGAGAACGGCATCCCCGCGGACTCAATTTCGACCAATGCCTTTGGCCGTAGTGACTTTGGGTCATCTTCCAATTCTGGAGAAGTCCATTTTACCCATTCGGAACCGGACCAGCTCTCTGTTTTTATGGCGGAACTGGTGGAGGCATTACAAGAAGAGCGTGGACCAAAAATTCGGGGAGCTTCGGCAGTCTTTATGGTTGAAGATTGCTCGGAGTTAGAATCGGAGGCGATGCAGGCTGCGCTTACGGACGCTCGCCGTCGTGCCGAGATGATGGCAGACCAAATGGACGTTACGCTGGGTCAATTAGTCGAGATTGAGGAGGGACTTGGTGATTCAGCCATCTTTGGTGCCTTTGGTTCAGGCTCCTGCGCCAGCATCGAAACGGCAATTCATCAAGTTGGATTTGGCGGCCCGAGATCTGGTGCGAACTCGGCCGACGAAGTGGAGGTGTCTATCAAGATCAGAGCAACATTCAATGTGCAGTAGCTTGTGGGAACATTGTTCCCGCTCCTCCCGTCATTGGTGATGACTATAGTGAAGCCGTTTTGAAAACGGTTGTTCTGAATCTTCCCGGAAACGGTCACGCAGGGCTTCTGGCTGCTTCCGGGAAGATGAGCGAATGAAATCAATCGCGGTGGAGTGAGGAGAATTTGTCCTCATAGGTTCAACAACGTTGACCAACTTTTACAAATCGAGTGTGTACCACAAAGTGTGTGCATGGACGCGGCTTAGTCAGAGAGTCAACTGCATTTACACACTTTGGGACACACTCTCCACAAATTTGGAGATGGAAAATGGCCCGACGGTGTAAACAACAATATAGAAAACGGATGAAGACAAGGATGTCTATGCCAGGTGTCATGCTCCTTATTTCAATGCTCATGATGATTGTGATTGTGAGCGGATGCATTGCACCAATCACATTAACACCGACAACCGTATCAGCCGAATCCAGTGAGGGAGATGCTGAAGAATTTAAGGCCGAAGAAGGGCTTGATTTTGAGCAAACCCCTCAAAAATGGCAGCTGGTTAGAATGTCGGGGCAGATGCGTGACTCCGAAACAACAGGAACGAACATGGCATGGCAAGAATCCTATCAGCTAAATACAGATGGGACTTTTATTAAATCTCGAGAACAAAATGGTGTATTGGAAGAGAAAGCTGGAGTCTTTTCATTCGAGGAGCTATCTGATGGAAAATATTTGATACTAACTTATGAGACCTACAGTGGTATAATAGGAAATTGCACTTTAGAACCAAGGGAAGTATTGAGACTAGAATCTAATCAGAAACTGTTGGGCACGTGGTGGGCGTGCGATGGTCCTGGATTAGAATATGAAAGAATTGAGTAATATGAATGCTCACTTTATCAAGGAACGAAAATTCAGTAAGTTGTGTATAGATTCCTTCGGCTTCGCCCAGGACAAGCCTTCGTTTCACTCGAGAACGAGATACGCGACTTATTGAATCTATTGTATTCTCATTCCTAGCTATGTCTCAGACAAAAGGTATTCCATCTGATTACGACACAAATCCAGAGCGTTTTCGCGCCAATGTACAGGCAGTGGAACAATATGGTCTTGCCCAAGATGTGCATGAGGAAGTGGCAGATCGACTGGCGGCCGAAAATTTGACTCCGATCCTTGATCTTGGCTGTGGAGAAGGACGTCTTACCAAGCCATTGCATCAACGGGGACTTCCAACCGTCGCTTTTGATTACTCGGCAACGATGCTTGTCGCGGTGCCAGACCCCCGCGTTCGAGGGAATGCCAATCACTTGCCTTTTTACGATCATTCGTTTCGTGGTGTGGCAGCGCTTTATATGCTCTATCATTTGGATGAGCCACGCAAGGCAATCGCGGAAAGCTACCGTGTCTTGCAATCGGGCGGACTGTTTGTCGCGAGCGCACCAAGTCGCCACAATGATCCAGAATTAATCGAGGTGCTTGGCCCACCTGCCCCAGAGACATTTGACGCAGAAAATGGACCGACGTTGGTGGCGGACTATTTTGAGAAGATCGAGGTTGAACGATGGGATGCACCACTCGTTCACCTACCTGACCGAGAGGCGCTGAAGCTTTATCTGGAGGGACGTCAACTCGCACAACATGAAGTTGATGAGGTTCTGGGGAAAATCAACCCGCCTCTACGCTTGACCAAACGTGGGGCGTTGATCTACGGGCGTAAATCCTAACCACCATTCCATTCAAGTAGAGATGATAAGGATGAAGAATGTGGGACACGGATTCACACAGATTGCGCGGATTTATTCTGAGATGATTCCGTGTTCATCTTCAAAATCCGTGTCCTAATTTCAATCCCTATTATGTCTAGTATCCTTTACATCGGTCCAATCATTGACTGGAATGGTTACAATCTGCACCTCTTTCCACAATGCCTGTTCTTGTCGGGCCTCCTTCCTCAATTTGCCTTGTATGGCTGGATCTTCCAAAGCCTGGGCAATATCGGTATGACAACGCAACTCAACGCCAAATTGCTCAGCGCTACGCCCCGCCTTCTCGATCCGCTGCCGTAAGTTCTGCAACCCCTCAAGCATTGCGTAAATTTCACCTTCGAGCAGATCACCCGCTTCAGTTGAAACTCCCTCCGCGCTATCCGCTTTGCCGTCCTGCAGCCGCAATAGTTGCCATCTCCAGCGAATGGTGTCATCGCCATCGTCAGGGGGTTCGCCATCACCAAATGGATCGCTGGAGCGAGAGGTAATCGCTTCTGCCGATCCTGTCGCCCAGACATTGAGCGCAAAATCGGCTTGACTATCCAATGCAGTACGATAGAAGCGGTGGATATCCGAAAAGCTACGCGTCAAG
Source organism: Chloroflexi bacterium TSY (assembly GCA_019217005.1). Next base: position 6,408 of record JAHBNG010000125.1, read on the forward strand.
CGCGCGGGAGGCAGATCAGCCTGGGCTTGGCGACCATAACTTTTGCTCGTGAGCCGTTCGTCTAGAATAGCGACTACGCCACGGTCGGTGGCGCGACGCACCAAGCGCCCGAAGCCTTGTTTGAGAGTGAGTGTCATGAGGGGCAGCATATATTCCCCAAAACTGCTGCGCCCAGCATCGTCTATGGCTTTCATACGAGCACTATGGAGCGGGTCGTTGGGCGTGGGAAAGGGCATCTTGTCTAGAACCACAAGACTTAAATCATCACCTGGGATGTCTACTCCCTCCCAAAACGATTTGGTGGCCAACATGACGCTATGGGGAGTGGCCTTGAACCATTCCAACAAAGCATCTCGTGGCGCATCACCCTGAGCACGAAGTGGCCAAATTGGCTCAAAACCAGACTCGATCAGTCGTTCGCGCGCCTGTTGTAGCCCACTCCAACTGGTAAAGAGACAGAGCGCTCGACCCCGGCTGGTTTCAAGTAGCCGTTCAAGCTCGGCACCAACGGCTTCATAGTAAGGTTCAGGATTGCGATAGTTGAAGGCAGGTAGCGCTGGCTGGTAAAGAAGTGCTTGCTGTGGATAATCAAAAACAGCAGGCAGAATGTGCTCCTCACCACTCTGTGCAATGCCGCAACGCTGCTTGAAGTGATTAAAGTGTTTGTTGGTTGCCAGGGTTGCACTGGTGCAAATAACAGTTCGCTCGCCCTGGTCATCTCCATCATCACTTTCTGGGTGAAAGAGGAATTCGTGCAACAAACCGGCCGGATCGATCGGAGCGGCATGTAGCTCTAGGGAAACGTGACGACGATCAAAAATACGCACAGCATAGCGCACAAAGTGGTCATCGCGGTTGCTGGTTGCCACGGCCAACAGCTTGTTAACGGTGCCAGCCAATCCTTCGATCGCCAGTTCATACATACGGCGCTGTTCGGATTGTTCATCTTCATCATCACTCTTTGTCCGCTCTTCCTGATCGTGATTTGCATCATCAGCCGAACTGCCGCTTTCTTCACTGTATGGATTTTCCTTACGCATCCGTTCTTTCAGTTGATCCAAAGCGGTGGCTAGCTTGTGCATCTCTTCGAGATCGTCCTCGAGTCGGAAAGCATTGTCTCGATGAGAATGGGCAACTTCCTGAAAAGCCAATGTGTTGTGAAAGAGCAGTTGATCCCGTTCGTCACTATCTAGATGTTCGTTAAAAATATTGCGACGCAGCAGTTGCTCGACAGCATAATCGGTGATTGTCGATTCGAAAACGCTAGTTGCTGTTTGCTCAAGTTGGTGGGCTTCGTCAATGATGTAGATTGCCGCAGGTGGCAAAAGCCGTTCACCGGCCCAACCGAGTTCTAACGCATTCAACAAAAGATGATGATTGGTAATCAGAACCTGTGCTTCAGCAGCTTTATCGCGCATCTTGTTGACCCAGCAGTTATCTGCATAGTGACGACAATCACGGTGTAGACAGTCATCAGGATAGGAGACAATACGGGGGCGCAGGTCACTATCGAGCATGAATGGAAGGTCATCCACATCACCAGTGTCGGTCTCGTTCAGCCAAGATCGTAAAAAGGTCGCTTGTTCGTGTTCTTTGTCTACAAACGCAAACCTTTGCTGCTCGAATGCCTCATCTTCCCACTTATGAGTACAAATGAAGTTGCTCCGCCCTTTGACGATGACAGCACTAATGGGGAGATTGAGTACCTTGCGCAAGAAGGGAATCTCTTTATAGTAGAGCTGGCTCTGTAACGACTTGTTGGCTGTGGCAACAACAACTGTTTTGCCGCTTAAGATGGCGGGCACCAAATATGCAATGGATTTACCAGTACCTGTGGGGGCTTCAACGAGGGCATGTTGTTTTGTCTGAAGAGCACGCTTCACTGACTCGGCCATCTCCAACTGGCTGGGGCGCAGTTCATAGCCATCAAGATGTTGCGCCAGCGAGCCGCGATCCCCAAAAAATTCGCGCAGATCGACCTGTTCGAGTTGAGAGGGTCGATGCACTTTGGCCTTTGGTCTCGCTTGTTCAAAGTGATCTTGAATCGAGTCATCCGGCGGTGGAGCATCAAAAAAAGGATCGTCCATGAGCGGATTCATGTCCCGTGGATTTTCAGGGGGCGGATCATGAGATACGAACTGCTCGTCGAAATGTGTACGAGATTGGCTGTTGGTAGCTCCCTGCCGGGCTTTGGCTTGAGTGTCACCGAGATCTTCGTCCAAATCGACATATTCTAGTTCAGAATCGTAGGGTGTCCGCTGTGAATCGAGCATGATATTATGGTATTCTCGTAAGGAATTAAGAATTCGCTGGAATCGCTCTAACAGAGTTTAGCATGAATGTGGATACATCTCAAAAGAATTCGAGTTAGTTGATTCTAGGCTATGATCGTGATACGATTTAATTGTAAAATCGTCTATTTTGTCAATCAATTGAAGAATTATGTGAGTATGTATGTCTGAAATAATATCTGTTCCATTACTCGATTTGCGCGCCCAATATGCAACCATTCGTGACGACGTACAAGAAGCCATGAATCGAGTGGTTGATTCTCAATATTTTATTTTGGGACCAGAAGTTGAAGCATTGGAAAAGGAAGTGGCGGACTATTCATCATGTCAATATGGTATTGGTGTTTCATCTGGAACTGATGCACTGATTGTGGCGCTGATGGCCATCGATATTCAGCCCGACGATGAAGTGATTACAACGCCTTTTAGCTTTTTTGCGACGGCTGGTTCGATTGCCCGGCTCGGTGCAAAGCCAGTTTTCGTTGATATTGACCCCGTTACCTTTAATATCGTGCCGGATGCGATTGAGGCAGCGATCACAGAACGTACGCGCGCCATCATTCCTGTTCATCTCTTTGGTCAGATGGCCGAAATGAATCCGATCATGGAGATTGCCAAACGGCATAACTTAATTGTGATAGAAGATGCCGCTCAATCTATTGGAGCGGAGTATTATGGCCGACGCGCCGGTTCGATCGGGCATATGGGTTGCTTTAGCTTTTTTCCCTCAAAAAATCTCGGTGCGTTTGGGGATGGTGGGATGATTGTTACCAATGACGCTGCTTTTGCCGAACGCCTGGATATGTTGCGCAAGCATGGTTCACATCCCAAGTATTACCACAAATATGTAGGAGGGAACTTTCGGCTAGATGCGCTACAGGCGGCGGTCTTGCGGGTAAAGCTACCTCTTTTGGATTCTTGGAGTGAGAGGCGACAACGGAACGCAGAGAGATATGGTCAGCTCTTTGAGGATACGTCACTGACTGAAGTAGAATTGCCTGTAAAAGTGCCGAATCGACGCCATATCTATAATCAGTTTGTGATTCGTGGTCCGCGTCGCAACGAATTAATGGCGCACTTAAAAGCCAACAATATTGGGTGTGAGATCTATTATCCGGTTTCACTTCACCAACAGGAGTGCTTCGCCTATTTGGGATATCAAGCAGACGACTTCCCTGCCAGCGAACGAGCGGCTGATGAGACACTGGCATTGCCTGTTTATCCTGAGATGACAGAAGAGATGCAGCACGCTGTCGTGCAACGAGTAGTGGAGTTCTACGAAGGAGTCCCTTACTAAATTATAGCCTTTCAGGAAAAGATTTTGGCTCAACCGGATCTCAGGGGGTAGACCCGCTTTGGTTTCAATACGGCTCTGCCACTCAACCGGCGCTAGCCATTTTCGAGTTTGTCAACCCCTTGGATCCTGAAGAGCCAAGATTTTCCTGTCATTAATGGCGTTGCAGCCGGTCAACTCGTCAGCTCTCTGGCTGACCGACTGCAATGCTGACAAGCTACTGTTTTGCGTGGAAAAACATTGTCTGAACATCAATAGTACGCTAGTACTGTTGACTCTACACAGCGCCCGTGATACGATTGAATACATGAATTCAGTCATTGAATTCAATCGCTGAATTGGTCGTGGCGGCGGGTTAAGTGACCCAATTTATATAGACTCAGTAGATCCAAATTTCAGGTTTTGAGAGAGAATTCTGGCTAAACAGTTGACATAAATACAAATTTGCCGGTCGATATCTAGTTTTTGCGTTAGATTTAGGCGATTTTCAGATATGAAATAGGTTGTTTTCTGTAACCGAAATCTGAATAAATGACTCCAAAATCCCTGCAATCTCGACTGAAAATCGCCAAAAACGCCAAATTTGGATCTACTGAGACTCTGGTCGTAGCCTGGGAATCTTGCGTTCGTGGACTATCTATCACCTACCGGACAGCCACTATCACTGAATTTATTTCTATGCGTCTGAGTACTGCGTAAATTAAGTTTTCAAATGTTTTTCTGACTGAGAAATGCAAGAAACTTAGTTGACGCTGTACTGAGCGGTGTGCAGATATAAATTGTTTGCCATGGCAGAATCTGAAAGCGTCGAGAATGAATTGCATCTTTTAGAGGCGTTGGATGGTACGCCCGAAACGACCCAGGCAAATCTGGCCGTTCAAGTTGGCGTCGCGGTTGGCACAGTAAACTGGTATCTGAAGCGTTGGTCGGCCAAAGGGTATGTCAAGATCAAACGCATCGATCGCTGGCGTTGGCGTTATTTACTGACTCCACAAGGGATCGCACACAAAGCCGTGTTGGCGCGAAAGTATGTGGATGCCTCGATGAAGCTCTATCGAAGGACTCGAGCGGAGGCACGCCGCTTACTCGCACAGGTACAAGAAGCTGGGTACGATCAGGTGATCATTGAAGGAGACGGAGAGATTGCTGAGATTTGTCAGTTAACCTGTTTGGAACTTTCTATTGCATATGTAAACAATGCATTGAACGAGGAACATTTACCGGTTCTTAGAGAACAAGGAACAAACGTGGCTCTTTTCATTCCAGATGAACGGTGTGATTAGGCGATATCTTAAATAAAGAGCCAGAGGTCCAATATCTGCCCGAACGCCCTGGCGATGTGCGGCATTCTCTGGCTGTGATTGATCTTGCCCAAGATACGTTAGGATTTGTACCAATTGTCGATTTTGCGAAGGGGCTCGCGTTAACCGTGAATTGGTTTCAAAAATCCCGGGGAGAAGACGATGCGCTGGTATGAGCGAAAAAACGGCATTTCAGTCTTGATCGCCTGTCAAAACGAAGAAGCGTTGATAGAACTTTGCATTCGATCGTTCTTGGAATTTGGCGATGAGCTTATTGTGGTCGATAACGGTTCAACGGATCGTTCGAAAGAAATCGTGCAAGCTCTGCAGACCCAATACCCCGAGAAAATTAAATTTTTCGATGTGCCAGAATTGCCCGATCTCTATCACAATCGGCAATATGCGTTTGAACAGTCGTCCTATCGCTGGGTCATGCGCGCCGATTCTGACTTCGTGGCTTATACGGATGGGGAGTATGATATTCGTAAATTCCGCGAGTTTCTGTTGGACCAAAAACGAGGTCTGCTTCCCAAGGCTTATTCCTTTCCCTTTGCCAACATATCGCTTGATTTTTTCCATACTGGCTTAGATCGTTCCTCGGAACAAATTGGTCCGCACGATCCTGGACGCTACATCCCACCACCGGTTACGCCAGCAAGAGGTAGAGCACGAATCTACGAAGTCTTTCCGGGATTTCGATTTCAGCGATTGGGGCGGGGAGAAGGGGTGCGCTTCAATCGCATTATTACCAGACTGCGAACACCGTATGATCAACCACTCTGAATGCATTGCAATCTGAAAAGTAGCCAGAATTATTTATATCGGTCAGAACGTACCAATTGGCGCGAGTTAGGAGATTTTACCCAATATCCTACCCTGGAGTCATATGTACGTGTCGTTATCCCAGAAAAATATGGTACCGAAGATTTGGATGAGGCGGCCCAGATCTTTTTACGAGAGCATATTTATCCCTTTGTGCAACAATACGATCCCGAGAAATTCTATCCTTATCCAAAACTCGTAATTGAGCAGATAGAACGTAACCCAATTTATCAAATTGTTGAAGAAAATGGAACGATTGTGCGCCATTTTATACAAACCATAATCTAGTACATCATCTAGCCTCAGTAGATCCAAATTTCAGGTTTTGAGAGAGAATTCTGGCTAAACAGTTGACATAAATACAAATTTGCCGGTCGATATCTAGTTTTTGCGTTAGATTTGGGCGATTTTCAGATATGAAATAGGTTGTTTTCTGTAACCGAAATCTGAATAAATGACTCCAAAATCCCTGCAATCTCGACTGAAAATCGCCAAAAACGCCAAATTTGGATCTACTGAGCCTTATTTTTCGGGTTAAGTAGGCACGCCTCGTGCCGGTCGCCGCACGAGGCGTGCTCGCTGAACAATGGTCTAATACCCATATTTTTAGCATAGATGATGCACTAGGCTAATTCAGAAAACACGTATGATCCTAACGGTATGTGACGCCAAATACCTGTCAGAGGCATCTCTGCTCATTAAGTCGTGTGCCAGACATGTCCCAGAGCAGAGGTTTTATCTATATCTTATCAATGATCATGGGACGCCGGATCATGTTATCCAAAGATGGCATCCTCAGATTATCGTTAAACGGGAGGAACGACCCTATGACCGTGAACGGTGGCGTGGACTGATGTGTTGTGCACGAGCGATTCCATTGCGTTACATTCTTGAGCACTACAATGAGGACGTGCTGTATCTTGACAGCGATACATTGGTACGCGCACCATTAACGGAGTTGTTCGGCCGATTGCGAGAATATGACCTGCTCGTGAAACATCGCCCCAATTTGAAACACATTGGAGCGGCTGGGACACCTTATGCATCCAGCTTCAACAATGGAGTTATTGCGATTCGTCCTTCGGAATCAGGGCTTCGTTTTGCCCAGAGATACGATGAGCGACTTCAGGAATTTATTGATTCCGGTCGACCTCTTGAAATCTATCTCGAAGAACATAAGATCCAGTGTATCGTTGATCAAGAATTGCTGTATGTAACCTATTTGGAGTTGAAAGAACAGATCAAATTTTTGCTGTTGGCAACGAAATTTAATGATGCACAATTTGATCCCAACAGCATCATTTGGCATGGCAAAGGAACTGCTCGCTCCCATCCACTCTATGCATTAGAAAAGATGCGCTATGAGCACGCTTATCTCTTTCATCCTTTATCACTTGTCAGTAAGGCTTTGATCATGGCACACCAGTTCAAACGAGGGAGAATGGTTTCAAGCAACGTATGAGCTATTCAACAAAATTTGTCATTCAGGTCAACGAAATTTATCATGATCTTGAAGAGGCAGATTACCAGATTAAGCATTCTGAAATCTTCCATGCGGAAGTCGACAGATGGAAGAAAATCGGTGCAAGATTCCTGTCTCACCATCCTCGGCCTTTGGTATTTTTGGATATTGGCTGCGGAACGGGTTTTGTGCCGCTACAACTCGTCGAATTCCTATCGCAACAAGATAGGCTGATTTGTGCTGACCTGTCCTCTAACATGCTGGATATTTGTCGACTGAATCTAACTGGCGTGATGCCAGGAAAGCTCGACTTCCTTAAGCTAAATGGATATCAGATTGATCTCACCGATGGCTCGGTCGATTTCATTACGCTTAATTCTGTTCTTCACCATATTCCGAATTTGGACAGCTTTTTTGCTGAAGTCAAAAGAATCTTAAAAAGTGGCGGATATCTATTGATGGGCCACGAACCACAGAAGAGATTCTTTGAACACAAGTTTCTCCACTGGAACTATCGCTTGGTCTATGCGCTCGTCAATCCACGCCGCGCGCTTGGTCTGATGCTCAAAAGATTTGGTCTGTTGGATGGGGTACAGCGATTTAGGCCGAGATCAAAGAGCACTGCATCAATAAATGAAACGCTGCGGAACTCGGTCAATCAAGCACTGTTAAAGGAAGAGTTGATCACAACCCCTCTGTCGGCGGCTGAACTCAGCGCGATTGTTGACATTCAATCCCCAACGGCTGGTGGCCTTCATCAAGAGCACGGGTTCGATCTTGACTTGATTCGACACCGCTGGTTACCGAATTTTAGCTTTGAATATGTCGAAACGTATCGGCATTTAAGCAAGGTATCTATGCAGAATGGCTTTACGTGTTGGTACGATTCCTTTTTGCAAAAGCGCTTTCCAAATGCGGGTTCGACTTTCTTCATTGTGCTGCAAAAGCGTTAGGATCAACCACTACCAGAAATGGAGATGATATTCCAAATATCCAATGTGTTTACATCAACAGTTCTTCGATAGCACAGACTATTACGCAGAATTTACAGATTTTATCCAGAACATGAGCTATGGTACATCGAACGTTTTTATGGCGCGGACCACCCGATTCTGTATTGTGATTCGACATTTCAACAGCAATTTTCAGAGCTGGACGAACCCTTGATCGGCAAATCTGATCTGGTTGACTGGCGGCCGTTCTCTCTAAATGGTCAACCACGAGAGTCTTATGGAACCGAGACTGGATATGTATTGGCTAATCGTCGCAAACAGCTGATGATGCTTACGCGTCTCTATCACAAGGCACGTCGGGATCTGCGGTTCCAAATTTACCCCAAAATTAAAAAGCTATGGCATGATGCTTAACTGATAGAAAAGTCACTTAAACTTCGTACTTTCGCGCATGTTTTACGGTTCTCCTGCACTTTTTATGAAAACTGACCATTTTCGGGCATTACTACCCGAGACAGCACCCATCTAGTTCATAGAAAATACGGGAGAACCTGTTTTACTCTGACAGAATTGCGGACGAAAGTACGAAATTTAAATAATGTGACTATGAGATTGTCTATTTCATGAAGATTATTAATGCACTGGGTGGAGGGGGATCATCATTTGTATTGCGTGCGCTGGAAAGAATCAATTATCATCGCATCTTCGGAAGGCTTGATCCATATCCATTGAAACTCAAGCTCGAGAAAAAGCCAAGTTTCATCCCACTCTACCACTTGGGGTTGAAGATTGTTGGCGCTTACGCAGAGAAATGCATTCTTCTAAAGCGTCCAGATAGCTTTTGGACTGACTGGGACTATCATCCAAGCGGGCGTTATGAACCCTCGTCGCCAACATTTTCGACCGATCTGTTGCATCATCAAGAGTATATCGTGAAGACACGATTTGCTCGTTCGGCGGGTCTTCCTATCGCTCAGTCCAATCTAGATTCAAGTTCGTTGTCAGCTTTGGTCTATTCCTATTTAGAGCACATTAAAAAGATTGAGCGCAAGAGGACAGGGGAGATTATCCTATTGTCAGGTCATTGGGGTGAATATGGTGTTCTTGCTGAACTGAATGTCGAAACAGTCTATCTGATCCGCGATCCATTTAATTCATTGATTTCCCATTCAAAAGGAATGCGCCACAAACATGATTATCTACGTCGAGGCCTAACAGATATTAACTCACGCGCATGGATCGATGCGTATCTAAATGGACCACACCATTATTGGTGTAATCACGCACGGGTTGCACTGACCCATCAAAACGCGATCATCATTCGCTATCACAAATTTGGGGAAGATTGGCAAAAGACAGGGTTGCCCGATATCAGTGGTGACTTTGAAGCACGCGGAAACACGATTGAAGATGTGCTGACAAAAGAGTCGGTGCACTATATCTATGAGCAAACGTATGATATTTGTGAAGCTCTTGGCTTCGATTTTATCTATAGAAACCTAAGATATAATGATTAGCGCATCTCAAAATGTCCCTCAGTATGTCGAATCATTTATGATACAGATCGCAGCATCTACATACGCTCAAGATAGAGCGAATCATGAATCCTGAAAGCTCTCTCTCTACGAAGTTCATCAAACTCGGTCAGCACGGTGCAATTTATGGCATTAGTTCTGTCATGACCCGCCTGACAAGCATCTTGTTGATCCCCCTCTATACGGCTGTGCTAACGACAGCAGATTATGGTGTACTTGGGCTGATTGTCATGACAGGACAGATAGCAGGGACGATGTCAGGGTTGGGAATGACTTCGGCACTATTTCGATCGTATAATGATTACGATGATACAGCCCGACAGAATCGTGTCATCTCGACAGCATTTATCATAACGATGGGGAGTGCAAGTCTGCTTACCTTGCTTGGATATGGATTTGCAGATCGACTGTCTATTCTGCTCTTTGCAAATGACCTTTTCCGAGTACACATGATTCTAATCGGGCTGATTACGGGCTTTAACCTTATCAACCAACTCGTCTATGCTATATTGCGGGTCCGCCAACGCTCTATTCACTATGCGCTATTGCGAACCGTGACATTTCTACTTGAGATCGGGGTAATTATCTATCTGGTCTCCATTCGGCAATGGGGTATCATGGGGGTGCTAGCGGGTCGGTTGATTGCGACAACGCTCACAGCGATTCCCCTTTTGTGGTATGTGCGTGGCTTCTTGAAACCCCAGTTTTCTCTGACTGACGCCCAGAAGATGGTTGCATACGGCACGCCTCTTGTCTTTGCTGGACTTTGTGGCTTTGTTTTTACATACACAGATCGCTATTTTCTGAATAATTTTGCGTCTCTCGACGATGTGGGAGTCTATACCTTAGCTTATCAGTTTGGCATGCTCTTTGTCGTCCTTTTAATCACGCCGATGAAACTTGTCTGGGGGCCAATGTTTCTCTCGATAAAAGAAGATACCAACTTTCCTCATTTTTGTTCGCTTGCACTCACTTATGTCGTGCTACTTGGTGGTTTTGTCTTCTTGGGCATTTCACTCTTGACAAAAGAGGTCATTCAACTCTTCTCCGCACCCGAATATTGGCGTGCCTACTTTGTGATTCCAATCATTTCACTCACCTATTTTATTTGGAGTACACGTTCAATTCTCGAAGTGGGGGTTGCCCTAAAGCGTAAGACGCAATTTATCGCTCTGAACAGCCTGATCGGTGCCCTTGTGAACATTCTGCTCAATTTTCTACTGATCCCTTTCTTTGGCATCTATGGTGCAGCTTATGCAACGTTAGCAACATTTGTTTTGATGATCTGCATCGACTACGTTTACAATCAGCGATTGTTTCCCATTCGCTATGAATGGGAGCGACTCGTTAAGATCGGCGTGATCATAACGAGTCTATTTTTGGTTGGCTACTTTGTCCCCATCCAAAATCTCTATTTATCTGCCTGCTTTAAGCTAATCTTGATTGGGCTTTATCCCCTCTTACTTTGGATCGGTAGATTTTTCGATGCGAGTGAAATAGAGCGGATCCGCGCAACAGCGAGTCTCAATTATGTTCGAGTCTAAGCCATTCCGATTTCGTAGAGAAGAGAAAAGTTATGCTGAAATTTCCGAATATTTGGATACGTACTATCAGAATGTCCGCAACTCTGGCTACAAGCACAGAACGGCCCACTTGCTCGACATGCTACCCGCCAAAGGCCATGTCAATATCCTAGACTATGGATGTGGCTGGGGCGTTTTTACTCGTTTGATCGGTCAACATAATCACGAAGCGAATGTTGTCGGCATTGATGTCGACCAGGATTCTTTGCAGATTGCAGATGCATGGTTGAGTGACCAGCCAAATGTTGCCATAAGCCACCAAACCATTACCGAGATTGAGCCTTCGACCTTCGATTATGTGATCAGTATGCAGGTGATTGAGCATGTTCATAATGTTGGCAACTATCTTCAGTCCATCAACCGCATCTTAAAACCTGATGCACGTCTCTTGATCACTCTTCCCAACCTCATGAACCCCCTGCACATTCTGCGTCTCTTTTTTTCTCTGCATCGTCTTCGTCAAAAAGTCCGCAAACATTCTGAATTCATCTTAGACAACTACCAAAAAGAACTTCATCATATCAATGGATGGGATCCATATCACTTTACTACCTTGGTTTCAAGTATGGGATTTCGGGTGGAGGATGTCAGAATGGTCGATGGTGTTCCATTGCCCTATTTGGGCAAACTTTTACGACGCAAAAGCTTAGTCTACTGGCGAACCAAAATCCCTGGGTTGCGGAACCTATCGACTCGTATGCTTTTCAAGCTACAGAAGGTGGGTCTCGTTGAAATTTCAAATACAGACTAAGGCTCGGAATGGCTGCCATGCATAAGGTTCTCTTCATCGCCTATAATTTCCCTCCACATGGGGGAGCGGGCGTACAGCGCAGCACGAAATTCGTCAAATATCTTTCTGAGTTTGCCTGGCAGCCAATCATCATCACCGCAACCAGTGATGCGAGTTCTGTGCATGATTATTCACTTTTGAATGACGTACCCGAATCCGTTGCGGTCCATCGTGTTCCTGGCTTTAGTATCGCTCGATTTCAGAAGCAGGCAGGCAAAATAAAACTACAGAAGGCTGCCGTACTTGTCAATTTGCTTTTGCAAACGCCAGACGCTCTTCAATTTTGGGCGAGGCAGACACGGTGGCCCATTCAACAAATTATTCAACAAGAAGAGCCATTATTAATCTACACGACATCTGGTCCCTACAGTAGCCATCTGGTTGGATTATGGGTAAAGAAGAGATTTGGTCTGCCCTGGTTTGCCGACTTTCGCGATCCCTGGAGTCAGAATTTGCTGATTCCCTATCTCCCTGGCTATCGAACACTCAATCGCTTCATTGAACGGCGCGTGTTGGCGAATGCAGATCGGGTGGCTTGCGTGTCAGATGCATGGCTCATGGCCCTATATGATAATCTAGGTCGGGAAAAAGAAAAGTTTGTCCTGCTCCCCAATGGGTACGATGAGGACGACATTCATCCCTTGCCTCCACCGGTCCGAGCAGATCGTTTTACATTGCTTCATGCTGGGAGCTTCTATCATAACCGGCGTCCGAAGCAGATCCTGGAGGCAGTTGAGCATTTAGTTGAAAATGGACACATTCCACGTGAACAGCTTCGGGTCATCTTTATTGGCAAAAACGCGCGCGATCATGTTCCGGAGGCACCACCTTTTGAAGTGCACGATTATATGCCCCACAAAGAGTTAGAACGCTTTCGCAAGGAGGCGCATGTACTTCTGCTGCTGCTTGCAGCAACACCAGAGAACGTTGGTAATCTGAGTGGGAAGATATATGAATATCTTGCCGCAAATCGGCCAATTTTAGGAATCGTGCCTCCTGGTGGGGCAGCACAGGCACTAATCGAAGAGACCCGTACTGGCATTACGGTCGGGGGCGATGTTGAGGCCATTGCACGAGCCATTGAAACGCTCTTTCGGCGCTGGCAATTGCAACAGAATGAGTGGTCACCGAACTGGAACGCAATTCACCAGTACACGCGCAAGAGGTTGACCGAGCGTCTGGCAACCGAATTTGCAAATCTTATACAGCGGTTGTGATGAAAACCGGAGTTTTCCGAAGTCCTACCACAGAAACTAAACTCCGGTTTTCATACAGAGCAAAGTATAATTCGCAATATGAACAAACATGTCATCATGATTTTGGCTAATGCCTATAGACCAGATCCGCGCGTCCAGCGGGAAGCCAATGGACTGACAAACGCGGGTCACCACGTTACGATCATCTGCTGGGATCGCAGCGCCGAACTGACCGAACGCGAACTGACCGATGGCATCGAGATCATCCGGGTGCACGATGTGTTGTCAACCTATGGTTCTGGTTGGCGGCAGCTCTTTTACCTTCCCCGCTTCTGGCAGCGAGCCATCCAAATTGCCGTGGATTTGCGTCCTGATATTGTCCATTGCCATGATCTGGATACACTTTACGCTGGATGGCGGTTGAAACAGCGGTTGAAATGCAAACTTGTTTACGACGCACACGAACATTACCCTGCGCTGATGTCGCTTTACTTACCAAAACTACTCGCACAAGCTCTCGTTGGGTGGGAACGTTGGCTACAAAAAAGCGTAGATGCCACCATTACAGCCAGTACCATTCTGGCTGATGAATTCCGAGTACGTGGAATCTCCCCCGTTATCACCTTGGGAAACTTTCCCGATGTTGAAGCATATTTACACATTGATCAGGAGCAAGCAGACAGGGGGCGTTCGATAATGGGTGTTTCGCATGACCAACTACTCGTCGGCTACATTGCGAGCTTTTCGCGCAACCGACAACTGCTCCCTTTTATTGAAGCAGCCGCGCTGTTGCCCCATGTCCATTTTCACATTTGGGGGGATGGTCTACAGCGACCGGAAGTTGAAGGAGCGGTAGCACAACATGCCAATGTTGCTTATCACGGGTGGGCCAAACCCAACGAGCTACCTACGCTCTTTACAGCGGTAGATATCATCTATTATGCTCTGCGCGTTGACTATCCTGGCGCGGTCTACAATGCTCCGAATACTTTGGCCCAGGCTATGGCGGCTGGCCGTCCCATTATCGCCAACGATGTTGGCGATTTGGGCCGCATTGTCCGCACAACTGATTGCGGCATCTTGCTCGACGACGTAACGGCAACTTCCATTGCGGATGCGGTTTCTCAGCTCGAAGATCGCCAGATGCGCATCCAACTTGGCGGCAACGGGCAACGTGCAGCGATTGAAACTTATAATGTCAACCAATTAGATGATCAGCTTGTTCAGATTTACCAGTCTTTGTATGCCGGTTAATGCATTTGTTGGAGCAAATTATGAGCAAATTAGGCATTCTCAATGTTGTGGGTACTCGCCCCAATATGATGAAAATCGCACCCATTATTGAAGTCATGAAAGCATCGGAGACAATTGAACAGACGCTTCTACATACGGGCCAACACTACGACGAAAATATGTCGCAGATCTTCTTCGACGAATTGGGAATTCCAGCACCCGATATCTATTTGGGCGTTGGTTCGGCTTCTCATGCTGAACAAACTGCCCGCATCATGGTCGAATTCGAGAAGATTCTAATGGCACAGAGGTCCGACATTGTATTAGTGATTGGAGATGTGAATTCGACGCTCGCTTGTGCAATCACAGCGGCCAAGCTGACCGTGCCGGTTGTCCACGTGGAGGCTGGCTTGCGCAGTTACGATCGCACAATGCCCGAAGAGATAAACCGTATTGTGGCGGATGCCCTTTCTGATCTGTTATTAACGCCATCGCTTGATGCAAACGAAAATCTGCGTAAGGAGGGCGTGCCGGAAGAGAAGATCACCTTTGTTGGCAACGTCATGATTGACACACTATACAAACATCGCTCATATGCCAAGCAGCAAAAGACACCCCAAAAACTTGGCATGAAGCCGAAGGGGTATGCACTGCTTACGCTACATCGAGCATCAAATGTAGACCAGCAAGAGACTTTTGGCGGTATCATTGATGCGCTGATCGATATTGCAACAGATGTTCCGATTGTGTTTCCCATTCATCCGCGAACCAAGAATCGAATCGAAGAATTTGGTCTAGCAGAGAAAATCGCCGCTGTTCAAAATATCGTTCTGATCGACCCACAAGGCTATCTAAGCTTTCTCGACTTGATGATGCACGCTCAGCTTGTCTTAACAGACTCTGGTGGGATTCAAGAAGAGACAACGATTCTGAGTGTGCCATGCTTGACCATACGCCCCAATACCGAACGACCAATTACGATCCACCAAGGAACGAATATACTTGTGGGAGCGGATCCAGAACGCATCCGCTCCGAGACACGTAAAATTATCAAGGGGCAGGTAAAACCGCAACAGATACCAGAACGTTGGGATGGTCATGCTGCTCCACGAATCGTGAATGCAATCTTGCGGAGTTTTGGATAAACTCGTGCGTATTCTCTACCTTTCTCAATATTTTCCTCCAGAAATTGGAGCAACGCAAACCCGCGCAATAGAAATGGCCAAAGGGCTCGTGCGAGCTGGTCATCAAACGACTGTGCTCTGTGAAGTGCCAAATCATCCGCATGGCATTATTCCGGAGGAGTATCGGGGAAAACTGTACGAGCGCTCTGTACTCAATGGCGTTGATGTGATCCGGGTGTGGGTCAAGACATCACCGCATAAAACGCTCTATCACCGTCTCGCCTTCTACGTTAGTTACATGTTTATGGCGATATGGGCTGGCATTTTCCTCACGCGAGGAAAGTATGACGTCATCTATTGTACCTCGCCTCCTCTCTTTGTGGGAGGGGCCGGTTTGGTACTCAGTTGGATCAAGCGCATTCCTCTTGTCTTCGAAGTACGCGACCCGTGGCCCGAATCAGCCATACAGCTCGGTGAACTACAGAACCGACATGCTATTAGATGGGCAACGCGTTTAGAAGAAGCTTGTTATCATCATGCTCGTGCGATTGTGGCGGTAACCAAAGGAATCCAGGAGCATTTATATGAACGCAGTATCCCAAAGGAAAAGATTTCCGTAATTCCCAATGGTGCCAATACGGAGATCTATCGACCGAGGGCCCCTGACGAAGCCTTGCGCATACAACTTGGCCTTCGGCCCGAACATTTTGTTGTTATCTATACAGGTTTGCACGGGCTGGCACATGGCTTAGAAACAGTGTTAGAGGCGGCTCATTTGTTGTCGGACGAACCAGATGTTCATTTTCTCTTTGTGGGTGATGGACCAAGAAAAGCTTCGCTTCAGAATCTAGCGTTGGAGATGTCGCTTTCGCAGACGACATTTCATCCGGCTGTGCCTGAAGAAGAGCTACCATCATATCTTGCTTTGGCCAACGTGGGTCTAGATTGTCGCCGGAAGATCGGTATATCCCAAGGCACACTTCCAGTCAAGATGTTTAGCTACATGGCTTGTGGTTTGCCCGTTATCCTCTGTATTGAGGGAGAGGCAATCGAGGTGCTCAAAAAAGCGAATGCCGGAGTTGCTGTTCCACCAGAAGATTCGCAAGCTCTCGCCCATGCCATTCGTTCATTGTTGCAAGATTCAAAAGTATCTGCGAGTACTTCAAATCAAGCAAGAGAATATGTGGAACAGTTTTTTTCGCGCCAGGTTTTTGCACAGCAGCTTGCCAGCTTGCTAGAGCGAGTTGTCGCGGATACAAACGGTTTAGATTTAGGAGTCTTTGACATTTGACAGCTCTCGTCAGAGAAATCGCCTCTCAACGCGATTAGCTTTCTGAGGGTGCACCCTAAATGTCAACAGAACTTAGTCGAAAGGAATGTGGGTTGAGCATGTCTATTCGAGTCGGACTGATCGGTTGTGGTCGAGTGGCACCACGTCATGCGCAGTCTTTGCAGCAGATTTCTAATACCACGCTTGTCGCCGTTGCGGACCCGAAGATCGAGCGTGCCAACAACTTTGCCCAGGAGTATGGCGTCACTGCCTACGGTGATCATCGTATATTATTGGAGGATCCCAATATCGATGCAGTGACCATCTGCGTACCGAGCGGTTTACATGCACAGGTAACGCTTGATGCATTGGCCGCCGGCAAACATGTCTTAGTTGAGAAACCCATTGCATTGAATCTGGATGATGCGGATCGGATGATCGCAATGGCAAAAGAAAAGAATCTACGATTAGGCGTGGTTCTCCAAAATCGATATAACTCGCCAATGCAGAAGCTACGGCATCTGATCGATGGGAATGGACTGGGCAAGCTTTATTTGGGTAATGCATGTGTACGTTGGTTTCGTCCACAATCTTATTATGAAGATGAATGGCACGGCACAATTGCGATGGACGGCGGTGCACTAATGAATCAAAGTATTCATCATATTGACGCTCTACAATGGTTTATGGGATCCGTGCAGTCGGTTTCTGCTTATACAGCGACATTGGCCCATGAGATGGAAGCTGAGGATGTCGGGGTTGCAACCTTGCGTTTTGTCAATGGTGCCTTGGGAACAATTGAAGGGTCGACATTGACGTGGCCCCAAAATCTGGAAGGTTCCGTTGCCATTTTTGGAGAACGTGGTTCAGTCAAAATTGGAGGCACAGCCCTCAATCGTATTACGCTTTGGAAAGTCGATGGTCAATTAGAAGAAGAAGCAGAAATCTTAACGAGCCAACGGGTTGACCCACCGTCAGTGTATGGATACAGCCACCGCGAAGTTATTCAGGAGTTTGCCGAAGCTGTACTAGAAGGAAAAGAACCGGGAACACCAGGCGAAGAAGCCCGCCGTTCCTTGGCACTGGTTTTGGCAATCTATGAATCGGCGCGTAGCGGACGTGTCGTGCAATTTGGTGTGTAAGCGAGAGGTGGTATCCCAAATTGTGTGTAAATTTGCTTTCGCTTTGAGAGACCAACTTGTCTTCACATAATTTGTGGTATACCACCCCATTAAATGAGATTAATGAATGATTGAATACCAATTCTTAAGAGATTTTTGGGATTCAAATCCTATATAAAACTGTCATATATCTCTTGCTGTGGTATGATATGTTCTGGTAAACGATTTCTTAAGGAAGGTGAGCTTTTTTCGCGTGAACAATTGATTAATTTTTTATGAATCTACGGACAAAACTTGATTATTGGTGCGAGGCGGTACTGGAAGCAGGCTGGCTTGGCGCGCTCGTCGTCGCCCCCATGTTTTTTAATGTTTTTTCGAGTCGGGTATTCGAACCGGATAAAATTAGCCTTGTGCGCTCGATTGCATTGGTGATGATCTTGGCTTGGCTGATCAAATTGGCCAATGGCGGTTCTCTTTGGCTATCAGGGGTTGAAGCATCAGAGAAAAATCCAGATGAGAGTAAGGGAAATGGCGGAAAAGGTGAAAAAGCAGTCAAAGAATCGGTAAATTCTCCAGAGAGTCAGGTCAGTGTACGGATCAGAGAAGGAGTACAGCGTCTTTGGCAAATCCCCCTTTATCATTCCAATCCTTCTCTTAATCCTCGCTTATAGTCTTAGTACGTTCTTTAGCGTGGCTCGTTTTGTCAGTTGGTGGGGTTCCTATCAGCGGCTCCAGGGAACCTATACGTTTCTGAGTTACGTTGTCATTTCGTTGATGACGATGGCACACTTGCGTCGTCCAGAACAAATCCGTCGTTTGCAGCATGTCATTATCGTAACGAGCCTTCCCATTGCCATTTATGGTGTCATCCAACATTATGCAATTGACCCGCTTCCCTGGGGTGGAGATGTAACAAAACGGGTCGCTGGCAATGCAGGAAACGCAATTTTCCTGGCAGCGTATCTGATCATGGCGATCTTTTTCACGTTTGAACGCATTTATAGCAGCTTTACCCATTTACTGAACAGTGATGGCTCAGACAATCGCTCAGAAGCACAGGATATGCCATCGGCCATTGCCGGCGGGGCCTATCTTTTTATCCTAATGGTCCAGTTGCTGGCCGTTTTTTGGACCCAAAGTCGTGGTCCCCTGCTCGGGATTTTATTGGGTATCTATCTGTTTGGTTTGTTGCTCTTCAGTGGTTTACGCCCACGTGGATTCCGAATTTGGACACTCAGCTGGATTGGTGTTGGTTTCGCTGGCATCATTTTTCTTATTCTTCTAAACACCACGGCGGTCGCAAATATATTTCAATCCATCCCCTCTTTGGCGCGTCTGAGTACATTGCTCGATCTTGAGAGTAACACAGCGCAAGTGCGTATTCTGATTTGGCAGGGTGCGGCAGATATGATGACACCTCACGAACCACTCATCTATCCTGATGGGAACAATGATGCCATTAATCTGTTGCGCCCATTGGTTGGATATGGTCCAGAGGCAATGTGGGTTGCCTATAATCCTTTTTATCCGCCACGGCTTGCGCACCATGAACGACGCAACGCCAGCCCTGATCGATCCCACAATGAAACGTGGGATGCTTTGGTGATCACAGGGACCTTAGGCTTTGTAGCCTATATGGCGCTTTTTCTTGCTGTTTTTTACTGGGCTTTACGATGGCTCAGGTTGATCGTAAACCAGTGGGATACCATATTGTTCTCTAGCGTACTCACCATATTAAGTCTGATATTCATTTTTGTTTTCTACTTATTTGATGGCGGATGGCGTTTTCTCGGTGTTGCCTTGCCCGCGGGGATGATGCTGGGACTCGCCGTGTACGTGACAATTGCCGTTTTTCTGCACCCAGATCTCAAGCCCGAACAGGCTGATTTGCCACGCCAACTCTTGATTATTGCGCTGGTTTCCACATTCGCTGCTCATTTTGTAGAGATCCACTTTGGAATCGCTATTGCTGCAACACGCACCTACTTTTGGATTCAGGTTGCACTCTTATTAGCGCTTGGCATGAGATGGGTTCAAGCCCCGGCCTTTGCCGCAGTAGCAGAAACCGGCATGAGTTCAAAGACAACGGATGGAGCACCAGCCAAATCCAATACGGCGAACCGAAAGCGACGCACGCGACGATCGAACCGTGAGTCGGATCCAAGGCGTACTGGCGGTGACATCCCCTCTGTGCCAGCGACCGTCATGACCGACATACTCATTTTCCTTACTTTTGTCTTTATCTACACAACCAATAGCCAAGGTTTAGATCAGCGCTTTGATGTGTTGTGGAGCAGTATTACTTCTCGCCTCCAAAGCGGTGAAGTGGTCCAAAGCCCAGCGCTTCTCTTCCTAATGATCTTTACTTGGGTGATCGCCGCAACGCTGGGGTTAGCAGCTCAAGCTTTGAGCCAACGACAGATGCCCAATATCGGTTGGTGGCTTCGTGGATATGGGCTTCATGCGGCGATTATCTGGATTGCCTGGTTGATCTATGGCCTTGTTCAAGGAGGGCGGTTGATTCCGAACATTGCCCTGCAAGCTTTTATCGATCGACAGAACCAGCAACCACTCTCGATGGAAGAACAGCTGAATATCCAGTTGGAGCACGTTGCCGGGCATTTTCAACTCTATACATGGATATTGGTTGCCTGGCTTTTTGCTGCGGGGACGGTCTATGCCTGGCCATATTTTCGTCAACGTTTTACGCCTGTTGCCAGTCGTCTGGCGGTCAGCAGCGTAATTGGCACTTTGATCGCCGTTGTTGTGTTTATCACGATTAGTACGGTCAATATTGCGCTTGTTCGTGCAGACATTATTTACAAACAGGGACAACAGTTTGACTCACAGCGTAGCTGGTTGAACAGCATCGAACTCTATCGCCGAGCCCTGGCTGCCCGTGAAACCGAAGATCACTATATGTTGTTCTTGGGCCGTAGTCTCCTCGAGCATGCAAAACAGACAAATATGGAAGGTACAGTCAGCTTAGGCAGCAACCCGACGGTCGATGATGTTCTCAATCTGAATCCAGACATTTTACGGAATCTGAATCGGGTAGAACTATTGCGCGCTGCCGAAGTTGTCTTGAAGGAAGCGCAACGTGTCAATCCACTCAATACGGACCATACGGCCAACTTGGCTCGGCTTTATCGCACATGGGCAGATTTGAGCGATGATCCAGATGTACGGCAGGAAAAGTTGGACCAAAGCTTAGCGCAATATGAGATGGCGATGACGCTTAGCCCCAATGCAGCACATCTTTGGAATGAAAAAGGCAATGCCCATTTGGCACGGCAGGAGATGGAGCAGGCAGAGGAAGTTTATCTCTACAGCCTGTCACTTGATCCGCTCTATGATCAGACATACTTATTGCTTGCAGATTATTATGATCGCGACGATCAGTGTGAACAGGCGATTCAGCATTTGGAAGAGGGGATCCGGGCTTTAGAGGAGAGCAAACGACACCGACCATCACTCCAGATGTTTACGTTTCTCGGCGTTGCAATGGTCAATTGTAACAACTTGCAAGGGGCGATTGATGCCAACTTGCGCGTGATCGACCGTGATCCCAATAACATCGGTGCATCACGCAATCTCATGATTCTCTATCGAGATATTGGGGATATTGAAAACTCGATTATATGGGGTGAACGCACTATTTCGGTAACAAGTCCCGACAATGTTCAGCAGATTCTTCAAGTCCGTCAATTCCTGGTTGATCTCTATCAATCGACCGAACAGACTGAGCAGATTATTGAACAATATGAATTAATGCGTCAAGTAGCGCCAACGAATTTGGGCGTTTTGAGTCAGCTCTATAATCGCTATCTCGAGCAGAATAATTTGGCGAAGATTGTTGAAGTTTTAGAAGCTCTGATTGCAGCGGATCCGAGTAATTATCAATATCCGCTTGATTTGGCTCGCCGACTTGGCGAACAAGGCGAGATGGAACGCGCCAGACAGTTCGCCCAACAGGCATTAGAAATTGCACCAGCTGAACAACAGTCTGCGATCCGACAGTTGATAACCGCTTTAAATGGCGAGTGATGGTTGATAGTGGATGGTCGATAGCAAACCCTTCTTCCCATCCACTATCAACCATTATTGTTGCCTGTACCCAGGGTAATTGTTAACTCATTGAGGCTACTAATCATGACCCCCTATTTTTTGATGGCAACCAGTGCGTTACTTTTGGCAATTAGTGGAACACCTATAATCCGTCGAATGGCAATGTGGCTTGGTGTGATGGACAAACCAGCCACACGCAAGATTCACACGAGCCCTGTCCCATTGATGGGTGGAGCTGCTATTTATATTGCTTTCATTGCAGCTCTGATCTTTTTTGGCGATCGTTTTTGGATCAATGAGTTAGTGGGCATCTTTGTTGGTGCAACGCTCGTCAGTTTGATGGGATTGGTCGATGATCGTTGGGGATTAGGTAGTTATGTCAAACTTGCGGGACAAGTCGCTGCTGCGGGCATCCTCATTTACAGTGGTGTACAGATCCGGCTCTTTGGCAATTGGATTGATTATGTATTATCAATCTTTTGGATTGTCGGAGTTACCAATGCACTGAATCTACTCGACAATATGGATGGCTTATGTGGTGGCATCGCCATGATTGCTGCAGTCTTCTTTACGTTGCTTGCGGCAATGAGCGGCCAATATTTAGTGGGCGCATTAGCCGCTGCATTGGCGGGTGCTTGTGCGGGTTTCTTGTTTCACAACTGGAATCCGGCCCATATTTTTATGGGCGATACGGGGAGTCTTTTCCTAGGCTTTTTATTGGCTTCTGTGGGCATTAAACTCCGTTTTACGGCCAATACAGATGATGTCACCTGGCTGATTCCCATTGTGGTTCTCATCGTGCCCATATTTGATACTGCACTGGTCAGCATCAGCCGACTGCGTCGTGGTCTGAACCCCTTAACCACACCGGGAAAAGATCATGTCAGTCACCGCCTAGCTCAGTTGACGGAAAGTCGTCGCGAAGCCGTGTTAATTCTTTATCTAGCTGCCGGTGCAGCTGGCTTGGGTGCTGTCTTTCTAATGCAAGCCACCCTGATTGAATCTCGCATCATCGCCGGTTTACTTCTGCTTTTGGCTATCTATGGCATCTGGTGGTTCGATTTTCGTCAACAAACTTACAATGCTCACACCACAAAGGTATGAACCAAATTCACGAGGAGCATACTTTGAAATCGATTATCATCTTGTCTGTCCTTCTGCCCACATTCTTGCTAACAGCCTGTAGTGGACTCAATCCCTTATCGTCTAACACACCAGAACCGGCACAAGAAGCGGAACCAGAAGCAGTAGCCGAGCAACCCGCAGAGACACCAGAACCGGTGGAGGAATTAGATTCTGAGGCCAACAGCCAAAACTCACAGCAAATGACAGTAGGTGCAGCTGGCCAACTGGAACCAATGGAGCGCAATGGACTATACGATGCTGCGCCCGAAATGACGATTGATCCGGAACGCTATTACTATGCGATGTTCAAGACGGAAAAGGGTGATATGAAGATTCAGCTCTTTGCCGAGCGTGCCCCTGTGACAGTGAACAACTTTGTCTTTCTGGCCCGCGATGGCTATTACAATGACACTGTTTTTCATCGTGTGCTGGAAGGGTTTATGGCGCAAGGCGGGGATCCAACCGGAACAGGTAGTGGTGGCCCGGGTTATGAATTTGAAGATGAATTTTTTCCTGGCTTAGAATTTGATCGGCGTGGTCTGTTGGCTATGGCCAACCGTGGCCCCACCACGAACGGGAGTCAATTCTTTATCACATTTGGCCCAACAGAATGGCTAAACGGCGGACACACTTTGGTGAGCTGATAGAAGGCGACGATGTCTTGTCCCAATTGACATTGCGCGATCCAGGGGCAAGCCCAGATTTTGCCGGAGACAAAATTCTCACCATTCTTATTGAAGAGTCCGAAACCAGCGAACTGCCAACGCCAACACCCCCACCACCTACACCGACGCCCACGGTTACCCCAACGCCTTATGCGCCAACCAGCCTGGAAGGCGACCGCCCGTTGGCCCAAATCTCGGCAGCCGAACGTTCGAACTTCTTTAACGCAGCACCGGACCTTGTCATTGATCCAGCTCAAAGCTATACAGCTATCATCAGCACCAGCCAGGGGAACATGACGGTTGAATTAGCAGCAGACGAAGCCCCATTAGCAGTCAATAATTTTGTTGTAATCGCAAATTTGGGCTTCTATGATGGATTGCCTGTCAATCAAGTGACACCCGGTCAGTTTGTCGTGATTGGTTCTCCCGACAACACGCCTGCCAACGATATCGGCTATGCACATGATGCCGAGACAGGGACAGATTTGGCATTGGCAGCCGGCATGGTGGGCTATATTCCAGTCCAAAATGCACCGAGCGATCCCGTTCGCAGTAGCGGGAGTCAGCTTCTCTTCACGCTCATTGCGCCGCCGGCCAATGTCACCCAAGATTTGAGCTTCTTTGGGCAAATTACCGAGGGTATTGAGGTGTTGGAGCAGCTTACTGCAGAGGATACGATTGAGTCGATTACGATTGAGGAGGGGGAGTAAGGCTAAACCAAAAAAATAAATAATTATACGCGAACGAGAGAATGGAGAGGGGGAATAAGGACAAACCATTTTTCTAAACCAGGTAAACGTTGGAAGCGTTGTGCCAAACGGTCCATCTCTTTCTGAGTGAGTTTGACGCCGGTCTCATAAAGAGTGGAATTCAGGTGAACGAAGGGTTGTAGTTGGTTAAAGCGAAAAGAACGGGCAAAATTGAGAACGGTCTCAAGAGAATCGAGAAGAGAACCGTTCCAGTGTTTTTCAAGATGGCCCCAAACCCGTTCGATGGGGTTGTATTTACTGTGATAAGGAGGGTAGCAGGCGAGCTGAATAGAGAGACGATAGTGCTCAACAAACTGAGTGAGACGATACATAAACTGAGTCCGACGGGTATGATTTTCGGGACCATTGTCCTGATTGATCACGAGGGTCTTGACGTGAGGAAAGTGTTCACGTACGCTTTCCCAAAAAATCAATCAGGCAGTCGACAATAAAGTCACTAGTCACTTTCGACTGAGTCAAGTAAAGAAAGAGTTCCTTGGTTGAAGGGAGGTAAATGCCAAAAGGAGTGACTTTCTCGGTCTTCTTATCTTGAAAGTCATGATCGAGCGCTTTGACAACCACTCGACTTATCCCTTCTCTCGAGAAACGGTCAAGTAAAATCGTCGCTTTGGCATCCCAAGAGAGGTGCAGAACCGTCTCGTCTGCATCCGCTTCTTGATTGATCTGATGAATTCTATCAAAGATCGCATCGGTCTCTGGGATCTTTTTCACTGGTTGACTTTTTTTGACCCGGTTTGAGCCATAGCCTAACTCATTGAGCTTCAAGCGGATGGCCTCTTCGCCAGGCAATTCCTCATCTGTGTATCCTTTCTGCTCGATGAGCTGGGTACGCATTTCGGCGGCGGTTAGTCGAGTGTACAATTGGGGGGGTCGAAAGGTGGGATCGGTCTGGCTGAATTGATCGGCGATTTCAAGCATATCGGCCAGTAAAGTGGGGATATGGTCTTCGGCTTTTTTGCGACCACGTCGGTGGCTTTGGTCGACATAACAGAAGCCGCCTTCTAGTTCTTCCAGGGCTTTGGCTATCGTCGCCCGATTCCAGCCCAACTCTCGTTCTGCTTTCGTCGGACTCCCTTCGCATATCGTTTTGACCGTTTGGGCCATGAAGTGCCTTCTTTCGTATCCACTTAACATGGCCTTCGTCTCTTTCAAGACTTCAACCATTTCTGGCGAGATTGTCATTTTTGCTCCTTTTGGAGAGCTAGTTTAACACCTTCTCGCGGGGGTGGTTCATTTTAGCTGGATAGATAGGTTTACACTTTTAGAAACAGAAAGAACGTTTATATTCTCTGATTTCGCCGGTTCTCAGAGAGAAAACGGTCTCATATAGATTTTTGTCTATATATCAAAAGTGTAAACCTAATTTTGAACCACCCCTTCTCGCGTATATTTTATTTTTTGGATTGGCCTTAGAGGATGCTTTAAAAGGTGAGATTAGAGCCGGTTGAGTAGCCGAAGGCGTATCGAAACCAAACGGGTCCACCTGCAAACGCTGGTTTCGATACTACTTCGTGACTCAACTGGGGTTTGTAGGTCATTTCGGTAGACTTTTAAAACACCCTCTAAGATTGTATTAGGCCGACCCAATTTTTAAACGAGCTCCAGATCAGCAATTTCAAATTGGAAACGGGACAGTCGTGCGCCAGGTGACAGTCACTCCCGAAATCTCCCACTTTGCGGCGGAAGTTCACGCCCGCTGGGTCGTGAACGGTGCGCGGACAAAAACTCATCAACCCTTTCAGTGCATTCGTGGGTGTCACCTGGAATGGCCCAATTTGAAATTGCTGGCTCCAGATGGACGGGATTGACTGGGTTTTTCTAATCCTGCAAACCTTGTTTATCTGTGGAGGGCGAAGCGCCCACTTCGTGAGCAGTTATTTTTGGAATCGCCCAAATTCTCATTTGTTCAAGGTTGTTGTCCTATTCGTTCCATTGCCCGATGAATTGCGTCGATCACCTGTTCATCGGCACCTGGCACGGGATCGCTCATGACAGGTAGGAAGATTAAGCGCTCCACCACTTCTTCCGTCACGGGAAATTCACCTGGCTGAATGCCGCGATATCCATTAGAGAGGCCGCATCGATTGCCCGTAAAGAGATCAAATCCATCGCGGAACATTGGCAATGCATGGAGAGGTGGATAGGGACCGCGTTTGGCTGGTAAGCCTTCTGCCTGGAGGGCTGCAATCATCGTTTCCGTGCTGACGTTGCCTGCATCGGGATTGAGCAATAGCGGAAAACCATAGTAGCCGCCGCGCTGGACGCCATCATAAACTTTGACTGGCTGAATCTCTGGTAAATCAGCAAGACCAGCTTCAACAACTTCAATAAAGCGCCCCCGGCGGGCATTCAAGGCGTCGAGTTTTTCCATTTGCACTTTGGCAATCCCAATGCCGAGTGGATGGGCACGCGTTTTCATGCCGATGCCGAAGGGCTGGTGGATCTGATAGCGCTCCGTCGCCAGGTCCACACCGCCCAGCCGGTTGATTTGTCCCAGTAGACAAGCTCGCTCAAAGAGCGCAATATCATCTGTGGCAATCACGCCCGCTTCGCCAGCACTTACTGGCTTGCTGCCCTGCAGTGACCAACAACCGACTCGACCCAATGTCCCCACGTGGCGACCGTTGTACGTTGCGCCGTGGGCGTGAGAACAATCTTCGACAAGTGGCACGCCTGTTTCCTGGCTGATTGTCAACAGCGCATCCAAATCACAGACATTGCCCCACAGGTGAACGGCCACAATCGCCTTTGTCTTACCCGTGATTCGCTGTCGAACATCTTCTGGATCCAGGGCCAAAGACTCTGGATCGATCTCACATAGCACGGGATTTGCCCCCAGCATGAGCGCACCGGAGATGGAACCAATCCAGGTGTAGGAGGGACAAATTACCTCATCGCCTGGTCCAACCCCCAAACCAAAAAAGGCGCTATAGAGAGCCAATGTCCCATTACAAACCGTGATGGCGTATTTGCTTCCGCACCACTGACGCCACATCTGCTCAAATTCCCGAACCGTTGGCGTGCCGCCAGATAGCTCGTTGCGTAGGGTCATCTCATACGCAACTTGTGCCTCAGTCTCATCGACCTGCGTCCACTGGTCAAGCTCAGGATAGTCAACACTTGCAGTCTGCGTGAACACCGGTGTGCGAACGTCATACTCAGTGGTTTCGATGCGGGTGTCGTTTGCCATTTGGTTCTCCGTCTTAAATCCAAATCTATTTGGCTCTATCTTGCTCGACTCACCTTCTATGTATACTCCGCAGCAGCACATTATAACATTCTACCTCGACTAAAAAGTGTTATTTTATGGCGCTGCTTAGTGCTTATCCGAAAAGTTCTGTGACGATCTATTCTCATCCGAGAAGCTGGTCGGACTCACAACCACTTTTCGGGTAGGTTCTTAGTATACAATGACTTTCGATCAACTTTTCATAAACGCCGACTGCCCCCGTTAACTGCCCCAGATCGATCCATTCGCCAAGCGTGTGTGCTTGCTTAATACTGCCAGGACCAAGAATCACAGCTTCTGTATATAAATGATAGAC
Source organism: Chloroflexi bacterium TSY (assembly GCA_019217005.1). The sequence continues at coordinate 34,556 of JAHBNG010000125.1, forward strand.
AGAAGCTTCCGTGCCAAAGGGAACCGTTGCGGCGTTGGCAACCCCTGTGGCTTTGAGCGCAGATTGTACCATTGTTGCATCGGGCTGCGTATAGAATGGATCACCGCTACGCCATTCTACCTCCAGATTATGCTTCTTCGCTTTCTCAACAACAAGCTGAATTGCCTCTTCATGATGATCATTAGTCATGCTGCGGATGCTGACGATACAGGTTGTCTTGGCGGCAGTCACGTTTGATCGTGTGTTGCCATCATTGATCACGATATTAAAACCATTGGTCGGAGGCGTAAACTCGTGATTCATGAAGCGATCATCATCTTGAAACAGCTTCGCCAATTCGGCCATCTCGCCAAAAAAGGGCGCCATTAGCAAGTTGGCCGAAATGCCCTCATTCGTGCTGGTATGAGCGGCCCGCCCATGAGCGGTAACGGTGATCGCTGTGCCACCTTTGTGAGCATAGACTGGAATCAGCTCCGTTGGTTCGGCAACAACCGAATAGGTTGGCCAGCCATCTTTGAGCAACTCTGATTCAGCGATAATTTGCTTGGCCCCGCCATACCCCCGTTCTTCATCTGCCGTGGCGATTATATAAAGTGGGTGAATTAGCTCGGAGGCGTTAGTATTGGCTCCTGCAACGATCGTAGCAGCCAATGGACCTTTCATGTCGCAAGCTCCACGCCCAATCAAACGGCCCTTCTCTACGACAGGATTCGTTGGGTCCCAACCTTCACCTCCGGGCACCGTATCGGAGTGCGAAAAGAGACCAAACCCTCCTTGCCCTTCTCCCTTGCGCGCCACCAAACTGACCTTGCGTTCGTCATTTTCATCTTGATAAGACAATCGCTCCACATCAAAATCCGTCCGCTTGAGCACTTCTTCCAAATAGTCACTTACTGACTCATTGCTCCGACGACAATCTGAATCAAATGCGATCAGATCACTTGCTAATTGTATAACGTCTAAACCCACGTGACTTTCCTTTCCCCTCTTGAACATTCTCCCACCTTAACCAGCAATTTCAAAATAGGCCATTCCAGGCGACAGTCACTCACGAATGCACCGAAAGGGTTGATGAGCTTTTGTTCTCGCACCGTCTCAAGTGACGGTCACCTTCCACTGCTCTCGCCTTTGCGGAAGGTGACCGTCACTTCACGACCCAGCGGGCGTGAACTTCCGCCGCCAAGTGGGAGATTTCGGGAGTGTCACCTGGCGCACGACTGTCCCGTTTCCAATTTGAAATTGCTGCACCTTAACCAGCCCGCTTGAACCCTGTTTCCAGCGGCAGGCAGTTCATTATTTTTCTTTATAGCGACAGATTGAACTGTCTGACACGCTTCTAATCCGCGCATGAAGGCTTTTCCAACAATTAAAACCCCTAATTTGATCTGGAAAAGCTCAAGGTTCTTCCCCATCAATTTTGAGTGTGTACCACAAAGTGTGTAAATGGACCCCCGCTCAGTCAGAGAATCGACTGCATATACACACTTTGGGACACGCTCCCTCGATTTTGGACATAACTCTGGATTCTGGTCCAAAATCGTGACTACGCTAACATTCTTGCCCCTACGTCTCATAATATGAGAACGACATTAGGAGCATATTTTACTACGAAGAACTATATTCTAAAGAATAACAAAGGGGCGAAGCGGATTCACTTTGCCCCTTTGTTATTAATATCCATGTAAACGTTCAGCGCAACCTAATTCCCGCCTTCTTCCTCCGCAATACGTTGAAGCGCGTCGGTTAGCTCAGCTTCCAACTCTGGCAATACATCAGCTGCCTGGCCTTCTGAATCTAGGAAGTATGCGCTGAGTGAGTTGCCCCAGATCTGGTTCAACTCATCCCAACGGACCAACAGGTGGTTGCTGGATTCGAGGCCATGCGGAAAGGCACCTTGGTAAACTTCCTTCACTGCTTCTGGCTCCATGCATTCAAATTGTTCGAACCACTCTTCTTGCAGAACGGATTGCGTTGGCGGTGTGTTTGTGGTCTGCATATAGGTGCGAGCATTGTCTTCGCGGACCAAGAACTTCACGAAGGTCCAGGCATCTTCCAGATCCTGCCCTTCTAATCCAGCGGTGATCACCCACGGATCGGTATAGATGACAGCACGGGTATCTGCATCGGGGCTGCCCCACGGGTTCGGTGCAACGCCCCAGCAGAAGCCGCCTTCTACCTCAGGTGTTACGCTGGAGTAGACCCACCAGCCCCAGCCACCGTTCTGGCGCATGGCAACCTTGCCGCTCTGGAAATCACCCCCCAATTGGCTCAGTGCCTGGCTGGCAGCATCGTCCGGTGCAACCTTGTGGACATGAACAAGATCATGATGCTTCTGGTAGGCATCGATAATTTCAGATGTGTTGAGCGTGATGCCGTCTGCGAACCCTGTTTCGTATGCGCCATCTGGCCATGGGAACTGACCGAAGATCATGGCAGGCCCTTCAATATTCTGACGTCCCATGATCAAACCATATGTGGCGGACGCAGGATCGTCATAATTCTCTGTTAGTGCTTGGGCCTTTTCTAACATGGCGTCCCAGGTCCAGCTTGTGTCTTCCCAGCTTGTGGGTGGATACTCAACACCAGCAGCATCGAAGAGATCCATGTTGTAGAAGACGTAGCTCCCCGTCGTCAAGAAGGGCAGCCCCCACTGTTTGCCTTTGCTTTGGTAGATGGCCAGAACTTCGGGAATAAAGACGCTGGTATCAAGCTGATCGCGCTCGATGAGTGGTGTCAAATCAGTGATCAAGCCACGAGCGCGGTCACTGGCAAAGCCGTCACCTCCCCAGTTGGTGGACCAGACGTGTAGCGGCTCACCGGCAGCGATCATTGCCTCACGTTTCACGGCAATGTCTGGCTGATCAATGATCAAGAGATTGACCTTGATCTCATCCTGTTCCCCCTCGAAAGCTGGAATCACCACATCCTGTTCCCAAGGATTTTCACTTGTGCTTGTGCGCACCATCCAGGTGATTTCACGGACGTCCGCCATTGCCTCGCCATCACTGCTTGCGCCCGGGGAATCACCACCAGCTACACAAGCCGCCAAGACAAATGTGGCAACCAGCAGCATACTGAGTGCGAGGAAAGTTCGTCGTTTCAACATAGAGTTTATCTCCTTTATAGATTGGTAAACTTTGATTTGAATTGATGGATTAATGTATAGTCAATCAGGTTATTGCTTGATGAGTGATTCTGGCGTGTTGCGTATTGCGTGTTGCGTGAACTGATTGACTTCTGTTTGGGCTACTCGGAATTATTTAGAGAGTCGATGTTGTTGCTGTCCTGGATTACGGCTATGCACCTTGCAACTCTGCCCACTTTACCCCTTCACACCACTAATTACAATACCTTGTACGAAATAACGCTGAGCGATAAAGAATACGACGACGCAGGGCAAAATGGCCACGAGTGATGCGGCCATATACCAGTGCCAGGGCGTGCCGCCAAAGGGTGTGCGGAACATGGCTAGCCCAAGCGAAACAGTAAAGAGTCGGTTGTCGTTCAGGTAGATCAGGGGGCCTTGGTAGGTGTTCCAATGGAAGATAAAGGACATAATGGCGACAACGCCCAGAACCGGCTTGGAGAGTGGGAGAATAATACGTGACCAGATGGTCAGATATCCTGCTCCTTCGATAATGGCGGCTTCGTCATACTCTTTGGGTAGTCCCATGAAGAATTGACGCATCAGAAAGATCAGATAAGCGCTGCCAAACCAGGCTGGTACGATCAATGGTTTAAACGAGTTGAGCCATTCGAGTTTGGAAAAGAGTACATACTGCGGAATGAGGGTCACTTCGTTTGGAATCATCAAAGTTGCTAGAACGGCGATAAAGATCACGTTGCGTCCAGGAGCGCGGAGACGGGCAAAGCCAAATGCAATAAAAGAGTTTGAGATGACTTCGCCCACAACAACCATCAAGGCAAAATAGAGCGAATTGATGAAGTAGGTGCCAAAGGGGTTAAAGGTGAGTGCATCGATGTAGTTGTTCCAATTCATTGTAGCTGGAATCCAGCTTGGCGGCATTTGAAATACCTCAATTTCGCTCTTGAGCGATGTTGAGAGCATCCACAAGATCGGGAACATGACAAGGCCCAATCCCAAAAGGGCAATCAGCGTCGCCACCGTGGCAATAAAATTTTCTTGGAATCTTGCACTGCCAAAGAGGCGCGGCTTTCCATAGTCGATCGCAGTTGCTTCAAGTTGTGAATTGCTGGTCAAGCTCTGTTCGGCCATAGGTCACCTTAAAAATATATAGATATCAAAAATCTAAACCGTTAAATTGTCCCTTCATCGCCTGGGTTTTCGTAGTAGACGGCCTGTCTGGAAAAGCGGAAGGCCAGGATCGTCAGGATAAGAATGACGAGGAATAGAATCCAGGCTTGGGCCGATGCGTAGCCAAAACGGTAGCGGCGAAAGGCGTTGTTATAGAGATAGAGCACGTAGAACATGGAGGAATAAGCTGGTCCACCTGCGCCTTGGGAGATGATATATGCCTGGGTGAAAATCTGGAATGAGCCGATAATTCCGGTAATGAAGGTGAAGAGAATGACGGGCGAGATCATCGGCAAGGTGACATTGCGGAAACGTTGCCACGCGTTTGCGCCGTCGATGCGCGCCGCTTCGTAGAGCACGGTTGGCACGCCCTGTAAGCCAGCTAAATAAATCAACATTGGCCCACCAAATCCCCACAGACTTACTAAAGCATAAGATGGCACCACCCACTTGGGATCAAAGAACCAGCCCGGTCCTGTTATGCCCAATGGGATGACTCCATTTGGACCGAATAGATAGGCAATGCCATAGTTAACAATGCCAAATGCAGGATTAAGCAGTAGCTGAAAGAGAAACGCCACAGCGACGCTACTGACGATCAGTGATGGCAGATAATAGAGTGTACGAAAGATGCCCAAAAACGGAACCCGCTGATTCAATAGCATGGCCAAGGCCAGTGAAAAAACCAGACCAACCGGCACGCTCAAAAACGTGTAGTAGGCTGAAACTTGTAGCGACTTATAAAAGATCTTGTCACCAAAGAGATCCGCGTAATTCTCGAAGCCAAGCCACGTGAGGCTCGTGATGTTATATTTGGTAAAGCTCAAGAACATAGAAGCAAAGATTGGCACACCGCGAAAAAGAATAAAACCAATCACCCAGGGCGAAATAAAGATCCAGAACCAGAGCATTTCCTTCCGCGCCATTCTTGTTTTGGGTAATATACCGACCATAATGAATTCCTTACCGCTTTCCCAGATAGTCGTGAACAGTTGTCAGGTCACAACTACCTATATACCATAGACATTAGTAGGGATTGAAAAATAGGACACAGATTTTCCGGATGAACACGGATTATCCCAGAGCCAATCCGTGAAATCTGTGTTCATCCGGGTCCCATCTTCTGAATCCTTATAATCTCTCATAAACCGTTCACTGCGTATTGGATGTATACGCCAAAATACGTCCATCCACGGTCCGCACATATACAGCGTTTCCCGATGCAATCGGCGCTGCGTTCGAATATTCCGCATCGCTGGTGCGCCAAACTTCTTGCCCGTCGGCCAAATTGAGTGCACGCAGTTGGCTACCCCCATCCGCGCGGGTCACGATATAGAGCTGATTCTCTGTCACGACTGGCAATGAGACAAAATTAGTGGCCCCATAAGACCAAGCCATGCGTCCATCTTGGATGTCCAGCGCAAAGAGTTGATTCGTGGATTTGGCAAAGGCATACCTCGTTGATGCTGCCGCTGGAATCATAGACATCTCATCGAACTGCTTCTCCCAGAGGATTTTGCCGTTCTGTCGATCAAGAGCAATCACTCGATCAAAGCTTGTCACAATAACTCGCTCTCCGAAAACGACTGGTGCAAAGTAGAGCGTCAACGTACCATGTTCGAATTGCCAACGTTCCGCCCCAGTCGCAACCTCAAGTGCATAGACCCGTTCAAAATCGGCCAAATAGAGTAGATCTCCGGCAACAGAGACGGATGAGGCAATTGGATCGACTGTTTGATAACGCCAGATTTCACTGCCTTTGTCTACATCAAAAGCGATGAGTGTCTCGGCTGCCCCAACGAAAATCAGATCGCCAGCAACAACGGGTGCAGTAACGTGTCCCCCTAAATTATCGTATTGACTGCCAACCTTCGGGAATTTGTATTCCCACAGCTTGGCACTCGCATCAACACTGAGGGCATAGAGGTAGCCATCGTCTCCCGACTCTGCGCGTACAAAAACCCGTTCACCTGCAACAGTTGGTGACAGAAAAAAGCCAGGCAAATTTAACTGCCATTGTCGGTTGTTGCTATTTCTGCTGTCCATCAAAGACAATGCGTGCAATTGGCGAGCACTGTCTGCAAAAAGTATCCCATTGGCAATTGTCGGTGGACTGGTAAATTGGGTGTCACCATCAATCACAAACTCCGCTTGGAGAGTCAGGGGGGCATCGATTGTCTCTTCAATGAAGCGATGTCGCTTTGGACTTGCCCCTTCAATTGCCCAGTATCCCGAATCAGAAATCTGAAGAGGACGGCTACAGGCTGCAAAAAATATGCTCGAGGTAATAAGCATTGCAAAAACAACAATATTGCAACTTGTACGATGTGCTAAAAATTGGCAATAGACGTAATTTATCAGGTTTATGCACCTTATTGGAATCAATTTCGCTATGCTGTGGTCCTGATGAGAACCAGAGTATTCGTCAACCCAATTTTCCTGGAAGGGATCGCAGATAGATTCGTTTGGCTCACCATCAGTAGATCACAACATGGAGAAGACATTAATGCACTCACTGTGCACGATTCAGTTGAATCAAAACGCAGGCAACTTCTATGGGGGACTAGCGGGAGCATTCTAATTCACGAAAGCGGCATCTGTCAACATCTTCGCCTTCGTCTTAGTGCTTATCCGAAAAGTTCTGTGACGATGCACTCTTACTCGAGAAGCCGGTCGGACTCACAACCACTTTTCGGATAGGTTCTTAACCTCTCCCAGCCCGCGCCAAAACCCGATAAGCAGCACGAACCATCGGCATATCAACCATCTTCCCATCTAGTTCAAACGCACCTGTCCCCGCTTCTTGATGTTGATTGAACAGATCGATGAGCTGTTGAGCTTGCTCGATTTCATCTTGTGAAGGTGAAAAGACCCGGTTGATGACCGCGAGTTGGTTGGGATGAATGGCCATCTTGCCCATATAGCCCATCTTTTGTACAAAAGTACAATCTGCTTCCAACCCTGCCTCATCATGAATGCTTGTAAAAACAGTATCAATGGCCTGCAGTCCAAACGCGGCAGCTGTTGTGACAACGGCGCTTCGGGCGTAAAATACCTCCCAGCCATCCGCTGTACGGATTGCACCAATATCCCCGGCCAGATCTTCTGCCCCAAACATCAATGCATCCAGACGAGGTGTCGAGTTTGCGATTTCGCGTAAATTCAGAACCCCGAGGGCCGTTTCTATTACGGCAAGCAATCGAATTGACAGAATAGGCCATTCATTCTCACGTTCAACACTGGTCAAATAATCATCAACATCCATGAGATGAATCGGCTGTTCTACTTTGGGCACAACCAATCCGTCTGGACGAGCACCGCTCACTGCATCCAGATCGGCACGCTGAAACTCAGACTCGACGGGGTTCACGCGGACAAGTCGTTCACGCGGACCAAAATCGAGTTTGCACAGGGCTTGATCGATTGTTTCTCGCGCTTCTGGCTTGCGGCTGAGGGCAACACCATCTTCAAGATCCATGATGACTGAATCAACCGGTAGCTGCGTCGCTTTCTCAATTTTGCGGCGACTATCTCCCGGCATAAAGAGAAGCGATTTGCGAATCAGTAGGAGCGGACGGGAATGATCTGGCATAATTGATTCACCTGGGTTGAATAAGGATTACGTTCAATATAATAGACGATTACCAGCAATGCCAAATTTGACATCCACTTATCATTCGGCCCGGGTGTAAATCTGGTTAGTCGATCTGATAAACAAACATCAACCGTTGCTCACTGATAGGCCAGCGCAGAGTCTTAAGATCGCCGTCTGGAAATCGCTTTTGTAAAACGCGTAGCTCGGATTCCTGATCGATCGATAGTACGTAAACAATCGATCTATTGCCATTCGTGGTTGGGCCCCCCTGCAAACTCATAGGGAGCCACAGTTGCCAATGAATCAACACTAAGTAGATGATGATGCGTGGTATGTGGTGCCATGTAGCGTTGCACATGGGAGAGACGATAACCGAACGTGCGATTGCCCACATACCAGACTTCTGTTCCCAATGGTTGCTGCCGTAAATAGTGGCCCAACATGGTCGCTCCCTGCGATACGATGGTACCATAAGTCTCCCGGTACAAATAGTCTCCAAAATAGTGCCAAATGCTCGTTGCGACGAGATAGCACACAAGAACGACTTCAACAATGCGTAAAAATGTCTGCCTTCGTGGCCAATAATTGTTTGCTTTTTCAAACAGCCAATCAATTGCGACAGCCATCAAAATAGTGACCACCGGTGCCAGCGTCAGATAACGCTGAACGGCTGGCGGATTGCGTAAGAGTACACCGCCAAATATTGCGGTTAATAGCATCCAAGCAAGCAGCAATTGAAAGCGACGCTGCCGGATTTGGTACAAAGCAATGAATATTCCCATTGCCAACAATAAAGCTGCAACTCCATGTGAAAGCGGTTGTTCCAAATCATAGTAATTTCCATGACCGTGTTCTGGAAAGTAGTGGAACACAAGGAAACTGCGCCCAATTTGGGTCAACCAAAATTGATGCACTGACCACTCTTGACTTGTCGTCGTTTGCGCAATCCAGTCGCTATTCACCCCCTCGAGCTGCAGACGTGTAAGAAAAAAAATTTGGATCGAGCACGATATTCTGAGCCAGCAATACTGTCGTTTGCAAAAGTCCGCATAGCACGATGATCGCTGGAAGCCAAATCATGGGCCGTGTCCATACATCCTGTATGCGATAGTGATGAATATACCAGGCCATTCCCATGAGCAGCGTGAGAGGAATGAAAAGACGCGCCCCTGTGTAGAAATGGAGAGATAGCCCTATCAGAACACCAGCAAGCCCCAAGAACTCCCTGCGTTTCGTTCGAAGTCCGATGATCAGTGCACTGAATATCAACGTGCCAAAAAATGGATCCGTTACGTTATTGACCGCAAGGCGGCTCATGTGAATGTGAAAGTGATATGTAGCAAGCAGGACTGTTGCAATGATGGCGATTCGTTGCGAAAAGAGCAGCCGCGCCATGAGATAAACAGGAAGTATTGTTAATGTACCAATGATGGCAGATGGAACCCGGAGTGCCGCCACAGTTTGACCAAAGAGTCGAATGCCACCAGAGAGAATATAGTACCAGAGATTGGTCGTGCTGAACTCGTCAAAGAGATAGATCTTTACCGTTGGGTTCTTGATCAGTGCGAGCGTTTTTATTCCCATCACGGCTTCGTCGTTGTGTAGAGCGAATGGTGCGCTCTCCAACTTGTAGACACGGAGAACAAGCGCTGCGATCAAAATGGTTCCAATCGCTACCAGATCAAGACGGTTCCAACTGAACCCCAGCGACAGTGGCTCAGTTTGATGCTCTCGAGTCAGAGCCCAACAACTATAAAGAAACAGACTGAGTCCGGTCACCCAAAATAGCACAGACATTATGCGAGATTGGAATATATTGGCCGCCATCAAAGCGTAGAATCCCGCAAGAGCCAGTGCATGTACAGAATGTGGCCAGTGCAATCTAGCCGGTACATTGAATCTTCGCATCATCTGCATTGTGTTGAACCGTCGATATCAATTTGGAAAGTAGAACCACGATGCTCACCATCGTTAGATATTATAACTTTACTTT
>JAHBNG010000128.1 GCA_019217005.1 Chloroflexi bacterium TSY
GCTGGCGCGAAGAACGAGCCAGTTGCTGAGAAAAGTAACGAAACCTTTATCACAAGAGCGGCGAGTGGACCGCGGACTTTGCCACTTTGGTTGGTAACGGGAGCCGTGCCAGCTAAAGTCTGGACCATGCTGGAATGGGGGAAGCGGCGGCGATCTTCGCCAAATTTGACCAGCAAAGAGGGAGCCAAGAGCTCTCCTGCGCCCGGCAGGGAAGCAAAAATGGGGTGATCCTCGTGTTGCAGAAAAAGAGAGTTCAACTGTTGGAGTGTTGCTTGCTTGGAGTTGAGGGTATGGAGCAAGAGTCGGGCAAGTTGCTGGGCTTGAACTTGACAAGCTTGGGCAACACCCGGAGCTGAACGGGGATGTTGTGTGGTCAAGGCATCAAAACAGGTGAGCCATTTGGAGGGCTGATTATGTTTATGTTGCTTGAGAAAGACCTGAAATTCATCATAGGTTGCTTTTTCTGCTTGCGGCGACGGATAAGCCAGAATCAGATGAGCTGCAATGGGCGATGGCCAACTAAAGACATTGAGCAAAGCGGGATGGTATCTGAGCAAACAACTACGCAAGCGATTGGAGACAGCAACCGTTTCTTTGCGCCAAAACTCGGTCATGCTCACCACGATGCGCATTTGCTGGAGTAATTCACCCTGGATGCCAAGGATAGAATCGGTGAACATCTGTTCTGACCAGTTCAGCTATCGTATATGCATCACTTTCATCAGTGCGAGCACCGCTCTGATTGTACCTCGCCGACTTGCTTTGACCACGTTCGGTGGGAGGACATATAGATTTGTATACCCAGCATCCCATAAGTAGTCAATTATCAGATTATGTGCTGTCTCTAATCCGATTCGACATTTTTCATGGCCGATATCCATCGTCTCACTTTTCTAGTTGCTTAAAATCCACACTATGTTCTATTGTCATGTAGTTAATTCGACGACCGTTTTCATCCGTTATCATTACATCATGTTTTGTTTCACTCCAGTCTATTCCTATGAATATCTGCATTTTTGACCTCCTCATTCACTTGAGGATTGCCTTTGGTCATTTTTTTCGGACGCTCTTTTCCGTTTTCCTATTATGGCATTCGAGATGCTACACGCTTGCGACGGTTCTAGGCGTCGGCTTGGTGGACTGTCCGGGAAGGGCGGTCGCACCGCGGGAAGAGGGCGGTCCTTTTTACCAAGCCGGAGTTCGATTCCGAGTGACAGCTTCTCTCTTTCTGTCTCTCTCATTCTAACTCCTTTCCTATATTATCTAATAGGTAGAGGGCAGAGATGAGTTCGTCAACGAGGCTGTTCTTGACCTCTTCCTGTTAGGTAATATAGGAAAGGGAGATAAAATAAGGGAAGGCAAAAGCAAGGAAAGCCGAAACTTATTGGACTCTCGACCTGGCAAAAAGGACCAACCTCTTCGAGCGGTGCGACCGCCCTTCCCGGACAGTCCGCCAGGTCGACGCCGTGCAACGTCGAAAGCGTGCAGCACCTCGAGTGCCATAACAGGAAAACGGAAAACAGCGTCCAAAGTTGAGGAGCTCAGGCGATACGGGAGAGGAGGTCCAAGATGAAAGTGAAAATGGGAATCGACTGGAGTGAAAAGAAACATGATGTGATGATGTTGGATGAGACAGGACGAGCGCTGGGCTATGCGCAGATAGAGCATAGCCAGAAGGGATTTCGCCAAATTGAAGAAATGAGAAAGAAGACAGGAGCGAGCCATGATGAAGTGACAGTGGGACTGGAAACAGCGCATAATTTGCTGATTGATTATCTCTGGTCGAGCGGGTACAAGAATGTCTATGTGGTGCCGCCGAATGTGGTGAACAAGAGTCGGGAGCGCTATAGTCAAAGTGGTGCGCATAATGATAAGAGTGATGCCTATGTGATAGCAGATTTGTTGCGGACCGATGTCCATCGATTTTATCCTTGGTCACCTGGCAGTGAATTACTCCAGCAGATGCGAGTGGTCAGCAGTGCCACACAATACTGGACCAAAGAGACTGTGGCCTTATCCAACCGTCTGCGCGCTTGCCTGTTGCGTTACCATCCGGCGCTGCTTGAGGTCTTCAGCAACTGGCCTTCTCGGATTGCCTGCCACCTGGTTCTGACCTATCCAACGCCAGAGCATGTGCGCAACTCCACCTATGAAGGCTTCCAAGAGTTTCTCAAGCAGCACCGACATACGCAACCCCGTAAATGGGTCACTTGTTATGATAAGTTAACCGCCACTTATCCCACATCAGCTCCTGCATTTGTGCCAGCGTATCAACGAGAAGCTCTTCAGCTGGCTGAATGTCTTTTGCTTGCACTGCGCTATGAACAAGAGACCCTTGACCAGTTACAGTCACTTTTTCTGCAACATCCGGATCAGCATATCTTTGCTTCTTTACCTGGTGCTGGCCAGCTTTTAGCTCCCAGTCTTCTGGTCAAGTTTGGCGAAGACAGGAAACGCTTTCCCTCTCCCATGAGCCTTCAGTCTCTGGCGGGAACCTGTCCTGTCACCAAACAAAGTGGCAAAGTCAGAACCGTTCATTTCCGCAGAGCTTGCGATCACGACTTTCGTTATTTTACTCAGCAATTTGCTCGCTGCTCCCGCAAAGAGTCTTCTTGGGCCGCTGCTTTTTTACACCGCCGCTCGCCAACGCGGTCTCAAAAAAGAGTCATGCTGATCGCACTCTCGCTAATCGCTGGATTTGCATCATTTGGAAATTGTGGCAAGACAAGAAACCTTATGATGAATCTTTCCATTTGCAGCAACGAGCCCATCGTCGCCAACCTATCGCTTAATTGCTTCTAATTTTTTACTATGTATCGCCTTTGGGTTCCTTGCCTTTGTCCTCATCTATATGTTGACATAACACGCTGCTGGTTCTCTCTATCAGTTCTTCTTCAACGCGCCCTTTTGGAACTGCCATTACATACAAAGCGTGTCCGGGAAGTTCAACCCCCTCTATTCCGGAAGAGCCCTTAAAATAAATTTGACCGTCTTCAGTCGGGTAGAAGCGGCAAATCTATTTTAAGGGCTCTACGCGAGATAATGTACTTGACAACGTAGTACGTGATACGTACTGGATCGCTTGACGCACCACGTATCACGCACCACGAATTCATCGCTTGTACACTTTGTTGCGAAGACCCATTTTAAGTTACTGAGCGAGTGCTGTATATATAGTGATCGCGAGTAAGGATAGTCAGAACTGTCATGCCGTCATGGTCACCAATGGTCGAAACTTATAGCCATAAATAATTTGGCCTTCGTCGCCATCTTCACGCAGCTTTCTTGTCACCATTTCAACCTTCATACCAATCTCAACTTCGTCTTTATTAACATCTGTCAGTTGCGCCGTCACCATGGGACCTTCTTCAAGTTTAACCAAAGCAACAGTATATGGACTCTGTTCTTGATAGCCTTGTGGTGTATTGTACATTGTACTAAAGCTATAGATTTCGCCACGTCCGCTCAACGAATGAAGCGGACCTGCGGGCTTTGTACAATGGGGGCAAACGTCACGTGGTGGAAAAATATGTTGAGAACAAGAAGGGCAGATTTCCCCAACCAAACTATATCGTTGACCGCGTGTTCGCCATAAATTCGGTACACCCATCTTTGCTATTTCCTTTCACAAGTATCATGCGCTTATCACATTTAGTGCTCATCCGAATGTTTTGTGAAAATGCATTCTCACTTGAGAAGCTGTTTGGACTCACAACCATTTTTCGGATAGTTTCTTAAACCGAGGTTGATTCCTCTTGTGAAAAGAATAGCAAATCGACGCTGCCAATGACTCTCAGTCCGGTAAATTGCCCCTTTTGATAGGTTTTGACAGCTTTTCTGAGACGATTCCCAAAAAATTAAGCTGCGAATTGATGGATAGGCCCTTAACGGATCAACATCGACAACTTCTTGTCGATATGAACAAGATCGTTGAGTGGTACCGCAAGGTCCTTGTTTGGGCCTGCAATTGTGCAGGCCCAAACAAATCGACGCTCATTTCCAAACAATCATGTTCCCAAAATATGGGTCACGATCGTTGCACCGCTTCCGCCAATGTTTTGCGCCATACCAATCCGAGCATTTTTTACTTGATTTGTGCCGGCAGTTTCAGTCAACTGCTGTACTGCTTCAACGATTTGGTAAAGTCCGGTTGCGCCAACGGGATGTCCACGGCTCTTCAATCCACCCATTGTGCTAATTGGTAGCTTCCCCTTGATTCCGATTATGTTGTCTTGGGCCATGCGCCATCCTTCGCCCCGTCGGGCGAATCCGGTTGCCTCTAAGCTTAAAGCACTCATAATCGTAAAGGCATCATGCACCTCAAAGAGATCGATGTCATCTGGTGTCACTTTGGCATGTAAATAGGCTTTTTGGCTACTGATGTAGGCCGCTTCTAAAAAGAGGGGATCTTGCCGATCATGAACCGCCAATGTGTCGTTGGCGCTTGCGCTCGCCAGGATATGCACTGCGCCACGATGATGCCTCGTCGTGAATTCTTTGACCCGTTCTGTAGGCACCAAGACAACAGCTGCAGCACCATCACAAACGGGGCTGCTATCCATAATATTGATCGGTGTCGCAATGACTGGGGCATTCATATAGGTTTTGTGATCGATCTCCTGCTGAAACATGGCGTTGACGTTGTTCACACCGTTGCGGTGTGCATTGATGCTAAACCCGGCAAATGCATCCATCGGCACATCATATTCGTGCATATAGCGCTGCATAACGAGCGCATTGAGACTCACAAAACTGACTCCATGTAGTGCTTCATATTCAGCGTCAGATGCCGTGGCCAACCCTGCCGTTGTATCTTTGCCAACCGTGTCGGTCATTTTTTCCACACCCGTCACAATCACCACATCATGCATCCCACTTGCCACGGCCATGGTGCCAATCCGCAATGCAGAGGCGGCACTTGCACAGGCCGCTTCGACCTTTGCCGCTTCGATTCCGCGTAACCCACAGAAATCTGCTATCAACGTGGCCAGATGTTCTTGCTCTAACAAACTCCCACTTAGCATATTGCCAACAAAGAGCGCATCTGCACCTTCAATTCCAGCGTCTTTCATGGCAGCCGAAACAGCGTCATAGGCAATATGACGAACCGAACGGTTCCAAAGCTCTCCAACTGGTGATTGTCCAATTCCAACAATTGATACACTGCGCATAGATGATTCCTCATTTCAATATATAATATGTGGCCCGTTTCTCTCCAATCCGTAACAATAAGTTCTTGTTCACCAAATCCGCCAGTTCACGCCGAATGGTTTCGGCACTAACATCAGGAACCAGTGCCTGAAATTCGCTATTGGTGATGCGGCCATGCTCGTGTACGTGAGCCATCGCCTGTTCCTGTCGTTCATTGAGGAAAAGATGCTGCCAGAGCTGTTGCCTTGGTTCCTCGCTAACCAAATCATCGCTCGCGGATTGAAGCGTCACGCGGAATCCCGCAGCAGTCTCTTCAAAGAGAGGGGCGGGTAGACCGGCATCGCTCATCGTTGCAATCATCCGGTCGATACCATATCCCAATCGCTCGATATAGCCCAAATCGGTCAGGATGGCCACGATCGCCTCGTTGCGACTGAAGCGCTCATCGACAAGATTATCAAGCGTGACATGGCCAGGGAGACGACCAGGGCTGTAGACTTCCATGCGATCGCTAAACATGAGCAAACGAATTCCCTCACCTCGAATGCTATAATTTCGATGTGCTATAGCGTTCACAATTGCCTCGCGTACGACAGCAATCGGATATTCCGTGCTCTCTTCTCGGGTCATTGCCGTGATCTTCATGCCACGACGCATGTTACTACTGACAAACGCTTCGGCTTGGCGAATTTGTTCCGGTAATGTGCCGATGATATCCTGCCTCACAAACTCGTCGCTCATCGTCGGGCCGGCATAACGCACACAAATGATTTCGGCACTTGGCATAAATCGTTGTGGATGACGACCAAAGAGCAGCAATCCGGCAATTGTCGGAACCGGAATTTCATTCTCTGTACGCTCGGAAACGCAGCCACGTGAGAGCAATACGTGTAGGGCATCTTCGTCTGGTGGTGCACTAATTCTATCGAGATAGCGTTCTACTCGTTGCGGATCGAGATCATCCAAAACAGCATTTTCACAGGGGGTGCTCTCAAAGCTTGCTTCACCCCGTTCCAAGATTAAATTGCGTAGTTCTGGGGTTGTCAAAGGGCGATTCTGACTATCCGCGCGCGTGAGATAACGACCTTGCAAGCTATAGATGTGAGGCAGCCCCGATGGCACTTCAACGACAACAATTGTGCCAGGTTGATTGGATTGCTGGTCGATTGGATTGCTGATTGAATTCTCTGGTGTGGATATGTTGATGATTTGAGGGCTGGGTAGGATTAGAGGGGGATCGGTCAATAAACTAACGTCCATGATCATGTCGCGCATAGCTTGTACATCAAACTCTGCCTGCGGTGTACCATTCTTTGTAACACCAAACAACAGATAGCCGCCATGAGTATTTGCCAGCGCAGCCAATGTCTCTGACAAGGCACGTTTGGATGCTTTTGCCGAAACAAAAGCAACCCGTTCAGACTGGCCACTCTGCAAGAGTGTCTTTAGCTCATTTTCTGAAATCGTTGCGTGATGACGTTGGATTATCATAGACCGATAGATCTGTTATGAACGACGCTCAACAATCTCATGGCAATTGACACTAGCCATTCCTTCCGGTACCTGAATTGGATCGACTCCGGTCACAAAGAGCCGATCCGTCGTACGTTCTGCCTGACTTGGTGGTTTGTGACGCAACGTAAAATAGTAAGCTTGTGCCCCCAATGTGCCAATGACTTTGGCACACACGTGTGTATCCAATAGGGCACGCTGACCGTTTTGGGTGTCGGCAAACTCGGTTGTCCTTTGACCGATTGCTTCATCTACCCGTAAAGTGTTCCCCGCTTCACTGGTCAACTGGCGAAAAGTTTGCACGATTCGCTCACGATCGGCTAGAGACAAATCTGAATCGAGCAGTGGGCTCTCCACGTTAGGATTCTGCAAAAAGGCCAACACGACTCCTTCAGGATAAAAAGGAAAGGTCGGTGTGCCATTGCAGAAGTGCAATCCTTCTGGGGTTTGCTGATAATGAATAGCCTGGTCATCGACGACTGTCAAACTAGGGTGTGCACCATCTGTGCGTGTATAAAGAATCTGATAACAGAATAGGCTACGGTCATTCAACGGATGATGACCACGGAATGTAAGGGGTGGCGCAGTTTCAGCACTTTGGGTATCCCGATAAACAAAGTCAAAGAGGTATCCTGGAACAACGACTTGAAATAATCCATATCCCTCATATAGGCCACGCCACCAGACAAATGTTATGCGTTTGATTCCATCATAGATGACCAGCTCGTCAGGAATTGGTGTTCCATCTTCACGTAATTCTGGCTCTGTTGTTCGATTGACTTGATGGACAGCTAAATTTTGCAGCGTACCAGGTGAGGCAACAAATCCTTGGCCCATGCCGGGTAAATAACTAGGCAAAACACGATAGGGGACATAAAGCACACTCGGCTGATTGGGAATCGAGATGGGATCCATGCCTCGTGTGACAAAGGTTGCTGAATCTTGAAAATCATAGATCACTGCACCGATTGGGCTATTATCGTAAGTATAAAAGACAAGAAATTCATCCTCTACATCCCCATCAATGTTGATCCATTGGGAATTATCTGCGATCACCCAATCGATTGGCAAAAAGTCGGTTAACTCGGGGTGTGGGGCAACAGGCGTGCTGGTGATGCCAAAACAGCCGCTGATGGTGAGCAACAAAATCAAACAGATCACATAACCTGTTATACGTATGACACAAGGCACTAAAGCCATTGTGGATAGTGGATAGTGGATAGTGGATAGAACGAATTGTCCACAACGATTTCGGCGCAGTTCCATCATTCTCTTCCCAAATCCCTCTTCCTCAATCACAAATTCGCGTTCATATAGAGTTCACCCATTCGAAAACCTCGCTCTGCATAATATTGTTGCGTACCAATGGCCGCAATGACACTTATGTGACGAAATCCCAAAGATCGACTGATGTGGCGCGCTTCATCAATGAGTTGGGTCCCGAGGCCAACATGCTGGGCTGCCCCAGCTTTCTCACTTCCAAGTGAAAGCGCTGGTCCATAAACGTGGACTTCACGAATCATCGCGCTCTCTGTGATCTCGGGCAAAAATTGACGGCTTCCTACAAGTGGCTCGTTTGGCAGACTCAAGCGCAGAAAGCCAGCAATCAGACCAGGTTGTTCGCTCTGTCGGTTGGTTACAAACTGTAAGAAATGTTCCTGGGTCAGATCTGTTGCATAGCGATAGACTTGGAGTTCTAGCTCGTCTCGTTTGATCTGACGCCGCTTGACTTCACGACAGCGGATGCAGCCGCACTTTTGTCCCCTACGGGCCAGCTCTTCGTGCACGACTTCACGCAAATTGCTTAGTTTGACACCTGCTTCGATGTGGTGCGCAGGAATGTCACGAAAGAGGCGGTTTACCCGCGTATAGGGTCGAATGGTGGGCTTGATCTGAACAAGGAGCTCAACCAATTCCTTCTCTGTGTAGGGGTAATATTCACCTGCCTGCCAGCGCGTGTATAATTCTGTATCCTTGATCAGCGAGCAGGGATAAATTTTAAGCTCATCCGGACAAATGGCAGGGTCGGCAAAAAAACGTTCGAAGTCAGCACGGTCTTTCTCTGGAGTTGCGCCAAAAAGGTTCGGCATCCAGTGTAGATGCAATTTAAAGCCAGCTGTGCGCAACAAACCGAGCGCTTGGCGTACCGAGTCCACGTCATGACCACGCTCATTCAGCGCGAGAATTTCATCATCCAAACTTTGAACACCAATCTGGACTTTCGTGACGCCGAGTTGGCGCAGATGGCGAATCTCCTCTGGCGTTACCCAGTCCGGACGGGTTTCGATCACGAGTCCCACATTTCGATGCACTGCGGTTGTATTGATCTGTTGAGCAACGGCAAGCGATTTGGTCGTCTCACTTTGACGCTTGATGCTCGAGTCTTCGCTCTCAGACAGCTCGGACGCCGAATTGAGCGTACTGTTTGCACCTGCGCCGTTTTTCATCTTCGCGTCTATATTCAGTTCAGACGCTTTTGCAGCTATTTTTTCGACATGATCATCAGGGTCGCTACCGACAGCAATCGCCCGGTTCCCTGCCTGGTTCATCGCCTCTAAACAGCGCTGGATAAACCATTCTCGATAATCGCGACTATACGCGCTCCATGTTCCACCCAGAATCAGAAGCTCAACCTTATTGGCTTCATGTCCAATACTTTCAAAGGATTGAATCCGTCCGAGCGTCTGTTTATAGGGATCGAAACCATCCCGCTCTGCACGTTGACAGCCCGGTTCGTCGTAGATATAGCTCTTGGGCATTCTCCAATCATCTGGACAGAAGATGCATTTTCCTGGGCAACCCGCTGGGGCTGTCAGTACAGTGACGGGTGCAACGCCGCTCGCTGTACGCACAGGCTTCATGCGGATGCGCTTCATAATCAGCGGATCTGGTTCGATATCACCTTCTGCGACAAGATGACGATAGCCACGAATCAGGTCGGTCTTGGAGTAGAAGCCCTTTCCATCTTTCGGGAAATGGATCAAGATTTTTCGCAAGCTCTGTTGCTGGTTCCATTCTTCTTCTGGCACCTGGAGGATGGCCTGAAAGATGGCATATAGCTCTGCGCTATGAACAGCGGGTTCAAAGCTACGTCGTTTTTGCTGCCAGGTTTCTGCCTTTGTCAATACATCTGGTGGAATTTCGTTTTCAGGAATAATACGCTTCATGGATTTGCGTCTTTCGCCCTACGTTCAACTATCTATCGTTTATCGAAACACCGACGACAGTGTAGTACAATAGACATTAGTAAGGATTGAAAAATAGGACACGGATTTTCAGGATGAACACGGATTATCCCAGAGTCAATCCGTGAAATCTGTGTTCATCCGTGTCCCATCTTCTGAATCCTTATACTCTCTGATGTAAATTTACTGTCCGGTACGTTTCCGAAACCGAGCGCAGTCACGAGTTGTCAGTGAGTTTTCGGTGAGGCCGTTCCGGGTGACTGTCACTGCCGAACACTCAAATGGGCAGGCAAACGTATGGCATCGTATGAATTGAAGTGACTGTCACCCTTCCCTACGCTCGGTCTTGCGAAAGGTGACAGTCACTTGATGGCCAAGTGCGCATGAATTTCATTCTCACAGCCTCCTCTATCGGGGAATGAATGTCACCTGGAGCCATCCTTTGCCAACTCTTGCTGGCACCCCCCGAAACCAATAACTGATCTACTGAATATGTATTATATCACATAAGGAACCTGAAACGAGATGCGTGAATCTGTGCGGCAGCGCTTGCTTGAATTGAATCATCGGTTTTACGAAACAATTGCCCCAGCGTTTAATGAAACCCGCATGGTTTGGCCCCCTGGACTCATTCAGTTGCTCGACCGCTTGCCGCCCACGAGGGATGATCGTCCGTTGACCGTCTTGGATGTGGGTTGCGGGAATGGACGTTTTGCGCGTATACTTGATAGTCGAGGCTTACCCTTTCTTTACGTTGGCGTGGATGGCTCCACTGAGCTCTTAAGCAAAGCGGTTCAGAACACGAACGAATTAACAAATGGACGAGCGCATTTTCTGGAAACTGATCTTGCCATAGCGAATTGGTCAACAAAGTTGCTGAAGCTAGAACCTCTATCCGAACAGCATCCAGATGCTCGGTTCAATTTTGTTCTATGCACAGCAACTTTGCAGCATCTGCCTGGATACGATTTGCGGTTGCAGGTTATACGCGAAATGGCCAAAGTTGCGACCGATTGTCTGGTCTTATCAGCCTGGCAGTTTCTTGAAAGCCCTCGGTTACGGGCTAAGCAGTTAGATTGGAAGGATGCGGGGTTATCGGCACAAGATGTTGAACCTGGTGATGCGCTACTTCCTTGGAAACAAGGAGGGCATGCCATTCGTTATGTCCATCAATTGGATGAGGTGGAATTACGCAATCTTGCCCGAGATGCCGATCTTGTTGTGACGGATACTTTTCGCGCAGATGGACGAGAAGGAAATTTGAATTTATATATCGTGATGCAAAAATCTCATGGATAAAACCGACAAACGAACTGACTCTCTAGTGGCTGAATTTACGAAACACTTTGGCACCGCCCCAACACATGTTGCGATTGGGCCGGGACGCGTGATGTTGCGACAGCGCGCCGACCGAACGGTGCAGCTCTATTCACTCGAATATGACTCACACGGTTCGTTCAATCTAGATACTGTCGATGAGCGGAGCGATCAACCTTGGATGAACTATGTCAAAGGTGTTGCAGGACGCAGGGGAACCATTGTCTGGGATGGATGCGTTGATTAGCGGCAATGTCCCCCGGGGAGCAGGGTTGAGTAGTTCCGCAGCTTTGGAAGTTGCAACAGCCTATGCCTTTCTCGCGATGAACGAGCAACCACAAAAAATTTCGGGGCCCGAGCTTGCGAAGCTTGCCCAACGTGCCGAGAATGAATATGTAGGCGTCAACTGTGGAATCATGGATCAGTTTATCAGCGTATTGGGTAGCGACAATCATGCACTTCTGATAGATTGTCGTTCGTTGAAGTATGAGTTGATTTCAATGCCGTCGGACGCCTCCATTGTGATTGGTAACACAAAAGCGAGTCGTTCGTTGGCCGATAGCGCATACAATGAACGACGCCAACAGTGCGAAGAAAGCGTCGCCCGCTTACAAACAGTTCTTCCAGATATTGTCGCCTTACGCGACGTGACCAGTGCACAACTTGCAGAACATAGCCATCTCTTGGACCCAATTATCCATCAACGTTGTCGCCATGTCGTCAGTGAAAACGAACGAGTGCTGGAGACGGTGCAGGTCTTACAAAGAAACAACCTGACTCGTGTGGGTGAACTCATGCAGGCGAGCCACGCAAGCTTACGAGACGACTATCAAGTGAGCAGTGACTCCCTCGATGCAATGGTCGATGCCATGATGAGCGTTGAGGGTTGTTATGGCGCCAGATTGACTGGAGCAGGTTTTGGTGGCTGCGCCATTGCGTTAACACAACCGGGGCGCGAACAGGCGGTTGCGGATGCAATTTATCAGATCTACTCGAAAGCGACAGGCATTTGGCCAGAAGTTTATCTAACGCAGGCAAGTTCTGGAGCCAGATTGGTCGAGTTATAAATGATTCATGATGACAAAACGACTCTATTATACTGACTCATATCAACAGACCTTCATCGCGACGGTGGTCAACAAAACCGTTGTCAACGCAGGAACATTCAGTGGCAATTCGGCTATTATTCTCAATGAAACAGCCTTCTATCCAACCTCTGGTGGGCAAGCACATGATGAAGGTAGCTTGAATGAGCATAGAATTATCGATGTGATTGCGGGGAAGGGTGACGAGATCTTACATGTTTTAGAAAAAGGAGTAGCCGAAATTCCAATTGGTGCTTCTGTTGAAGGGGTGATCGATTGGTCGCGTCGCTATGATCATATGCAGCAGCATTCAGGCCAACACCTTCTCTCATATACATTCGACACGTTATTTGGTATTGAGACGGTATCAGTTCATTTTGGTGAGCAAGAGTCGACACTTGACCTAGATGTAGAGGACATTGACCCAAAGGCGTTGGAACAGGTGGAGGCTCATACCAATGAAATCGTCTATCGCAACAGACCAATCACAGCTTATTTTGTAGATGAGGCACAAATTGACTCTATACCGTTGCGGCGTCCACCACAAGTCAAAGGAAAAATTCGTATCGTTGAGATAGAAAAACTTGACTATTCAGCCTGTGGAGGGACCCATTGTCGCGGAACGGGCGAGTTGGGTCCCATTAAGCTTTTGCGCAAAGAAAGAAACCGAGGACGAACGCGCATCACATTCTTGTGTGGATTGCGTGCTTTAGATGACTACAATACAAAACATCGGCTCATTTCTGAAGCTGCTGCCATGTTTAGCACCGAAATGAATCTGGTTCCGGAGATGATCGGACAATTGCAGGAACAGAACAAAGAACTAAATCGTCAGATAGACAAGCTTTCGAACCGGATACGATCGTTCGAGGCAGAACAAATGCTTGCGTCAGCACCTTTGCTGGGCGAGATTCGTCTTCTGGCCCAAAGGATCGACGATGATGTTGCAAATGTGAAAAAACTAGCGTCACTTCTACAAGAACAATCAACGTGTATTGCGCTTCTCGTTGCGACGCATAGCGAGAAACCATCCGTTATCTTTAGCCGAAGTTCAACTGTGAATCTTGATATGGGTGCCTTGTTACGAGAGACGTTGGGAAAATTTGGTGGCGGCGGTGGTGGTCGGCCCGACTTTGCACAGGGTGGTGGGGTTTTGATGGATGATGTGGACAAATTGCTCGATTATGCAAGTCAATTGGCTATTTCTACAATGAAACCAAGTTAAACATCTGCGAAAAGGTCCAGCTCGTCATACCAACGATCAAGATGAAACCAGCCTTCTGACTCAAGATTAGCATTCTGTCTCGCACCCAACGGATGTAAACATATTGATTTGCTGTTTGCTCATTGAGTGAATTGGCCCACACCCAACAAAAGACCATCAACCCCAGCATGGCAGCATAAGCCAGAGCAGCATAGAGCATTTGAGTTGGGAGAGATGCAGCGGGTTGCTGCTTTGAAAAAAGCGGAAGGAGCGCAACGATTAGCAAAAGACTGACAACGTGAGCAACTTGATCTCCAACGAAGCTAATCAAGCTACGCGGATTGTGTATGACACTTTGATCCAGTCGATAAGCCAATGCGTACAGCCAAGAACCAGCAGAAGAGTTCCTTGCCTGATTGGATCTTGAAGCAGCAGGGCTAAGACTGCAACGTGAATCAATATATGAGGAGCTAATCCCCATCCACCTTTCATTTTCAGACGAGCAACAGCATTTGTCTGTAACGGAAAATCGGCGAGTAAGTGAGCGAGTAATAGTGTAGCAAAAATCTCAATCATGACACAACCTACCTATTTTGAGTTACCTTTAGATTCTTAATTCGTCTTGATCACTGTGCTTACCCAGAAAATTTTGTTCCGTCTCTGCTCTGAGACGTGGTACAAAACTTTTCTGGGGATCTATATGTCTCGTTGTTGTGGATCGTGGCTGCGGGTTAAGTGACACAATTTGTATAGACTCTGAGCGTAGCCTGAGAATCTTCCATTCGTTGACTACTTATCACTGACCGGACAGCCACTATCGTTGTGTTATTGCTGTGATTACTATAACACCTTGAACAATCAGGTGTCCGTCGTTTTTAACGGGAAGTTCCGCTCAAATTGACGGATATCTACGTCAATTGTTACGTAGAATATATTTGTCATCATGACAAAGTATTATATAGACAGTCCGTAGTAAGCAGTAGATACAGCAGTCAAATGAATCGAGTGAACCCGGCGAAAGAAGGAATTATTCAGATTGTCAGTAGGTTGCTAAGACGATCTGGATTGAGTATTGAGCAGGTTCTCGCCCGTATGCAGATCAATGGATATAACATCACACGCAGCACATTTGAGAATCGGTTTACAACTCGCGTCCAGCAAAAACCAAACGTTACTCCAGAATGTCTCCTTGCGCTCATTGCTGCATTCACCGAGCGGCTCTCTGGTGAAGAGCGCTGTCTGGCGACAGAAGCATTAGAATTGGCAAATCTTACCCGTCTGCCGATCAACTATTTTCGGAATGTTCAGCAATATTTTCCTGAGGCAGAATTTGCCTCGGCATTTGAACAATATGTTGCACCACTTGGATTAAACGTTCCTGGCCCCCCTCTTCGTACTAACACAATCGAAGTCTCCGAAAACAATTCAGCCTTGACTCAATCACAAAATATCAATGGCATTACCCAAGATGCATCGTCTCTTGCCACAAGAGATTTGGGCGAAGCACCGGATGTCTTCCAATTTTTCGGTCGCGACGAAGAAGTGATTTTGATCAACCGGTGGATTCAAGATGAGGGGTGTCGCTTGCTTGCCGTATTGGGAATGGGTGGGATTGGTAAAACAACACTCGTGCGTAAAGCGGCAGAACAGCTCGACGATATATTCGACTATGTCATCTGGCGCTCACTTCAAAATACCCCGCCCATCGATGAATTATTAGATGACGTGATTCGCTTTATTGGTGGTGATCAAGCAGTTAGACCAGCAGAAACCAGTGCGAACCGTGTGGCCCGATTGGTGCGCCTTCTACGCAATCATCGTGTGTTAATCATTTTTGATGGCGCGGAGACGATCTTGCAAGAAGGGCACGATGTTGGTGAATATCGGGAAGGGTATGAAGCATTTCAGACTTTGTTCCAACAGATGGGAAAGGTTCGGCATGAGAGCTGTCTTGTTATGACTAGCCGTGAAAAACCCCGCGAAATTGCATTACTGGAGCACGCATCGTCACCCGTGAGGTCGTTGCGACTAGAAGGGCTATCAGTTGATGCCGCTCGTTCTTTTCTGGAGACAAAACAGCTGTATGGTTCGGACAGCACATGGGAAAAATTTGTTCAGAGTTACTCTGGCAACCCAATGGCGCTTATGTTGGCTGCCGATCCAATCATCGAAGTCTTTGGTGGCGATATCGATACCTTTATGACCGACCATGCCCCCATGTTTGCGGGGATTCGAGACTTAGTGGACGATCAGTTTAGCCGCCTTTCTCTGTTGGAGCGTTCCATCCTGCAGTGGCTCGCCATCGAACGCGATGCCGTCATGCCCAATGAGTTGCTTGATGCCCTGAAAGAATCGGTTTCGGAGATACGTCTTCTGGAAGCATTGCGTGCGTTACGTAGACGCTCGCTGATTGAACAAAATTCGGGTGGACTTATTCTGCAAAACGTGATAATGGAATACATGACCGATCGTTTTGTCCGTCTGATTGTAGCCGAAATTGAGGCTGGATTACCGGCACTCCTCTCCACTTTTACATTGCTAAAGACGCAAAGCAAGGAATATATTCGTAACAATCAGCGTAGTTTCATTCTCGATCCTATTCTGAGGGAGCTATTGCGACGAGAGAGCCGAGAAACGGTCGAAGAAATGCTCTTTCGTATTTTGCGAAAACTTAGAAACTTTACTTTCTGGTAAAGGCTTGAGTGACAAAGGGCAAACCGAAAGGGGCGGAAAAAAGAATCCACCCTGAAAAAACGGGATAAAATGTAAAAATAGTGCTCGGCTAGTTTAAGCAGCGGCATTGAGGCGGCGATGAGCGAGAACGCCTTTAGGGAAATGGTGTGAAACCGAGGCCTTTTTCCGAAAGTCAGGGTCGAGTTGGTCGGGAGTTGGAAAAAGAGCACTCGAGAGAACGCGGCGCAGCCTGCCGGGAGTGGCTTGAGGCTCTCGATCCCAGTAGCCAGTCGGTATGGGAGGAAGAGAAGCGGCTAAATGGGAAAGAAGATTGCCAGCAAGCAGCCCCAGTTCAGGTAAGCGGAAGCAAGCCTCATCGGCATGAACAAATTGACGATGTAAGCCAATCATCTGCTTGGAAGCCAAGGGGGGATGTTCAACAGGCCAGCGCTCCAGAGAGAAAAGATAAATGGTTTCAGCTTGTAAAGCCATGACGGTCGCCAGAACCAAAGGTGTGTGATAAGCAGGATCCTGAAAGACGTAAATCGAATAGGTGCGGTTGGCTGTATCCACCTTGGTTGTCCTGGGACGAGATTGTGCCATGCTTGATAGCGAATCAGGCGACCACTATAGACAAATTGACCAAACGAGTCTGGAGTTGTGGCCTCGAGTCGCTTTCCCCTATAGCATCGAGAGCGGACGCACAATATCACCATATTCGGGTGGTCTGCCTTTTCCTTACGTTCGGGTAACTCATTGCGGCGCGCTGTGCAGTTAATCGCTTCCCGAAGGACAAATCGGTCGACGTCGCTTTCTAGCATTTCTCTGATTGTAAACCCGGCATCGACCACCGCCACTTCGTCTGACTCCAGTGATTTCTTGGTCTCTTTCAGCAGCTTTTCCGAAACTCACTTTCCTTTGTGCCTACCTCGCATCTCATGATTGCCTTGAGCAGTGGCACTCATTTCCCGCCTATCTCCCCCGAGCTTATCATCACTCCAAAGATGAGCGCGGGCAATGCCCGACGAGCCGTTGAGTTATAGAGTCGGTTCACTTTCCCTTGCAGCTTCGGTCGCCAGAACCCTGTGATATCTATGCTTTTCACTCGGTATCCTTCTAACTTTTTTGCCTCCCATTCCCCTTTCCACTCCACTTCTTCTTGCCACGATGAGAGCAGGCTTGCAATATCCCATGATCCATATCGAAAGCTCCACCAGCTTCGCCGGAGCTCCTCATCTTCAAACCCGCTTTCACTCAATCCACTATGGATTGCTCCTCGACTTTTCAGAAACGACCCATTCATCATCGCCCACATCAGACGCATTACATTTACGTTTGTTCCCACCGGCGTTACTTGCAATACATTCATCAGTACTGCTATAGTTATTTCTGGCGCGGTTAGCATTCCTTCCTCCTTTTTGGTTTCGCTACCTTTAGGATGAAACGCTAACCGCTTTTTGTCACATTTCTCACCTCATCTCTTTTCTTTTACCAGAAAGTAAAGAGACAGTCCTCTTACGAATTACACAGCGTCTGTGATGAAAACCCTGGGCTTTCGCATGGAATGAGTCGAGAGAAAAATACTGGTTTTCAAACAAAGCAAAGTAGAACAGCAGAAGCATCAGAATCCTTTGCGAATGAACAAAGTTCTGGAACCTCACCTATCTCTTCGTTAGAAACGTTCAAAACCGACTGTGTCGCGGGAAACATTCTCAATCTTCTCACCCATCTTGGGGTCGATTTGCGTGGTGCCGATCTATCTTATCTCTCAATTCAACAAGCAGATTTACGAGGGGTAAACCTCCAGAACGTTGATCTCAGATACGCATCTTGCCAAAATACCATCTTTACCGAAACCTTTGGTAGCATTACGTCCGTAGCATTTAGTCCAAATGGCGAATTGGCAGCCGCTAGTTTTGCCAATGGAGATGCTCGCATTTGGCGGGTTGAGGACCGCCAACAACTGGCCAGTTGTGTCGGACACGCCGAATTTCTCTGGTCTGTTGCATTTCATCCAAGTGAGCAGATATTGGCAACTGGTGGCGAGGATCAGACAGTGCGGCTATGGGATGTTTCATCAGGGGAATGTCTCGCTATCTTAGATGGCCACAAAGACTGGGTAAAGGATGTTACGTTCAGTCACAATGGTGAACTCGTTGGTAGCTGCAGCAACGATGGTACAGTTCGTCTGTGGGATGTCGAGACGGGAGATTGCTTGACAACCTATCAAGCACACGATGGTTGGGTTTGGGCAATGGCTTTCTCCCCGGACGATCGACTCCTGAGCACAGCCGGTCATGAAGGTTTGTTGAAGATTTGGGATATTGCAACCGATGAATGTCTCCTGATCTTAGAAGGACACCAAGGTGCTATTTGCTCAGTTGCTTTTAGTCAGACGAATCCCTGCCAGGTAGTAAGTGGTGGATTTGACGGCACTGTTCGCGTTTGGGATTTGACAGCAGGTGAAGCCATTATACTAGAGGGGCACGCCAGCTCCATCTGGTCATTGACAGTGAGCCAAGATGGGAGATTCTGTGCAAGTAGTAGTGATGATCAGACAATTCGCATTTGGGACATTGTCGAAAATGGAGTTGTTCGTACATTGCGTGGTCACAACAATCGCGTCTGGGCAACCGCTATCCATCCAAATGGAACCATGTTGATCAGCGGCAGCGATGATCAGACCATGCGCTTCTGGGATATGGCAACGGGGCAATCACTCCATACGCTGGAAGGGTATTCCAATCAAATCTGGTCCGTCGATTATGCTGCTGCTCAAGACATGTTGATCAGTGGCGGTGACGATAAACAGATTGTTTTGTGGAAGAATGCGACCGGCGAGAAAGCAGACCCTACGCCTGTTGTTTTTGGGGGGCATACGGATCGTGTCCGTTCTGTCCAGTTTAGCCTTGATGGTGAACTATTCGTCAGCGGGAGCGATGACCAAACGGTTCGTCTGTGGGACGTGGCGACGCAACAATCCATTCATGTCTTGCAAGGGCATTCAAATCGAGTTTGGACTGCGGCCATCAGTCCCGATAAACGGATTCTCGCGAGCGGAAGCGAAGATCAGACGATTCGTCTTTGGCGTGTTCAGAGCGGTCGTTGTTTTCGCATCATTCAGACCCAAAATCATCGAGTCTGGTCAGTTGCATTTCACCCAGACAACAGACGTTTGGCCAGCGCAAGCGATGACCATGTCTTGCGTCTTTGGGACGTTCAAACAGGACAGTCTCTTGGGGAATTTGTTGGGCACCAAGGGCGTATCTGGTCTGTGAAATATACTCCTGATGGCTCTCGATTGGTCAGTGCCAGTGATGATCGCAATATATGCTTGTGGGATGTAGAAACAGGCGAACGACTCCGCACCATTCAGGGACATGACGATATGCCACGCTCAGTTGCAATTAGTCCAAATGGCAAGTTTGTGGCGAGTGGTGGCGACGACCAAACCGTTCGAATCTGGGATTTGGAAACAGGAAAGTGTCTTCGTGTCTTAGAAGGACATAATGGCAGCGTGCGTTCCGTGACCTTTGTCAACAATGAGACCCTCTTTAGCAGCGGTGACGATGAGATGGCTATGTTGTGGAACTTACCTGACGGGCATTGTCTCCAAACACTAAGAAGCGACCGTCCATATGAGCGCATGAATATCTATGCTCTATCAGGACTGACCGATGCGCAGCGAAGCGCGCTGAGATTGTTGGGGGCCATTGAGGAAAATTAAGGAGAAAACTTGTCAGCCAAAGCACACAACAAAAAACCGACCGTTGCGCTCGAATCAACCGTCATCTCTCACGGTCTACCTTATCCGCGCAATCTGGACTTGGCACAAGAGATGGAAGCGATCGTCTGCGCAGCCGGCGCGATCCCCCGCACAATCGGCATTATTCATGGTCAACCAGTTGTTGGCCTGAGTGCTGAACAGATCGAGATGTTTGCGCTGGCTACAAAGGAGTGCGATGACGGAACAATTGTCCAATCGAGCAAACCTGTCCGTAAAATTAGTCGCCGGGACCTGCCAGTGGCCGTTGCGCGGTGCTGGCACGGTGCAACGACAGTCGCAACCACCATGTGGATCGCACAGAAGGCTGGGATCGAGGTCTTTGCGACAGGTGGAATCGGTGGTGTTCATCGTGGAAACGGCACCGATATTAGTGCCGATCTGCAAGAGTTGGCTCAAACGTCGGTGATTGTGGTCTGTGCTGGTGCCAAGGCGCTACTCGACCTGCCTGCAACGCTCGAATATTTGGAGACGGTTGGTGTAACGGTTGTCGGTTTTGGGAGCGATGCGTTTCCTGCCTTTTACAGTCGGGAAAGCGGATTAACCGTTGACGTCCGATGCGATTCGGCACAGGAGATCATTGACATCTGGCTTGCCAAACAAACGCTCGAGTTACCAGGTGGTTTACTTGTTGCAGTACCAGTTCCGGAAGAGGAAGAGATTCCAGCGGCAGAAATTGAACCAGCCATCCTCCAAGCCGTATCGGATGCTGAACAACAAGGCCTGCGATCAGCCGAAGTCACGCCTTATTTGTTGGCACGCATTGGAGAATTGACGGGAGCACGGAGTGTACGAGCAAATCTTGCGTTGCTCAAGAATAATGCGCATGTAGCAGCGAAGATTGCGGTTGCGTTGGTAAATTCCAGAGCAGATCGTTAGTCGTCGCTAGTCCCACTTGATCTGAAAAAGCCGAGTGACAAACACTCGGCTTTTTCTGGGTTATTTCTATTTTTCGGCAACGTTCCTACGATGCGCCGTTGATCGTCCCTTCGACAACCTGGACATCCTGAGCCTCCTTTTCATAGGAAGCTGTCTCTTTCACAGGTGTATCCTGGAGAAAGAAGGCCGTGACCAAGTAGACGAAAACACCCATGCCGACGCTTCCAATGCTGAATGCACCCCAGACGATGCGGACGAAGTTTGCATCGATATTAAATTTTTCACCAATGCCACCACAGACACCCAGAAACATACGGTTGTCACGACTGCGAGTCAGTGGAATCGTTTGCCGGATGCGGTCGATGCCGCTTTTCATTTCGTTCCGATTGGGCATGCGATTGTTGACCTGCGTGCGGAACTGGCTGGTGGCGTTGTCGAGTCGATCACGCCAGTGTTGACCACTTTTGCGGTTGAGCAGCAGGAAACCTGCGCCGATTAGCACTGCGGGCCAGAAAATGACGCCGACGATTGCCCAAATGCCAACCCAAATCCAGGGCAAAATGCCGATGTTCGAGAGCAACCAGAGCACGCCGAGGCCGATTAACACAAACGCAACCCAGCCCAAACTCCGCTCATTCAATTCGATGATGGCTGGCTGTACTTGTCCCTGCTTGGCTGTGCCGACAGGCAGAAGCAGCAGCAACGCCAGGTAGACCATAAATCCACCGCCACCTGTTATAAGCGTTGCGATGACCCAGAAGATGCGCACCAGAACGGGGTCGATTCCGAGAAAATTTGCAATCCCACCACAAACACCGCCGACTAGTTTATGATCGGGATGGCGGTAAAGCATGTTGGGATATCGACTACTCTTGGTTGTTTCATTATTCTCAACATTTTCGACTGGAATAGATTCAGTTTGCTCGTTGTTCATTTGTTTTTCTTCCACAAGTAACCCACCTATATGTATGTCTATGGTTTAGCGAATCAAGAAGTAAAATGACTTTGCGAAAGATAACGTCTTTGGCAGATCAAAAAGTATTTTCTACTTGTAAACCTTTTCGCGAAGCCCTTTCGAATTTGACTTTGCTAGCTTGTCTATTCATCATTACGTAGGTTTTGAAAAAAGGTTTCAGATTTCGAAAAAATCTAATAGCCACATCATTTAAACTTCGGACAATCGTCTCTCGATAAAAACCGTTCCGATTGTCCGAAGTCTAAGTGGCGTCTCTATAAGTGATTCAACATCTTGCTCGACGACATTCTCCAGCAAACTACACATCGTCCGTGGTCCCTGCCATCTAGCCCCTGGATCATGACCCAACGCTGGCTCGATCTGCTCTTTGCCCATTGGCCGATCTCACCCGATATTCTGCGTGCTCGTATCCCCCCACAGCTCATGCTGGACACATTCGACGGCCAAGCATGGGTGGGCGTCGTGCCTTTCCGCATGAGCAACGTCCGCTTGCGTTGGACCCCATCTCTGCCTTGGCTGTCGGCATTTTCCGAACTCAATGTCCGTACCTATGTCAAATCTCACGACGAACGTGCTCCCAAACCTGGCGTCTACTTTTTTAGTCTAGATGCGGCCAATCCTGTGGCGGTTGCCGTCGCACGCAGATGGTTCAAGCTACCATACTTTCGGGCACAGATGACGCTGAAGGAGCAGGAAAATCGCATTTCCTATCAAAGTACACGAACACACAGAGGTACAGCACAAGGGGCTTTTCGTGGCTCATATGCACCGATTGGGATTGTGACACAATCGATTCCCGGTACGCTTGAACATTGGTTGACGGAACGCTACTGCCTTTATACCATAGATGGGAAAGAGACTATACTGCGGGGAGATATCCATCATAAACCATGGCCACTCCAAGCAGCAGAAGCAGAGATCGAAGTGAATACAGTAGCAGCAGCCAGCGGCATTTCGCTCCCCGACGCATCACCGCTTCTCCATTTTGCACGCCAGTTGGATGTGATTGTTTGGCCCATCAAAAGAACATAGCGGTTCGATAGGATCTCATGTGGCTGACGTTCCCGCACTCGCCAGACGAAGATTCGCCTTCGAGACTTTTTGTGGCGAGTGCCGGGAACATTCTCTGTCTACTACCTGAATTCCAAAAGAGCCAACTTAGCTTGATAGAACACTTTGTCCAAGCAGCATGAAAATTGTCGTCATACCGATCCCCCAAATATGTAGGTTAGAAACTGAAAACGTTGCTGAAGAAAACAGTCTTTCTTAGACAGTTCGCTAAGATTCTGTAACATATTCCTTATATATGTTGAGATATACTCAGTAGATAAACATGCGGTGAGCCAACACAACAGGGGATGAAAAATGTGTTAAAGTGTGGTGGCAGCCGCCGAACAGAAATCGGGAAAGGTCCGTGGTCAAGTAAAGAACGCTCAGTAGCTAGATTGGTGTACACCGACGCACCACGGGATGTGGACGTTCCTCGGGACGAAACACGCAGGGCAGACTGTGCTCACAATCGGGTACACATAAGCGGCTGCGAAAGGAAAGGAAGATGGAAGTGATGTTTCCGAAGTGCAGCGGCCTGGATGTTCACAAGCGGATGGTAGTGGCGTGTGTGGTAGATGAATCAGGGAGGATGGAGCAGGTGCGCAAGCGATTTGGGACAACGACGGTCGAGTTGGAGGGGGTTGAGGTCGTGGCTGTCGTCGTATGGGATCACGCATGTGGCGATGGAGAGTACGGGAGTGTATTGGAAACCGATCTACAATGTGTTGCATGAGCATTTTGAGGTCTGGATTGTGAATGCCCGCCATCTGGCACAGGTGCCTGGTCGCAAGACGGATGAGAGCGATGCGGCCTGGATCACGAAACTGATGAGTTATGGACTGCTGGAGCGCAGTTTCATTCCAGATGTGGAGCAAAGGGACTTGCGAGACCTGACGCGCTATCGGACGCGTCTCTTGCAAGAGAAGAGTGCGGCAGTCAATCGCCTGCATAAGGTGTTGGAAGATGCCAACGTCAAGTTGGGATCGGTGGTCACGAGCATCCAAGGTGTATCGGCACGCCAGATGATCGAGGCCCTGATTGCAGATGAGATGGACCCAGAAGCCATGGCTGACTTGGCACAAAAGCGGCTGCGGGCCAAGATTCCCCAGTTGGTTGATGCGTTGACGGGACTGGTCCGTCCTCATCATCGTTTTATGCTGCAAGAAGTTCTGCATCATCTCGATCACCTGAATGTACGCATTGATGCCCTCAATCAACAGATTGGGGTCCTCATGGCTCCGCATGCTGACCTCATCGCACGCCTAGATGCCATTCCCGGTGTGGGGCGAGTCGTCGCCGAGATAATTCTGGCGGAGATCGGTCCCTCGGTCGAAAGCTGGCCCTCAGCTAAGAAACTGGCCTCCTGGGCTTGTGTCTGTCCTGGCAACAACGAATCGGCGGGCAAACGCAAGAGTGGTCGCCGACGAAAGGGCCAGAAATGGTTAGTCACCGCCCTCGTTGAAGCGGCTTGGGCCGCCTCTCGCACCAAGGACACCTATCTCGCCGCACAGTTCCACCGTCTCAAGGCACGACGCGGAGCCAAGCGGGCAGCTATTGCCGTGGCCCATTCCATCTTGACCATCGTCTATCATCTCATCGACAAGCCCGATGCCGTCTTTGAAGAACTCGGCGGCGACTTCTTTCTCAAACGACGCAAGGAGCATGCACAAGCCGGCGCACTCAAAACCCTCGAGTCCCTCGGCTTCAAGGTTTTCTTGGCACCGACCGCCTAAGTACGGTGCTCACTACAACTGATTTGCGTTGGGCACAGGCAACGACGCCACCCACTCTGGCGGGTCAACTTGGACCCGCTTCTTATTCAACGCGGCCTTTAACCCCTCTCTCTCTTCTCTTGCTGCCCTTTTTTTCAGGGCAGACCGCAATCGTCTCATTCTCGAGCGGAGCAAAGAATCTAACGATTGCGGTCTACTGATACTGTTTTCATAGGATAATTGCACGATTTCATTACGATAATCGTGTGGTTCTTGTCATAATTTTGCTCTGAAACGTCAATGATAACGTTTTCTATCGAAAATCAAATCGGAACAGTGAAGTAACCAAAGATGACCGAGCATCAATATCTACTTATTGTCGGTACGCCAAAGTCAGCCACGACATCTCTTTTTCGTTATCTGGCCGATCATCCGGATGTTTGTTGTGCCAATCGCAAAGAGACCTATTTCTTTGCCCGCGAGTTGGGGTGGTTCATTTTAGGCGGACAATTAGGTTTACATTTTTGCAAAGAGAAAAGATGTTTATATTTTCTACTTTGAGCCATGCTCAGGCAGAAAATGACCTCATATAGATTTTTATCTATGTATCAAAAGTGTAAACCTAATTCTGAACCACCCCCGCGAGTTTGACGCCAAAAACCTTTGTCGGTTAAACGCCACAGCAGATGCATTCCAATCATACTTTTTGCCAATCTACGGAAGATTGCGTTACAAAATACAGCAACACACAGATTGTTTGAAAGATTCATCGATGTGGGCAAGTCAACAATTCATCGGATAATCAGTCAAAAAACAACCGAAGAGAAACTTTTCAAGCCCACTGTACGTGCAACTCTGATCAATTATTATGAGCCTTTCAATCGGGCACTTGCAGAGAAATTGCGCTGTCCTCTACCGTGGAAATCGTTTGCAGAAAATGTCGCTCCACGTGAAAGACTCACTAGATCCCATCTGTACCTGCCCTGTCCTCAACCTAATAGACAAAACAAATAGAAGTTAGACGATGAGAGAAGGCATTCTCTATTACACGCAGTAGACATAAAAGTTAAAGTGGTTGCTGTTGAAAAGTTGATTCAACTTTACTTTCTGGTAAAAGAAAAGAGATGAGGTGAGAAATGTGACAAAAAGCGGTTAGCAGTTCATCCTAAAGGTAGAGAACCCAAAAAGGAGGAAGGAATGCTAACCGCGCCAGAAATAACTATAGCAGTACTGATGAATGTATTGCAAGTAACGCGCCGATGGGAACAAACGTAAATGTAATGCGTCTGATGTGGGCAATGCTGAATGGGTCGTTTCTGAAAAGTCGAGGAGCAATCCATAGCGCATTGAAAGAAAGCGGGTTTGAAGATGAGGAGCTCCGGCGAAGCTGGTGGAGCTTTCGATATGGATCATGGGATATCACAAGTCTGCTGGGGTCGTGGCAAGAAGAAGTGGAAAGGGAATGGGAGGCAAAAAAGTTAGAAGGGTACCGAGTGAAAAGCATAGATATCACAGGGTTCTGGCGACCGAAGCTGCAAGGGAAAGTGAACCGACTCTATAACTCAACGGCTCGTCGGCATTGCCCGCGCTCATCTTTGGAGTGATGATAAGCTCGGGGAGATAGGCGGGAAGCGAGTGCCACTGCTCAAGGCAATCATGAGATGCACGGTTGGAACAAAGGAAAGTGAGTTTCGGAAAAGCTGCTGACAGAGACGAAGAAATCACTGGAGTCAGACGAAGTGGCGGTGGTCGATGCCGGGTTTACAATCAGAGAAATGCTAGAAAGCGGCATAGACCGATTTGTCCTGCGGGAAGCCATTAACTGCACAGTGCGCCGCAATGAGTTCCCCAAACGCAAAGAAAAGGCAGACCACCTGAATATGGTGATATTGTGCGTCCGCTCTCGCAGCTATAAGGGAAAGCGACTCGAGGCTACAACTCCGGACTCGTCTGGTCGCTTTCTATAGTGGTCGCCTGATTTGCTATCAAGCATGGCACAATCTCGTCCCCAGAACAACCAAGGTGGATACAGCCAACCGTACCTACTCGATTTACGTCATTCAGGATCCGGCCTACAACACACCTTTGGTTTTGGCGACCGTTATGACTTTGCAGCCTGAAACCATTTATCTTGTCTACCTGGAACGCTGGCCTGTTGAACCTCCCCCCTTGGCTTCCAAGCAGATGATTGGCTTACATCGTCAATTTGTTCATGCCGATGAGGCTTGTTTCCGCTTACCTGAACTGGGGCTGCTGGCTGGCAATCTTCTTTCCCATTTAGCCGCTTCTCTTCCTCCCATACCGACTGGCTACTGGGATCGAGAGCCTCAATCCACTCCCGGCAGGCTGCGCCGTGTTCTCTCGAGTGCTCTTTTTCCAACTCCTGACCAACTCGACCCTGACTTTCGGAAAAAGGCCTCGGTTTCACACCATTTCCCTAAAGGCGTTCTCGCTCATCGCCGCCTCAATGCCGCTGCTTAAACTAGCCGAGCACTATTTTTACATTTTATCCCGTTTTTTCAGGGTGGATTCTTTTTTCCGCCCCTTTCGGTTTGCCCTTTGTCACTCAAGCCTTTACCAGAAAGTAAAGTTCAAAGGCATTCTCCAAAGTGGGACCCCAAATAGCGGGGTCAGGTTCAGGGATAGCGTAAACAGAATGTGAAGCCATAGCGGCTAAATAATGCTGCTGAATGGTTTCATCGTAGAGCTGTGCATAAAGCATGGTGGTATCGATATGAGTGTGCCCCATGAGTTTCTGCAAGGTAGTGATGGGCATAAGGCCACTGTTGAGCAAACGGGTGGCAAAGGTATGGCGCAAGCGATGAGAAGTGACGCCCTCTAAGTTAGCTTGGGCGGCAAAGGCATGAAGATGGTTGCGCACATAATTGGCTCGAAGAGGTAAGCCATCGCGTAGTAAAAAGCGGGGAATGAGTAGCCAGGTCATCGGTGCGATGTTGCAGATGGGCATCGATGGCAAGAGCAGTGCGTTGGGTAACAGGCAACCGACGGTCACGATGGGATTTGGCATCTCGAACGAGCAGAGCTTGCACTTCGCCCATACGTAGCCCAGCATCAACCAGAATAAGAAACCAAGCACGGTCAAGGAGGTCGGAAGGAGAAAGGCTCTGAGCCGTTGAGTTTAAGACGAACTGTTCAAGTTGAGCAAATTCATGCTGGCGCAACGGACGAGGTAAGGTAGTGGGTCGTTTGAGACGTTGAATGCGATATAAAGCCGGAGCGATCGACTGGCCACATTCTTCAGCAAAATGCAGAAAACTCTTGAGGGTACAAATAAAATGATTGATGGTATGGACGGAATACTCTAAGTCACATAGGTGGGTGATGTAGTCTTGGAGATCGCGCCGTCTTAGTTCGGATAAGCTGGAGAGCATGCGCTGGTCGAGCATCCATTGCCAACCGCGTTGGAGTTCGCCAAGCCACTGAAGGGCTCGTTCCCGCCGATAGAGGGCTTTCCAGCGTAATTGCTGGTGGAGAAGTAATGAGATGATGGGTTGATGAAGCCAGAGCGGCAATGAGGTGAGACGTTGACGGATCTCATCAGCGGACAAACAGATGCCAACAGCTGGCTCCACTGTGCGATGTTCAGAAGGCACAGTATTCTCTGTCTCTATTGCAGATGTCGTTCCTTCAATATCCGAGCATGCGGCTTGGCGAGACAACTGCTCCATAGCAGCTTCATAGTCGGCTCGCATATCAGGATTGGCACCATCGATGTAAATCTGGGTCGTTTTCAATTGACTGTGGCCCAACCAATGAGAGAGACTAGGCAGTGGCATACGCGACTCTGCCATTCGTCTGGCGAAGGTATGGCGCAGGCGATGACAGGAGACCTTGTTCTCGGAGAGTCCGGCTTGCTGACGGTAATAATCGAGGCGCTCCTGGATTCCGCGGACACTGATGCCTTTGTGACGACGAGTCAGAAACAGATGGCTATCGACTGCATCAGGACGCTCATCCATATAGCTCACCAACAGCGCTGTGGTTTCTGGCGTCAACCAGACTCGACGCTCTTTGTTCCCTTTGCCGCGTACGCGCAGTGACCACAGTTCGTCCGGATTTATGGCAGCTTCAATATCGCCCATCTCTAGTTTCGACACTTCGCCCACCCGCAGGCCAACGTCGAGCATCAAGGCCAACATCACTTGGTCTCTTATCTGACCTTGACTCACGCTCCCCCATAACTGGCGGACGATGCGTTCCGCTATATCTCTGGGAAGATGGCAACCTGTATCCAGTCGGTGTAGACGCCACACCACCGGGTTTGACCAGCTTTCGTCTTCTGCCTCATCCGCCAAGTAGTCGAAAAATCGGCTCAACGTTGCCACTCTGCGATTGACCGTCGCACTGCTCATCCCCGCTTCGAGTTGCGCCGTTACAAACGTCGTTATCTCTTGGCGACCTATCTCTCTTGGCCTTTTTTCTATCACCTGGCCAAATTGATTTAGGTCACTTTCGTAATGTTTTACAGTTTCGCTTTGCGGAGAAAGCATTCTCACATGGGCACAGAATCCTGTTACTGCGGCGCTAAATTCTTGGTTCATTTTGGCCTCCTAGGGCTATTTTACCCCTTTTTTGGCCTACTGCGTGTAATAGAGAACGCCTCCTCCGCTGCGGTCTACTGAAAGTGGCGTAATACCTCCCTCGACATCAATCTGTAATGCGTCATTGAGCCGATTGAAGAAGTTGGCCAACCCAATTCGTACAGTCAACTCGATAAACTGCGCATTGTCAAGATGTTGACGTAGCTGTCCAACTAGTGCGTCAGAGACGCGTCGGGCATCATTGGTCATGGCTTGGGCATGCTGCACAACCAACTTCTCTAGCGATGAAAAGTGTAAACTATCCATCACGTTATCACCTTCCAAATCAGCCAACATCTGGGACGATAATCCAGACTCCAGGCCAAGTGGTGCATGGTGGCTCACGCAATAGACACATCGATTGGCATAACTCACTGTCAATACTGCCAGCTCGATCAAGCGGCGATCAACCCGACTATGTTCCTGAAAACCAAGATAAAGAGTCACCAGATCGCGCGCAATAGCCGGATGGTGACTGAGAGTCAACACCTGATTCATAAATTGAGGAAGGCTGTCTTGAGCATCCTCTATCATGGAACTGATTGCAGGATCCACTTTTTCCGGTGAAAGTGGCTCAATTCGTGCCAAGGTGCAATCCTCCTGTTCAAAAGTCGTATATCGCTGGGTGCTCATCCAGGGTTCTTGATACTCGCCGTAGGCCAGAAAGACGCAACAATCTGACGACGAAGGTTGTCGGCATCTGCCAAGGCGTTTTTGGCATCGTCAAGCCAAAGATGGTCTTTTTGGATCGTAATCGTCAGCTGTTCTAACAAATTACCTGTTGCATCAGGTGAAACGCCACCCATCCCTGTACGTAACGAAACGAAACGTTCTGGATCCAATGCGTCTCTCAAGAATGCTTCATCAACGGGCAGTTCTTGCCCGAGTGTCTCCCGTGCTGCGGTCTGCAGGATGGATAATGTAATGTTGCCTGTACTGCTATTCTCAGAAGGATCCTTGAGCGCCGTCTGAACAGCCGTGGCAACAATCTTATGCGCTTGCCGGAATGAGAGTCCCTCTCTTCGTACTAGTTCATCTGCCAGTTCAGTCGCCGTCGTAAACTCCTCTGATGACTGAGCCCGTAGATGTTGTTCATTCAGTTTCAAAGTTGTAAAAAATGCCGCATAGAGTTGCAGACATTCGCGCGCCGTTGAAATGGCTTGGGCGACAGGGGGGAGAATCTCATCCTCAATGTCCTGTGTATCGCCATAAGGAATATTGTGACATTGTGTCGCGATGGTCTGGGCATAACCAACTGTTCGACTCAGCCGGGCCCGCAAATGTTCCAGCACCACAGGATTGCGCTTTTGGGGCATGATCGAACTGATCTGGATAAAGCTGTCGTCAATATAGAGTGCGTTAGATTCTCGGGTTGCCAAAAAGAGCAGATCTTTTGTGACCCGGCTCAGTCCAATCGCAAGGGATTGAATGGCAAAGGAAATGTCAGTCAAATGGTCACCTGCACCTATGCTGTGATGTGTGCTTGCAATGACGCCTCCAAATCCCAATAGTTGAGCGACGCGGTCGCGATCGATTGGGAATCCAGAGCCAGTAAAGGCCGCTGCACCAAGAGGCGATTCATTTACATTCTGATATGCATGAGCAAGGCGAGCTTGATCTTTTTCCAGAAACGAAAGAACGCCAACCAGATAGTGAGCAAATGTGACTGGTTGTGCAGGCTGTGTATGTGTGTAGCCCGGCATGAAAGTCTTCAAGTGAGCTGCAGCCAGTGTGGCAACGCCCTGCCGAAGCATTAGTAGATCAGAATAGAGATCCAACACCATGTCGCGCAGCGCCATGCGTGCGAGAGCCTGCCCCAAATCGTTGCGACTGCGGGCAAGTTGAAGGTTTCCACCATAATCCGGTCCGGCCAGTTCGATAATCTGTGCTTCAATTCGAAAGAAGAGATCTTCCACACCGGGCACGTAGTCGAATGCTTCTGCGCCTTTGGTTCGGATCGTAGCGATCGCATCGATGAGCGCGCGTGCGTTGTCCTCCGTGATGATGTCGCATTCTGCCAACATCACAGCATGAGCATCATGGGCATCCAGCATTGCCCCAAAGAGATGCTTCTGGGCGTCAAAATAAGCTGGCTGAAGTACGGTTTTGCTATAGAATGGATGGGGAAAGTCAGCCATTGATGGTTACCCTTCGCTCATCTCCCGAATTTGTCTGGAATAGGGCCGTGGCTGCGGTTTAAGTGACACGATTTGTACAGACTCTGGGCGTAGCCTGAGAATCTTGCATTCGTTGACCATCTATCACCTACCGGACAGCCGCTATCTAGAATAGCAGTTGCTAGTCAGTAGCAGCATTGGTTGGGACAAATGTGTGATATCTGTGCCACTATCCTTTCAGACCAGTTAGGGCAATGCCTTTGATAATTTGCTGCTGAAAAATGAGGAAGACTAAGATCAAAGGGATTGTTGCCAGGCTGGCACCGGTCATGATCAATTCCCAGTCTGACAATGCCTCGCCTTGAAAGAAATTGAGTCCAACTGGCAATGTATAGTATTGCCGACTGCTGGCAATGATCAAAGGCCAAAGATATGCGTTCCAGTTGCCGATAAAGTTGAAGATGCAGAGCGCGGCCACAGCTGGCTTGACAAGCGGCATGGCGACGCGCCACCAGATACCTAGCTCGTTCATGCCGTCGATCCGAGCAGCATCAAGCAGGTCGTTTGGTACGCCATCGAAAAACTGGCGCATCAAAAATATGCCTGTGGCCGTGATCACACCAGGAAACGCCAACCCCCAATATTGGGCCAGACCAATGTGCCAGTTCATACTCACGCTCATTGTGTACCACGGAATAATTAACATTTCGGTTGGAATCATCAGCGTCCCCAGGATGCCGAGAAAGATAAGATTCTTACCAGGAAAGGTGAATTTGTTGAGCGTGTAGCCAACGAGAGAATCGAAAATTGCGACGCAAAGCGTTGTGAAACAAGCAATGATCAGGCTATTGAGGTACCAACGGGCAAAGTCACCCGTTTGCAAGACAGATAGGTAATTTTCAAAGGTTGGGTTGGCCGGGAGAAAGGCAAAATCAACCAGTTCTGGCGCCGGTTTCAAACTCGTCAGAAGCATCCAAATAAAGGGCACCATCATCACAATCGTGCCAATACTGAGCAACAGATAGACGCCAGCTAAGCCCACGGAAGGGGCGCGTTGACGACGAGCCGGTATAGATGTGAGTTGTTCTGCAGCTTGCAGAGTGCGTTGGGCGCTAGACAATCTGAATATCCTTATTCGTCGTTCGTGTTACGTCTTACGTGATACTAGCCGAGAATCTAGGTTTGCGATAAGCATCTGTGCGTTAGTTTGAGCCTGACTGACCAGAAATGGTTTAAGGCTTTTCCAACAATTAAAATCCCTAATTTGATCTGGAAAAGCTCAAGCCATTCCAGAGAAATCGACTTGGCAAATTAGGGGTTTATTTCTCTGGAATGGCCTAATACTCAAAGCGGCGCGACAAAAATCGCAGTTGTATAATGGTAATCAACAGGATAATGAAGAAAAGTATCACGGTTAGGGCGGATGCATAGCCCATATTTAGACGCGAAAAGCCTTCTTTGTAGACTTCCAAGACAACGGTTGTGGTGCTGTTCAATGGTCCGCCTGTGCCCTGGGGGCTCATATTTTGGACCAGGGCGAAGAGGCGTAAGAATGAGACAGTTTGCAAAACGGACAGGTAGACAATCACGGGATTTAGAAGAGGCAGCGTGACATAACGGAAGAGTTGAAAACCATTGGCACCATCGATGCGCGCTGCCTCATAGTACATATCGGGAATTTGCTGAATGCCGGCCAGAAAGATAATCACGGTGAAGCCGAGCGTTTGCCAGACAGCCACGGAAGTAATCGCTCCCAATGCTTGAGACGGTTGGCCCACAAACCGCTGCGGATCTACTCCAAGTGCACTCAAAATCTGGTTTAACAATCCATCCGGCCAGTCGTAAAGCCAGAGCCAGACAAACGCAACAGCGACCGCGGAGGTGACATAAGGCAGGAAAAAAGCTGCTCGAAAAAAAGCCGCAAAGTGTCGGATTTGGCTAAGCATCAGCGCAACCGCCAACCCGATCACCAATTGTAGGGGGACACCAAAAAGCACGTAGCGCAATGTATTGAGAAATGCAGCTCGTACTGCGCTACGCGGCTTAAAGAGATCCAGCCAAATCTCGTGATAGTTCTCCAAGCCGACCCAAGATCCCGATGCTTGAAAGATGTTCCAATCGCGAAAACTGATATTAAAAGCCAACAGAGTTGGATACCAGCGAATCACGATATAGAAAATCAAGCTCACGCTCAGAAAGGCATAGGCCCAGAGAACTTGTCGCTGTTTGAGAGTTAGTTTCATTTACGACCGCCTTGGAATAAATTCCAGGCTGAAAGCAGAAGTCCACGGAAGTGAACTGGGTGAGGATTCACAGTTGGCTTGAGCCA
The DNA here is from genome assembly GCA_019217005.1 of Chloroflexi bacterium TSY. The sequence continues at coordinate 33,576 of JAHBNG010000128.1, forward strand.
ATTTTCGACGACCGCGTCGCCTTGTCGCCCTTCTCATCCTTTCAGCTTACTTATTGGTCAGCCCAATATTCGTCATACATGGTCTGAACCGTCTCGACGGCAAAGTCTAGCTCCGCATTTGGATCGGCACCATTCAGAATGACTGCGTTGTGAGCATCAATGATAGCCTGTCGATCGTCTGATTCATTGATAAAGAATGTAGCTTGCGCATAGGACAAACCTTGCGCAAAAGCCCCCAATTTTTCGTCGGCCAACAAATTGGCATCCTCGGCGGCAGAAAGTTGTGCGGGAAGTTCACCGACTATACCAACCCACAAAGCCCCTGCTTCAGGTGATGAGATAAACTTGAGGAACTTTGCTGAAGCGGCCAAACGTGCTGGATCAGACGCCCCCTTCTGCGTGATACCGTGGGTCCAGTAGGAGCCAAAGGTTGCCTTCACACCATTGTGCTCAGGTAGTTCAGTGACACCAAAGTTCAAATCGGGTGCGTTGTTGGCAATTGTCCCTAAACGGAACGATCCGTCAACGTGAAAACAGACCTCACCCGCCAAAAAGCCATCAGGATCATTTTCGTAGACACCGGTTGCACCCGTCTCTAACTCTGTCTCAAATTTCAAGAATTGATTCCACGCGGCGTAGCCTTCCTCGCTCGCATTCCATTGAACGGTCTGTCGATCATCGCTCAATGGTTGCTGCCCAAATTGAGGGAGCAACACCTGCCGGAACCAATGATGCCCTTGTCCGCCGGGATTCGCAATAAAACCGTGGACCAAATAGCTGTCACCCTCTCGTTGCGTGCACTGAACAGCTTGTTCTTCTAACTCGGTCAGGGTCTGAGGTGGACTCTCTGGATCCAAACCAGCCGCTTCCATCAAATCCTTGTTGTAGAATAGTGCCAATGAACGCACGGCAGTCGGCAATGTGTAGAGCTGGCCATTAATCCGACTGGCCTGAACCATAGGACTAAACTCATCCAAGATCGATGGTGGGAATTCATCTTCTGGTAACGGAACGACATAGTCGGCAGCAATCCAATCCAGTTGCCAACCATAAAACATGGTTGCAACATCAGGCCCAACGCCAGCAGGTACGCTCACAGCAATTTTGTCACGAAAATCAGCGTAGGGAATTTCTGAGTTGTGAACCACCTTGATGTCAGGATTCTCTTCCTCAAACATTTCAATTAGTTGGTCCATCGCATCGACACGGGCCCCAAAGTTGTATTGCCAATATTCAATCTCAATCGGTCCTTCTGCTTCAGCCATGGCGCCTGAACCACCATCCGGAGCAGCAACTTGCGGTGGACACCCGGCAAGCATCAGCACAACGATCAGTAACAACGATACTTTTCCAACACTCTCAAACATAGTTTTCTCCTCATTCGGACTGATGAAATAGTGTGCACGCCGCAGAGTTATGCAGAGAAAAGCGAGAAAGAGCAACAAATTCTTTGTGAATTTCTGTGAGAACTCCGTAAATCCCTCTGTGATGTGCAAAACTTATGTAGACAAGTCTATCTTCAATAATCGGGCGGCATTACCCGCAAAAATCATCTGGATGTGCTCATCTGGCATGTTCAAATCCAAACAGTCGCGCACCTGATCTTGAAGATATCGAAAGGCAAAACCACGCGGAAACCAACTCGAGTCTGACCCAAAAATGATGCGGCTGGGTCCAATGGTTTCGTAATATTTGCGAAAGAGATACTTGACCGTAACGTTGCCTGGAACCCAACGAATCCATTGGTTGCTGCCACTGGTATCAACACTCACATTGGGACAGGACCAGCAGAGTTGTAGCGTTTCACGTTCCCACGCGCAGCCAAAGTGAGGGATCACAAAATCGACCTCGGGAAAATATTTGGCCACATTGTGAAGTTTGAGTGGATTGATGTTTTCGTGCCAGGCGATTCCACCAGAACTGCCCTGAATCCCAAAGTGGATCAACACGGGAATTCCCAACTCGGCACACTTTTCCCAGACGGGGAATGCATCCGGATGTTCAATGGGCTCTTCGATCATTGGGGCCAAAAGCTTATAACCGCGCAATCCCAACTCTGTCACGCCCTGTTCGAGTCGTTCAACCGCATTGGGCACAAATGGACTATGATGAACAAAGCCCACAAAGCGGTCTGGATACCAACCGCAGACCTCCGACAGGTGTTCGTTGCCTCCGCCTGTCACGAAGCCAATCGCGTGAATCCCATACATATCCAACTCTTCAATCCAACGACGTGCTTGCTCTCGATCTCCAGGGTGTTCGTCACTTGATTCAGCCTGTGGAAACCCCCACATCCGCCTCCAATGTTCTGAGTAGACTTGCCCTTTGGCGCGTATCAACGCAAGCCGTTCTGGACTGATACGGTCGATGTAGTTCTTCATCGTATCGCCCATGTCCGTAAACCACGGTTTCTGAGTCGGGAAAGTGGGCGTGAAAGTCGATGATCTTGAAGCCTTGGTACATGATAAGTATATCTATAGCAAAAAGTAATGGAACATAAGTAGATAAACGGGAGCAGGCGGACTCGTTCGGATGTATTTAGTGTAGCCGTTCAGGGTTGGTTTGTCAAAGTAGATGTAAATATAGCGTTGTTCTCAGTTTGACTTCGGCGTTAAGGTTCGCCGTTAATGAAGATAGGTCAGGATAATGTCGCCTGACACAGCATATTGAAGCGTAGGCGTTTGATTGACTTTATTCTGACTAGCCCAGAGTTTTACGCCATTTATGACATATCGATTGATATCTTGTACAGTTACAAACCCTTTTTTATCCATGTCTGCTTCGCCTTGTAACGCTGATAGGAGGAAATGGGTAAATACACTTCGCTCTTGTTCGCGCCATTCGTAGCTAAGTTGACCTTGCTGACATGATGCGAGAACTGCCATTCCTGTCGCATTTTCAAAGACGCGACGAATAAAGTCAGCAGACATTCTTTTTGAGCCTTTGCTGCCAATATTGGCACCAGAATGGCAGGCATCAATAATCATAACTTTCGCACGGGCCGGTGCCGCCGACATGATTGATTGAATTCTTGAAATCGATACGGCCGTATCATGGAGAACGATCCGTTGGCCGTTACGTGCCACAAGATAAGATTCATTGCCAATCTCATCACCGTGTCCGCTATAGTAAAAGAGCAATAGGTCATTGGGTTCGGTTGCGTCTGCGACTGATTTCAATGTCGCCAAGATGTTCTCACGGCTTGGAAGCTCCTTTGTGTCATCAGCGAGGGTACGCAGCCGGCTTCGCTCAAAACCACCAGCAGTCAGCTGTGAATAAAGTGCTTGCATATCCTTTATGCAAACATGCAGCTGTCCATAGTTCTGCTGGTCATCATAGTGATTCACCCCAACCAGGACAGCCCAGCGACTGCCGGTACCAAAATAGTGCCGTGTAGAGGTTCGCTCCTCTCCATCAATCGCACTTGGATTTGTACGCGAAGAAGGTCCATTGACAAAACCAAATGCGTGGTTCAACTGCATCATGGTCTCATCAAATCCGTCGATCTCAACAAGAAACGCTTGTCCCTCCGGTAGCTTGTCTAGAAAAATTTCAACACGTGGTGAGAGCGGGTCTCCTTTACGGTGACACCAATATATCCCATTTCTGCAAATCATTGGATCATTCACTAACGGATCAAATAATTTGCGCATGATCATTCGATCCTGGCCACTATACCCAATGACAATTAACCCATAGGCGCGCAACAACCGGGTGACCGCCTCATAACGAATGAAAGGCGTCTGCTCAAATTCTCCTTCTATGTTTAGCACATTGCCATGCCAAAAGTCACCATGTAGCCGGATGATTTGAGGTTGATCTGGATACGGTTGTAATCGAGGGTATTGTTCAAGTGATCTAACCTCAACCAAGGGCAAGGTAAGCAGAGGATCCGCACCTTGACGCACCAGGTGGTCAAAATTGGTTGTCAGAATGGTATCAAATATACCTTGTTGGAGCAGTCTGCCCAGATATCTATAGCCATCGGAATGCTGTGCATGCTCCATTAAGTTTACAAGATAGCGGGTTCTGACACCCGAAGACAGGTATACATTCTCCATTACTTGTGCGTATGTTGAACGATTGCGCTCTTGAGGATCAAACCAGTTCAAGTTTTGCGTTGCCCATTGTTGAATCACTTCAGGTGAACGTTGTATTGCATCTGCGATGGAGATACCAATGTGCTGAGCATAGACTCGAGAAAGGAGATCATGCACAATACCTGATGCACTTGGTATGCCCGAGGTGACAGAAGCACCTGCTCCTAACCACAATATATAGTCCGGATGACGTCCATCATAGGCACGCAATTGCATGATTATGTCATCAAGGGTGGCAATCTTTAACGGCATTGAATGTTTCCTAAATCAAGATAAAATGGCGACAATCAATCTACACAAGCTTTAACTAATAATTGAACCAAGGCCCTAACTAAGCGAATTTCTGTATAATCCAAAATGGGTTGTTTTGAACCAAATACAATAAATCCTAATAAGCGGCCAGCTTTATAAACCGGGAAGATCTCCAGGATATCACTCCTAGAAAATGTTTCACTTCTTGGAACCATAACAGCGCGTTCATCTTCGGTGAGCCTCATGTAGGTTCGCTGTTTTTCAGCAATTTTATCCACCAATTCTTGGTTTAATTCCATCGATGTTGAAGTTGTGGGAATTTCAGCAGTCGCGATCACACGCCATATTTTATGATTTGAGTCATAACATGCGAGAATCGCCTGCGCTCCATTCAACATGAAGGCTAACCGTTTCAATTGCTCAGTGACATTGTTACGAGTAGCATCAACGAAATCTATCAACAATGCGCGCCAATCCCAAGCCAATGCATATTGGTTCTGCAAATTGTCGATCAACCTTAACAGATTTTGGTTTTCATTTGGTGGTAACTTCAGATTAAGCTGTGCGGCCATTGTCGCCATCATTGCATCAAAGTCATCGATTTCTACCAGGAAAGCTTGGTCATTTGGAGCTTTTTCAAGAAACATTTCAACTCGGTGAGACAGGGGATCGTTTTTGCGATGGCACCACCATATTCCGTATTTACTAATTGGAGGATTTTCTGTTAAGGGTTCAAATAGCTTATACATTATGTTTTGATCCCGGCCACCATATCCAATCACGATTAAACCGTACGTACGTAACAATTGCGAGATCGCTGCATATTGAATGAGGAGTGTATTTTTATCTAATCCCAAAGTATTGCCATGTAAAAAATCACCATGAAGACGGATAAGTCGCGGTTCATCTGGATATGATTCCAAATATTGAAACTGCTCGACTGAACTGAATTCAACAATGCGCTGACTTAAATAGGGTTGAACACCCGTGAATACAAGGTGATCAAAGTTTGTCGTAATGACGGTATCAAAAATTCCTTCACGCAGTAAGATGCCTAGATATTTGTAACCATCCGAGGGACGCGCATTTTGTGTCAACTCTTTAAGATAACGTTCCCTCATCCCTGGTGGGGGATGTACGTTTTCCATCACTAAGGCATATTCTGGCTTATTCGCGTCTTTCGGGTTGAACCAATCTAGATTATGCTTCGCCCACTGGAACAGTCCGCCTTCAGTCATCCCAGAATCGTTGCCGCTGGATGCTCTCTTTCGTTGTTGATATACTCGTTGCAACAAATCAGTAACGATTTCATCCGCAGTTGGAACGCCAGAAGCAACAGATGCTCCTGCACCCAACCATAACATATAGTCAGGGCGCTGACTATGTGTGCGCATTTGAACCATGAGATCATCGACTGTAGCAGTTTGTATTGAATAGCTCATTACTATAATGTTGTAGAAGATTGAGTCGACAGTGTGTCCCAAAGTGTGTAAATGGAGACCCATCAGTCAGAGAGCCTACTTCGTTTACACACTTTGTGGTACACACCTATTGAGGTCGGTCAATAAGAACAAACATCAGGAACCTTTCTTTAGTAATTCATCCACGTAATTGCGCAATTCGCTCCGCAAAAAGGGTTTCTCAAAAATTCGATCAACGACGCCAAATTGTCTAATCTGACTCTCCAAAATGTCAGTGAGATGTCCAGTAACACAACAAATAATAGTCGACTTACTTTGACTTTACTTTCTGGTAAAGGCTTGAGTGACAAAGGGCAAACCGAAAGGGGCGGAAAAAAGAATCCACCCTGAAAAAACGGGATAAAATGTAAAAATAGTGCTCGGCTAGTTTAAGCAGCGGCATTGAGGCGGCGATGAGCGAGAACGCCTTTAGGTAAATGGTGTGAAACCGAGGCCTTTTTCCGAAAGTCAGGGTCGAGTTGGTCAGGAGTTGGAAAAAGAGCACTCGAGAGAACACGGCGCAGCCTGCCGGGAGTGGATTGAGGCTCTCGATCCCAGTAGCCAGTCGGTATGGGAGGAAGAGAAGCGGCTAAATGGGAAAGAAGATTGCCAGCCAGCAGCCCCAGTTCAGGTAAGCGGAAACAAGCCTCATCGGCATGAACAAATTGACGATGTAAGCCAATCATCTGCTTGGAAGCCAAGGGGGGGATGTTCAACAGGCCAGCGTTCCAGGTAGACAAGATAAATGGTTTCAGGCTGCAAAGTCATAACGGTCGCCAAAACCAAAGGTGTGTTGTAGGCCGGATCCTGAATGACGTAAATCGAGTAGGTACGGTTGGCTGTATCCACCTTGGTTGTTCTGGGGACGAGATTGTGCCATGCTTGATAGCAAATCAGGCGACCACTATAGAGAAAGCGACCAGACGAGTCCGGAGTTGTAGCCTCGAGTCGCTTTCCCTTATAGCTGCGAGAGAGCGGACGCACAATATCACCATATTCAGGTGGTCTGCCTTTTTTCTTTGCGTTTGGGGAACTCATTGCGGCGCACTGTGCAGTTAATGGCTTCCCGCAGGACAAATCGGTCTATGCCGCTTTCTAGCATTTCTCTGATTGTAAACCCGGCATCGACCACCGCCACTTCGTCTGACTCCAGTGATTTCTTCGTCTCTTTCAGCAGCTTTTTCCGAAACTCACTTTCCTTTGTTCCAACCGTGCATCTCATGATTGCCTTGAGCAGTGGCACTCGCTTCCCGCCTATCTCCCCCCGAGCTTATCATCACTCCAAAGATGAGCGCGGGCAATGCCCGACGAGCCGTTGAGTTATAGAGTCGGTTCACTTTCCCTTGCAGCTTCGGTCGCCAGAACCCTGTGATATCTATGCTTTTCACTCGGTACCCTTCTAACTTTTTTGCCTCCCATTCCCCTTTCCACTTCTTCTTGCCACGACCCCAGCAGACTTGTGATATCCCATGATCCATATCGAAAGCTCCACCAGCTTCGCCGGAGCTCCTCATCTTCAAACCCGCTTTCTTTCAATGCGCTATGGATTGCTCCTCGACTTTTCAGAAACGACCCATTCAGCATTGCCCACATCAGACGCATTACATTTACGTTTGTTCCCATCGGCGTTACTTGCAATACATTCATCAGTACTGCTATAGTTATTTCTGGCGCGGTTAGCATTCCTTCCTCCTTTTTGGGTTCTCTACCTTTAGGATGAACTGCTAACCGCTTTTTGTCACATTTCTCACCTCATCTCTTTTCTTTTACCAGAAAGTAAAGTTACTCCAGCCCACGAGAACGCCAACGACCTGGTTCTCAAATAACAGTGGTACACCTACCATTGAACTACGGATCTTGAAGGCGTTGAGCCCTTGAGGGTTTACAGCAGAATCCATTGGTGGTTCTGGTGAGAAGTAACCGGATTTTGTGTGGAGAACCTGTGTTGCAAAAGCACTCTCATCATACCGATAACTGAATTTTTCTGGGTGCTCGATCTCAATTTTCTCTTCATTGACAAGGGCAGAACAACGCAAGATGCGTTTTGCGTCATCGGCTATGTAAATAATACCACTGCCCAGCCCATAAATATCTCGAACGCTCTCGAGAATACCAGTCAATACCTCCTTTGGCGGACGTGAATCCCCCAACTGGGTAACAATGTCTCTAAAACGCCTTTCCTTGCCAACAACTTGGTACGCAACGGCGGCATATTTGGCCAACAATTCTAATACTTCGATATCCTGTTCATCCAACCCCCCTGGTTGAAAGGATTCCACATTGATAATCCCTATCTCTCGCTCGGCGGTCTTCAGTCTCACCGAAATTTCACATTTTGTTTGTGGGGTCGATGCATGATAGTTCGGTGCTACAGCGACATCAGGAATAAATATGCTTTGATCATGGCTTTTCCATAAAGTGCGTACGATACTTGGACTTGTTGCTGGCTCTCCCAATTGGGGTGTGTTACTCTCCCCTGACTGAGCTGCAACAATTAGATCTTGTTTAGATTCGTCCCATAATACGATCTCTCCTCGCTCGCCATTTAATAAAGTGATACCCTCAGTTAAGATTGTATCTAGAATCTGCTCGAGATCGCGTTCTGTGTGTATTTGGTGCAGGAGATTCGTTAGTGTCTCAAAAATTCGCAGGTTTTCTAATACGACCGCAACCTCACTTGCAAGAATGCGCGCAATGGACTCATCAACTTCATCGAAGAATTCTGTCTCGGTCGGCACGCCCTCGGAACTTTTTTTATTGCTGGCAGTTATCATGCCGAGCAATTGTTCCTTTCGATTTTTTAGGGGAATACCTAAAAACGAGTGAGACATCCCAGACAGCAAAGGTTCTGAATTGCTTGTATTATTCGGATGGTTTTTTAGATCTGCCCCATGTAGCCGAACAATTTTGCCAAAAGCAGCAATAAAACTGGTCATGTCACGATTAGATGCTCTACTGATCTTGAGCTGCTCGGTTTCAAAAGTGTCGCCCCACACATCCGTAACAGATGCTTCGAGCAGAAGGTCTCCAGACGGATCTGAGGATACTAAGAAAACGGCGGATGCTTCGACATTTAGAAGATCATAAACATAGCGAGCGACAGTCTTCAGAGTAGCCCGACGATCGCGCCGAAAGCTACTTTGCATCATCTCATTACTCGCATGCATAAGTGCTATCAATTTTTCAGCAGGCACATTTACAGACCAGTCTGGTCTGTCTTGGGAACGACCATCGAAATGAGCAGCTCTCATAGGAGGAAGTGTTTCCGCCTTGTAATCTAGCATGGGGGCCTTTCCTAATCCTCTAATAAAGTGAGACAACAAACCCATGACGTTTTTCATCATGGGTTCCAGAAGTCTAGCACCACTACAACCGAGTCGGGGTGTTCCAGCAAGTCGCACAAATCAGCGCCAAATCGTCTATCATTTATTCGTGAGTATACCACTATAATTGAGCACAAGCAAGCATTTTTTTCTCCTTTGACAGTAAAAATAACGACGATGGTAGAATGTAGTTATCAATTCTTGTGTTGGGTTACCAAGAAAGCCAATTAGAAGTATGTCACATATACCTCATCTAGCGTCCAGCTCTGTATTTGTTTACCTCAAGATTCGGCGCAGACTTCTTCGTCAAGAATGGTTCTAGAGCAGCCATCCATTTTTGGGCCATCTTGAGGCGTCCGCTCTCGTTTGGATGAACATCGTCATATGTATCGATTTCGGCATCAAATCCATCACTTTGATCAACGACAATGACAGGTGAGCGATCTCTATTTTTGCGCGCTGCAATCCCGTCCATTTCGTTATTCAATGCATCAATGCTCTCTTGCGCAAATTGCACGTTCACAGGAATCAGCTTGGCCAACAAAATCGTGACGTTTGCATTGTCATCGCGCAATATATCAATGACCTGTTCGAGTTCACGAACGGTGTTCTCGACGCTATCTTGAGCAAACATATCGTTTGTCCCCAAGTGCAACAGAACAATGTCAGGTGTATATTCAACAAGCCACTCTACCAAGCGACCGGTTCCGGATCCATCGTCGCTCTCGCGACCATCAATTATCTCATCTACACGCCAGCCCCAGTGCCCCTCGTGATCAACATCGTAGTCTGGACCTACTGGTTCGCCATTCACATGCTTAGTGTGTGAACCCACAAAGTCTACGTTATATCCGTCATTGACAAGCAAGGCCAGCAAATCACTTCGGTAGCTGCCCCACGCTAACTCCCCTTGAGTAATTGAGTCACCCAACGGTAAAATGTGGCACGGCGACGGGCACATGTTGTCGGCAGCCGCGTCTGAATAGCAAGCAGAGACGACAAAAGGAACCAAAATGGACCCTAGCCCAAATTGTATGAATCGTATCATGACGTTAGTGTAGCCAACTTGGCAAAGAGGTCGCGAAAAATGGGATCGCGATGAACTTTACTTTCTGGTAAAGGCTTGAGTGACAAAGGGCAAACCGAAAGGGGCGGAAAAAAGAATCCACCCTGAAAAAA
>JAHBNG010000136.1 GCA_019217005.1 Chloroflexi bacterium TSY
GCTCGTAGACGGTTTGGGTATCTGGGGTTGGCTCGACGCCAAATTCTTCCAGCAAAACCTGGCGGCATGACTCATATTGGGCCAGTGCGGCGCTGCGTTGGCCGCTGCTCGCCAACATGATCATCTTCAGGCGATGGGCTTCCTCGTTCCAAGCATCCAACTCCAACAGGCGCGTGCAGTAGTGGATCCCCGCGGCATAGTCAGATTCCGCACGGCTTTGATAATGAGTTGCCAATCTCCAGAGCGCCGTCAACATCTGTTCCCGGAACTGCTCGCGCTGAACGGTGACCCACTCTTCAAAGGTGATGGCTTCGCGAACGTGGAATCCTTCCAGAAACTCTCCGTGATAGTGCTGAATGGCCGTTTGATATTGGGTCAGATCATTATGTGTCAGGCCGGCTTGTCCGGGATCAAGTGCATGATCTTCTGATAGAGTTGCCCGCTCATGAATGAGCCCCTCTGGAAAGAGCGCCGTATCCAGCCAATAGTTGCTTGTCAGATTGAAGGCCACCGTCTGGCGCGTAATGGTCAGATAATCGCCCAGCAGCTTGCGCAGCTCCGAGAGTCGATTGCTCAAGTTTTTACTGGCTTGGGCAGAGGATGCTTCTGGCCATAGGAGAGTCGTCAACGCGTTACGGTTGTGGGGCTGTTGCGTCACCGCCAGGAAAAGAGCAAGGCTTGGGCTTTGGCGCGGAGCTGATCTGTAATGGGTTCCCCATGCAGCATGATTTGGGGTGTCCCGAACAGCACTAGCTGAAGGTGGCTAGTTGGCATGGTTGCGGCATGAACAGCTGGATCAACATGATTTGATGACATGTCTGCTCCTCTATTCCCGGTGGTATACCACAAATTGTGAAATAGACTCCTCGCCTCTCAGAGAAAAAGCGAAACGACACACAATTTGGGATACCACCCTGTTTTCTGGATACCCAAATCTGGCGGAATTTTTGGCCATAGTCAACGATTCATCCACAAAGTGACAGTCACTTCACGAAGATGCGTGCAGAATGGTCGGAATACGCAGCCCGCTTGTGCGAAAAGTGACTGTCACTTGGCCAACAGGCTGACCAACGCCGAATAGTACTTCTTCCCCAGAAAAAACCTATCGACAAGCAAATAAATCTTCAGTTGGGGAAGTTCTTGGGGAAGTTCGATGGGCGAACCTGGGGAAACAGCATTATACACTAACGGCCAAGTAATCAGTAAATCTTTCACAGTAAATATCGTATCGAAAATTGTCAATCTCTTTTCACATCTGAAGATCATTCTCCTTTCGCATCTGAAGAGAAGACACAATCAATCACAGGAGCAATCAAATGAACCAACTACGAACACAACCACAGGATTTTGTCACAGTAATTGTCGAAGCATGGCGGAACCAAACTAGCATCGCTCAACCGCATTCTGCTGCTTCCCAGGCAACCAAGATGCTAGCGACCTTTGCCACTGCTGCTTTGACGTTGCCCAAAGCCAACTTCTTCGGCATCACGCCTGGCGAGTATGCTGCTCGACAAGCCGCGAATCAAAGCGCAACGATGGTGCGCCAACCCTTTGTCTTGCCAAAGGGACACGTAGTGACCTGCAACTCGCTGCGTAGATGTGGTCTCAAATATGACTGACGAGTAACGCACGGGGCGGTCGGGGTGACCAGCACGCCAATCAAGAGACGCGTGAGAGTATTTTCGCCCAGGCGTGCCGGTCACCCTCTGGCAGGCGATCTGTATTTCTAACTTTCTATATTTCTACCTCAAGGAGAAAAATCATGTCAGCAGGAAAACACGATATCACAAACAGCTACGGCAAAAGTCGGGTACAAAAAATGACCATAAGGGGTGAAATCCTAGAGCAGCCCTCTGTTTGCATGAAAAATTTGTACCCGACTTTTGCTGCTACTGATCACAAAAGAGAAAGAGGGAGCTTACCTGAACCGAACGGCCAGGATTTGGGAAAAAGCAAGAGAGAAACAAAAAGCGGGCGCGTTCACGCAGGTTGATGAATTCATTGCCGAACCTTACCAAGGCTACAGTTTTGATGTCAAGAAGGGGCAGTCCTTCCGTTTTGAACTACTGGAAGGTAACCAGATATTGGATATCATCTTTGTGAATCAGCACAACCGGGATGAACATTATGCCATGTATCCTTTCTCCGCTATTCGCGGACCTGCTCCCCTGGAAGGCTATACCTTTATGTCGAATTCACCCTACATGCGCGGCATGGCCACGATCATTCGTGATACGGTAGATTACAACCGATTGGATGCAGCGATGGGTAGTAAGGGTGTTCGCCATATATTTGCCTACAACAATGCCCGCTGCGATGAAGCCTTTCACGAAGTCGCATGCGGCACGAAAAATGTTGCCTCGTGCAAATCCAATATTCTGGACGAATTGAACCGGCTGGGCGGTGAAGCGTTGATGATGCCATTCAAAGAAACGCAAGTCGTCGCCATTTTTCAACCTAATCAATGGGTAATAACGGACGGCACGCCCATGATGAAATATTGGGAAAGCCACAATATGTTTAGAGCCGGGGATTATGTAGAAATGATTGCCGAACAGGATTTGACCGTGGTTTTCTCCCCGTGCCCGTTGGGTGGTCAGACCAATCTGAAAGATCCCACCCGGAATATTTGCTGGCCGGTCTCTGTGAAAACCTTTGATACCGGTCTTGAATTGCCGGATATCCCGATTTGCGAATCGATGGAGCCCGTTGAATTTGTTAAACAAGGTCGCCCGAATGTGAATGAATACGGACGGGGTGTTTCCGGTGACGAAGCGTCTTTTGCCTGGGAAGCGAAGCGTCGGGGTGAGTAACCGAGTGAGAATTGCTAAAAAATAGGTAACTACGAGCTCTCTCGGGAAGTGAAGTCCAGAAACCAGACTGAAGGGTGAAAGTGAGGGCTCAAAGAGGGGAGGAATGCAAGCCGGAGGTAGAAAGTCGTTGTGGGATGAAAAAGAGCCTATGGTGCGGAAAGTCAGGCAGGGGGAATCAAGCGCAGTCGTGAAGGAGTGCGGAAAGCAAGAATCGGTTGGTGGCCGCTAGCGGCAGTCAGTCACGGATGCGAAAGAACCAAGCATCAATGTGCTGGCACATGGCAGCAAGAGCGAAGCGGAAGAACCAGCGGTCGCGCCCGGCAGTGCGAGTCTGGAGCAAGTGAAAGTCGTACTTTTTGCGCTTGACAGAGCGTTCAGCACAGGAACGAGCCTTGGCGTGAAGTTGCCAGAGGTCACAGTCTCTAGGGATGCGAGTGTGCAAGCGATAGTTATGCTTGGGATAGGTGTAGACGACGCGACCATAGGGTGAGCCGGAGCAATCCTGAGCAAAGTGAGGACAGGTGGTGAGAGCGGGGGTCTTCTTGGCGGCGGCCAAGGGACAGCGCCACTTGATGCGCAAACGGTCAGGACAGAAGCCCCAGTGAGTCATGTGTAGCCCTGCGGGACAGAGGGGAGTGCTGCCGTTGAGGGAGATGGGGCTCTCATAGTGAGTGTGGCCCTGGTTGCGTTGGTTGAGTGGAATGACCAAAGCCATGTGCCAGCGCAGTGTGGCGAGACGATAATAGCCGATGACATCATGAGCCGCATCCAAAGTGGCAGTCTGGATGGGCAAGCCGAAGAGTTCGCACCCTCGATAGAGTGTGGCAAGACCAAGGACGCTGTCGTGGCGATTGCCATCAGCCATGGTGATGACCAGGGGCAGTTGACAGCGATGCTGGAGGGAATAGGCAGTCAATTCATAGCAAGTGTGCCCATAGACCCAACAGTGGCGATAGCTATCCCAGCCCCAAAGGGCATGGGGGTCGTTGTAGGCCCGATGGCAGCGGCAGCGTTGGTCTGATTTCTTCCCTCGATTGTCGCAGTCACACAGTTTCTTGCCAGAAGGATTGGCCCAAGTCGGTAGTTTGGCTCCATCTCCATGTGGCTGGAGATGGTCCAGGTCGATTAAGCCCAACTCGACCGAGTGGGCCACAAAGCAGCCATAGAAGAGCCGTTGCAGCACCTGCTCCCAGGCGGGCAAGGTCGCCAGAGTGCTTTGACCTGCCAGTAATTCAGCCACGGCTGTGGGCGCATAAGGACGTCCCAAGATACGCTCGGTCAATCGATTGATAATCCCCGCATGAGGGTTCAGGTTATTCTTCTCCTGATGGGTTGCCGCTTGGTCTCGTTCATCTCGCCGTTGATAGGGACGACGCAAGTGGCTGCGGGCTTGCCGTTTGCGTTTCAGAAGCCGGTCTTGAAAGTCGTAAAAGGTACCAACTCCTGGCACATTACTTGGCTCGAATCCGCTGATGAGGGCGTAGAAGCTCGTCTCGCATCTGGCCCACCCACTCATCGAAACTTGTCTGGCCACTCCATCATGGCCAGACACGAACGCAACATTGAGACCGGATCCCGCGCAGGCACGGCATATAACGTCTTCAACAAACTATACGCTCCATCGAGATTCGTCTTTGATAGCTTGCGCCATACCGCATAATGGCGATGGTTGCTTCGCAGACCGCCATTCCGGCCTGCTCGATTGCGCACAAAACGCACATACTGCTTGTGACGGAAGATTTTCGCTAACATCCCAACTCCCTTTCTGTTTTGTACCGTCGTATCCCTGATTCGACGCTTTCTACATAACACTACGCTTGAAACAGCTTAGGGTTGGGGGTGATTTCTTAACAACTCGTGTGCTAACGCTCTGGCTCTCTCTCTTTGACACCGTTAGCACTTTCCGAGAAAGTTCAACTACGTGAGAGGAGGTGATGCCCATGCGCGCTGAACTATGAGCAGGTATCCGCCACCATTGCCTGGACCAGGGCAACATAATAATTGTTTCCCAGTCGACGTGTCGTGATTTTATATCTGCCCCGAACGAACCCCAACCACATCAATACAGATCTTGAAAGGAAATTCTAATGGCTGACGCAATCAAAATCGGCGATAGTATCAAAAATGCAATCCTCGAATCACCACAGTTCAAGCTCAATCAAGCCCACTATGATTCCATCATTGCGGCGAAAGACTCGCGAAAGATCGTCTATGAGGAAATCTTACAACCTTATACGGGCGATGCATTTTTTGTCAAAGCAGGGCAAATCCTGCGCCTCGAACAGCGCCACGAGCAGACCCAGATTGCGGATTGGTGGTGGGTTAGCCCCGATCTGAAAACAACGCAAAGTCAACATAATTCCCAATCCTTTTCAGGGATGTACCTGACGAAATACCACAGGATCTGGTCACACACTGATGGCATGCGTCCGATGGCCACAATGGTTGCTGATGAGGCACCTGCTGATTTTAAACCACACCCCCGTTTTGGATCGCATTTCTGGATGTCTCATTGTCAACCCGTATGGCATCAGGCAGGCTTACCGAACTTACCGGAAAGTCACCCGGCCTGCCACGTAAATTGTATGCAAGGCATGCTCCGCATTCCGGCGGTTCAAGCCATAGAAGATGAGCAAGAACGTCGTGATATGGTTGAAAGACTCGCGGACTTAGGCAACTATCAAACCTACCAGTTGTTAAGATTCTTTTATACCGAAGATGATGCTCTTAAATTCGATATGGCAGCGAGCAAATCTGTACCGTATGGAAATGGCGTCGAGTTTTATGCCGAAATGGATGTTTACGCCGTAATAAGCTCCTGTCCATGGGCCAATCAAGGGGGGGTAGTTGGCACAGTTGAATCAGTTCCTCTCTATATCAGCGTTTGGGACACCGGCATCGCACCACTCCCTGCAGCGGAATGGAAAGACTGGAAAACGCCGTTTTATGAGCAAGTTGCTTCCGGAGAACGCGACACAAGCGTGCGGACTCCTGATTCCTATAACGATTCGTAAAACTGCTACATTCCGGTAACACCGCAGAACAAAGAAGTTATTCGTCATCAAAGGTGAAATCAACAAGAAAGGCTTCGCCAAATCGGTCCCCAGTCGTCTCGTCCGCTGAAGATCGGGCGGGACGCCCGGGGACCGATTTTATACTTTCCTATACCAGAACAAAGCCGACGAACGAGGGCCTATTCGTCCATATATAGTAGGACTTACGCACAATGGAACGTACATCCCATTGTGCGTAAGTCCTACTATATAGGTTGTCCACTGGTTCTGTATCCGCAATGGCTTCATCGTGCGAAATGATGCTTCTTCCCCAAAAAAAGTCTATCGACAGACAAACTGGGGAAGCTCCTGGGGAAGTTTGATGGGCGAACCTGGGGAAACAACATTGTACACTAACGGTCAAGAAAACGATGCTGCGCCAATCCTTTGCCTTGCCAAAAGGGCCACGTAGTGACCTGCAACAAGCTGCGTAGATGTGGTCACACGTTCATCAAGACCATGCCAGGAATCACATGGCGCTATCAATCATACCTATTGCGCATCTGGGGTGAAGGCGAGAAGGACTGCCCTATCCGCTCCAACCGCCAAACAAACAGTGGATCGAACTTGAGCTTGAAGAGGTGACGGACAAGCTGGCCAACATTATCGCCCTGAATCCGGAAGAGGTTCTGATGCCGACGGAAGTGGTGCACTTGCGCACGGAAATCGATAAGCTTGGCATCAAGGTACACCACTTCCCTTACTATGATGTCGGCAAGATCGGCGGCAGTCTCCGCTGCAACACCTGCCCGATTTACCGCGCAGACTGACACCTCTCTATCAAACGTTCAAGTCACGAAGGAGATTCAAATGAACTAATCTATGAAGTAATCGTCCAATAATACCTATCCATCAAGTAGTTCAATTCTCTATTCACAAAGGAACACAACTCATGGTTATGCAAGCAAAAACCTATCTCAAACGAAGTTTACCCCTGGCCCTACTCCTGGTGCTGGGGCTGATCCTGGTGACGCCAGCTGTCACCCAGGCTGGTCCAAACGATCCGCCGGCCTTCCTACTCAAGTGGGGCACAACCGGGTCGGGCGACGGTCAGTTTAATAACCCGATCGGTGTGGCGGTGGACAGTGTCGGCAACGTCTATGTAGCCGATGGAAACAACCACCGCATCCAGAAGTTCAACAGCAGCGGCGGATTTCTGACCAAGTGGGGCACACAAGGGACGGGCGACGGCCAGTTTGACTTCCCACGAAATGTGGCGGTGGACAGCGCCGACAACGTCTATGTGGTCGATCAAAACAACGACCGCATCCAGAAGTTCGACAGCAGCGGCGGATTTCTGACCAAGTGGGGGTCATCAGGCTCTGGCAACAGCCAGTTTGGTCTCTCGACTGGCGTGGCAGTGGACGGTGCCGACAACGTCTATGTGGTCGAATGGCACCGCGTCCAGAAGTTCAACAGCAACGGCGGCTTTCTGACCACATGGGGCTCAGAAGGGTTCGGCGACGGTCAGTTTTTCGTTCCAGAAGCTATAGCGGCGGACAGCGCCGGCAACGTCTATGTGGTCGATGGATTCTTGAGCAACCGCATCCAGAAGTTCGGCAGTAGCGGCGGCTTTCTGACCACGTGGGGCTCAAGTGGGTCGGGCGATGGCCAGTTTAATAGCCCGACCGGAGCGGCGGTGGACAGCGCCGGCAATGTCTATGTGGCCGATCTCGGTAACAGCCGCATCCAGAAGTTCGGCAGTAGCGGCGGCTTTCTGACCAAGTGGGGCTCAAGCGGGTCGGGCGATGGCCAGTTTAGTGACCCGATCGATGTGGCGGTGGACAGCGCCGGCAACGTCTATGTAGTCGATCGAAACAACAGCCGCATCCAGAAGTTTGCACCTGCTAATACCGCCCCGGTGGCGATGGATGACAGCTACACCATCAATGAAGATACGCCGCTCAACGTTGCGGCACCAGGTGTATTGAGCAATGACAGGGATGCAGATAGCGACCCGCTGACGGCGGTCAAAGATAGCGATCCGAGCAATGGCACACTGACTCTCAACAGCGACGGTTCCTTTGACTATACCCCCAACGCCAACTTCTGTGGTCAGGATAGTTTCACCTATCACGCCAACGATGGCACAGACGACTCCAACGTCGCCACCGTCACCATCGACGTGGTCTGCGTCAACGATGCGCCTGTGGCGGTGGACGACGCTTACACCACCAACGAGGATACGGTACTCAACGTGCCCGCACCGGGCGTGCTGGGCAACGACAGCGATCCAGTCGAAGGTGACCCGCTGACGGCAGTGCTGGATAACGGACCAAGCAACGGCACGCTGACACTGAACGCCGACGGCTCCTTCACCTATACACCGAATGCTGGTTTCTTTGGCACGGATAGCTTCGCCTACAAGGCCAACGATGGGTCGGACGACTCGAATGTCGCCACGGTCACCATCACGGTCAACGAAGTAGTTGCCAACTGCGGTGGCTTCGCCGTCATCAAGACCGGTCCTGGCCAGTTCAGTGCCCCCAGCTTCTCCGGTACCTTGATTCTGGGAACCCCCCACTACGACTGGATCATCGGCACCCATGGTCCCGACCTGATTCTGGGGCGCGGCGGTCCCGACGACATCTATGGCGACCAGCATGATGACTGGCTCGGCGGTGGTCCTGGTGACGACACCCTCTACGGTGGCAATGGCTGGGACGACCTGGAAGGCAACCGTGGTCAGGACACCCTCTACGGCGAGAACGGCTACGATGTACTGCTCGGTGGCGGTCAAAGCGACTGGCTCTTTGGCGGCAACGGCAACGACTTCTGTAAGGGTGGTCCTGGCAGCGATACCATCACTGACTGTGAAGGGGCTTCCTCCGCTGCAGTAGGCGAAGTCAACGCCGATGATGTTGCGATGGAAACCGCTGACATCGATGCGGCACGCACCCGTAACGACGGCGAAAATGGCGAGCACGCCATCGTGCAGCGCATCAAAGACCTCTTCCTGCCCTTGATTACTCGGTAGACTAAGTCACTTGTCGGGAAGACCTGCGTGCGTTGCACTGTCCAGACGCTTATCGGATAGATAGAAGGTCTCTCTGGGCAGTGCGACGCTCACCGGCAAAGTCTGTTCAGCGAATGTCGCACAGAGTCTACAGTGAAACTCAATGTGGTAACTAACCCACAAACGCTGGTTTTACTTCGATACTGGTTTCGATATAAAACCTACCAACAAGCTAACTGGGGAAGTTTGAAGGGCGAATTTGGGGAAACGACAGTGTAGACTAACGGTTAAGTAAACTATGAAGGATTTGCGCCATTTGTGTGTGTTGGCTCAATGAAGCGGCGGGCAGTTTCTTGCACCCAGAGCGCATCATCTTTAGCAAAGGCGGGTGGTGGTGGTATTTGCCTGTAATCAATGTCTAAGTCATACCCGCTCTGGTCATATAGCTCGTGCAAAATTTTGTTGAGTTCGATGGTTGGTTCTGGGTCGCCCCGTAGAAGAGGTACTGGGATGTTTGGAATCAGTTGCCGGACTGAAAAGATATAAAAATCTGCGGATGGACGTCTTCTACTTCGGCTCACAACGATACGATAGTGACTTTCTGTGGAAACGTTCATGGGAAGTGATTTACCAGCACGTAGCAGGCCGATCTCAATTAAATGTATACGACTCCCTAGTATCAGTAGATCCAAATTTCAGGTTTTGAGAGAGAATTCTGGCTAAACAGTTGACATAAATACAAATTTGCCGGTCGATATCTAGTTTTTGCGTTAGATTTGGGCGATTTTCAGATATGAAATAGGTTGTTTTCTGTAACCGAAATCTGAATAAATGACTCCAAAATCCCTGCAATCTCGACTGAAAATAGCCAAAAACGCCAAATTTGGATCTACTGAGTATCTCTGTGCGCTTCTCTTCGTATTGCTCACGCCCTTTGCCTGCCCGTTTGTTCGCTGGCGACAGAATCTCGATCACCGTTACGACTTCTTTTGTCTCAACCATGCGGATTTCTAAGTATCGTTCTTTCACTTCTTCGGTCATGGGTAATTGTCCGACCAGCGGTTCTACGGTTGTAACCATTCTCGCTGTGGGCCCGAGAGATTTGGATTGATTATCGACAGATACAATAACATCCGGTTTGCCAACAAGATCATCTGGAGAGGCAACGGCAAGGTAGGTACGTTGCTCCATGGCAACCCGATACTTAGGACGCAAGATGGGCGTCAAAAAGCGGCGGATGCCAACAATGAGATCGGTATGAACTTAGTTCCATATCCCTGGCTGTTCAAGATAGGGGTCCATGCCGGGAAACGGGCTTTGCACAAGAACCTCCCACGGTTTCGTTTAGTCCATCGCTATGCAGATTGTAGTTCGGGACGACATTATTTGTCAATGGAGAATCATACAAACTTGAAAATCGCTAGACATTCTGCGCTTCAAGCGCACCCAGTTTTTCAGCAAGAAAGGCTGTGACGAGTGCGTTCATGCTAACGCCTTCTTGCTTGGCTCGTGCGACCAGGCGGGCGTGTAGGCTGCGAGGTATACGCTGTATGAACTTACCGCTGTATGAACCGCCGCTACCAGGTGCAGGAATGGGTAGATTCATGCTCTCCAGTGCGGCAATGGTTTCGGCCAACGCATCGAGGCCATTTTGAATCGCCTCTTCGGGAGTTTCGCCATCCGAAATACACTCAGAAAAATCAGGGAAAGAGATGAGATAGCCGCCACCATCTTCTTGGGAGAGTAGCTGAATTTCAAAGGGATATAGTTTCAAGTCGTCCATATGTCAATCTCGCACAAAGTCTACGAATTTTTTGATGTAGATCGGTTTTATCGGGCGTTTTGCAGGAACGGGCAAGGTCGTCCCATCTGGTCGAACAAATACGACATGGCTTGTTCCCCGTTGACGCCACTCAATATCATGGGCACGAGCAACCGTTTTTAGGCTGTCGATACGCCAGTCACGAGGATTTTGTTGCATGCGTTCGAAAATCCGATCGGCTTTGCCCATAGACGCAATGATACTACATACGATAGCAGGCTGCAAATTTTCTTTTTTGGGGACGATCCTGGGGACGATCAATGGGCGAACCTGGGGCAACAACATTGTAGACTGGCAAGCAACAACCAATGTCGGTCACACAAACAGTGAATCCACAATCGAAATATGAGTACAGCATCGCCAATGTGATGCTTGGTTCAACAACATCATGCGAGAAATCACGCGGCGCTATAAATCATATCTCTTGCGCATCTGGGGCGAAGGCGGTACAGACACACAACCGGCAATCTGGCGTTTTAGCCTGGAAGATACGCGTACCGGACAGCGTGAAAACTTTGCCAGCCTTTTGGAATTATTGGTCACACTGGATCGTAGACTGGCAAACCGTAAGGATTCATCATCAAAAGCGCAGGATGAGGCCGAAAGTTAATCCCAACTTTCACCTGAACTTCGAAGGAACAGAAACAATGATTGCACTTTCTAGCCTAACCATCATTATAGTGGTTATCTATCTGTTGGCCTTGATCACCGACGAATATTTCATCGTGAGTCTAGATCAGATCGCCCAGCGCTGGAAGCTGCCGGCGAACGTGGCAGGGGCTTCTCTCATGGCGATGGGATCGTCTGCGCCAGAGTTGGCGATTGCGCTGCTGGCTTTGTTCAAAGATGGGGGTGCCCACAGCGACCTAGGGATTGGCACCATCGTTGGCTCGGCTGTCTTCAACATCCTGGTGATCACAGGCGTCTCCGCAATTGCCAGACCGGCGCAGATTAGCTGGCGGGTTGTGGTACGCGATGTCGTGATGTATGTGGCCAGCATTGCACTGCTCTTCGCCACTTTTGCTGACGGCACAATCACCCTGCTAGAGGCACTGGCTTTCCTGATTCTCTATGCGGTCTATCTCTTCATTCTCTTTCAGTGGGATGCTTTTGCGCCGGGCGAAGAGAGCAACGTGATGACCACAAGGGAGACCAAACAACACGCAGAGTCAGCAGGTCAAGGATGGTTCACCGGTCTCAATAGGCAGATCGCCAGGATGATGGGATTTGCAATGGGAGATGCTCGTCAAGCCTATCTACGCACTTTCGTGGTCTCTGTCGTCTTTATCTCGGGGCTGAGTTGGGTGCTGGTTGAACAGGCGGTTGTCTTCTCAAATGCGGTTGGGATTCCACCTGTAATCGTGGCACTCGCGATCCTGGCGGCTGGCACCTCCGTGCCGGACATGTTGGCATCCATCATCGTTGCTCGTCAGGGACGGGGCGAAATGGCAGTTGCGAACGCCATCGGGTCGAACATCTTTGATATCTTGATTGGGTTGGGGCTGCCTTGGCTGATTGCCATGTTGGTGCAAGGAAAGGTTGTTCATGTAGCCACACAGAGCCTTTGGTTGTCTACGCTCATTCTGCTGGTCACCGTTATTGTCCTCTTTGTCTTCCTCACGACCGAACGCCTGCTTACACGGCGGGAAGGGTGGGCGTTGCTCTCGGTCTACAGCGTGTATGGGGTGTGGATATTGCTGGCGGGGTAAGTTGTCTAGTCTACTCGTAGGTCACATTTGTAATCTGAAAAGTGTCGTAAACGAGTCGAATCCAAGCATCTTGACGGGCAACTTGGACAACTGTCCGATTCCAAATCGGACCTACGGCTAAACTGTCACGCTTTTGATTACAGTGTATTGGGCGATAGCGATGCTCGTCGCCCTAATGGGACGACCTACGAATCAACTATTTCTAATCTTCAAAATTGATCATTAGCAAAGGAGAAGTAGCATGACTACTATCACAATGGATTCACGTCTGAAAGAGCTACACGAAGCGTTTGAAACTGCGTCAGGTGATGATCGCCTAATCGATCTCGCTGAATTTCAGAAAGCGTTAGGCCTGAGAGACAAACATATGGCGCACCAAATCTTCACGCTCTTCGATTACGATAGCAGCGGTACGGTCAACCAGCGAGAGTTTCTGGAATCGGTCGACCAGTTGGTGGTTGGGAGCGACGAAAGCAAATTGAAGTTTGCTTTCGACCTGCATGACGGCAACCGCAGCGGGGCCATCGATGAAGAGGAGATGCGTCAGATCATTACCTCTGGTCTCGTCGAGAATCGCTTGGATTTCTCTCCGGAACAGGTGGACAGCCTGGTCCACACCATGTTTCAAAAGGCGGATACCAACCAGAGTGGCGATATTACCTTTGATGAGTTTCAGGCCGTGGTTGCCGAATATCCGGCGCTGCTTCAGTCCATGACGATTAGCCCGGCAGCATGGCTCAAGCCACGTCCGCAAGAGTCACCTAGAGAAAAGCAGCCGGCTGCACGTCCACAAAAGCCCAAGCGCAATCGGCGACACTATCTACAAAACAACTGGGCCACCCTGCTCTTTTTGGCCCTCTACATCGCCGTCAATCTTTATCTCTTTGTCTCGGCCGTTCTGACT
Organism: Chloroflexi bacterium TSY; assembly: GCA_019217005.1. The sequence continues at coordinate 13,258 of JAHBNG010000136.1, forward strand.
TACTCTGCGGCCGGCACGAATGTTTTTGTCCAGGTTGCGCGCGGCTGTGGAGCGATGCTTAATTTCAATGGAGCGCTCATTCTCATTCCCATGCTGCGTCATCTCTTGACCTGGTTGCGGCAATCGCCCGTGAACAACATCCTGCCGATTGATGAGAGCCTCGAGTTCCACAAGATGGTGGGGCAGGTGATGTTTGGTGCAGCAATTGTGCATACAATCGCCCATCTAATCAACTATGCCACCTTGACGACTCCATACTTGGCAAACCTCTTTGGTACCAAAGCAGGGCTGACTGGATTCCTACTGCTCATCGTCTTTAGCGGCATGTGGTGGACCTCTCAATCGCGGGTGCGCTTGGGTGGGCACTTTAAGCTCTTCTATCTGGCGCATATGGGCTATGTCTTGTGGTTTGCCCTGCTCTTGTTCCACGGTCCAGTCTTCTGAATCTGGGCCATCGTCCCGATTGTGGGCTTTGCGGCGGAGAGGATTTGGCGCTTTATCAGAGGCACGAAACCGACCTATGCAGTCAATGCACATCTCCTGCCCTCCAAGGTGCTGGGTTTGGAAGTCGAACGACCGCAGAACTTTAACTATCGGCCTGGCGACTATCTCTATCTGCGTTGTCCTGAAGTCTCGCGGTACGAGTGGCATCCATTCACCATCAGCAGTGCGCCGGAAGACAAAGAGACCTTGTCCGTCCATATCCGAGCAGTTGGCAGTTGGACAGGCGCAATCCACGAACTGTTTCAGCAGCAGCGTGAGGCGATCTTGTCCCAAAATGGACACTATATGAACGGCCACGCGGCTCCAGAAGTGCGCGTTCCGGTTTATCTGGACGGTCCATACGGTGCGCCCAGCAGCCACATCTTCGAGTCGAATGTGGCCATCCTGATAGGGGCGGGGATTGGTGTGACGCCCTTTGCCTCGATTCTCAAGAGCATCTTGCATCGCAAACAGCAGGGCGATACCACCATGAAGTTGAACAAGGTCTACTTCTTCTGGGTCAACCGCGAGCAGCAAGCCTTTGAATGGTTCCTCAACCTGCTCACGCAGATTGAGGCGGAAGATACTGAGCGCTTGATCGACATCAACGTCTACCTAACAGGTGTACAGAAAGAGTCGGACATGAAGTCCAGCACCCTCTTTATCGCTATGGATCTGCTCCATACCGAGAGCCAAGTGGACCTGATCACGGGTCTCCGCACCCCAACCCAGCGTGGGCGGCCCAATTGGGATAAGATTTTCCAGTCTATTGCCGAAAAGCACGAACCAGTCAAGCCCGATGTCTATTTCTGTGGTCCTCCCGGACTCTCGACGATTCTGAAGCAGGCGAGCGAGAAGTTTGAGTTTGGCTATCGGAAGGAAAATTTCTAGTTCTAACTCATGGGGCGATCGTGGGGATGATTGCTGGGACATTTGAAGGGCGTTTCTGGGGCGACGGCATGATAGGATGTTCGTGTAAGAAGTGAGCGGGTTCTATTGATGGCATTGCAGCCGGTCAGCTAGTCAGCTCTCTGGCTGACCGGCTGCAATGATGACAAGCTACTGTTTTGCGTGGAAAAACATTTTCTGAACATCTATAACACCGATTAAAGCGAGAAAGTCATGTCTATTTTACAAGTCGGATTAAATCACAAAACAGCCCCTATTGAGTTGCGTGAACGATTGGCGCTCGACGGCTGTGGATTGCGGATGGCTCTGGAAGAATTCATCACTCCCGAGCAGATCTTCAGGTCAGCTGCTGCTGGCACCTTGCTGAAAGAGGTTGTAATCCTCTCCACCTGTAATCGATTGGAGATCTACGCAGTCAACAATGGGGAAAGCAGCGATGTCGAAAATGAGCTCGGCTGGCAGACTATCATACAAAAGCTGGCCCTGCAGCAAGATCTGCCTGTCGAGACTTTGTTGCCACACCTCTATTATAAAGCAGATCGCGAGGCAGTGAGACATCTCATGCGCGTTGCGTCCGGACTCGACTCTATGATTCTAGGGGAGCCTCAGATTCTGGGTCAGGTTCATCGTTCCTACGGTGAAGCACACACGGTGGGTGTCACAGGCCCCATGCTATCCAAACTCTTTGCGCAAGCTGTACATGCAGGCAAACGAGCACGAACAGAGAGCGAGATCAGTCGCCAGACAACATCCATCAGCCATGCCGCGGCTCGTCTGGCCAAAGCGCAAAACCCCAACCTACAGCAGGCCAATGTACTAGTAGTTGGGGCGGGGGAAATGGCCCAACTTGCCGCCCAAGCCATGAATCAGCATGGCACCCAGCAGATCACGATCATCAACCGTACCTACACAACAGCCCAGATTCTGGCCGATCAAGTGGCTGGATGCGCGATCCCATGGCGGGAACTACCGCAGGCGTTGATCAATGCCGATCTGGTGCTGACAGCGACTGGTGCCCCCCATCTAGTGATTAGCCCTGGGGATGTCGCATCAATACTCACTCAACGTCAAGGGCGTCCGCTCACGTTCATCGATGTTGCGGTCCCGCGCGATATCGACGAAGGGGTCGATGATCTACAGGCAACCCTCGATGCAAACCTAGCCCAGCGAGAAGCGGAGATCCCCAAAGTCGAAGCCATCATTGAAGCCGAAATCGACGACTTTGAGCAGTGGTTGCGTGGACGCCAAGTGATTCCCACCATCGTTGACCTGCGCCGTAAGGCTCAAGCAATTGCGGATGCTGAAGTGGCAGATGCAAAACGACGCCTCAATAGCAAGGATGCCCAGATTGTTGAGCGGCTTGCCCATCGACTCGTCAACAAATTGCTGCATGAGCCGATTGTACGACTGAAAGCAGGTATCGATCCAGGTGCACATGACACGGTTGCCCACGTGGTCCGTGATCTATTTGGGCTGGATGAGATGGAAGAGCCGAAGCAAGATAGTGGGAACCAAAAGGCGTTACTCATGCCCCTACCACAAGTAGGTAACGGCTCATGGAGCATAAAACAATGATGAAAGATTTCAATGGAGAGAAAAGGGATATTACTAACATGACAAAATCTTATGCTGATCCAAGTTTAGTTCACCAAAGCAGGCGCAAGTGAGGATGCCATGCGGTTTAGAGAGGCTGGTTCGACCTCGATCTGGACTGGTTGTGTCGATTCAGCCAATGGGGTTCCCCAGCGGAAGATCGTCAAGAGTTGGCTCAGGTCAAGCCCAAAGCATTGATTCATAAGTGCAGCTTGTTTTAACAAATAGCGATCTAGTTCATCCATTGTGGTCACTTGTTGGGCAGGCAACCGCCCAGCTTGGAAGAGTGCTCCCAACATTTTGCGGTTCCCCCAGATCTGCATGAATTCACTGCGATGGTGGCTTCTTTCATCCTCATCAAGTGCAGGCCAATCATCAGCCAATTCAGATAGATCTTGGATAAAAATTTTGTAATTCAACAGAAAAGAATCGATATGTCCATCTGTATAAGTCTGTAATTCCATGATCAGCTCCAAATATAAGTGGATAAGCTAGCGTTGCTGAATTCAGTACGTAACCAACGATTGACTTTGAGAGGCCGAGAGGCAAAAGGTATCTGAACCACATGATGAACAAGATGTTGCAATTCAACATCCGTAGCTTTTCGAGGTTTATCGACTAAATCGTGAACAAGCTCAGGAATATTAATCATAATCTAGTGGATATTATACAACAGAGGAATGAACCATGGGAACCAAAGCAGGCGTAGGCATGAGCCACCACCGAAACCCAACAATGGCCGGACAAGAAGCGGCTGTCATGGCATTGCAAAATGCAGGGATTGAACAACCAGATTTCGTCTTTATGTTTGCATCAGTTGGATATGACCAACCGCAGCTTTTGCAGGCGGTTCGCGAAACCACAAAACATACACCGCTCAGTGGTTGTTCGGGCGAAGGTGTGATTGTGCAAGGTGAAGGGGATGAATCCAACTTCTCAGTAGCTGTGATGGTCATTCAGTCCAATGAGATGCACTTTGAGAATGGCCTAGCAACGGGCTTCCAAAGCGATGCTCAGGGAGTCGGTCAGAGTGTGGCCACGGCGCTTCAGCCGTTAGTAGAGGCCGACGCCAAAGGACTTTTTGTCTTTCCAGATTCTTTAACGGCCAACTTCGATGGATTCAAGCAGGGATTGGAAGAGACCTTGTCTTTGAATCACTTCTTGCCAGTCTTGGGCGGTGGGGCCAGCGACAACTGGCAATTTCAACAAACTTATCAATACTGCAACGATGAAATCGTCTCTGACGGGGTTGCCTGGGCACTGCTTTCTGGTCAACTACACCTTGCATATGCCGTTAGTCATGGATGCATGCCCATGGGGTCAGAGCGTCAAGTGACTCATGCTGAGGGCAACATCCTCTATGAGATTGATGGTAAACCGACCTTGACCGTCTTTGAAGAGTATCTATCACCGGACGAGATTGCGGATTGGAGCACCTCGCGGGTTCTGTTTGCGCTGGGTTTTCCAGCGGCAGAGCATTTGCGGGATCAAGACAATTATATCATTCGGACGATCCCTGGTGGTTTTGACGAAGCAACGGGTGCGGCTGTCCTCCCTGGTGAGGTCGTAGAAGGCAGCGCTGTCTGGATGACACGGCGTGATTACGACAAAATCGGTCACAGTGTGGACAGCATTGCGGAACAGATTAAGGCCCAACTTGGACCAAGCGAGCCAAAGATGGTCTTCCACTTTGACTGTGCTGGTCGAGGCAAGGCCATGTTGCGTGATCAGCAGAAGTCTCATCTGTTGAACCAATTGCAACAGCAGGTGTCACCGAATGTGCCTTGGCTGGGTTTCTATAGCTATTTTGAAATCGGTCCCATGGCTGGCCATAACAGTATGCACAACTTTACAGCGGTTGTGGCCGCTCTATATGACGGTGAAGTTGGTCAAAATGGCATCCAACTCGTCGAAGATCCCTTGGGAAAACCAGATCGTCGAAGTGAGGCGATTCAGAATGGTGCTTCTCAACCAACAATTACTTCCGTTGAGATCCGTCAGTCTGAGAGTGCATGTCAGGACGATATGGCTCAACTCCAACATGAAAACCAACGACTGGCAGAGGAGGTCAAACGGTTGATCGAGACCGAACGCAACCTCTATGCCACGCAAGAGAAGCTCGATGGTCAATACCGGATGTATCGCCAACTCTATGAGGCAGGCAAGCAGTTTAATGCCACCTTTGACCTAGGAGAAGTGCTACAGGTGGCAACCCAAAAGGTCCTATATACGCTGAATTTTGAACGCTGTCTGGCATTCATGCGTCTCCCAGGTGAACTGCCCGAGGATGATCAATTCCAGGTTCAGATGATGGATGGTTACTATCGAGAAGAAGATCGCCAAGCCGTTAAAGGGTTGACAATTGCCATCACAGAACCAGCTTTGGTCCCTTTGCTGGCAGGTGAGCCACATGTAGTCAGCTCCTCTGAAAACGGGCAAGAGGCTTTACAAGAGTTTGGTCACCTCCTGGATATGGACGAGGGCTATATTCTGATGTCCCTAGTCGGTGAAACCGATCAGATGATTGGGTTCCTTGCCGCAGGGAACACAGCGGAGATGTCGGGCTATCAGACGCAAATCGAGGTGGATAGCGACGCCTTGATCGGTCTAGCCAATCTGGCCAGTCAGGCCTCAATCGCCATCAAAAATACCCAACTCTACGCCCATCAGGTGGAGATGAATCAAGTGTTGCAAGCCACAAACCAGCAACTCGAATCGTTTGCCTTTAGCGCCGCACATACGCTCAAAACTGACTGGCAAGGGGTAGGCTATCTGGTAGATGAGATCTTTGAGATCTTGGAGGAGGCCGAAGAAGAGGAAGAGGACCCAGATATTGATGAAATCTTAGAGGCGCTCCAGGTGTTGCGCCCACGCGTCACCAAAGGCATTCAGACGACGGACGACCTGCTGACCTATGCTAGATTAGGCGGGCAAGTCAATCAAACGAGGCAGCTATTGCGGCCATTGGTTGAAGCAATCGTGCAGCGGGTGGACAACAATCTTGTTCGGATTGCGGCTGATTTTCCCGATAGCGCATTTCCCTTGGATGAGAAGACTTTTCCCGTGGCATTGCTTCAGATCCTCGAAAACGCCTTAACCTACGGTGAAGGGAAACCTGTCACCATTTCATTAGTTGGCAATCAGCTCCGCATCCAAGATCAAGGCCGAGGCATCCCGCCAGAAAGTCTCAGCAACATTTTTGGACTGTTTCAGCGCGCCGCCACCGACGTCAAGGGAACCGGTGTTGGTTTAGCATTATCAAAACAGATTGCCCTGGCCCACGGCTTCGACATCTGGGCGGAAAGTTACGGTGAAGGTCGGGGCAGTACGTTTGTCATTGATTTTGGGTAACCGGTATCACATCCGGTATTAATTATTCGCAATTGATTATTATTTATTCAATGCAAATGACCACAATAATTAATACTAAATACCCAATAACGAATAAATTAATTGGTCATCGAGCCCAGCAAATTGTTGCGACATTCGAGTATAACTCAGGAGGAAATACATCATGACAGATAACGTAAAAGTACTAATTGTAGATGACGATGAGGTGGTCTGCCGCAGCTTTGGTCGTTTTTTCAAGAAGTACAAGGGCGACTTCGCGTTCGACATCAAAGAAGCCTGTAACGGTCGCGAGGCGGTGGAGCACACAACTGCTTTTCATCCAGATTTAATATTGTTGGACATCAATATGCCCGTGATGGATGGTTTGCAGGCCGCGCGGGAAATCAAGAATCTTGATACAACTCATCGTCTGACGATGGTCACCAGCAGTGCTGACCCAAAAGATGTCGAGCATGCCAAACAAGTCAAAGCCGACATGTATCTGACGAAGGGGGCGACGCGTAAAGAGGTTAAAGACTCACTGCAAACGGTCGTCGAGGTCTTGATTCTTGGCAAGCCGCTGGCATCCGGTCAAGATTTGATTCCTTTGTGCGCCAAGATGTGGAGGCGCTCTTTGCAAACCGAGCCTGGTAATACGAACGATAGCTGACAGAGCCAAAAGGTCTAATTTGTAATGGAAATTATCATTTCGATCGTCGTCGCTGTCGCCATCAGCAGCCTGACGATTGTCTTCGAAGACGTCATCAAGAACCTGGCAGCAGGCATCTTCATCTGGCGCGAAAAACGGTTCGTCAATGGGAATATGATCGGTATTGATGGTGTTGGCGATTTCCAGATCACCAAAATTGGTTGGCGTTCGACATTGGCAGTTGATACAAATTCAGGCCTCTACACGATGCTCAACAACTCGGACCTAATCGGGCAGACGATCCGAAATTACAGCCGGTCTGAATGGTACTACACCAGTGTACATATTCCCCTCGATGGCGACGAAGATATCGAGGCAATTGAGGAACTACTCTTTGAAACCACCGAAGATTTGGACTGGATTGTTTTTGGTGTCGAGTCTCGTGTTGAGCTAGCGGCGGTCGAAGATGATCACATTGTCTTTGAAGTAGATGTCCCAGTCCAGCCAACCAAGTCACCCGCCATGTGGCAATCTCGGCTGCGCAAAGCATTGTTGATGGCCTTGAATGAAGAAGGAATTGAAGTTGCGGTTCCGGATCTCGTTCGGGTCAATCTACAAGAGAAGAATTGATCAGTAAACTCGTGAAAGAAATTAGTAATTGGACATGGATTTACACTGATCAACACGGATAGAACCCTGACAATCCAAAATATCCGTGTCCAAAAAACCTTTTAGATTCTACTTGATAACAGGAGAACAAAATCATGGAATTAGGACCATTTATGCAAGGACTCAAACGCCGTAATCCCGGTCAGCCCGAGTTTCATCAGGCAGTTCATGAGGTGGCGGAGAAGGTGATTCCCTTTATCAATGCCAATCCCCAGTATGAAAAAGCCCAAATTCTGGAGCGCATGACCGAACCGGATCGCATTATCATTTTCCGCGTCTGTTGGGAAGATGATGAAGGTCATGTGCGCGTCAATCGAGGCTATCGCGTTCAGTTTAACAATGCCATCGGTCCCTACAAAGGTGGGCTGCGCTTTGATAAATCGGTCAGCCTGAGCATCCTCAAGTTTCTGGGCTTCGAGCAAACCTTTAAGAACAGCCTGACCACATTGCCCATCGGTGGGGCCAAAGGTGGTTCAGACTTCAACCCTAAGGGCAAGTCAGATGGTGAAGTGATGCGCTTCTGCCAGTCGTTTATGACGGAACTCTCTCATCACATCGGCAAGGATACAGACGTACCGGCGGGCGATATTGGCGTTGGTGCCCGTGAGATCAGCTATCTGTTTGGCCAACACAAACGGCTGACCAATGAATTCACTGGCGTACTTACAGGCAAGGGACTGACCTTCGGGGGAAGCCCCATCCGTACCGAAGCCACTGGCTATGGGTGTGTCTACCTGGGACGCGAAATGCTCAAAACCAAAGGGGAGGATTATGAAGGCAAGGTCTGCGTTGTCTCGGGCTCGGGCAATGTGGCTCAATATACGGCCGAGAAGCTGATTGAACTGGGAGCCAAAGTGGTGACCATGTCCGACCGAGGCGGCTACATCTACGATGCTGATGGGCTGACGACCGAGAAACTCGCCCACCTCATCGACCTGAAGACGAATCAACGGGGGCGACTCGCCGAGTATGCCAAAGAGACAGGTTGCGAGTTCCATGCCGAACAGCGACCGTGGCATGTCCCCTGCGATATGGCCTTCCCCAGCGCCACCCAGAACGAAATCCTAGAGAGCGATGCCCGTGCGCTGCTGGACAACGGTTGCTTGGCCGTCTGCGAGGGCGCGAATATGCCTACTGTCGCGGCGGGTGCTGTTCTGTTTGAAGAAGCTGGCATTCTCTACGCACCTAGCAAAGCGGCCAATGCTGGCGGCGTTGCCATCTCCGGTTTGGAGATGACGCAGAACGCCATGCGTTTGACCTGGTCGCGGGAAGAAGTTGATAGCCAACTACAAAACATTATGCGAAGCATTCACGAACAGTGTGTGGAATATGGTTCGCACAATGGCCAAACCAACTATGTGCAGGGCGCCAACATTGCTGGCTTTGTTAAGGTGGCCGATGCCATGACGGCATATGGAGTTTTGTAACAAGGAATAACTAATGAAAGCATCAGACCTCTTTGTTAAAGCGCTAGAAGCAGAAGGCGTTGAGTATATCTTTGGGATTCCTGGAGAGGAGAATCTAGATATGCTCAACTCCCTCAAAGACTCATCGATCAAGCTGATCCTGACGCGCCATGAGCAGGCCGCGGGCTTTATGGCGGCCACCTACGGTCGCTTGACCGGCAAGGCGGGCGTTTGCATGGCGACATTGGGACCAGGCGCCACCAACTTTGTTACAGCCGCGGCCTACGCCCAACTGGGCGGCATGCCCATGATGATGATCACCGGACAGAATCCCATCAAAAGCAGCAAGCAGGGGCAGTTTCAGATTGTGGATGTGGTGGACATGATGCGCCCGCTGACCAAATATACCAAGCAGGTGGTCAGCGGTGACGTCATTCCCTCGTGCGTTCGAGAGGCCATCCGGCTGGCGCAGGAGGAACGGCCAGGCGCCGTGCATATCGAGTTCCCGGAAGACATCGCCGATGAGCAGACAGATGTCTCTATTTGCACGGAGAGCCAGACGCGTCGACCAATTGCCGAAGAGAAGGCCATCAAGCGCGCGGTTGCCCTCATTGAAGAAGCAAGGCATCCTCTGATCCTCGTCGGGGCCGGAGCCAACCGCAAACTGACTTCACGGATGCTGCACCAGTTTGTGGAGAAGACGGGCATTCCCTTCTTTAGCACCCAGATGGGCAAAGGCGTGGTGGATGAACGCCATCCCCTCTTCATGGGGAATGCCGCGCTCTCGGACAACGACTTCTTGCATCGCGCCATTAACCATGCAGACCTAATCATCAATGTGGGCCATGACGTTGTGGAAAAGCCACCCTTCTTTATGGAGCAGGGAGGCATGCATGTAGTCCACGTAAATTTCTCTTCCGCCGTGGTGGATCCCGTCTACTTTCCCCAAGTAGAGGTGGTGGGCGACATTGCCAACAGCATCTGGCAGATCAAAGAACGGGTACTCAAACAAGGGCACTGGGACTTTTCCTATTTCCAAAGGATCAAAGGGCACGTGGAAACCCACATGGCCGACCGTACAGACGATGATGGATTTCCTGTCTGCCCTCAACGGCTGGTGGCTGATGTACGAGCGGTTATGCCCTCGAATGGCATCATCGCCCTGGACAATGGTGTCTACAAGATCTGGTTTGCGCGCAACTATCAGGCCCATGAGCCAAATACGGTGCTGCTTGACAATGCGTTGGCCACCATGGGGGCCGGACTTCCCTCTGCCATGGCGGCCCATCTGGTCTATCCCGAGCGCAAAGTGATGGCTATTTGTGGCGATGGCGGCTTTATGATGAACTCCCAAGAGTTGGAAACGGCAGTCCGCCTCAAGATGAATTTGGTCGTGCTCATCTTGAATGACAATGCCTACGGCATGATCAAATGAAAGCAGGCCAACATGGGTTTTGAAGATTTTGGCCTGGACTACGGGAACCCAGACTTTGTGACCTACGCCGAATCGTATGGTGCACGCGGACATCGAGTCGAAACGAGTGCGGCGCTCCAGCCACTGCTCGGGCGTTGTTTGACCCAGCCAGGTGTTGATCTGGTTGAACTGCCCGTCGATTACTCGGACAACGACCGGATTCTTAATCAGGAGATTAAGGAGAAGAGTCAGGTACTTTAATCATGTTACAAGACAGCTATCCATATTATCTGGCAAACCAGCCACAGAAGCCCAATACGAATTTGTCCGTGATAGACAAATACACAGGTGAAGTCGCTACCCACGCGGCATTGGCGGATGCCGCCACCATCAACCAGGCCATTGACCATGCAGTGGCAGCGACGGAACCCATGCGCAAGCTAGCTGCCTACCAGCGACAGGCCGTACTCAACCATTGCGTGCAACGTTTTTCCGAGCGTTTTGATGAACTGGCCATGAGTCTCTGTATTGAGGCAGACAAGCCGATCAAGGATGCCCGTGGTGAAGTTTCTCGCTTGATTGACACCTTTCGGATTGCCGCGGAAGAGGCTGTCCGCATGAATGGCGAGGTGTTAGCGATGGAGATCTCGGAGCGAGCACGGGGTTATTCGGGTATGTGGAAACGGGTCCCCATCGGTCCTTGCTCATTTATCTCGCCTTTCAACTTTCCGTTGAACTTGGCCGCCCACAAAGTAGCCCCAGCCCTGGCCGTAGGATGTCCCTTTATTCTCAAGCCAGCCAGCAATACACCCATCGGTGCGTTGATTATTGGGGATGTCTTGGCCGAGGCTGATCTGCCGCCGGGCGCATTCTCTATCCTGCCTTGTCGGCGCGACGGGGCCGATCTCTTCACCACGGATGAACGGCTCAAGTTGCTGAGTTTCACCGGCTCCCCCGCGGTGGGCTGGGCGCTCAAAAACAGGGCTGGCAAAAAGAAAGTGGTGCTCGAACTGGGCGGTAACGCGGCCTGTATCGTGGATGAGGATGCCGATCTAGACGACGCAGTGGAGCGCATCATTCATGGCGCTTTCTATCAGTCCGGGCAGAGCTGTATCAGCGTGCAGCGCATTCTGATCCACGAATCTGTCTACGAATCGTGCAAGGCCAAGCTGGTTGCGGCGACTCAGTCACTGACAATGGGTGATCCCAAAGAAGAGACGACCTTCATCGGTCCCGTCATTTCAGAGAGCGATGCCGTGCGGCTGGAAGAGTGGATCCAGGAGGCTGTCGCAAGTGGTGCAACCCTGCTCTGCGGTGGTCAGCGAGAAGGCGTGATGCTGCAAGCGACCCTCCTGGAGAATGTGCCCAAGAACGAAAAGCTTTGTACACAGGAAGCATTTGGGCCAGTGGCGATCCTGGCTACGTTCAGCGACTTTGATGAAGCCCTGGCTCAGGTGAACGATAGTGAGTTTGGGCTGCAGGCAGGCATCTTCACACGCGATATCTACAGGGCCCATCAAGCCTGGGACGAGTTAGAGGTTGGCGGCATCGTGATCGGTGACGTTCCCTCTTGGCGAGTGGATCACATGCCCTATGGCGGCGTCAAAGAGAGCGGATTGGGACGCGAGGGCATCCGGTTTGCCATGGAGGATATGACTGAAATCCGGCTGATGGTTCTCCGGCAGAGATAGTTAAGTCTTTGTTATAGATGTTCAGATAATGTTTTTCCACGCAAAACAGTAGCTTGTCAGCATTTCAGCCGGTCAGCCCGACTGAGTAGCTGACTGGCTGAAATGCCATCAACGACAGGAAATTCTTTTTCTGGAATGCTTTTTGGGGTTTTTTGGGTCTCAGGGGGTTGACAAGAAGGCCACCGATTTATGAAGATTCAAAATTAAGTTCGGTAATCGTTCAGCGAGCACGCCTCGTGCGGGTCTTGACGGGACGCCACCCGCACGAGGCGTGCTGACTGGACTTTTTTGCCGGATTATTTTCTTAATGTCCATGAATCGGTGGTGTCGTCCCCAGAGATCCTGTTGAACCATAAGTATTGCGTTTGCACAATTTCGTCTGCGGCGCAAAAAAAGACCGATTTGGGGACATTCTTGGGGACAATATTGGGGCTATTCAGGGGCGCTCACCCAGTAAGATAGACAGTAAGAAAGTGACTCGCTAATCTATAGATAAAGCTTGTAGCGCCACGATGTTGGGCAGACAGCCGAGTGTTGTGGAGTGATTATTTTCTTACCGCAATATTGGACAGTTTCATGTTTCTGACACAAGGAGAGATTAAAATGGCCGGACCAGAAGGTGATATTTGGAAAGTAGAATTTGATCGTTCGAACGAGCCGAAGCGGGAGCCTGGTCCAATCGAGTTGAACCGCTATGGCGCAACTTCAGGAGCTTATGCGGGTATCCCCACATTCATGGGGTTGCCCGTCTGCCTCACACCGGATGATCTCGATGCACCAGGCAGAAAGGTAGACGTTGCGATCATTGGCGCACCGCTTGATATGTCGATGGGCCAACGAGGTACAGCTTACGGGCCGCGAGCCCTACGAACCGCTGAGCGTTATGTCCCCCACGGGCCAACGATGCAGGAAGGTGTCCTGACCCATACATACGTGATGATCAAGCCCTTTAGTGTCCTCAAATGTGTGGATTATGGCGATGCTGGAATCGGACCCTTTGATATCGAAAAATCGCACGACGAAATACGTAAACGTGTGTCTGAAATCACGATGAAGAAGGTGGTCCCAATCGTTCTCGGCGGCGATCATTCATTGATGCGACCAGACGTGATGGCCATCACGGATAGTTATGGCAAGGGGAATGTGGGTGTGATCCACTTCGATGCCCATCACGACGCTGGGAACAATCAATTCGGTCACACGATCACGCATGGGACGCCAGTACGCCGCTTAATTGAAGATGGGCATGTACATGGCAAAAACTTCATTCAGATTGGTTTGCGAGGCTATGCGCCAGGAGAAGCGGATGTGAGGTGGATGCGCGAACACGGCGTTCGCTCTCACTATATGGCGGAGGTCGAGCGGGATGGATTTACGGCGGTCATGAATCGTGCGATTGCCGAAGCCCTGGACGGGCCGCAATATGTGTTCATTTCGTTTGATATCGATGCATTAGATCCAGCCTTTGCTCCCGGCACGGGAACACCCGAACCCGGCGGCTTGACCATCCGTGAGGCATTGCCCATCGCGCGGCGTCTGTGCGCCGAAACTCCCGTGGTCGGGATGGAATTGGTCGAGGTTTCGCCTGGGTGGGATCCTGGTTACACCACTGCTCTCAACGGATTACGCATTATCCAAGAGGCAATTACGGGGCTTGCCATGCGAAAAGAAGGTGGAAAATTTGTTCAACCACACTATCTCGATCCACGCACGTCAGGTGAGGATCCTGTACCGGGTCAGCGGAATGATTAGTGAGGGTTGGGAATATTGTAGGGACATGAGGTTGGTGCACCGTGAGAGGGTCATGATGCCTTCGGATACTTCCATCATCCTCGTGTCCGTCCTGTTGAACAGAGCGTCTCTGCCAAGAGATGGGATCGGATCTGACGGACACGAGGACGGGCGGCCCAAAGTAGAAATACATGGTTATCTCGCCTCCCGCCCGACCTCATGTCCCTACGGCGTCTCCCCGCTGATCTCCTATTGATGTCATTTTCGAAGATCAGGAGATGACCGCGTGAATCACTTTGCAACCCTGCAACTCTGCAACCTTTTAACCTTGTAAAGAGACAAATCTAATGAACGATATCCCCACAGCCACCCTATTAGTCGGCTATACCTATCGAGACGAACAAGAACGTCAGGCGTTTGATGAACTGGCCCATTGCTTATCCAGACAGCTGGATCAGCCAGTGATCGCCTGCTCACTCGATCAGCTTGGACAACCCTTAGTAGATGGCATCATGCACGCCGTCCAACTAGGCGCGGTTCGAATTGTCACCGTCCCCCTATTTCTCAGCCCTGCCGAATATCAGAACAACGCTGTGGCTAAAGCGATCACTTTGGCGAGCCGTCGATGGCCCTTTCTTCAATTCCACGTGAGTCCACCGCTGGATTGGTCGGCCTGGTTGCGCGTCGTTGGGACGGTGGCCGTCGAGGCTATTGCTGCGCACACGCCATTGGCCAACCGCGAAGAAGTGTCCGTTATTTTAACAGGGCGTGGCGCAGCCGACCCCGATGTGAATAGTGATGTCGCCAAATTGGCCCGTCTCCTTTACGAAGCATACGCCTTCGGATGGGTCGATGTTGCCTTTCTATCCAACACTAGACCGAGCGTCAGCCAATTGATTACCCGATCTCAAACGCTCGGTGCCAAAGAGATTGTTGTTGTGCCTTATCTATTGTTTCCGGGAGAGCCATTTCAGACGCTCACTCCGATCGTCAATCACCAAGATTCAGCCAGCCAGGAGAGTGGAGAAAGTTTACACATTGACTGTGTGCTGACGTTCCCCTTCTCAAGTCATCCCACCTTTATTGACGTGCTTTTGGCCTGCCACGAGACAGCATTGGAAGACCGCAGCCTTCTCCCCATCAGCTGGGAGGAGTTGGAGCGTCAATTGACTGCGGAACTGAACACGCATGATAAAGGCTTCCCTGGCCAAAGAGCCGACGATGAAGACGCCTTCCAACAGTTAAGTCAAAAAATAGATGCCATTCTGCCCCCTCGCTACCAGGGCCGTACCGATGACGTCAGCGCCGCCCCCATGACGGCAGCCGATCTCGTTTTTGATGACGACGGTCAGGTGGCCTGGAATCAGGTCTTTGGCGTGGATGATCCCGACAATCCCTTCTGTGAGCTGGCGTTGGCGGGTGGCCCTTCTCATCGTGGCACATTGCTCGAAGCCGTCCCCGCTGAACAGTGCTGCGCGGAGCCAGGAAAATATGCCGCTGCCGTCGCGGAAATCAAACGCGGCATCTCAATGATTACGGGGTTGCCCGTGTTTGTGTCTGAGACGCCCGGCTGGATTGGGGTACAGTGTGAAGATGAGGAGATGGCGATCTGGTTGGTGCGCGCCATCATTGTCGAAAATGTCATGGTGCGCCGGGAAGACGACGTCATCTACCTGCCTGTCGGTCCCCACTTCACCCTCACCAATGAAGTCAAAAGCATTGTGACTGTGACGGCCAAGACACATCATTACTGGAATGAGCACGTGGCGGCTCTAGAAATGAAATAGAGAAGCAAGCTCCTGGGACTTTCGCTGTCCCTGTAGACTCAGTTAGATGTCTATTCTCATGATTCAACCGCCCCCAGTGCCTTCAACATTCCCCGCTGTGCATTACTGATCCCCGTCACGCCGGTGATATTCATCCCCGAATAGGGGCGAAACTCTCTAATACATTCCCCCGTCGCCACATCCCACAGCTTGAGCGTATCTTCGGCCGCACCGCTGAGAAAAGTTTGCCCATCTGGGTTAAAGCAGAGAGACGTGACGACACCGGCATGGGGGTGTTCATAAGTTTTTAAGCGTTGACCGTTGCGACCGTTCCAGAGAATCATCATATAGTCCAGACCACCACTGACGATCATATCTTCAGTCGTATTAAACTTTACTTTCTGGTAAAGGCTTGAGTGACAAAGGGCAAACCGAAAGGGGCGGAAAAAAGAATCCACCCTGAAAAAACGGGATAAAATGTAAAAATAGTGCTCGGCTAGTTTAAGCAGCGGCATTGAGGCGGCGATGAGCGAGAACGCCTTTAGGGAAATGGTGTGAAACCGAGGCCTTTTTCCGAAAGTCAGGGTCGAGTTGGTCAGGAGTTGGAAAAAGAGCACTCGAGAGAACACGGCGCAGCCTGCCGGGAGTGGATTGAGGCTCTCGATCCCAGTAGCCAGTCGGTATGGGAGGAAGAGAAGCGGCTAAATGGGAAAGAAGATTGCCAGCCAGCAGCCCCAGTTCAGGTAAGCGGAAACAAGCCTCATCGGCATGAACAAATTGACGATGTAAGCCAATCATCTGCTTGGAAGCCAAGGGGGGGAGGTTCAACAGGCCAGCGTTCCAGGTAGACAAGATAAATGGTTTCAGGCTGCAAAGTCATAACGGTCGCCAAAACCAAAGGTGTGTTGTAGGCCGGATCCTGAATGACGTAAATCGAGTAGGTACGGTTGGCTGTATCCACCTTGGTTGTTCTGGGGACGAGATTGTGCCATGCTTGATAGCAAATCAGGCGACCACTATAGAGAAAGCGACCAGACGAGTCCGGAGTTGTAGCCTCGAGTCGCTTTCCCTTATAGCTGCGAGAGAGCGGACGCACAATATCACCATATTCAGGTGGTCTGCCTTTTTTCTTTGCGTTTGGGGAACTCATTGCGGCGCACTGTGCAGTTAATCGCTTCCCGCAGGACAAATCGGTCTATGCCGCTTTCTAGCATTTCTCTGATTGTAAACCCGGCATCGACCACCGCCACTTCGTCTGACTCCAGTGATTTCTTCGTCTCTGTCAGCAGCTTTTTCCGAAACTCACTTTCCTTTGTTCCAACCGTGCATCTCATGATTGCCTTGAGCAGTGGCACTCGCTTCCCGCCTATCTCCCCCGAGCTTATCATCACTCCAAAGATGAGCGCGGGCAATGCCCGACGAGCCGTTGAGTTATAGAGTCGGTTCACTTTCCCTTGCAGCTTCGGTCGCCAGAACCCTGTGATATCTATGCTTTTCACTCGGTACCCTTCTAACTTTTTTGCCTCCCATTCCCCTTTCCACTTCTTCTTGCCACGACCCCAGCAGACTTGTGATATCCCATGATCCATATCGAAAGCTTCGCCGGAGCTCCTCATCTTCAAACCCGCTTTCTTTCAATGCGCTATGGATTGCTCCTCGACTTTTCAGAAACGACCCATTCAGCATTGCCCACATCAGACGCATTACATTTACGTTTGTTCCCATCGGCGTTACTTGCAATACATTCATCAGTACTGCTATAGTTATTTCTGGCGCGGTTAGCATTCCTTCCTCCTTTTTGGGTTCTCTACCTTTAGGATGAACTGCTAACCGCTTTTTGTCACATTTCTCATCTCTTTTCTTTTACCAGAAAGTAAAGTTATAGGCGATCGCGTAAACCTGTCCTGCATGTTTGCCAAGTACTTGATCGACTTCGCCTGTATCAGCATTCAAAATCCGAATCTGGCCGTCTAAACAAGCAGCTGCGATCCTGTTCCCGTTTTTGTTCATCGCAATCTCTCGAATGCCGCCCCCCTCTAACTGAAACTGTTGCAGACATTGGCCCGTCTCAATGTCCCATATGCATATATCGCCATCATACCCTGCGCTAAATAGCGACAGATTTGTTGGACTAAAGACGGCGTGGATTACCCGATCGTGGGTCAGTCTCTGGCAAAGCTGGCCGGTAGAGACATGCCAAACATAGATGCCGATACTGCTGCTGACGCTGACAACAAAGTGACTATCCGGGCTAAAAATAACAGATTGTACAGACGTGGGATGACCTTCTAATACATAACGTGGACGCCCTGTTGACAGAATCGTCTCTGTCTCCCAAAGCCGGACAGTTTTGTCTGCACTTCCACTAGCAAGCAGTGAACCATCGGGACTAAAGGCGACACAGTTTATTGTGCCAACGTGGCCCACGAGATTGATAGGGATCGGCTCGTGGTCAGCATCGTCATTCACACGCCAGAGGCGTAACACTGCATCATCACCGCCGCTTGCAATCATCGAGCCATCGGGGCTAAAGGAAGCACTATAAATTTTATTTGGATACCCACGTAACGTCTGACGGCATTGGCCAGAATGAGGATTCCAAAGTCGAATCGTGTTGTCCTGGCTAGCGCTAGCCAACATTGAACCATCCGGACTGTATGCTATACCGCCGATAAAATTCGTGTGACCGGTCATTGTTTGGCGGCACTGACCACTGGCTACATCCCAAATGCGGATCGTTGCATTCGCTCCGCCGCTTGCAATGCTCTTGCCGTCCAGACTAAATGAAACACTCGGAACTTTACTTGTGTGGCCTCGCAATACTTGTTGACATGTACCAGTCTGTACATCCCAAATATGTATATTATTGTCTTCGTGGGCACTTACCAAATGGTCACCATTCGGACTGAAGTCGACGGAAGTAACCGCAGATGCACTCTTGTTCGATAGCCGCTGTTGTTCAAATGTATCTGCCCCACAGCAAATCCAGAGACGGATGGATCCATCCAGGCTACCACTTGCCAGCATCTGCTGGTGCCCATTGCGTAAGGGGCGAAATGCAAGTGATTCAACAATCCCAGTATGCCCCTTTAAGGTGGTGAGCAATTCACCGCGGGCCAAATCCCATAAGCAAATTGTGTAATCGTCACCTCCGCTCGCCAGCAGTTGCCCATCGGGGCTAAACGCCACATCAATGATTACGTCAGAATGGGCCTGCAAGGTATAGAGAAGCCGACCTCGCCCCGTCTCTGCCACAGCCGAAATATCCCAAACTTGAACCAGATGGCCATTGGTGCCATTGGCTAGCATTTGGCCATCTGGGCTAATCGCTACGGCGTGACACGCCATGCGATCCGCCTGCCAGACGGCATAGGATTGACCGTCCTCGGCGTGCCACATATGGATCATACCGTCGTACGTAGAGGTAATGACAAATTTGCTATCTGGACTGAAGGTCACGCGAAACATCGCTCCGATGCGTTCGGTGTAGATCGTGTTGGTGAGATTGGCATGACTCAAATTGACTTCTGGTAGATGAATGTTCTGCAGATCAGCTTGCCAAAGACAACAGTGCGAAAAATTTCGTCCACGTAGGTCTACACCCATTTGTTGCCAGAGATGGAGAACATTAGCTCCTGCATAACCGGGGGCTCGAAGGCCAGCAGCCCGTGTCTGGTTGAGCAGCTGTGCTAACTTTAGGTCAGCGTTCTCCTTGCCAGATTGGTTGACGAACTGCTCGGCAACTGGGCGCAAGATCAGACGCCGCTGGCTATCCCGTACATATTCGTACGACTGCGCTTTCAGCAGGGCGTGACGCTGTACTTGCGCCAGCTCTCCGTGTTGGATGGCACGACACATCTGCGCGACGAACGTATCCGTCGTGTACTCCATCACGACATTTTGCAAGGCAAAGCGAGTGCTGGCTGCCTGATTTTGGCCAGACCTGGGACCAGGCGTCTTGCGCATTTCCAAGAGCGAGCGCTGCTGAAGCGAGCGCAGGGCTTCCAGAAAGGTACGCCTGACAGGTGGCTGGACCAGATTTGACCAAAGAATCTCCGCCGAAGCCGGTTCGCGTTCCACGGCCAGCCAGATCAAGAGCTCCTCTTCCAGAGGGGATAGACGCGCAAAGTGTTGCTCCAAGACGTCTTGGATATCACCAAAGATGAGGGTCTCCTCGGCCAGCAGACTCTCGGTATCTCCAAAATAGAGTTCGTCGATTGTGGCTGCCACCAGTTTGAGCGCCAACGGGTTGCCTGAGTAGCGTTGCACCAGTTGGTCAATTACGTCCTCGCCGTCTTGTACCCCATGGCCTTGTAGCATGGCTTGGCCAGCATCCGCGGGCAATCCTTCCAACTGTAGAGAGTGGACGGCCTGACTGCCCGTTTCCAACAGCGAAATCTCTTTGGGCTTTTCGCGGCTGGTCAGCAGCCAGCAGCTCTGATGCTGGCTCGTTGCGACGCGCTTGAAGAGCTGGCCGTACTCTTCATAACCATCCCGATAGTAGCCCACTGCTGGTCGCTCATCGGATACCGTCGCTTGCATTATGCTCTCTAGGTTGTCGAGAATCAACAAGCAGGGCTGCTGGTTCAGGAGTTCAAGAAGCAAGCGCAACTGCTCGTCCAGTATTTCGGGCAGTTCCGTCACATCCTGTGCAGAGAGAAACTTCAGCCAGTCGTGCAGGATTGTGCTGAGGGGCGGTGCGTTGAGCACGGAGCGCCAGATGATGCGGGAAAAAGAGGCGGGAAAGACTGGAGGACTGGAAGACTGGAAGACCGTTGCATCCGCCCCTCCTGTCCTCCAATCCTCTCTTCCTCCAGTCCTCTCTTCCTCCGGTCCTCTCGTCATCTCGTCCACAAAATACGCAGCCAGCGCCGTCTTCCCTTGCCCCCCAATGCCTAGAATCGTGACGAGTCGACTCTCTTCTTGAACGATCCACGCGTCCAGTTGGCTCAGTTCTGCTTTGCGACCATAGAAAGCTTCGACTTCGGGCATTTCGATTAAATCGAACAGGCGTTGGGGAGCCTCCAGGCCAGAGGATAGCTCCTGATCGGGTGTCGTAGCTTCGTATTGATGGGGCTGTTCTTGATTGGGAGAAGACGAAGTGACCTGTGTATTGGCAAAGTCACGATCCTGTCTTGGAGGATGTGTAGTATCCAATGCTCCGCTGCGGATCTGCTCGTAGACTCGCTGGGTCTCAGCCGTCGGTGCGACACCAAATTCATCCATCAGGATTTGGCAGCAGGTCTCATATTGGGCGAATGCAGCGTTGCGTTGACCGCTTTCAGCCAACATGATCATCTTCAGACGATGAGCATCTTCGTTCAAGAGATCTACTTCCAGCAGACGCGTACAAAAACGTAACCCCTCTCCATAGTCAGCGCGGTCATGATAGTGCGTTGCCAACATCCAAAGCATCGTCAACATCCGTTCCCGAAACTGTTCCCGCTGCACAGTGACCCACTCATCAAAGGTCACGGCTTCTCGAACATGAAATCCTTCTAAGAAGGCGCCTCGATAGCACTGAATTGCCTCTTGGTACCGCGTCAAATCTTCTTGTGTCAGAACCAGCTCATGCTCTGCTACGACCGTTGGATTTCCATGTTTTGGATTCTCTGGAAAGAGTGCTGTATCGAGCCAATGGTTGCTCGTTAAATTGAACGCAACTGTCTGGCGCGTAATCGTCAGATAGTCCCCCAACAGCTTGCGCAGTTCCGAGAGCCGGTTGCGCAGGTTCTTGCTGGCTTGAGCAGAGGAAGCTTCCGGCCATAGAAGGGAGGAGAGCACTTCACGATTATGCGGACGTTGAGTCACAGCCAAAAAGAAGAGTAAGGCTTGGGCTTTCCCGCGGAGCCGCCCAGTAATGGGTTCTCCATGTAGCATGATTTGGGGTGTGCCCAGTAGGCTTATCTTTAGGTCATTGCTCATGATTTTTCAACCGCCCCCAACGCCTTCAGCATTCCCCGTTGCGCATTGGTAATCCCCGTCACGCCCGTGATATTCATCCCCGCATACGGACGCTCGGGTCGAAACTCTCTGATGCATTCACCCGTTGCCACATCCCACAGCTTGAGCGTATCCTCGGCGGCACTGCTGAGAAAGGTTTGCCCATCTGGGCTAAAACAAACCGACAGGATAACACCAGCATGGGGGTGTTCGTACGTTCTTAAGCGTTGACCGCTACGAGTGTTCCAAAGAATCATCCTATGATCCAGGCCCCCACTGACAACGATATCATCAGTGGGACTATGGGCTATTGCGAAGACCATTCCTGTATGTTCACCAAGTACCTGGTCGACCTCTCCTGTGTCAGTGTTCAAAAACCGAATCCGACCATCCAGACAAGCGGCTGCGATCCATGTGCCTTCTTTGTTCATCACGATTTTGTGGATGCCGCCATCCTCTATCTGAAGTCGACGCAGACATTGACCCGTGTCGATATTCCAGAGGCAAATGGCCCCATCGCGACCCGCGCTGATCAAAGACCCTCTCGTCAGACCAAATAAAGCATGGACGAGACGTTCATGGTCGAGTCTATGACGAAGCTGCCCCGTGGAGACATGCCAAATGTAAATGCCGATACCGCTGCTGATGCTGGCCACGGATTGACTATCCGGGCTGAAGCTGACAGAAGATACAAATGTCGGATGACCGTCCAGTACATAGCGAGGACGCCCGGTTTGTTGAAGCGTTGCTGTCTCCCAGAGGCGGACGCTGTTATCCATACTGCTGCTGGCAACCATTGAGCCATCTGGGCTGAAGGCCACTGCATAGATTGCTCTGGTATGGCCCGTGAGATTGACAGGATCCAGCTGCTCTTGAAGGTTTTCAGGTAAGGCCCACAACCGTAAAATGGCATCATCACCCCCGCTGGCAACCATCGAACCATCTGGGCTAATGGCAGTACCGCGTACATTGCGGGGATAGCCGCGCAACGTCAGCCGACAGTGAGCAGTGTGAGGATTCCACAGGCGTACGGTGTTGTCTGTACTTGCGCTGGCCAACATCGAGCCGTCTGGGCTAAACGCAACTCCGCCGATTAGATCTGTGTGACCGCTCATTGTCTGATAGCACTGACCGCTGGCAACGTCCCAGAGACGAATAGTTGCATCGGCACTGCTACTTGCGATGCTTTTCCCATCGGGACTAAAGGCGGTGCAATTGACCGAATCTGTATGTCCACGCATCATTTGTCGCCGTGTGCCGTTTCGTATATCCCAGAGATACACCGTATGGTCGTTGCTGCCGTATACGAGATAGTCACCATCGGGACTGAAATCGACAGCCGTGACTGAGGCTGTGTGCTCGGTCAATAGCCGATGTTCAAACGGCTCCTTTCCACTGCTCGTCCAGAGTCGAATGGTTCCATCTTGACTGGCACTGGCCAGCATCTGCTGGTCTCCATGGCGTGTTGTACCAAAGGCAATTGAATAGACTGTCCCTGTTTGCTCGGTCAAGATCGAGAGCAATTCGCCGCTTGCCAGATCCCATAGACAAATTGTGGCGTCCTCGCTGGCGGAAGCGAGCAGGCGACTATCAGGACTAAACACAAGGTCAAAGAGTACGTCAGGATGGGCGCGGAGGGTGTGGAGAAGTCGACCCTGCCCAGTTTCTGCTACCGCAGAGATATCCCAAACTTTAACCAGTTGACTATTGGTGCCAGTGACGACCATCTGACCAACTGGGCTAACGGCCACTGCGTGGCAAGCTGTTCTATCAGCCTGCCAGATGGCATAGGATTGACCATCCACCGCCTGCCATATATGAACCATGCCATCATAGCTTGAGGTAATGACAAACTGATTGTCTGGACTAAAAACAACGCGGTGAACAGACCCCAATCTCTCGGTAATAATTGCGTTGGTAAGATCGGCGTAGCTTAGATTGACTTCCGGTAAGTGACCTTTCTGTAGATCAGCCTGCCACAGACAGCATTGGGAGAAATCTCGTCCGCGCAGGTCAACGCCCATCTGTTGCCAGAGATGCAGAATATTGACCCCTGTATAGCCTGATACTCTTTGGCCAGCAGCTTGTGTCTGGCTGAGCAGTCGCGCTAGTTTTTGGCTGGCGCTCTCCTTGCCATGTTGGTTTGTTAACTGCTCTGCAACTGGGTTCAAGATTAGGCGTCTCTGGCTGTCTCGTACATATTCATACGACTGTGCTTTTAGCAAGGCATGACGCTGGACTTGCTCCAACTCTCCGTCTTGGATGGCATGACGCATCTGCGCCACAAGCGTATCCGTTGTATACTCCATCACGACGTTTTGCAAGGCAAAGCGCGTACTCGCCGCCTGATTTGGGCTAGAAATCAGGCGGGGCGTCTTGTGCATTTCCAAGAGCGAACGCTGTTGGAGCGAGCGCAGGGCCTCCAGGAAAGTACGTCTTGGCGGGGGCTGAACGAGATTTGACCAGAGGATTTCGGCCGAGACCGGTTCGCGTTCCACGGCCAACCAGAGTAAGAGCTCCTCCTCCAGAAGGGATAGGCGCGCAAAGTGTTGCTCTAGAACATCTTGAATATCACCAAAGATGAGCGTTTCCTCCGCCAATAGACTCTCAGTGTCTCCAAAATAGAGCTCTTCGATTGTCGCTGCTACCAGTTTGAGTGCCAACGGATTGCCCGAGTAGCGTTTCACCAGTTGATCAATCACGTCCTCACCATCTTGAATCCCATGACCGTGCAACATGGCTTGTCCAGCATCCTTTGGCAACCCCTCCAACTGTAGGGAGTAGACAGCATGATTACCTGTTTCCAGCAGAGAGATCTCTTTGGGCTTTTCACGGCTGGTCAGCAGCAAGCAGCTCTGATGCGGGCTTGTAGCAATGCGTTTGAAAAGCTGCCCGTACTCTTCATAGCCATCCCGATAATAGCCTGCCGCAGGCCGCTCCTCAGAGACCGTCGCTTGCATGATGCTCTCTAGGTTGTCGAGAATCAGCAGGCAGCGCTGCTGGTTCAGAAGTTGGAGCAGTAGACGCAGTTGTTCATCGAGCGTTTCAGGTAGTTCCGCCACCTCTTGTGCAGAGAGAAACTTCAGGCATTCGTGCAGGATTGTGCTGAGGGGTGGGGCGTTGAGGACGGAACGCCAGATAACGCGTGTGAAAGGGTGAGAGGGTAACAAGGTGGGGGGGTGACTTAATTCTTCATTCACCTTGTCACCCTCCCACCTCGTCACCTTGTCAACGAAGTACGCGGCCAACGCCGTCTTCCCCTGCCCCCCAATGCCCAAGATCGTGACGAGGCGGCTCTCTTCTTGAACAATCCATTTGTTCAGGTAGCTCAGTTCTTCCTGGCGTCCGTAGAATGCTTCGACTTCAGGCATTTCGATTAAATCAAGTAAGCGCTGTGGAGCCTCTTGCCCAAAGGATGCATCTTGGTTGAGTGACCCTGCATCACGTTGTTGGGGCTGTTCTTGATTGGGAGAAGATGGGATGACCCGCGTGTTGGCAAATTTATTATCCTGCACGGGAGAGTGAGTCGCGGCAAATTCTCCACTGTGGATCTGCTCATAGACTCGCTGGGTTTCGGCTGTCGGTGCGACACCAAATTCGTCAGCCAAAATACGACGACAGGTCTCATACTGGGCAAATGCAGCGTGGCGTTGACCACTTTCGGCCAGCATAATCATCTTCAGGCGATGGGCATCTTCGTTCCAGGGATCCATCTCCAACAAGCGCGTACAATACCGTAGCCCTTCCGCATAGTTCGCGTGGTCATGATAGTGCGTCGCCAACATCCAGAGCGTCGTCAACATCCGTTCCCGAAACTGTTCACGCTGTACGGTGACCCATTCCTCAAAGGTGATCGCCTCTCCAACGTGGAATCCTTCCAGGAAATCTCCTTGATAGTGCTGAATCGCCTCTTGGTATTGTCTCAACTCGTCTTGTGTTAGGGGCAAATTATGATCTTCCGAACCCTCTGGAAAGAGCGCTACATCGAGCCAATAGTTGCTTGTTAAATTGAACGCAACCGTCTGGCGCGTGATGGTCAGGTAATCTCCCCGCAGCTTGCGCAATTCCGAGAGCCGGTTGCGTAGGTTCTTGCTGGCTTGGGCAGTGGATGCCTCTGGCCACAAGAGAGAAGACAGCACTTCACGGTTATGGGGACGTTGGGTCACAGCCAAAAAGAAGAGCAAGGCTTGGGCTTTCCCGCGCAGTTGAGCAGTAATCGGTTCCCCATGCAGAATGATTTGAGGCGTACCCAATATCTCTATCTTTAGGTCGTTGCTCATGATTCTTCAACCGCCCCCAATGCCTTCAACATCCCTCGCTGCGCATTGCTAATCCCTGTTACGCCAGTGATATTCGTCCCCGCATAGGGTCGCTCGGGTTGAAGTTCTTTGATGCATTCACCTGTTGCCACATCCCACAGTTTGAGCGTGTCTTCGGCGGCACTGCTGAGAAAGGTTTTGCCATCTGGGCTAAAAGAAAGAGACGTGACGACACCTGAATGGGGATGTTCGAACGTTTTTAAGCGTTGACCGCTGCGACTGCTCCAGAGAACCATCATCTGATCCATGCCACTATGGACGACAATATCTTCCGTGGGGCTGTAAGCGATGGAGTAGATGAACGCTGTATGTTCACAGAATTCCTGGTCTATCTCTCCGGTGTTCATGTTCAAAATTCGAATGCGACCGTCCAGACAAGGAGCTACGATCCAA
Organism: Chloroflexi bacterium TSY; assembly: GCA_019217005.1. Next base: position 39,554 of record JAHBNG010000136.1, read on the forward strand.
TTCCCGTCTCTCTTCATCGCAATTACCTCCATGCCGTCACCCTCTACCGGGAATTCTCGCATGCATTGGCCCGTCTCAATATTCCACACGCGAATGACGCCATAGTGACCTGCACTGATCAGATGAGGACCCGTCGGGCTAAACATGGCGCATGTGAGTCTTTCATGTGCCAACTGATGGCATCGTTGGCCGGTCGATGCGTCCCAAATATGGATGCCAATACCAGCGCTGACACTGGCCACAAATCGACTATCTGGACTAAAGGCAACAGATGTCACACTTGTTGGATGACCGTCCAGCACATAGAGCGGACGATTTGTGGACTGAAGCGTTGTCGTCTCCCAGAGCCGGACGGTGTTGTCCGAACCACCACTTGCGATCATTGAACCGTCTGGACTGAAGGTGACAGCATTTATGGTTTCAGTATGACCATTGAGACTCGCGAGGAGCGGCTGTTGTTTGGCGTCATCACATAGGGTCCACACACGCAGAACCGCATCGTCACCGCCGCTGGCAACTATCGAACCATTTGGGCTAAAGGCAGTGCCAAAAATTTTACAGGGATATCCGCGTATTGTCTGACGGCAGTGCGCAGAGTGGGGATTCCAGAGACGAATTGTGTTGTCCAGACTCCCGCTGGCCAGTGTTAAACCGTCGGGACTGAACTCAATCCCTCCGACCATATTGGTGTGACCACTCAATGTTTGTCGGCATTGATCGCTGGCCACATCCCAAAGCCGAATGGTTCCATCGGCACCACAACTCGCAATGCTCTTTCCGTCAGAGCTGAATACTGTACACCAGACTTCATCTGTGTGTCCATGCAATACTTGTTGACATTGGCCGCTCCGTGCATCCCAGAGACGCACAGTCTGGTCTCTACCGCCGCTCACGATGGATTCACCATTGGGAC
>JAHBNG010000126.1 GCA_019217005.1 Chloroflexi bacterium TSY
TTGCTCGTGGCAGAATAGGATATCGAGTCAGAAGCAGTTGTCTCAATGATCGCCTGCCCTTACTCCCGAATCCCTCTACTCCCCACCCCAAAGCCATTTGTAGCTGAGTGGGATAGGCATCCACAAAGTAGGTGGTCAGGTCGGTCAGGGTCTGATACTCAAAGAAGAGAGTCTTGGGCAATTCGCCAAAGTGCTGCTCCAACTGGTGCGTCAAGCTCAAGGCCAAGATTGAGTCAGCCATATCGCGCCAAGATGCGTTCGCATCCATACGCGCGGCTGGCAGTTTGAGGGTATCCGAGAGCAGCTCCTTGAGATAGCGTTCGGTGGCCTCGAATAGCTGCTTCTCTTCAGCCATGGATAATTCGATGGGTTGGGCGTTACCCACACTTCGTTTTCGGCCAGCTCCGGTTAGATAGGCGTTGATCTGTTGCTGATTGCCGCTGGTCACCAACAATTGGGTGACATCTGCGTGAGTTAATGCAAAATCAAAGGCTGCCAGTCCGGCTGACGTTTCCAGCGCAGTCAGTCCCAGTTCGCGGGTCAGCCGCATTGCAGTTTCTTCATCCACCGACATACCGCCCTCATCCCACAGGGGCCAGTTGATGGAGAGGGTGCGTCCTGAACGCTCGTTCGCCGCGACCAAGGCTTGGCGGTGGTCGGCAAAGGTGTCCAAAAAGGCGTTGGCCGCAGCGTAATCGGCTTGACCGACATTGCCCATGACGCCAGCGATCGAAGAGAAGAGCACCACAAAGTCCAGTGGCATATCCTGGGTACTGGCATCGATGTTGAGGATGCCATCTACTTTGGGGCCCAGCACGGCTTCGATCTCTTCCTCGGTCTTGTTGATGATGAAGCTATCGCGCAGCACGCCCGCACTGTGGATGATGCCGTTGATTTGTCCGTACGCTTCTTCCATACGCTCTACGACCCCTTCGACAGCTTCTGGTTGGCTGATGTCGGCTTGCAGGTAAACGACGGTGGAGCCCTTGGTATTCAATTCTGCCAAGAGTTGCTCCTCCGCTGCATCCAGCGAGGAGCGTCCAGTGAGGATCAGGGTGATTCCCTCACCTTTCTCAAATTGAGATGTCTCGAGCAAGTGCTGCGCAAAAAGTCGCCCCAGACCCCCCATGCCACCTGGTATCCAGTAGACGCCTCCAGGTTTGAGATAGGCTGTCTCCACATCAGTATCCAGTGCAATTTCGGTTAAGGTCTTGACTTCTCTACCATCAGTTTGGCCATAGCGGATCTCTTCAACGGTACCGAAGTTGCCCATTTGCATCTCTGCTCGTAGCCGAGAGACCAGCATACTGGCATCTGACTGGGCAACGGTGAGCACTTTCCCGAATATCTTCGGCTGTTCCAGTCTGGTTGTTTTAGCAGCCCCACGAGTGGTGCATAGAGATGAGGCGCTACGCTGTCTGCCGCCACCACCAAAATCTGATGCCCTAGTTTGGGAGGGTTCTCCACAATCCCTTTGAGGTGCGTCCAGCCGCTATGCAGCCATTGCTTTATGCTCTTCTGCCTTCGAGCTGTTCACAGAAAGCGTCACGACATCGATGGGGCACAGGCGATTCTGACGGAGTCAACTGCATCCTCTTCTAACCCAATCAGGAAGAGGGTGTGATCCGCTGGCGCATCATGGGCATCATTCTCCCTTCATCTACTGCTTGGACCTGCCATGTTGGTGTACTGTAGAGAATTGTCGTTTCTGCGGTCTGTGGTGTGACGGCCCTACCGTAACTCCCTTGAGCATGACACAGATGACGCCCTCCGCATCGGTCAACGTCACATCATACCTAACCATATTGTTCTCTAACTCACTCCCACAGAACCGAACGTAAGCGTATCCAATCTCCGGTAGGTTTCTATACATATTGACGCTCTGCACGGCAAAGGGGAGATAGAGACCTTGTTCATCCTGGCGCTCTTGGGCAAAGGTCAGGCCGATGGTTGCCTGCAAGGCTGCATCCATCAGACTCGGATGGAGTCCATACCTCCTATCGGTCATCGCGGGTGGCGCTGAATGTGCGCCAATGCTTCTTCTTCGTTGGCCTGAATCTGGATGACTCCTTGGAAAGTGGGACCATAGTCCAGTCCTTGGGTGGCAAAGTTTTGGTAGCACACTTTCTCTCCAACTATAGTGGGACAGCGGGCCACAATGGCAGGAATATCGAGCGACTCAGGCAAGGATATCTCTCCCAGAATCACCTTGCCCTGGCTATGAATCAATGGCTCGGGCAAACTCCCACTGCTCACCCAAAAGCGATTTCGCCATTCTCTTCTGGGTATAATCCAAGTTGCACATCTTGTGGTTCATCCTGCACAACCAGCGGTCTGATCCAAACCACATCCTTCAGTTGCGTGGCTCGTCCATCTTTGACAGCCATCTCTGTCGCGGCTCGGGCCATCTCCAGATAAGCCACGCCAGGCAGAACAGATTCTCCCTGAACCTGGTGATCTCTCAGGAAGAACTCATTGCCAGTGAAGTTGGTGCGAAAGCACTGCTCGGTGAGTGTGGAAACGTTTTGATGAACCAGCGGATGCAGCTTTGGGATAGAATTTACGCTATGCAGGCCACGTCTATTATCCGCGCTATCCAAGATTGTAGATTCGGGTATCCAGTAGCGCTCCCTGGCAAAGGGATAAGTTGGTAGCGAGATACGCTGTGGAATCTGGTGACCATCTAATAACTGCCGGCTCATATATGAAAGTAGGTGAAAAGTATGTAAAATACTTTACTTTCTGGTAAAGGCTTGAGTGACAAAGGGCAAACCGAAAGGGCGGAAAAGAATCCACCCTGAAAAACGGGATAAAATGTAAAATAGTGCTCGGCTAGTTTAAGCAGCGGCATTGAGGCGGCGATGAGCGAGAACGCCTTTAGGTAAATGGTGTGAAACCGAGGCCTTTTTCCGAAAGTCAGGATCGAGTTGGTCAGGAGTTGGAAAAGAGCACTCGAGAGAACACGGCGCAGCCTGCCGGGAGTGGATTGAGGCTCGATCCCAGTAGCCAGTCGGTATGGGAGGAAGAGAAGCGGCTAAATGGGAAAGAAGATTGCCAGCAAGCAGCCCCAGTTCAGGTAAGCGGAAACAAGCCTCATCGGCATGAACAAATTGACGATGTAAGCCAATCATCTGCTTGGAAGCCAAGGGGGGAGGTTCAACAGGCCAGCGTTCCAGGTAGACAAGATAAATGGTTTCAGGCTGCAAAGTCATAACGGTCGCCAAAACCAAAGGTGTGTTGTAGGCCGGATCCTGAATGACGTAAATCGAGTAGGTACGGTTGGCTGTATCCACCTTGGTTGTTCTGGGGACGAGATTGTGCCATGCTTGATAGCAAATCAGGCGACCACTATAGAGAAAGCGACCAGACGAGTCCGGAGTTGTAGCCTCGAGTCGCTTTCCTTATAGCTGCGAGAGAGCGGACGCACAATATCACCATATTCAGGTGGTCTGCCTTTTTCTTTGCGTTTGGGGAACTCATTGCGGCGCACTGTGCAGTTAATGGCTTCCCGCAGGACAAATCGGTCTATGCCGCTATTCTAGCATTTCTCTGATTGTAAACCCGGCATCGACCACCGCCACTTCGTCTGACTCCAGTGATTTCTTCGTCTCTGTCAGCAGCTTTTTCCGAAACTCACTTTCCTTTGTTCCAACCGTGCATCTCATGATTGCCTTGAGCAGTGGCACTCGCTTCCCGCCTATCTCCCCCGAGCTTATCATCACTCCAAAGATGAGCGCGGGCAATGCCCGACGAACCGTTGAGTTATAGAGTCGGTTCACTTTCCCTTGCAGCTTCGGTCGCCAGAACCCTGTGATATCTATGCTTTTCACTCGGTACCCTTCTAACTTTTTTGCCTCCCATTCCCCCTTTCCACTTCTTCTTGCCACGACCCCAGCAGACTTGTGATATCCCATGATCCATATCGAAAGCTCCACCAGCTTCGCCGGAGCTCCTCATCTTCAAACCCGCTTTCTTTCAATGCGCTATGGATTGCTCCTCGACTTTTCAGAAACGACCCATTCAGCATTGCCCACATCAGACGCATTACATTTACGTTTGTTCCCATCGGCGTTACTTGCAATACATTCATCAGTACTGCTATAGTTATTTCTGGCGCGGTTAGCATTCCTTCCTCCTTTTTGGGTTCTCTACCTTTAGGATGAACTGCTAACCGCTTTTGTCACATTTCTCACCTCATCTCTTTCTTTTACCAGAAAGTAAAGTAAAATAGGAAAGAGGTCAATGAGAAAAAAAAAGAGAAAAAGCCATGAAAATGCGATATCCGATCCAAGAACTGATGAGCGAAGAAGGCTGTTATGAGAGATTGTTAGAGATCTTGCATCCAGAAGGGATGCAATGTCCAGATGGACATAGATTGCCAGAAGGGCAAGCGCCTCACAGTCGAGAGCGAGCCCCGGTGAATAAGTACAGATGCCGAGAATGCGGCAAAGTATACGATGCCTTTACGAATACAGTCTGGTCTGGAACGCATTACAATTGTGTGACGATAGTCTTAGTGATGCGAGGCATCATTCAAGGGACACCAACGCTGCATCTATCAGAGGAACTGTCTCTGAACTATAGTACGTTGTTGGAGCGTCGCCATCGGATCCAGAATACGGCGTTGCTCCAAGCCGCAGCCGCTTCCCCCTTTTTCGCGATTCTGTAGCTGAAGCCGATGAACTGTACCAGAATGCAGGAGAGAAAGGCGATTACCATCCCGATCCAGATGACCCGCCCAGACCTCGAGCCAACAAGCGCCGTGGACGAGGGACGATGGAGAACGACCGACCACCGATTCTGGGCGTTGTGGGACGAACCTCTGGCCAAGTCCAGTTCACGGTCTGTGACAACACACAACAAGCAACCATTGTTCCTTTAGTTGTTGCTTGCTCTCTCCCCTGGCACCACTCTCTATACCGACGAGTGCAACGCCTACAATCCCATTGCGGAGACTGGTCGCTCTCATGCCACTGTTTGTCACTCCCGGTACGAATGGGCTCGCGATGATGATGGCGACGGCATTCGGGAAGTTCACTGCAACACCATGGAAGGCATTTGGACTGGTCTACGCAATTTTCTGCGTCCCTTTCGGGGTGTTCATAAACGTTATCTTGCCCAATATGTTGCCATCTTTGAATGGACTCACAATCTCAAATTTGTCAATGACTCCTTTCTTCGCTCTCTCATTGACTCCCATTTCACCTATTTTCATTCATGAGCCTAACTGCCAATCTATCTCGACGCCTGATACCCAAAGTTGAGCTACTTTATCGTATTCTCGGTTGTCCACCACCACCTTGATATACGCTTCTCCTGCCGTACCTTCCACCAGCATTCCGATTGTCTCTTGACTCGCTTTGATATTCCCCCGATAAACAGGACCGATGGCATTTGCTTTCTGTTTGTACTTGCGCAACAGCTCGATCAATTCGTCAATCCGAGAGACAACAATTGCCAAACGCTCCTCCATTGCCTCTCGTCCTACCTGCAAGGTGTAGGCCATACTCGCCAAGCATAGACCTTTCTGTAAAGGCGCTTGCTGTCTGTGTTCGCCATCCGCGACTGCCGACGTCAAGGCAGAGATGCGTTGCGCCACATCCTTCACCATCGTGCCTGCGGCAAAGAGCATTCTCGGCAGTTCGCAGCCATACCGCTCTTCCACCATCGTTTGCAAGCGACTCAGCTGCACTGCATCCAGTCCGCACTCGGCAAAGCTCTGCTCCACCTCAAGCTCAATGATGTCAATGCTAAGGAGCTCAGCCACCATCTCGCATAGGGTGTGCTGGATAGTTGGGGAGCCTACTGTTGCATCGGATTCTTGTCTACCTGGATTCGGTGCAGATGCCTGCTCCAAATAGACCAGCAGCCTATGGGCATATTCCCGTAGCCGTTCCTCATTCTTGGCCGAGAGCACAATCACCTGCGGCTGCTCACTGTCAGAGTTACCCTGCAGCTTTGCCACTGAGGGGTCTGCTGGGCCACTTTGCCGCTCTACTCCCTCATATTCTTCTACCACTAGATGAGCGTTGGCCCCGCCCGCCCCAAAGGAGCTAATGCCTGCGCGGCGCGGATATTCTTTTACCTCACCATCAATCTCAACCACAGGCCGTTTCCATTCCGCCAGCGTCCCTTGCACTTTAAATGGCGTTGCACCAAAATCAATCCGGGGGTTTAGATTTTCTGCATGCAGCGAGGGGACCAGTTGCTGGTATTTCATCTGCAACAGCACTTTTGTCAAACTGGCTATCCCTGCCGCCGATTCTAAATGGCCGATGTTTGATTTGACCGAGCCAATGGCGCATGTCTGACTTTCGATCTGGTCGGCACCAAATGCCTCGGTTAAGCCGCGGATCTCGACCGGATCGCCAATCACCGTCCCCGTGCCATGCGCCTCGACGTAACTGATGGTGCGTGCATCGATGTCAGCCGCGGTTAAGACTGTTCGAATTAAGGCTGCCTGTGCCTCAAAGCTGGGCACCATGTAGCTGGCAGTCCTACCGTCTGTGTTTATGCCACTCCCCTTGATGATGCCATAAATGTGGTCACCCGCTTCAACAGCATCTGCCAGGGGTCTGAGTAGAACCGCTCCCACCCCCTCACCATCCACAATTCCGTCCGCATCCTGGGCAAAAGGTCTACACCTACCTTGTGTCGAATGCATTTTCATCTTCGACTCAATCACATGCTGCTGAGGGTGCAGGATCAGATTCACCCCACCCGCGACGGCCAATTTGCATTCGCCTCGTTTGATGCTTGCGCAGGCCAAATGAATCGCTGTCAAGGAGGCGGCACACGCCGTATCAACAACCAGGCTCGGACCCCGCCAATCAAAGATATAGGAAACCCGATTCGCAATGGACCAGAGATACGCCCGCTCATCGTGGTCTGAACCATTGGCCCAGGCTTCGGTGCTGATGCGACTATAGTCCACATTCATCACGCCCACAAAAACACCAATTTGCCGCACCTTTGCCAGCGTTGACCGACTGTAGCCAGCATCCTCTACCGCGGCCCACACTGTCTCCAAGAACAGCCGTTCCTGCGGATCCAACATGGCGGCCTCATGTGGCGAGATATGAAAGAAAAGCGGGTCAAATTTATCTACATCAGCCATAAAACCGGCCCATTTGCTGTAGCTTTTTCCCGCTGCATTTTTATCCTTATCAAAATAGTGTCGATAATCCCAGCGTTCTGGCGGAATCTCCGTGATACAGTCTCGGCCTTGCCTCAGGTTCTCCCAAAACTCCCTCAAATTCTCGGCTTGTGGATACCGCCCCGCTAAACCAACAATGGCAATCGCTTCCCTCGCTATTGTTTGGGCGCTACTTTTACTGTTCACCAATCTTGATGGTTTATTCAAAGATGATGACATATCATTCATTCTCATAGGCGGTAATCAACTCACCGATCGTTTTTGGAAAGGCAATGCCGTGCAAGATTTCAGTGGGAATAAAGCCAATTTCCTTTTCGATCGCCGTGACCAGTTCGACTAGCGCCACAGAATCCAACCAGAATTCATTCAATTGCATGTCATCATCGACATCATCTGGGAAAGGAAGGGGTGAATGCTCCTCGACCACGGCGGCCAAATGGTTCAAAATTACTTCCCGAACTTGCATAATCTTGTCCTATTCTTGTGTTTGTTGAGCCTCACGCAAGGCTTTCGCTACATAGATGCGAGCCATCTGTTTGCGGTAAGCAAGCGTCATATCGGTATTATCAAGTGGTTTGGCAATCTGAAAGATCTGCTGTGCTGCATCCTCAATCACATCGTCGGTGAGTTTTGTGCCGATTAAATATTCTTCTGCCTCTATTGCTCGTAGCGGTGCAGAGGCAACCGCGCCCAACACAATCCGCGCCTGTGTGCATATTCCATCTTTTTGTTGGCGAAGAGCAACCGTTACACTCAAGATGGGGAAGTCAAAAGAACCACGCCGGCGCAATTTATGATAGGTCGCACCTATTCCTCGTGACGGCGGTAGCCTAATCTCAACCAAAATTTCATCCTGTTGCTTCGTTATGTAGTCGATGCCATCGTTCTGATAGAGTGCTTCAACCGGCAACCAGCGTTCACCATCTGGACCCACCAGTCGTACTTGAGCTCCCAGTGCAATCAGGACGGGTGCCGTATCGGATGATTGAATTGCCAAACAGCGTGCGCTGCCCGGTGCCACCCAGCAAATATGGCCCTCTTTTTTCATACAATACCCCAATGCCTGGCGCCAGGATTCACTCTGATTGTAGTATGTGCAACGGGTATCAATACAGAGATTGCCCCCAAGGGTACCCATATTGCGCAATTGAGGAGTTGACACAAGTCCCGCCGCCGCAGCCAACGCCGGATAGTTCTGCATAATGGGCGGGTGGGTTGCTACCTGTGTGAGGGTCAGACCTGCGCCAAGGGTCGCCCCCTTCCTATCTTGGTTGACCGATAGCTGTTTCAGCTCGGACAGCTGCCGCAGGGCAATTAACTTGCTAGGCGTAAAGAGCCGTCGTTTCATGCCAGGATAGAGATCGGTGCCGCCAGCCACCAGCATGGCATCCGTTTGGTGTTCGCCAAGCAGATCGATCGCTTCCTCTAGATTGCGAGGAGATAGATAAGTAAATGGTGGTAGACGGATCATACACGGCTCCTGCTGTGAATGGCTAGCTTCTAGAGACGCGAGCGGTTTCGCCCCACTGTGACTCAACACATAATGACTCTGGATAGGGGACTTGGGGTAGGTGCGTTGGCCCAATACGGGCGACTTCTCCTTTGGCCTTTAATTGGAGCGCTTTAAGAATTTTTGCGGGTGTAATTGGCGTTTCATCAATACGCACACCAACCGCATCATAGACCGCATTGGCAACCGCTGGCATGACGGGCAGCAAAGGTCCTTGGCCTACTTCTTTGGCCCCATAAGGCCCTTCTGGATCATGCGTCTCAATCAAAATCGATTCAATTTCTGGCATTTCCAAAAAAGTGGAGCTTTTGTAATCCAGCATGGAGGGCGCTTTGTGTAGACCTCGGCGAAAAACCTGCTCCTCCATCAACACTTCCCCCAAACCCATGTAGACACTGCCTTCGATCTGCCCTTCAACGAGCGTGGGATTGATCGCCCGTCCAATATCATGGGCCAGCCAGATTTTTTCCACCACCAACGCCGCCGTTTCAACATCCACCTGTACCTCTGCGATGCAAGCCGAATAGCTGTACGCAGGGGTGGGACCGAGACCAGAGCCTTTGTAGTCGCCGCCCCGGTCCGGAGGCGTATAACTGCCAGTTGCACCAAGCGTGCCATGCTCTGCTTCGGCCAGCTTGACCAAATTGCTAAACGTAATGCGGCGTTTTTCATTTTTTGTACAGAATATTTGCTGATCACGCATCGCCAACTGAGCCTGCTCCACTTTGAGCACCCTGGACGCGGTTCTCAACAGCTTGACTTTCACCTGACGCACAGCCGCCAATGTTGCATTGCCTGCCATTAATGTAACCCGGCTGGAAAAACTGCCCAAATCAACCGGTGTCAGGGCAGTATCAGATGTCACAACATGTATGTCATCCACCGTTAAGCCCAATTCTTCTGCCACAATCATGGCCAGCACGCTATCTGAACCCTGACCGATATCTGTACTGCCGCAGAAGATGGTGACACCGCCCCCTCGATCCAGCAAAATCTGCACACCAGAGTGGGGCATCTGATTGGCATAGATAGGACGGGCTGCGCCGGTTACATACGCACCAACCGCTAGCCCCAATCCCTTGCCGATTGGCAACTGCCCGTAGCGATCCCGATAAGCGGCACGTTCTGCTACAGCTTGCAGACAGGCACCAAGGCCATTCGTCGTAATTGTCAGATGATTTGCTGTTTGTGAATTGGGCTGTGCCAGATGGTTGAGTCGTAAATCCAAGGGGTTGACGTCTAATTTTTCCGCGATCTTATCGAGCTGGATCTCTAAAGCAAAACGCGGTTGGGGTGTGCCATGTCCTCGTTTAGGTCCACAAGGCGGTTTATTGGTAAAGAGTCGCGCCCCATGAAATCGATAGGTCGGTACATTATAGGTGACAGTTTGTAGCGCACCTGTGTAATGGGTGGTAACAATCCCATAACTACCATAGGCACCCCCATCCAAGATCGATTCAAAGGCCATAGCGGTCATCGCACCATCCCGCTTCACCCCAGTTTTCATGTGCATCAAGACTGGATGGCGACCACGATGTACGTAGAAGACTTCCTCGCGTGTCAGCACAATCTTGACGGGACGCCCTGTGAGCATAGCCAATTTCGCCACAACAAACTCATGGTTCAACGGTTCCGCTTTGCCGCCAAAGCCACCACCTGTGGGCGGCGCAATGACGCGCACGCGACTCGGTGGCAGATCAAAATAGCTGGCCAGCGCCCGATGCAGATAGTGCGGCGTCTGGGTCGAACTCCAAAGGGTCAGCTTGCCATTGGCCTCATACTGGGCAACGGCAGCATGTTCTTCCAGGGGTAAATGAGTGTTGCCTTCATAAAAGAAGAGATCTTCTTGCACCCAGTCGGCATCGGCAAACCCCTGCTCCACATCACCAAATTGCAAAGCCAGCATCTTCTGAATGTTATGACATTCTCCGTAGGGATGAATGGGTTCATCTTGGGGAACGGCAACGCCCTCTGTGATTGTCATCACTGGCTGGAGTGGTGCATAATTCACGAGGATCTGTTCCAGCGCCGCTTCCGCACTTGTTTCATCTATCGCTGCGACAGCAGTGACCGGATCGCCCACAAAACGTACTTTGTCGACAGCCAGCGGATGTTCGTCTTTACTTGCCGTCAGCAGGCCATAGGGTTTTGGCAAATCAGCGCCAGTGATCACTGCGACAACACCTGGCATGGTTTTTGCCGTAGCGGTATTGCTTGTTTCAATACGGGCATGGGGCTGCGTACTGCGTAATAATTTGCAGTGCAACATGCGTGGTAGCTCTATGTCACCAGCGTAGATAGTTTGTCCCGTCACTTTACTGACGGCATCCACTTTGCGGATGGAGCTGCCGATAACATTGAAGCTTCTATCACTCACTGTCCACCACCCTTTCAATTGCCTGAAGAATCTTTGTATATCCCGTGCAGCGACATAAGTTGCCAGCCATCTGTTCTCGAATCTGTTGGCGACTCAACGTAGGATTTTCATCTATCATCGCTTTAGCAGAGAGCAACATGCCTGGAATGCAGTAGCCACACTGGGCTGCCCCCAAATCCGCAAATGCTGATTGCAATGGATGCAACCCCTCTTCATTGGCTAATCCCTCAATGGTCGTAATCGTTTGCCCTTGGATTTCTACAGGCAAAGTAAGGCAGGAGAGTATAGCTTGGCCATCGACCAGGACTGTACAGATGCCACATTCACCCAGTTCACAGCCATGTTTTGTCCCTGTCAGGCGCAACTCTTCGCGTAGAATTTCCAACAACGTCTTTTGAACTGGCACATAGAGATCGTGCCAGTCACCATTGATCTTGAGATTGAGAGCTATTTTCATTTCGATTCTCCTTACCCCCCAAACAGAGTTTCAATTCGTTCACGCACTTCAGGTTGAGAAAAGCTGATCTCATGCATAGCCAGCTCCTGCTCGATGATGGTCGGCAGTTCGGCTTTGATGGTCTGAGTTAAATGCTGTTTAAGCAGCTTGAGTGAGGTTCGTGGTTTGTCGGCCAGGTCGCGGGCCAGAGTCAGTGCCGTGGCAATCACCTCCTGCTTCTTGACCACTTTGGCTGGAATACCCCGCTCGCGCAGCTTGCCACCGTGAAAATTGTTGGCGCTGTAGAGCAACTCCGCCCCCAACAATTCACCAAACTTGCGCGGAATGATGTAGGTTGCGCCCAGGCCCGGCGTGAAGCCGTACTTCATAAAGTTCGCACTGTAGAGGCATTCCTCCGCCATGACGATGAGGTCGGCATAGCAGCCAAAAGCCAGCCCACCCCCAATCCCATGACCCTGCATCGCGCTGATGGTCGGGATTTCACAATCCAGCAAGATGCGATAGAAGGGCAGAACATTGAACTTGATTTTGCCTTCAAATATGTTGAGCAGCTCTTCCTGCGTGCCGCCACAGCAGAAGTAGTTGTCATAGCCGTGAATCACAACCACTTTGACGTCAGGATTCTGCTGGATGGCTTCGAAAGTATGCAGTAAACCTTCAATCAGAGGCTGAGAAAAGGTGTTGCGGTAAGTCCGGTCTGCCATCTCCACGAGGGCGATGGTTGGTTCGGGGTAGGTTAGGGTGACGACTTGGGTCATTCGGTTCTCCAGAAAATAGAGTGAACAGGGAGCAATGAACAGTACTCGACTTCACAATGCGGACGGGTTCATGCTTCATTTTGCTGTTGATGGTCCAGCAGCGGCTTCATGGCAATTCCCAGACCACCGAGCAGGGAGATTGTATAGAAAATTTCGGTAGCGGCAAAGGTAAAACCGGCCAGCAGAATGCCAGCCACGGAAATGAGGCTCACCCCAGCCGTGAAGCGCAAGTTACGCTTGAGATTGTGGTCAAACGCTTCGGCAAGCTCCAACAGATGAACGAGTTGGTTGAGCGTGCCATCCATGAGAATGATCTGTGCAGTATCCGTGGCGGCAGTGGTGGAACCACGCAACGAGACAGAAACCTCGGCTTTGCGCATGGCAATGGCGTCGTTGATCCCATCACCGATAAAGCAGACCTGGCATCCGTCCTTTTGTAACTGTTCGATCAGATCGGCTTTGGCCTCGGGCAGGATATCCGCAAAGTAACCCGTCATGCCCAGATCGTCTGCCAACTTGCGGGTGGGCGCTTCCTGGTCGCCCGAGATGATATAGAGAGCCAGCCCGCGCGCTCGCAACCCTTCGATGATCCGCTGCGCTTCGGGTCGTACTGTCGGCTGAAGTTCGATACAGCCGACGAGTTCATCATCTACCGCCACCATCACCAACGAGTGGCCTTGGGCCTGACAGGCATCGGTTAATGTCTGTACCTGCGCTGGTAACCCGATCCCTTCCATTGTCATAAAACGACTGCTTCCTACGCGGATAAGGGGCGAAGAGCGAGAGGCAGATGGCTGTTCGTCCTCTGATCTCTTCCTCATCTCGGCGTTGTGATCAGACGTCGTTCCACGAGTCATAAGCGGATCTTTTGCCTTTTTACCATCGTCTACAAACTGCACCTTGAGGCCATAGCCTGCCTCGTAGCGTGCCTCGTCGATGGCAGGTAGATGCAGGTTCCGCTCAGTCGCTGCGACCAGAATGGCGCGGGCAATCGGGTGAGTTTGACGCGCTTCGGCAGCCGCGGCTAAGGTCAAGATTTCTGCTTCGCTCAACCTGTTCAATGTATGAATCTGAGCAACATGGGGCTGCTCTAGTGTCAGGGTGCCGGTCTTGTCAAAGACAACGGTATCCACATCGTTCAGTTGCTCTAGCGCACTACCATCTTTGATCAGAATCCCGCCTGCTGCCGCAAGATTGAGAAAGTTTAGCATAGCCAAAGAACCCGACATGTAGGTTGTAATGGTTGAGTTGGCCCCCATGAGGCTTACCGCACCAGCCGGACCGATAATGGGCCAACCGAGTGCACTAAGGGCCAGCGTCGGTAGGGCAAAGCGGTCGGTCATCTCCACCACTTTCAGCATGAATGTCGAGTTGTATTCCGCAGATTGATTGAGGATCTCCCCGATCTGGCCAGCAGTTGTTTCTGCGCCAGTCTTTTCAACAGAAATGTCAACTTTGCCGGAGAGGAGTACTGTGGAGGCAAACACGACATCGCCCACGCTCTTCTCGACGGGTTGTGCTTCGCCGGTTAACATGTGCTGGTCCACGGTCGCTACACCCGCCACAATCGTACCATCCACGGGCACAATCTGTCCCGCTTGGAGCACCAGGATGTCGCCAGCCTGTAGCTTCTCAAAGGGGATTTCTACCTCAAGACCATTGCTGTGCACCCAGACCTTGCCCGGTTGTAGTTGAAAAATGTTAATCAGGTTGTTGCGCGACTGATTTTCAGAAATGGCTTTCACTTTCAGCCCAACGCCGAGTAACACCGCACCCAGTGCGCCCACCGCTGCATAGCCGCCTAACCACAAGAAAGCGATGTAGATACAGAGTAGATGTATGGCGCCAAAGCGCTTGGTCTCTTTCCACCGCAGCCAGGCGAAGTAGTAGTTGTTCGACATGGAAACAAGCCCCAGTGTAATGGCCACCGGTATGAGCGGGGCCAAGAGCAGTTCCCCTATCACAGCTGTTCCTAACGTGACCGTACCCAAAGCCAGACGCCAGTTGGCAAAGCGTTCTTCCAGGCTGAGGGTCAACGCATCTTCCTCCAACATCTCTTGTAACTGAGCATGGCGCTCTTTACCCAGCAGTGGGTCAATATGAGTCTGAACAAAGCGTTGGTAGCGCTCATCCACTGCGACAAGCCCAGCTGTGACCTCTTCTTGGAAGTTCCGAGGGGTACTTGGTTGTGGCTGGGTAGACGCTTCCTGTTGTTGGTTGTCCCGTAACCATAGTAAGGCAGCAGGTTTACGCTTTTTGCCTAAGGCAACAGTAGCGGCGAGCACCCCACCGCTAACGGCAATGGGAAGCAGTGGAAACATCGTGGCTCCTTTTTGTTAACGGATATGCTGATAAGGTAATCGTTTCGCAATTTATTCAGTGAGTTCCAGGCCCACACGCATCTGGCAATGGGCAATAAGCTGGCGCAGATGGGTCATGAACTGGTCGGTTAGCTGCTGAACCGTGCTGCGGTCATGGACGTTTTCGCTATACAGCCAGAGTACTCGCAACTGTCCCGCCACCACCATCAACTCCAGGTCAAAGAGATTCCAAAGCTGGGCTGTCCCATTCTGTTGGATGAATTCAGATTGTCTCATATTCTGGAGCGCATCGAACGCCGTCAAGCCCTCCATACCTGTTCCCCGCAGCAGAGAAGTGGGTTCGTTATCATTTGAAGGGGTGTAGCCCTGATTCTCAGCAGGCTGATCAAATTGTCCAAGATAGTTGAAGCAGATGGGTGGCATCGGAACCTGCCTCAGTTCGGGTGTCTCTCGGCTGTAGTGTAGGATACCATAGCCAAGACCATGATTGGGTATCTGACCCAGTTGTTCCTTGACGGACAGGATCTGGTCGCTCAAGTCGCCAGACCGATGGTTCAGACGTACGGGAAAAGCGGCGGTAAACCAGCCTACCGTGCGCGACAAGTCGATGACTGGATCATCATCAGGGTCGAGGTGGTCAATCGGCTCGCGGCCATGACTCTCCAACTCGATCAGCAGGGTCTTTTCTTGCGTCCACTTGCCAAGGGTCTGCAAGAGGGCCGTCAGCAGCAGGTCGTTGATCTGGGTTGCATAGGCGGCTGGAGCCCGTTGTAAGAGCGCCTGGGTCTCCTCCAAGGTAAGTTCCGCCGAAACCACGCGCATGGAGGCCCAGGTCGGTGCCCCATTGGGATTGTCTTGGGACAGGGGCCGTGCTCCCTCAAAGCGGGAGACCCAGTACTCTCGCTCATCGGCAAAGGCTGAGGGTCCCCTCTCCAGCAGCCAGCGCGCCCACTGCTGGAAGGAGGTTGTTTTGGTGGGCAGTTGCACAGGTTGCTCGTGGGCAAGCTGTTGGTAGACAGTCTCCAGATCCGCCAACAGGATGCGCCAGGAGACCCAGTCCACAACCAGATGATGGGTGATCCAGAGCAGTTTACTGGGACCGTCTATACGACGTAAGAGGGCCAACCCCATCAAGGGACCATCGGTCAGGTTGAGTGTACACTCAACCCGTTGCATCTCTGCGAGCACGGTCGTCTGAAGGGCTGACTCAGACAATCCGGTGACATCGACTTCGCGCAACAGCACGTCGTCGATAGGCGGGCTGAAGGTCTGTCGCCATCCAGACGAAGTTTCCTGATAGCGCAGCCGCAGGGCATCATGGTGGCGGAGCAAAATGTGGAGCGACTGCCGCAACAGCGCGCTGTCGGCCTGGCTGTCGATTTCAATCAAGATGGATTGGGTGTAGATATGGGGGTTGGGCAGATTGAGCGCATCCCACGCCTGTTGGATGGGCGTTAGCGGGGCCTCGCCAGTGACGAGTGCTTGATTCTCGAGCGTCCAAGGCTGATACACAGGGGGTTGGCCAGTGGTCGCCGCCTGTAAATTCGGTTCACAGTCAACAACGGTGCTGAGTTCGGCAAGGGTTTGATGCTGAAAAATCTGTTGAGGCGTCAGATGGATGCCCACCTGTCGAGCACGCGGGACCAGTTGCAGGCTGAGGATGGAATCCCCGCCTACCGTAAAGAAATTGTCGTGGATACTCACCCGTTCGAGATGGAGCAATTGACGCCAGATGTCAGCGAGGGCTGTTTCTATCGGTGTACGTGGCTCTACAAACTCAGCCTGTTTCAACAAGTGACCTATATCGTCTGTGGGCATTGCCGCCAGTGCTTTACGATCTACCTTACCGTTCGGTGTCAGAGGCAGTTCATCCAACAGGATAAAAGCCGAAGGAACCATGTATTCGGGCACTTGCCGCTTGAGATAGTCACGTAGTGTTGCCGCGTCGGCCTTTGCATTGCTCCCATTTCCACGTTGCCCCATTGGGATGATGTATGCCACCAATCCCAGTTGGCCGTTTTGCGCGGTACGGGCAACCATCACAGCTTCCTCCACAGCGGGATGTCGATCTAGCACCGCTTCAACCTCACTGGGTTCCACTCGAAATCCACGAATTTTAATCTGATGATCCATACGCCCCAATAATTCGATCTGACCATCTGGTAACCAACGGGCCATGTCGCCACTCTTGTACAACCGTACGGGATTTGCCTGGGGATCCAAGGAGATCGTGATGAACTTTTCGGCAGTTAGCTCTGGCCGATTGAGATAGCCCTGTGCAACACCGTCGCCACCGATGTGCAGCTCGCCAGCCACACCGGTCGGGACAGGCTGACCGTAGGAATCCAATGTGTAGATCTGAACACCGTTAAAAGGACGACCAATGGGAACGGGTCTTGCATTATCCAGATCAATGCAGGTTCCCTCAAAATAGCAACTATCAATCGTTGCTTCTGTCACCCCGTAGGAGTTGATCAGACGTGTTTCTGGACCACAGAACCGATGTACATCTCTATAGTCCTGCATGTCCCAGCTATCTGAACCAACAACAAGCAAGCGCATAAAGTGAAGGTTTTGCTTCGTTTCCTCCAGATACCTAATCAAGTTCTTGAGCACAACAGGCACAAATTCAGCACAATCTATCGCTTCATCCTGCATCAACTCGTATAGCTGTTCAGGAATCAAGAGCAATTCCTGCGGACAGAGTACCAACTTTGCGCCAGAACAGAGCGCACGCACGAAGTCGCCTGAAAATACATCAAAGGAGAAACTGGCCATTTGGAGATGACTGCTGGCTCTGGCACGAAGCTGATAAGCATCCTCCCAAGCTCGATAGGCATTCACGAGATTCCGATGCGCAATCGCCACACCCTTGGGCATTCCTGTAGAGCCTGAAGTATAGATCACATAAGCCAGATCGTCAGGTTGAACGCTGGTAATCGGGTTTGCGGTACTCTGTTTCGAGATGTTCTCCCAGCCTGTATCGAGGCAAACAACTGTCATCTGTTCATTGTTGATCGGGACGATATTGCCATTCACCAAACTTTTCTGCGTTACCAACACCCTCACATCTGCGTCTGAAAGCATATAGGCTAAGCGTTCCTGCGGATAGACCGGATCCAGAGGTACATAGGCTCCCCCTGCCTTAAGAATACCCAACAATCCGATTGCCATCTCAATCGAGCGCTCAACGCAAATGCCGACCAACACGTCCGCGCCCTGTGGTGCGTCGTGTTGCGGCTGCGAGCTTTGCTCGCCTGCACCGCCTTTGGGCGCGACCCCTTGCGCAATGAGGTGGTGCGCCAGTTGGTTGGCACGTCCGTTCAGTTCTCGATAGGTTAGCTTCTCATCCCCAAAGACGACGGCAATCGCCTCTGGCGTGCGTTCTACCTGCGCCTCAAACAACTGGTGGATGCACTTGTCCGCTAGTTGTGCGTCCCATTTTCGGGGGTCTGGTCGAGTAATCACAATTCCGCGCTCAGATTCCCGAAAATGTGGTACGAACCTATCCGATAGAGAGTCGGCTTGCCGAAGCCCTCTGGGCGCGTTCCACTCGACCAGAATCTTCTGCTTTTCGTCCTCCAGCAACAACTCATGTGCGGAAATCGCTTTGTCTGGCGCAGTCACAACTTCCGTCGCGAGTTTGGTGTAATGACCTAGCATTCGTTCAATGGTCGAAGGATCAAAGAGGTCCGGGCTGTATTTCATAGTGAGTAGACAGGTATCTTCTACCTCAACGATCTCCAAGTCAAGATCAAATTCGCCGACTTGATGAATCCCATCCACGACCTCAAAGGGTAGAGTCTCCTGATATTGGCGCTCAAATGCTGCCAAGCTATTCGGCTGGATAAAGTTCTGAAAGGCAAATGAGACTTGAAAGAGAGGCGAAATGGTCTGATTTGGGGGGACGTTCAGTTCCGCCACCAACCGAGGGAAAGGATACGCACCATGATCCAGGGCATCGACCACAATCAACTGAAGCTGTTTCAAATACTCAGTGAACGGGATTGTCCCATCTAGCTGGCTGCGAACCACCACCATATTGATGAAATAGCCGATGGTCTCTTCAAAACGTCGCTGCGGTCGCCCCGCCGTGGGCATCCCAACCAAAATATCTTCTTGTCCTGTATAGCGGTAGAGGAGTACCTTATAGATAGCCAGCATAAGGCTGGCCATATTGACCTGGCTTGTTTTGGCTAAGTCCCGAAGGCACTGCGTCACGTCTGGATCAAGTTGGGTTGTTATGGTGTCGCCCCGAAAACGCTGCATTGGAGGACGGGGCTTATCCAGCGGCAGTGATAAGATTGGCAACTCGCCCGCAAGCTGTTGCTGCCAATAAGCTCGATAGGTACACCCTTCTTCGCCAGCCAGCATCTCTTGTTCCCACGTCACAAAATCGTGGTATGTTCCGTCATCGGCAGCTAGATTGGGGTCTTTCCCTTCAGCCAGGGCTTGATAAATCTGCAACAAGGTCCTGAGTACGGGGAGTATGGACGTACCATCAACAAGAATATGATGGATCGTCAGCAGCAGGATATACTCTTCCTCTGCACAAGCAAAGAGCTGGACCCGCAGCAGCGGCCCGATCGCTAAGTCAAAAGGCTCCTGAACTCTTGTTTGAAGATAGAGGATGAGGTCGGTCTCCGGAAGGTGTCCAATATCTTCAATCTCAAAAAAGAGCGGTTGGGTTGGGTCAATGACTTGGCGGAGCTGTCCATCTTCGTCATAGAAGACTGTCTGCAAAATCGGATAGTGGGTGACCAAATGCGCACAAGCTTGCTGCCAGCGTTCTGCATCCAACGGCTGCTGGAACCGTAACGCAATGGGCACATTGTAGGCGCTCATCTCGGGCGTCAGCTTTTGTAAAAGCCACAGTCCCTTTTGTCCCTCAGACAATGGGAATTGATGCAGCGGAGACTGACGCAAATGCTCTTCGGGGCCATCCGCTGGTTCGCTTGGAGACGTTTCAAGGGCCTCGGGCTGCTGCGCTTGAGGGAAATGATTCACTTTCCTATCCAAAAGCGCGGCCAGAGAGTGTATTGTGCCATGTTCCAGCATCTCCCGCCCAGTGATCTGGACGTCCAATGTCTCTTCCAGCCGCCGACGCACCTGCATCCCGATGATCGAATCTACGCCATATTCATACAATGTCTTGTCTAATGCTATTTGATGGGGGGGCACTTTTAGCAATTGTGACAAGAGCCGCAGCAGATACGCTTCCAGGTTCTTTTGCTTTGTTTTGGTGGCATCTGCCTCAACCAGGAGCATCTCTGGGCCCGATTCTAACCAGGATGAAGAGCCTTTTTGTACGCCGTTGTTACCAGAAGCAGTGGGTATAGTGTCACTGTCGGTCACCCAATACCGGTTGCGTGCAAAGGGATAGGTGGGTAACGGAACACGTGGCGGCGTGCTGTCGGGATAGAGCAGGCTCCACTCTATCTCAACACCGGAGACCCACAATCGGGCTAATCTGTCGAGTTTCCTTCTGCCAACCCACTGATTAATCAGCGCTTGTAAATCCTCATCCTGCATAAATATGTTGGTCAATGCCTGTTCTCTCTTTGCATGCCCAGCGGTAAAATTCTCGATAACCTCTGCGCCGGACAGATATGCGCTGAGTTTATTTTGGAGGGTGTCTATATCGGTGACGATAAAGGTCACTCGGTGTTCCATGACCGCGCGACCTACCTGCAGCGTGTAAGCTATCGATTGTAAGTCGCAGTAGGAAAGCTGTGGCTGACCTGTAAGATGATGACATAAATTCTGTGCGCTTTGCTTTAGCTGTGCTTCACTTTGGGCCGACAGCAAAATGAGTTGAGGGGCTTCCGCTTCGAACCTTGCGCTGCTCTCTTCAGTTGCAGATTGAACGCATTCCTCAATCACAATATGAGCATTGGTGCCACCTAACCCATAGGCATTTATGGCCCCTCGTCGCGGCAGGATCTGTCCATCTTCATCTCGGAATGCGTCCCAGGCTTTTGTTTGGTCTACAATATAGAAAGGACTTTCCGACAGATTGAGCGATTCATCCACGGCATTAAAGTTGCGTGTGGCAGGTAGCGTTTTGTGCTGCATGGATAGGATCACTTTGAACAATTGGGCCATACCCCCTGCTGCTTCCAGAAAGCCTGTATTGCCCGAGCCGATGCCGCAGACCTGCTTTTCTAAGACGACTTGCTGTTCATGAGCAAGCGCAGCAAATGCTTGTTGAAAGGCTAAAATCTCGACTTTGTCGCTACCGATATTGCCGGAACCATGCGCTTCGATAAAGCTGATTGTCCGGGGATCAATCTGCGCATTCTGGTAGGTCTCAATCATTAAATCGCGTTGCGCCTGCACGCTGGGCATGGTGATTGACCCCGAGACGTTGCCGTGGTGATTGGTACCGGTGGCCTTGAGTATGGCATAAATCGCATCGCCATCTCGCTTAGCGTGAGACAAAGGTTTGAGTATGACCGCCCCAACACCCTCGCCCAGTACTTCGCCCGGGGAATTTAGATCAAATGGTGCGCAATAGCCAAGCTGCGACAAAATGCCCAACTGGTCCAGAATACCAATACGTTCCGGTGATAGTAATAAGCTGACACCGCCTACGAGTGCCATGTCGCAATCTCCTCCACGGATGGCTTGGCGGGCTTTATGTAAGGCGACCAACGCGCTGGAACAGGCGGTGGCGACAATTTCGCTCGGACCGTGCCAATTAAACTCGTGAGAGATTCGATTGCTTATCAGCAGACCATTGCCAGTAGCCAGATAGGGTTGGCTCTCCTTATCCCACCTTACTTTTTGGCTGCGAATTAAGAAGTCCGTGTTGTACATGGCCACGAAGACGCCAATTTTTGTCCCCGAGGTTTGCTCTGGTGCATAGCCAGCATGCTCCAACGTTTCCCAGACGACTTCAAGCAAAACGCGTTGATGGGGATCCATCGCTTCGGCTTCACGTGGTGAGATGCCAAAGAGTCCAGCATCAAAGCTGAAAATGTCGTCCATCGCGCCGATATGTTGGACCATGGGGTGATGGTCGTCTGCTTCAAAATCCCCCTGATCTGCCGGCCAGTCCCAGCGGTCTTGGGGAATCTCATGGATGAGGTTGCTGCCTGCTTGCAGGTTATCCCAAAAGCTTGCCAAATCTGGCGATCTTGGGAAGCGTCCGGCCATGCCGATAATCGCGATCTCGTCTTCGTATGTTATCGTATGTTTCTTCGGGTTGCGCCACTCTCGGGC
The DNA here is from genome assembly GCA_019217005.1 of Chloroflexi bacterium TSY. The sequence continues at coordinate 21,804 of JAHBNG010000126.1, forward strand.
TTGAACTGTGCCAGCAAATTATCCACTTCTTCTCGCATTTCATCAATCTGTGTCGCAGTTGGCATTAGATTCCCTTCATAACCTTATTCTTTAACGCATTTAAGTATCCCAGTGAATCCATCACTACCGAAGCGTCCACTCCAAAGTCCATCAAACAGGCGATCTCATTGACGCCAACCGCAATGGCTTTGGCCACGATCTGCTCGGTTTCTGCCACGGAACCAAATAAGGCACCAGTCTTAAAGTAGCGTTCATAGGAATAGTCAACCATCTTGTTTAATTCTGTCTCGTTTGGTCGTTGATCCGCGGCTACCTGTTGGATATGTCCAGTCAGAGCACTCTTGATGTAGTTAAAAAAGGGATCACGGACTGCCTCCTCAACAGTTTTTAGATCTTTATGCACAAGGGTATGCAACATCAAAGTCACGCTTCCTGTCTTGGGATCAAACCCGCCCTCCTGACGCCCCAACCGATAGACCGCGATCTTCTTCCCCAATTCATTCAGATCAATGCCCTGGAGCATGGTCAAGACGTTGTAGCCCTGAGAGCCAGCATAGCGGAAGCTCGCGGTTGATTTGGAAATGGTCAGCCAAACATTGAGTTTTGCTTGCAGCGGTTTGGGATAGATCTGGATTGCAACCTCTTCTCCCTGCCCGTTGCGAAAGGGCATCGATTCTCCAGACCATAGGCGTTGCACCAGCGGAATCCGCGCGTGCCAAACTTCTCTTAAGTTGTCATACGTTGTCGGTGATAGAATAAAGTCGTTGGGATTCCACCCACTGGCAAACCCCAGATCTACCCGTCCACCCGATAGCTGATCGATCATGGCCCAAGCCTCCACCACCTCGACGGGATGATGGAGCGGCAAGACCACTGAACCACTGCGCAAGCGAATCTGTCCGGTTTTCACCGCCAGTGCAGACGCCAATACCGACGGATTGGCGTAAATCCCGCCAAAGGAGTGAAAATGGCGTTCGGGCATCCAGACAGCATGAAATCCCTGCTGATCCGCAAACGTAGCAATATCAAAGACCATTTGATACGGATTATCTTGACTTCTGTTTACCAGCGTTTGACTTGCATCGGAAAAGAAGATGATGCTAAAGGTCAGCGGCGCATCGGCCCGACTATTAGATTGTCGAGTCGATGTTGCCGGATTATCTCTAACTGGTGCGGGCTGGAGCGTAAGGAGGCTGGCTAACTTTTCATTAACGGATTGATTACGCTCTTCTCTTCTCATTTTCTTTTCCCTTCAGCTCAATATCTGCTTGCTGTTTGGTGCCTTGGCGTTTGATTGTCTGGAGCTTGCCCGCAAATTGTTCAAGGGTGGGATACTCAATCAACCAACGAGGTGGCACCTCTATGCCTAAGGACTGTTCCAAGTTTGTGGCCATCTGCATACCTGTGATTGAATCCATGCCATACTCCAGGAAGGTCATTTGAGGATCGAATCGATCCTCCTCCAGCTTGAGCGTTTTTTTCAGCATAGCCAAGATCACAGTTTGCATGTCTGCCGGTTGTATGTCCGCCGGCTGTATGTCTGGGAGGAATGCAGTGGTCGGTTCATATTCGAGTACTTCCTCCACGTTCAGCCCATCGATTTCTGGCTTCGCGCGTGAGACGCTGTGACGCGTAAGGTGCGCATGCAGCGTCTTTATTTGCCGATCTGAGAGCTGGCGGGTGTCAAATTTGGCTATCTGTCTGAAGAGATCTTCAGGATTCTTGGTCTTATCCTGGAGATCCATCAGTAGTTGCTCGATCGTTAAATCGCTTGCATTCTGCTCCCTGCTTGCGGGCCGAATACCCAAGAATCGTCTGACTTTCTGCGGCTCAGAGACGGCAATAGCACCGATAATGGCGTTATCCTGGGCCAGACTCTGTTTGAGTATCTGCATGCCGCTTTCGATGGTCAGAAAGTCAAAACCCATCTGCTTGAGCAATGCATTGCGCTGTTCATTGCTGTAGGGATCCATGGCCCACTGCCCCCAACACAAGGCCAAACTCTGGCCAGAACGCTCACCTTTATGCACCAAGCCCTGCCGCCATTCGGCAAATGCATTTTGAAATGCTGTGGCATACGCGTAGTCGGGCGACCCTTTGATACCGTAAGATGCGGCGGAAGAGAAGATCATGAAAAAGTCTAACGGCTCGTCTTGGGTTGCTTGATCTAGATAGAGGGTTCCCTCAACTTTGGGTGCCATGACCCGTGCAAATGAATCAAAGTGCTTGTTGACAATTAAATCGTCTTCCACGGTGCGTGCCAAGTGAATGATGCCATCAATCTGATCAACCTTTGTCTTGGCGCGTGCAACGGTCTCTTGCAGCGACTGCCGATCGGTAATGTCGACAGGATAATACCAGACCTTGCCACCATATTGTTCAATGGTTTGGATTTGCCCTTCTGTCTCCTCTGTGCGTTTGCTTCTGGCCAGGATGATGAGCGTACTCTGGTAGTGCTGCGATAAGTACGCACACAGATGTTGACCAATGGCGCCCAGTCCACCTGTTATCAGATACGTACCTCCTGGTCGGAAAACCTGCGTCGCCTCTGGGGATGTTGAGGCTCTTTCTTGGAGCGAACTGACAAATCGTCTTAAGCCTTGATAGCGCACCATCGCCAAGTGATTGGTGTTGGTCGCTGCACTACGCTCCAACAGCCATTCCTGCAAAAGCACGACGGCTCTTTGATCTGCTGTGAGCGTCGGGTCGACACAAATGGTTTTATAGATCTGTTGCGGATTTTCCAAAACAGTTGCGCGGGCTAGACCTGAGAGTGCCTCCAACGCCAAACGGGGTATAGCCTCGGTGCTTGCAAAGAGATAATATCCACGAATTGAATTGTCCCACGCGTGCTGCATAAAGCCTTGAATCAGATGAAAAAGGAAGCGAATTTCATCTTTGTAGGCACTCGATAGCGGGTAGCCATCGGCCAACATATCTGTCTCTGGTGGATGGCCCAAAAAGAGAATTACATCGGGCAATTGTCCGTTGTGCTTTACGTCCTTGATCCATTGGGCGATGTCTTCCTGGCTGGTCTTATCAAGCATGAAGCTTGTGTTCCCTTCTACTGCTGATAGCCCCGAATTTATCCCCACAAACTGAACGATAAGCGATCTTGCTTGCCCAGATTCTTGCAAAGCCACATCGACGCCCCCTAGCAATTTGTCCATGGCCGCATAGTCCGTTGGATCCTCATACATGACCAGAATCCGTTTGTCTCCTTCGGCGCTGATTCGTTCAACCCAATCCACGTCATGCACCGGCAAGGCTTGCTCGATCCAGGCTGCTTCAAAATTGAGTATCTGCGCTGTTTTTGTCACGACATTCTGTTGACGGGATTGCCACGTTTCATGGGCAGCGCGTGGCGGTTGATCCGTAGAACTTGATTCAGGGAACCAATAGCGCTTTTTCTCAAAAGGATAGGTTGGGAGTGAGATGTGCCGCCTAGGCTCACCCTCGTAGAGCAAGTGCCAGTCTATCTCAACACCCAATACCCATAGCTGGGCAAGTGTAGCGTATTCCTGATTCTTAAAGACTGTCTTGATATACGTTTCGCCCGATGCACTATCCACCAGCAAATTTATTGTTTGTTTGGCATTCTTGATATTCCCTTGAAAAACTTGATCAGGGACCTCTTTCCTCTGTTGATACTGCTTCAACAGTTCAGCCAATTCCTCGGTGCTGGAAACAACCAACGCCAGCCGTTCCTCCATCGCCTCTCGACCAACTTGCAGGGTGTAAGCGATATCAGCTAAGGCGGGAGGCTGGGAACTGCCGACTGCTAAATGTTTACTATTCACGACTAACTGGCGACTGGACGTACCATCGCCCCAAAGCGAAAACAACTGTTGGACCAGACTCTCCACCGAATCTGAAGGCGTAATTGCTAGTTCGAAGCTGTATTGTTCTTCGACCGTTGTTTGCAGGCGACTAAGCTGCACGGCATCCAGTCCGCACTCGTCAAAGGTTTGGTCATGCGCAACCTCAGCAACCTCCACACCAAGGACGTTGGCGACTATTTCCCGCAATGATTGGCGGATAGTCTGGATGTCTGGCGTCTCATCCAGCGCCTGTGGTGTCGGGTTCGATGTAGCGAACCCTGCAAAATAGACCAACAGCTTGTGGGCATATTCTCGCAGTCGTTCCTCATTCTTGGCTGATAGTACAATTACCTGTGGCCCGCTCTTCATTGCCAAATGCGCACTCACATTGTTGCCGCGGGAGCCCTCCGGGCGCGGCCGCACCCAAAGGGTACCCGCTTCCTGGCGCATGAGCGTGAGCGGCTTCACTGCCAACGGCTCATACTCCTCTAACACCAGATGGGCATTGGTCCCACTAAAGCCGAAGGAACTGACCGCAGCTCGTCTTGGGCCACTTTCAGTCGACCAATCCCGTAACATTGTGTTGACATAAAAGGGACTGTTGTCAAAGTCAATATGTTCGTTTGGTTCTTCGCAGTGCAGCGATGGGGGCAGTTGTTTATGTTGTAGGGACAGCAGGGCTTTGAGGACACCCGCCACCCCTGCGGTGGTGAGGGTATGGCCGATATTGGTCTTCACCGAGCCGATGGCACAGTAACCGGTACGGTCGGTATAGGTGCGGAACGCATCGGTCAGGGCCTGAACCTCAATCGGATCCCCCAGCTTGGTACCGGTGCCGTGCGCCTCGATGAGTTGAATCGTAGCTGGGTCAATCCCAGCCTGCTCATACACTTCTAACTCTAATGCTGTCTGTGAATGGGCACTGGGTGCGGTGATGCCGTTAGTGGCGCCATTCTGGTTGATGCCGCTGCCCTTGATGACGCCATAGATGTGGTCACCATCCCGCTCTGCATCTGCCAATCGTTTGAGGACTACAATGCCCACGCCTTCAGCAATGCCAAAGCCATCAGCCTGATTGGCAAAGGTTTTGCAGCGGCCATCAGCGGCCAACATCTGGGCTTTGCTGGTCATGATATGCATGTGCGGGCCAGTTAAGACGCAGACGCCCCCCGCCAACACCATCTCATTCTGGCCAGTCAATAAGCTTTGGCAACCCTCATGAATCGCCACCAGCGAGGAAGAGCAGGCCGTATCGATAGCCAGGCTGGCCCCTTTCAGATTTAAAATATAGGCCAGACGTGCGGCTAAAATAGATGGAGAACTGCCCATCAGGGTGTAGGCATCTAGCTCAGGCTTATTCTGGTTTAGGCTTGCATGATAATCGCCTGTTCCAGCCCCCACAAAGACGCCACATCTGCGTTCAGAGAGGGTGTGTCCGGCGTATCCAGCATCTTCCAGGGCTTTCCATGCCTCTTCCAAAAAGAGGCGCTGCTGGGGGTCCATGAGTTCAGCTTCGCGCGGAGAAATCTCAAAAAAGAGCGGGTCAAATTTGTCGATGTCCTCCAGTGCGCCTAACCATTTACTGTAACTCTTGCCGGGCGCTTGTCGGTTGGGATCATAATAGCAGTTGACATCCCAACGCGCTGGCGAAACTTCCGTAATCGAGTCAACCCCGCCCGCAATATTCTGCCAGAACTCCTCGACATTATTCGCCCCAGGGAATCGCCCCGACATGCCGACGATGGCGATCTCTTCATGGCGCATAGAGCTAATGACAGGGGTATTCTGAATGGTCTGCGCTCCAGGGTGTACCGGCGCTGGTTTCTGACGACTTCTCGCCTTCTGTTGGATTAAATCTGACCGACATTTTTGGGTTAGATCGACAGCCTCTGCTTGTGTATGGCTGATGACCACCTTGCCAATGTGGGCACCACTCTCTACATAGCGTAGCGCTTCTTGAATCTGTGCAATGGGATAAATGCGGTGGACGATTGGATAAATCTCTTCATGTTCAACCAACTGGACCATCTCGTGCAGATATTCAGAGAGACGCTCTGGGTCACCAAAGCCACCGCGTCGGCCGTCGATACTGTAAAACGTTTGGTTGTGTACCAAGCCAGACAGGTCTAGAGTGGGGCTGGCTTTGAGCCCTTGAACCGCCAATTCCACATAGCGCCCGCCCGGTGCCAGCACATTTAATCCTTTTTGGATGGCTAGGCCACCCAACATATTGAGCACCACATCGACGCCGCGCTCCTCGGTGATTGCCAGGATGGATTCATCAAAGTCTGTGGTATAGTTCAGCCGGTAGTCAACCCCAATCTGTTGCAAAAAGGCCAGCTTTTCATCTCGACTTGATGTGCCATAGAGGACCGCATGGCGCAAGTTGGCCAGTTGCACCGCCATCAAGCCGCAGCCCCCCGCGGCAGTCTGAATGAGAATATGTTCCCCCTCTTTTAAGTTGGCTACCTGCAATGCGTGATGGATGGTCAGGAAGATAACCGGTAAACTGCACGCTTCCTCAAACGTCACGTTGCGCGGCTTTTTGACAGCGGCGAAAGGCGACACATTGACATAATGAGCATGTCCACCCAACTGTTGCCCAGTGAGGGCTATCACCTCATCCCCTTCCGCAAATTGTTGCACGTCACGACCCACAGCGGTGACAATGCCAGACACTTCAAACCCCGGTACAAAGGGATAGCTCGGCATGGTGGGATAGAGTCCCTTGATGCACATGATATCGGGAAAGTTGATGGCTGATGCTTGCACCTGGATCTGGATTTCATTTGCTTGGGGAGATGGCACCACCCAAGTGGTCAGATGGGTATCATCCACCGCCTGTACCCCTGAAACCACCAAACCAACCTGTTGCGCAAGCTCTGCACTGAGGGGATTAAGAACGATAGGCAAGCGCGTCTCAGCCTTCGTTCCCTGGGGAAGTGTTGCCCGAGTGGCCCCTGACTTGGTTACGTGGACCCTGCTCGATTCATGTGGAATCATCTCCGCCAAGTATTGTGCTAAACGCTGCAGCGTTGGATAATCATAGAGCGTGGTCGCAGGAATATTGAGACCAAATTCTCCATTAATTCGCTTGACCCACTCCACGCCCGTAATCGAGTCTAGACCCAAATCAAGAAATTTTTTCTGGGTCTCGACATCGTCTGGCTCTACATACAGCAATTCAACTAACTGTTGCCGAAGTTGCTGCTCTATCATCACCTGCACTTGCGCGGTATTCTGTACAGGGGTTTCAACTGGCGCATGCGCTGGCAGTGATGGGTGCTTACGAGCGGTCTTTCCGGCCTCTTCTGTTAGGGACTCTAATGAAAGCCTCATCGAATTCTCTTGTGCTGTCCTGTTCTCGTCCGGCAAAATGTGCGCGTCTAGCACCTTTAACACCACCTTTTGCTTGCCGTGCTTTAGCGCAACACTTTCTGCTGTCGCGTTTTGCGGGTCTGATAGAACACTTGTCGGCAACGGAGCCATTGATGCGGGTGTCGCGAGTTGCTGTTGATTATTTTTGGCCATGTGCTCATCAAACCAATATCGTTTTTTGGCAAAGGGATAGGTCGGCAACGAAATTCGACGTGGGGTCTCATCTCCATGTAGCAAGCGCCAGTCTATCTCAACCCCCGCTACCCACAGTTGCGCTACTTTATCGTACTCCTCATCATTGATGATTGCCTTGATAAAAGCCTCACCTTTTTCACCATCAATCAGTAGACTTGTTGTCTCTTTGCTATCTTTGGTATTTCCCTGATAAAAGTGACCAGTGACACTCTCTTTCTGTTCATACTGGTTCAATTGCTCAATCAACTCCTCAATACTGGACACAACGAATGCTAACCGTTCCTCCATACTCTCGCGTCCTACCTGCAGGGTGTAGGCAATGTTCACCAAGGATGCACTACTCGGTAGCGCTAGAGACGCTTGAGGTGTGTACTCACTATTTGGGACCACAGAACCCTGCGAGGCCCACTCTTTTGCCACACTCGCTACCGACGCTTCCGTGGTCAAGAACGTACTTGGTAACTCGCAGCCAACCCGCTCTTCCACCATCGTTTGCAGGCGACTCAATTGGATAGTATCCAACCCGCAGTCGGTAAAGGTTTGGTCATCCTCAATCTCGGCAATGTCTACGCCAAGGATGTCGGCAACCAGCTCCCGCAAAGATTGCCGAATGGCCTGGATATCTGGCGTCTCAGCAATTGCCTGTGTTGCCAGATTTGGTGTAGATGCCACTTCCAAATCATTCGGCACCAACATTGCCGACGCAGATAGATAGGCCAGCAGTTTATGGGCATAGGCTTGCAGCCGTTCTTCATTCCTGGCCGACAGCACAATTATTTGGGCGGATTCGTCCCCTGTAACCTTGCCACTTTGCTCCCTTGCCCCCTGATACTCTTCCACCACCAAATGAGCGTTAGTGCCACTGAAACCAAAGGAACTGACTGCAGCCCTTCTGGGTCCACTCGCTATTGACCAATCCCGCAACTGCGTGTTTACATAAAAGGGACTGTTCTCAAAATCGATATGTTCATTTGCATTCTCAAAATGGAGTGAGGGCGGCAGCATCTTGTATTTCAAGGCTAGCAACACCTTCATAACACCTGCGACACCTGCTGCGGTTAGGGTATGACCAATGTTGGTCTTCACCGAACCGATAGCACAATAGTTACGCTTATCCGTCCATTTTCGATAGGCATCGGTTAATGCGCTTATCTCAATTGGGTCACCTAGCTTTGTGCCCGTGCCGTGGGCCTCAACGAATTGAATTGTCTCGGGGTCTATGGCGGCTTGGCGGTAGACCTCCAGCGCTAAGGCGGTTTGGGCATCTGCGCTGGGGGCAGTGATGCCGTTGGTGGCCCCATCTTGGTTGATGGCGCTGCCCTTGATAACCCCATATATCTGGTCGCCATCACGCTCCGCATCAGCCAGGCGTTTGAGAACCACCACACCCACTCCTTCGGCAATGCCAAAGCCATCTGCCTGATTGTCAAAGGTTTTGCAGCGACCATCAGCCGCCAACATCTGGGCTTTACTGGTCATGATGTGCATTTGAGGACCAGTTAATACGCAGACCCCACCCGCCAACACCATCTCATTCTGGCCACTCAACAAGCTTTGACAGCCTTCATGAATCGCTACCAGCGAGGAAGAACAGGCGGTATCTATGGTCAGGCTCGCTCCTTTCAGATCCAGAATATAGGAGAGACGCGCCGCCAATATTGAGGGGGAGCTGCCCATGAGCATATAAGCATCTGGCTCTGACCCACTCTGATTCAGGCGGGTATGATAGTCTCCAGCGCTAGCCCCAACAAAGACACCACATCTGCCCTCGGCGAGAGAGCATCCTGCATAGCCAGCATCCTCAAACGCTTTCCAGGCTTCTTCCAAAAAGAGGCGTTGCTGGGGATCCATCAGTTCAGCTTCGCGGGGGGAAATCTCAAAGAAGAGCGGGTCAAATTTGTCGATGTCATCCAGTGCGCCCAGCCATTTGCTGTAACTTTTGCCGGGAGCTTCTTTGTGTGGATCATAATAGCGCTCGACATCCCAACGCTCTGGCGAAACTTCCGTAATCGAATCAACCCCAGTGGCAATATTCTGCCAGAGTTCATCAACATCATTCGCTCCAGGAAATCGTCCCGACATGCCGATGATGGCGATACTTTCGGTAGACGAATCATTGATACGATTCGAGTATTTATCCACCTGGATTGGGATAGACTGGAGATGCTCGTCTCTTGTTTGTTGTTGGATGGACTCTTTCTCAGAAGTAGATGCCCCCTTTGTTGTTCCGTGGAGAGGTTGCTCTGCTCTCTGAATGGCTGTTAGATGCTTCAGCTGAATTTGTGCGGACTGAGTTCGTGCGGGAGCGTGGGGTACCATAGATTCGGGGCTGTTTTGCGGGGTGATCTCTGTCAGATACTTAGCCAAACGCTCCACCGTCGGATGGTCATACAAGCGAGCAGCGTGGATGTCCGCGCCAAATTCAGCGTTTATCTGGCGGACCCACTCAACGCCTGTAATCGAATCTAGCCCTAAATCCACAAATCGTTCATAGTTACTGATGTCCTCCAAATCGACGAACAAGAGCGCCGCCAACTGTTGCTGCAACTGCTTCGCAATCGTGGCGACGTCTCGCTTACTGCTCTTTGCACTTTGGTCAACCGCAGGATTGATGGCTGGCTTTTTGGAGAATGCAATTGAATCTTGCATTAGTCTGCCCGTTTGCTCCTGTGCATCGCCCACCGTTTTTGGTATAGACACCTCATCAAGTGATTGTAGAAGCAGCTTTGGCCTTCTATCAGGGCCATTATTAGACATTAACAAATTTGTTTCAGCAGCTATATTGTCGATTGTGCCTGAGTCGATTTTGTCTGGCAAGCTCAACTTTGTGTCTTTTCTCTTCTGTATAGTTGTCGCGTTGCGGTTCAAGTGCCCATTAAACCAGTAGCGCTTTTTGGCAAAGGGATAGGTCGGTAAACTGATGCGCCTAGGCTTCTCTTCACCATACAGCAAGCGCCAATCTATCTCAACACCCAATACCCACAGTTGGGCTAATTTAGCGTACTCTCGGTTATCAACGACCATCTTAACAAAAGCCTCACCCGTTGCGCCTTCAATCAAGAGGTTTGCTGTCTGTTGACTGGTTTTAATATTTCCTTGATAAACCTGGCCAGTATCACTCTCTTTATGGTCGTACTGCTTCAACTGCTCCATCAACTCCTCAATACTGGACACAACCAACGCTAATCGCTCTGCCATGGCCTCGCGTCCCACCTGCAAGGTGTAAGCGACACTGGCTAAGGACAATGTAGGTTGCAGGTTTGCAGGTTGCAGGTTGTCTATTGCCGTATCTTTCAAATCCAAGAGTACCTGTTGGACTAGGCTCCCTGCCGAATCCGCAGGTGTAACCAACAGTTCACAGCCAACCCACTTCTCCACCATCGTTTGTAGGTGACTCAACTGCACTGCATCCAGCCCACATTCGGCAAAGGTTTGTTCACTCTCAATCTCAGCAACGTCAACGCCATGGAGTCCGGCCACCATCTCGCAGAGGGTCTGATGGATACTTTGTGCATCTATTGTCGCATCAGATTCTTGTGAAACCGGATTCGGTGCAGATGCCTCTTCTAAATCGTTCTGCATCGACGTTGCAGACGCAGATAGATAGACCAGCAGCTTGTGGGCATATTACCGTAGCCGTTCCTCATTCCTGGCCGATAGCACAATGAGCTGAGGTTCTTGCTGCATATCCTCTTGGTGCCGCGACCTTGTCACCTTGCCACGCTGCCTGATACTCCTCCAGCACGAGATGGGCATTGGTACCACTAAAGCCAAAGGAACTGACGGCCGCTCTGCGAGGACCAGACTCGGTTTTCCAATCCCGCAACTCTGTGTTTACATAATAAGGGACTGTTCTCAAAATCGATATGTTCATTGGGCTGCTCAAAGTGGAGCGAAGGAGGGAGCTTTTGGTGCTTAAAGGCGAGCAGCACCTTGATGACACCGGCCACGCCCGCCGCTGTCGCCAAATGACCAATGTTGGTCTTTACGGAACCGATGGCACAGAATTGCTGCTTATCTGTATAGTGTCGGAAGGCATTCGTCAATGCCTCGATTTCTACAGGATCCCCCAACTTTGTTCCAGTGCCATGCGTTTCTACATAGCTGATGGTCTCGGGATGAATCTGGCTCTGAGCGTATACCGCTTTTTCCAGTTCAGTCTGCGATAGCGTACTGGGGGCCGTGATGCCATTGGTCTTGCCATCCTGATTGATGGCACTCCCCCGAATGACGCCGAGGATTGGGTCTCGGTCGGCGATAGCCTGGGCAAGTGACTTCAAGACAATAACACCAACCCCTTCTCCCGGTACAAAACCATCGGCTCGGTTGTCAAAGGTTTTGCATTTGCCATCTGGAGAGAGCATGCCAGCTTTGCTAGAAAGAATGTGAAATTGAGGCCCCGTATTGATAAAGACACTCCCGGCCAGGGCTACCTCACTTTCCCCCTGTTGTATGCTTTGGCAGGCTAGATGGATGGCAATGAGGGATGACGAACAGGCTGTATTGATTGCCAAAACCGGGCCTTTGAGATTGAGGTAATAGGCAATGCGGGCAGCACTAATCGACGCATCATTGCCCATAAAGGAATAAGCATGGGCCTCAACCCCAGCCTCGAGCATTTTCTGCTGGTAATCTCCACGGCCACCGCCTAAGAATACGCCAAATGGACGACTGTCAAGCTGATTGCAACAGTAGCCAGCATCTTCCAGTGCCGACCAGCAGGCTTCCAGAAAGAGGCGCTGTTGGGGGTCCATCAATTCAGCCTCACGGCCCGACAAATTGAAAAACTCAGGGTCAAAGCAATCAATATCATCCAGAAATCCCCCCCACTTGCTATAGGTTTTATTGGGGCTATCAGGGTTGGGGTCATAATGCTCTGCCATCGACCAGCGCCCTGGAGGCACTTCTGTGATTGTGCTACGACCTTGGGCCAAGTTCTCCCAGAATTCGGTTACGTCGTTAGCGCCAGGGAAGCGACCTGCCATGCCCACAACGGCAATGTCGTGGTGGTTGCGTTCTAGCTGTGGCTGCCGTTGGGTATCTGCTACGGCAGACTCTACAGAAGACAGTGTTGTAACATCAGCCGTGCTGACCACCACCTTGCCGATATTCTGCGCTGCATCCAGGTAGTGGTAAGCTTGCCGTAGTTGGGCAAACGGGAAGACACGATCTATCGTAAGGGTAATCTCTCCTTCGTGCAGCATCTCCTTAAGCGTTTGCAGATAGCGTCCAGCAACCTCGGGTGCGCTTTTTAGCAGGCGTCGCAGATCGATAGAATGCAGACTCTGATTATGCACCAAGTTGGATAGGTCAACGGACGTTGCTGCCTTTAGACCCGTCATGGCGATTTCCACATAGCGCCCACCGGGTGCCAGACTGTTGAGACCTTTCTGAATATTCTCACCAGAGAGCGTATTCAGAACCACATCTACCCCAATTCCATTAGTGAGCCGCTGAATGGCCGCCGCGAAATCTTCCTGGCGGTAGTTGATAACGTGATGGATGCCCAATTTTTTGAGGTAATTACATTTCTCTGTCGAGCCAGCCGTGGCAAAGATTTCCGCCCCTTGTCGTTGCGCCAACTGAACGGCCATTAAACCTACCCCACCCGCCGCAGTTTGGATTAAAACTTTTTCCCCGGCCATAAGGGCTGCTTTTTCAAGGGCATCATAGGCTGTCAAAAAGGTGACGGGTGCGGCACAGGCTGTCTCGAAATCTATATTGGCTGGCTTCTTGAGGACCAACTCTGCCCGAGTATTCACCATGGTGGCATGTCCACCCATTGGGTCTCCCATCAAGGCGATGACCTCGTCCCCAGGAACAAAGTCACTGACCGCTTGCCCCACCTGTTGCACAATCCCCGCGACTTCAAATCCGGGGATAAAGGGATAGGGGGGCATGGTGGGATAGAGTCCTCTAAGGCACAATAAGTCGCCAAAATTGAGCGCAAAGGCCCGCACTGCAATCTGAACTTCGCCGGTGTTGGGCGGTACAACGCTGACCGATTGAATTTGCAAAGCCTCCAGATTGCCAGGTTTCTCAATAACGACAGCTTGGGCCTTTGCGGCTGCCCCAGATAGGCTGAACAGTGATTCGCCTACGCCTTCATCTACCTGAATGCTATGGACAGCGAACGGAATCTGGCCGGGGTTGATTTCTTGCGAATTAAAGAGTTGATCGACCGACGTTGTCGGTTCTGCAACCGAGGGTACCTGTAAATCAGCCGCGGCCTTTGTGGTTGCAAGGGCTGGCCCATATTCGGTATTAATATAGTTAGCCAGCGTATGGACCGTTGGATAATCAAAGAGTGTGGTGGTGCGCAACTGCTGACCGACAGCCTGACTGATGCCATTGATAAGTTCAATCCCCACAATCGAATCGACGCCATATTCAACAAACGATTTATCTAAATCAACTTGGTCAGGATTTAAGCCGGTCGCACGAGCCACCTGTTCCAGAATGGTCTGTTCGAGAGCAGTGGCTAATTCATCAACCTGATCGGATTTGGTCCTCAATCCATCGGGTTGCCTTTTGGCGCTGAGTGGTCCAAGGGCTGAGGGTCGCTTGGCAGGCGAGCGTGAAAGCGCGCGCTGTTTCGTCTCTTCCGGCATGAAGGCGCGACCCACCTGGGACTTCCTGGGTTGAGGCTCTATGTTTCGACCCACTGGATTTGCTTTTATCCATTGGGTGCATACACCGTCACTCTCGGCCAGAATGACGATCTGATCGGTCGTTTTTTTTGTCGCTTCTCCCCCAATCTGAATCTGTTTGTAGCCTGCCGCGTCCAACGCCCGCTGCCATTGTTCTGAGCCGAGGAGCGGAGTGTATGGGATGCGCTGCTCACCGTCCTCAAAAGCCCACCAACCATCGAGTAGACCAAAAGTCAAGGTGGCAAAGGCCGAGAAGCGAGTGGCTTCATTGAGGATAAGCAGCCCGTTGGCCTTGAGCAGCCCTTTGAGATTTTTCAGCGTCTGCTGAATATGCTTGGTGGCGTGAACCACATTGGCCCCCAGCACAATGTCGGCCTGGTTGAGGTCTAGCCCCTGGCGGGTCAATGTACTTTCGATATTCAGCAAGCCAATATGCATACAGGGATAGTGATGACCAAAGTGACGCTGACCGTGCTGGAGAAAGCTTTGCGAAATATCACTGTAGAGATAGTCGATATGGTCCTGATAGGGTGCAAGCACCTCCAGCACAAAGCCGGTGGTGCCACCCGTTCCGGCCCCAATCTCGATAATCCGAATCTTCTCATCCATCTGTAAGGTTGGGAGACGCTGCTCAACTGTGCTTTTGACCGCCAGTGCTACCAGTTGGTTGTAATAATTGGTGACAGGCGTGCCTTGATAGATGCCTTGGGCCAAATCCAGTGAACTATTGGGGAACATCACGTCTGTGGCCGGAATGCGACCTTGCAGAATCTCCGGCAAGGCTTGGAGACAGGTTGTGAGTAAGAATAAATGCGGTTGCAGCATGGGGTGGCTGTAGACCATTTCCTCTTGCTGCTGGGGCAGCGTCTCTTCTTGTGCCTGCGCGACGCTGTCGGTCGCTTCGACAGTGGCTCCGTGCAAGTTGATATAGCCACCTTGTTCGAGGATGTGCAAACAAGCGTCAAACAATCGCTGATATTTGGGCAGCATGTTCAGCTTTTGGGATAAGTCATATCGAGAAGCATATTCACCTGGATTCTGCAAGACCCCCATCCACTGAAATGCTTGCAAAAGCGCTAATCTAGCCAAGGATTCTAAGGCCTCAAAGCCAATACTTTCTTGCTCCATGGCGGACAAATCAGGCGTAAGTGCAGAGATGGTTGCGGTCAGCGCAGCAACAGTGTCTTGCGCAATGGAGGCATAGTCTGGCGCAATGACCTCGACCTTATGCTCGAACGCGATACCCATCTGCGCTAAAACCGACTTGTCAGCCTTGATGGCCGCGACCTGGGGCAGCGGGGCTGCCAATATCTGGTCGATGGCCGCCATCCCTTCCTTCACCTCGATTGACTGGATGCCCTGTTGGGTTAACTGCTGTCGATATTCTTCTGTCGCCACCACACCCACCGAACCCCAGTAGCCCCAGTTGATGACCTTGACCGGATAGGGGCGCAGCTGGTTGAGGTAGCGCGCATAGGCATCTTGGAAGGTGCTGCCAGCCGCATAGTTGCTCTGCCCCCCGTTGCCCCAGAAGGATTGAGTGGAAGAAAAGAAGAGCATAAAGTCCAACGACTCCTCTTTAACCACCTCGGCCAGGACAACGCTGCCGGTCACTTTGGGGGCCAACACCGCCAACAGCGTGGCTTCGTCCATGGTGCGGATGGTACTATCCTTGAGGACCAGGGCTGAGTGGATGACGCCATGAATGGTGCCAAAGGCCGCTTTGGCCTGGCGCACCACGGCTTGCATCTGGTCCAGGTCTGTGCCATCCGC
The DNA here is from genome assembly GCA_019217005.1 of Chloroflexi bacterium TSY. The sequence goes on from JAHBNG010000126.1 coordinate 37,621, forward strand.
CTGACAGTAGAGATACTCCCCCCCTGCCGTCTGGATGCGTTTCAGTTCTGCTTCCTTTGCCGTCGTCAAAGCACTTCTGCCGACGAGGACTACCTTGGCCTGCACCTGTTCTGCAAGGTGGACAGCCGTTTCCAGCCCGATGCCGCCAGTCCCTCCCAAAATAAGATAAACGCCGCCTTGGCGGTAAGGGAGCAGGGATGCAGGTTGCAAGTCACAGGATTGCAGAGCTGTATCGTTCTCAGTCGATTTCGTCTCACTTTCTACCTGACCACTTGCCCACCTGCTCACTTGCTCTACATCCGGTAAGCTCAACCGCACCACTTGTCTGATATATCGGCTTCCCCGCCGTAGCAGGATGGGTTGCCCGTGGCAGCCGTGTTCCGCGACCATGACCGTAAGATCCTGCTCATCCAGCACCACCTGGCCTGCTTCATCCCTCTTCAACACGATATCAAGATTACTAACATCGATAGCCGGATACTCCTTAGCCAGGCTCATGGTGAATCCACTCAACGCCGCATCCCAAGGATAGCTCTCATCCCGAGCGTCAAGCGGCAGGGTGTGGTTGGTAACCACCTTCAATGCCGACAAGCCGTTCATCGTGCCACGCTCTTCCAGAAGCTTGACCAACCGGAAGAGGCTGATAACACCCTCTTCTTGATGCCCTGCCAGTTCGTCCAGTTCTGCCGGAGCGAACTGGCCATTCGACAATCCACCCAGGAAATAGAGCGTATCAATCTCTGGCAGCACGTTCAAGCAAGCCGCCATGCCAGCATCATTAGCCAAATTGATTTCCCAGGTTGTTTCGTTTAGCGACAAGCAGGTATCACTCAGAAGAAGGCGGATAACTCGCTGTTGTGGATAGCGCCCTGCCAGCCCATCCCCTAACTCCTGCAGCCCTTTGGGCATGACCAGCACAATGTTGTCCTCACTAGGGCCATCTTCTCTATCCGTGTCCGGCAGGACCTCTTCTCTCCAACAAGGTTGGTAATACCAACCTGCTTCTACCGGCAAAGCCGCCTTGACTGTTAGGGTATGCATTTTGAGACAGACCCGTCCCGATTCATCCAAAAGAGCCACATTAAAGCGAGCCATGTCAGCATAGCGAGCCGTGTCAGTTCCAGACGCAAGACGGGTCACATAGGCATACCCCATTGTCGGCGTGGGCGCAGATACCTCTACCAGCTCCACGGCAAAGGGCAAATAGGTCGTCGGCGTTGCCTCACTATCATCGTCCAGCAGTCCGATGATGCTTTGCAGTGCGCCATCCAGCAGGCTAGGATGAAGGAAATACGATTCTTGAACCACTTCATTTGGGAGCCTGAGTTGAGCCAGTGCCTCGCTTTCATTGCAGACTACCTCCTCAAGCGCTTGGAATGTGGGACCATAGCCTAACCCTTGCTGCTCGAATTGTTGATAACATTCTTGGCTAGATTTCTTTTCTGGACAGCGTGCCCGAATCGCTTCCAGGTCGATGACCTCAGCTTCTGCGCGCTCCCCACCAAATAGCACCCCGCCCTGGCTATGAACAATTGCCGTGCCTGACCTGTCCAACGTTCGGACCTCATAACGTAGCGTGCCTTGCGCATCTGGATATAGCCCTAGATGCACCTCTTGTGCTGCATCCTGCACAACCAGCGGTCTGATCCAGACCACATCCTGAAGATGAGTTACCCTCCCTTCTTCGACCGCCATTTCGGCTGCAACTCGGGCCATCTCTAAATAGGCCACTCCTGGCAGTACCCTTTCGCCCTGAACTTGATGATCTCTCAAGAAAAATTCATTCCCTGTGAAGCTACTGCTGAAGCGCTGTTCGGTGAGTGTCGAGACATTTTGGTGAACCAGTGGATGTAGGTGCTGGATGGAATCTAATTTGGCTGCACTGTCTCCCTTTATTCCCATTTCCAATGGCTCAGATTCCGGTATCCAATGCCGCTCCCTGGCAAAGGGATAGGTCGGTAGACTAATGCGTACAGGCTTGCTCTCTCCATGCAGCAGGGACCAATCTATCTCAACCCCCGTTACCCACAGTCGCGCTAATTTATCGTACTCTCGGTTGTCAACAACCACCTTGATATACGCTTCACCTGCCGCACCATCAACCAGCAAGCTTGTCATCTCTTCGCTCTCTTTGATATTCCCCTGATAAATGTGACCGGTGGTACTCTCTTGCTGTTCGTACTGGTTCAATCGCGCAATCAATTCCTCGAGACTAGAGACAACAAATGCCAGCCTCGCCTCCATTGCCTCGCGTCCGACCTGTAAGGTGTAGGCGACACTTGCCAAGGATGGGTCGGGCTGTGGGCGATGTCTATGTCTGCCAATGGGGACCATCAAATCCACGGAGGCAAGATGCTGTGCCATACTCGCCACCGACGCGTCTGCGACCAGGAGCGTGCTCGACAGTTCGCAGCCATATCGCCCCTCTACCATCGTTTGTAGGCGGCTCAACTGCACCACATCCAGCCCACCTTCGGCAAAGGGTTGCTCTCTCTCGATGTCAGCGACGTCCACGCCAAGGAGTTCGGCGACCATCTCGCAGAGGGTCTGCTGGAGGCTTTGGGCGTCTATTGTTGCATCGGGCTCTTGTGTACCCGCATTCAGTGCTGATGTCTGTTGCAAGTAAACCAGCAGCTTGCGGGCATATTCTCGCAGCCGCTCTTCATTCTTGGCTGACAGTACAATCACCTGCGGCTTACTATCATCTACAAAACTGCCCACTTGTAGATTTGAACCCTGGTACTCTTCGATTACAGCGTGAGCTAGGGTACCGCCCATGCCAAAGGAGCTAACGCCAGCTCTGCGCGGGAGATTGTTTTCGCTTGACCAGGGCTGAGTCACATCATTGATGTATAAGCCACTTCCTTCAAGCTCAATCATCTCATTTAAATTTTCCAGTTTGGGCAGGGCTGGTAACAGCTGATGCTTCATCATCAACAACACTTTGATCACACCCGCTAACCCAGCCGTAGCCTCGGTATGGCCGATGTTGGCCTTGACTGTCCCAATGGGCACAAGCACCTGTCTGTTCGCCGCCCTGGGCCAAAGCCTTTTTGATAGCCTGGATCTCCAGCGGGTCACCCAACCGAGTACCGGTGCCATGTGCTTCATAATAGCTGAGAGTGTGGGCAGGGATGTTCCCAGCATGCCAGGCGGCTCGCATCACTTCGGTCTGTTCTTCCACATTGGGTACGGTGGGTCCACCGGAGTAGCCACCGTGGCGCACCGCCGTCCCCTTGATGATGCCATAGATATGATGGCTATCGACCAAAGCCTGGGTAAGTGGTTTCAGAACCAGCATCGCGATACCTTCGCCGGGAATATAACCATCTGCCCGTTCATCAAAGGGTCTTAGCACACCGCCCGTTGATAAAGCGCCCATCGCACAAAACGTTTTGTACTTCTCGGGGTGCAAGCTGAGATTCACCCCACCGACTAGCGCCTGCTCGATGTCGCCGTTGCACAATGCTTCACAGCCTAAATGTAGCGCCACCAACGACGAGGAGCAAGCTGTGTCAACGGTCAGGCTTGGCCCCGTGAGATCCAACGTATATGAGATTCGGTTGGCTAAAGCACTGTTGGCGTTGGCCATCCCAACATATTGATCATCAAGTTGGCCTTGCTCTTTTAGCAATTGCGCATAATCATTAAAGCAGTTGCCCAGATAGACCCCTGTATGGCTGCCTCGGATCACTTGGCCACTGTCTTCGATGGCTTCCCAGGCCACTTCGAATATCTTTCTAAGCTGCGGGTCCATGGACGCAGCTTCCCGAGGAGAAATATTAAAAAAGAGGGGGTCAAACTGGTCGACATCGTTGATAAAGCTGCCCTTTTGGCAGTACACATCCGCCACATCTCGCCAAGCCGCTCTGCGTGACTCAGGAATATCAGTGATTAGATAACGGCTGGCCGCAATTTGTTGCCAAAATGATGCCGCGTTCTCGGCTTCTGGAAAACGGCAGGCTAGACCCACGATAGCGATATCTTTTGGGCTGCTTGATATCTCGCTCTGAGGTTGAGGTGTTTCTAAAATTTGAACTGATTCTTCAACCGAACCGGCAGCCACAGCTGGTTCATCCGAATACGCACCCATGCGCGCTGTTCTGGATTTGAGTTTGAGTGCGCGAACGTCCGCAGCTTCATGATCCGGTATATCCACCTGCCTAAACGGCAGGATGTTTGGGTTTATTGCTAGCTGGCTTATTTGCGGATAGGTCTGCGTGATGTGATCGGTTAGCTTGTTGAGGGTATTGTACTCATAGAGGGCAGTTCCCTTTAGCTGAATCTCAAAATGGTTGGCAACCTTCTGAATAAACTCCATCCCCAGAATGGAATCGAACCCCATCTCCAGGAAGTTAGCGTTCTCTTTGATCTTCTCATCCGGCAGCAGTAAGGTCTGACTCAGAAAATTTCTTACTGTTTGTAAGATATATGTGCGGGTCTCTACCCCATCACCCCGAACGCTGTAGCCCTCTACCGTACGCTTCATTGGTGGTATCCCCTCGGAATGAAGGCTAGTCTTGCTCTCTTTGCTGAGGTCATCGAGTTGAATCATCTCTGCTAAACTCTGTTCTATATCCGCGCCCGTAATACGTTTCTCATCCAACCCATCCAAACACAGGACCACTTGATCCTGATGGTCGATCAAGGCAACATCAAAGCGCATAAACTCATCTTCTTGCTTCACTAGTTGCACATAACTGGTATAGACCTCGTCCGTCAAGGGTTTCGCAATGTGGACTTTATCAATATAGATAGGAATAAAAGCGTAATCCGGTGTATTTAGCTCAGGGACTGCTGTCGCGCAATGATGGGCCAGACAGACCACACTGGCTAATAGCGAGTCGAGAATGGAAGGGCTAAGTAAGAATTGAGATTTGGTTGGTTGGGCAGCCGCGGCTAATTTCAAAACCCCGACGGCACGATTTCCCGCCAGATAGACTTCCTGCAAGCTCTGATAGAAATCGCCCACCTGGAGAGGATAATCGGCGCTAAATAAATCGGTCATCTTCCCCTTTTTCTCAAAATCAGTCAAAACCTGCTTGTAAGAGTGTTCGCTTGTCAATGTCTCTTGATGAATGCGCAGGGTCCCACTCATATTCTTGGCCAAGGATTGGCTCAGTCCCGCCACCTGGCTGGAGAGTTCAAAGGTCGCAACTGACCCTTTTTCGCCAAAGGTCACCCTGGCTGTGGTCTCTGTATTCGGGAGACCAATCAACGGTTTGTGTAAATAGAGTTGTTCAAAATCGAGCCTCTCCGTTTGCAGATAGACAATGGCCGCTTCATAGACGAGTTCCAGCAAACTGTCTGTCGGCAATACATAGTGACCAAATACAATATGTTCCCGGAGCAGGCAGTTCTCGGCTAGAGTCATCCGTGTCGTAAATTCACCTGGCTGATTTTCACGACTAGCAAAGAAAAGAGACGAGGCTTGTGGCTGGAGCGATTTTAGTTTCAATTTATTCGAACTGCCTGACCGGATAACTGGCCTGACAGCTTGCTGCAGTACCGAATGAACCGCTCCATTCGGGCTTTCTGGTTTCTGATGTCTCCTAAACCAATAGGACTCTCTAGCAAAGGGATAGGTAGGTAAACTAATGCGTCTTGGCCTTCCCTCACCATACAAGAGTGACCAATCTATCTCAACCCCCGATACCCATGCTTGCGCAACTCTTTCCAGCTTACCATTGTACATGAGTGTCTCGATGAAGACTTTGGCTTCTTCGCCTTCCGTCAAGAGGTCAAATCGTTCTCGATTGGCTCCCCGATGCCCTTGATAGATGCCCGCCTGTTTATTATCGACGTAAGCCGTGAGTTTTTGCTTCATATCCGTGACACTGCTTGTCACGAACGCCAGCCGCTGCGCCATGGCCTCGCGTCCGACCTGTAAGGTGTAAGCGATACTTGCCAAGGATGGCACGGTCTGTGGGTGAGGTGCATATTTGCCCTTTGGAGCCACCAAACCCAGTGAGGCAATATGTTGCGCTATACTCGCTACCGACGCGCCTGCGGTCAGGAGCGTACTCGGAAGGTCGCAGCCAACCCGCTCTTCCACCATTGTTTGCAGGCGACTTAGCTGCACCGCATCCAGTCCGCACTCGGCAAAGGCCTGCTCACTCTCAATCTCAGTCATGTCAACGCCGAGGATGTCGGCGACCATCTCGCGGAGGGTGTACTGGACAGTTTGGGTGCCTACAGTTGCATCGAGTTCTTGTGTAACCGCATTCGGTGCAGACGCAGACAGATAGACCAGCAGCTTGTGGGCATATTCCCGTAGCCGCTCCTCATCCTTGGCCGACAACACGATCACTTGCGGCTCACTGTTCACTGCCAACTGTTCACTATTCACTGCCAACGGCTGATACTCCTCCAACACGAGATGGGCATTGGTGCCGCTGAAGCCAAACGAACTGACCGCCGCCCTGCGAGGAGCAGACTCAGTCTTCCAATCTCGCAGCTCCGTGTTCACATAAAGGGGACTATTCTCAAAATCGATATGTTCATTGGGCTGTTCAAAATGGAGCGAAGGGGGCAGCTTCTTATGTTTCAGCGCCAGTAAGGCCAATCCAAAAAATAAAATATACGCGAGAAGGTGTTAAACTAGCTCT
>JAHBNG010000123.1 GCA_019217005.1 Chloroflexi bacterium TSY
GCCCGGCAGAGGAAGCAAAATGGGTGATCCTCGTGTTGCAGAAAAAGAGCTGTTGGAGTGTTGCTTGCTTGGAGTTGAGGGTATGGAGCAAGAGTCGGCAAGTTGCTTTGAACTTGACAAGCTTGGCAACACCGGAGCTGAACGGGATGTTGTGTGGTCAAGGCATCAAAACAGGTGAGCCATTTGGAGGGCTGATTATGTTTATGTTGCTTGAAAGACCTGAAATTCATCATAGGTTGCTTTTCTGCTGCTTGCGGCGACGGATAAGCCAGAATCAGATGAGCTGCAATGGGCGATGGCCAACTAAAGACATTGAGCAAAGCGGGATGGTATCTGAGCAAACAACTACGCAAGCGATTGGAGACAGCAACCGTTTCTTTGCGCCAAAACTCGGTCATGCTCACCACGATGCGCATTTGCTGGAGTAATTCACTCCTGGATGCCAAGGATAGAATCGGTGAACATCTGTTCTGACCAGTTCAGCTATCGTATATCACTTTCATCTGAGCACCGCTCTGATTGTACCTCGCCGACTTGCTTTGACCACGTTCGGTGGGGACATATAGATTTGTATACCAGCAGCATCCCATAAGTAGTCAATTATCAGATTATGTGCTGTCTCTAATCCGATTCGACATTTTCATGGCCGATATCCATCGTTTCTCGCCACTTTTCTAGTTGCTTAAAGCCATCCACACTATGTTCTATTGTCATGTAGTTAATTCGACGACCGTTTTCATCCGTTATCATTACATCATGTTTTGTTTCCTCCAGTCTATTCCTATGAATATCTGCATTTTGACCTCCTCATTCACTTGAGGATTGCCTTTGGTCATTTTTCGGACGCTCTTTTCCGTTTCCTATTATGGCATTCGAGATGCTACGCTTGCGACGGTTCTAGGCGTCGGCGGTGGACTGTCCGGGAAGGGCGGTCGCACCACGGGCGGTCCTTTTGCCAAGCCGGAGTTCGATTCCAGTGACAGCTTCTCTCTTTCTGTCTCTCATTCTAACTCCTTTCCTATATTATCTAATAGGAGAGAACAGTCTCGTTGACGATCTCTCTGACCTCTGTTAGGTAATATAGGAAAGGAGATAAGGAAGGCAAAAGCAAGGAAAGCCGAAACTTATTGGACTCTCGACCTGGCAAAAGGACCAACCTCTTCGAGCGACCGCCCTTCCCAGTCCGCCAGGTCGACGCGTGCGTCGAAACGTGCAGCACTCGAGTGCCATAAAAAAAGGTCCAAAGTTGAGGAGCTCAGGCGATACGGAGAGAGGTCAAGATGAAAGTGAAAATGGGAATCGACTGGAGTGAAAAGAAACATGATGTGATGATGTTGGATGAGACAGGACGAGCGCTGGGCTATGCGCAGATAGAGCATAGCCAGAAGGGATTTCGCCAAATTGAAGAAATGAGAAAGAAGACAGGAGCGAGCCATGATGAAGTGACAGTGGGACTGGAAACAGCGCATAATTTGCTGATTGATTATCTCTGGTCGAGCGGGTACAAGAATGTCTATGTGGTGCCGCCGAATGTGGTGAACAAGAGTCGGGAGCGCTATAGTCAAAGTGGTGCGCATAATGATAAGAGTGATGCCTATGTGATAGCAGATTTGTTGCGGACCGATGTCCATCGATTTTATCCTTGGTCACCTGGCAGTGAATTACTCCAGCAGATGCGAGTGGTCAGCAGTGCCACACAATACTGGACCAAAGAGACTGTGGCCTTATCCAACCGTCTGCGCGCTTGCCTGTTGCGTTACCATCCGGCGCTGCTTGAGGTCTTCAGCAACTGGCCTTCTCGGATTGCCTGCCACCTGGTTCTGACCTATCCAACGCCAGAGCATGTGCGCAACTCCACCTATGAAGGCTTCCAAGAGTTTCTCAAGCAGCACCGACATACGCAACCCCGTAAATGGGTCACTTGTTATGATAAGTTAACCGCCACTTATCCCACATCAGCTCCTGCATTTGTGCCAGCGTATCAACGAGAAGCTCTTCAGCTGGCTGAATGTCTTTTGCTTGCACTGCGCTATGAACAAGAGACCCTTGACCAGTTACAGTCACTTTTTCTGCAACATCCGGATCAGCATATCTTTGCTTCTTTACCTGGTGCTGGCCAGCTTTTAGCTCCCAGTCTTCTGGTCAAGTTTGGCGAAGACAGGAAACGCTTTCCCTCTCCCATGAGCCTTCAGTCTCTGGCGGGAACCTGTCCTGTCACCAAACAAAGTGGCAAAGTCAGAACCGTTCATTTCCGCAGAGCTTGCGATCACGACTTTCGTTATTTTACTCAGCAATTTGCTCGCTGCTCCCGCAAAGAGTCTTCTTGGGCCGCTGCTTTTTACACCGCCGCTCGCCAACGCGGTCTCAAAAAGAGTCATGCTGATCGCACTCTCGCTAATCGCTGGATTTGCATCATTTGGAAATTGTGGCAAGACAAGAAACCTTATGATGAATCTTTCCATTTGCAGCAACGAGCCCATCGTCGCCAACCTATCGCTTAATTGCTTCTAATTTTTTACTATGTATCGCCTTTGGGTTCCTTGCCTTTGTCCTCATCTATATGTTGACATAACACGCTGCTGGTTCTCTCTATCAGTTCTTCTTCAACGCGCCCTTTTGGAACTGCCATTACATACAAAGCGTGTCCGGGAAGTTCATGGCACTTCTTTGTCAACCCCCTGAGATCCTGAAGAGCCGTAATTATTTTTCTGGAATGGCCTCAATTGGAATCTTTCTGGCTGACAAAGGCCAGAACGGTTAGCGCCGGTTGAGTACTATAGCCTTTCAGAAAAAGATTTTCCTGTCGTTGATGGCATTTCAGCCAGTCAGCTACTCAGCTCTCTGGCTGACCGGCTAAAATGCTGACAAGCTACTGTTTCGCGTGGATAACCATTATCCGAACATCTATAGATAAATTTATGGTGCAGGATGTACCGGATCTACCCAATAAAGCCCTTCTGGCTCTTCCACAGCTTGCAATTCCAAATTGATCGCTACTGGTTCTTGATCGCTACGAACCAAGACACAATGGAGCGGCTCATCTTTGCTTGCATTGATTTCCTGGTGCGGCACATAAGGCGGTACATAGATGAAATCACCTGGACCCGCCTCGGCTACATACTCCAGCCGTTCGCCCCAACGCATACGCGCTCGTCCACTAACGATGTAGATGACGCTCTCTAGTTCTCCGTGATGGTGGGCACCCGTCTTGGCGTTGGGGTGAATCTCCACTGTCCCAGCCCAAAGCTTATTGGCCCCAGCCGTCGCCTGGTTGATGGCAGATGCACGCGTCATGCCTGGTGTTTGGGCGGTGTTTGGATCTAAATGGTCACCACTGATGACTCGGACACCGTTTTCTTTCCAATTTGGTGATTCTGTGTTCATTATATTCTGTTGTGTCACTCTAAAGTTGTGGATGTTTCCATTATACCTTGTCAGCTATGTACTGATAAATTTATCCTTTACTTACGACCCAATTCATCACTTCAAATACGAATCACTTCTCGACTCATCACCTCGCTTGATGACCCTTTAAATGATTGCGGAATTGGTCCCAAGTTGTATTGTTCCTTGAGCTCAACCAGGTGCTCTCCGTCCCGATCGATCCAAACGCCACATTCACCGCCGGCTTCGCTCACGCCAAACTCATCTAGCGGCGTGCCGTCCATGCGAAAGACCGGATGATCGATCCATGCGACCTCGGTAGCAATTCCTTCTACATAATGACCCACTAACGCACGCCTGAAGCGATCTGTTGTCATATTGGGAAAACTGCCGTGGACCAACTGTCCATTAAAGAATAGGACGTCACCTGGCTCCATTTTTACTGGTGTAGCCTTTTTTCCGGGCGGAAGGGGCACGACGATATCGGTAAAACTTTCATTCGTGTCCGCATCGAAGGGGCACAGCAAAGGCCAGTCCTGGCTGCCCGGCACGACATGCATACAACCATTGATTTCCTCGCAGGGATCCAGCGCCATCCAAGCGGCCATACAGGTACCCGGTTTGATCCGTAGGTAGTATTGATCCTGGTGTAGCGCTTGCCCTCGACAGCCGGGCGGCTTGAAGTAGAGCATGGTTTGCGAGGCATAGGGCTCTTGGCCAAGTAACCCTGTCAGCCAACGACAGATACGCTCATCTGTCAACCAGCGCAGAGTCTTTTCGTCCCGATGGTGCATGTTGAACATACGTGGATACTCTTCTTGTGGATCATTTTCCCTCTGCACACCAACATAGTCACCAGGGTATCGATCCGCAATGCACATGGCCATAAAGTGATCGATGTAGTGCTCAGTTTCTGCATGTGAGAATAGACCACGCGCAACTACATAGCCATCTTGCCGAAATTGTTCGATAGATTCGCTTGGGATCATTGTTTAGTCTCCGCTCAACGTATGCTGAACACTGCCATAGACTGAAAATGGAATAGACCGATTTGAGCCGAAGAGAATGCCGCTCTTTTATTTTCGCTATGGGCAAGTGCGAAATAATGGGAGGGATTTTCAAGTTTCCATAGTGTATATGTATAACGGAGATTGAGCAAGACTTAGGCGATTCCAAAAAATTAATTATCCACAGATGGACAAGCTTTACAGGATTAGAAAGAGAAAAATCCAGTTAATCCTGTCCATCTGTGGATAGTTTAAAAAATTGGATCGGCTTTACACGCAACACGCAAGATGCAGTACGTCTAATAGGCCGTGTACTCTGCCTCAATCTCACTTACTTTTACTGGCCGACTTTCCTGCGCCGAACGAATTGTGGCCAGCGTACAGCGTACAGCCTGAACACCATTCTGACCATTGTAGCGCGGCTCTTGGTCATGAATGATGCAATCGATGAGGTGGTGGACTTGATTGATGTGTCCTTGACCGTAATAGCTGACGTCCGATGCCCACAGTCTATCTCCGCCCTCGTCAAAACGGAAGCAGAGCGGCTCTTGGGCATTTCTGTGCAGAACCAAATGCTGCTGCTGGCCTTCCCATAATAGATTGTGTCCACCTTCACCCAAGACTTCGATCATCCCTTGTTCACCGATGATGCTGGTGCTAAAACCATGCATGAAGTCATATTTGCCATTCAGCGGTTCAGCTCGCATCCAAACACCCTGACAACTGGGATCATCATATGTCCAAGTGATGATGGGGATATCGACTTCGGCTGTGCTATATGGATCATGTGCAGCACCCTGTTGGCGATTCTCAGCGCGACTTTGCGATGTCACGGCATAAACTTCATTGACGCTCCGGCCCGGCATCAAATACTCAGCTGTTGCAAAAAAATGGACCGCGTGGTCGAAGATCCAAGGATAATCGCCACCCCCTGATTGTTCAGGATTCAGACGCCAACTACGCTCTTTGGCACCGATGTGAAACTCTTTCTGATGGCGTCGGTGCCACGCCCCATGACGTTGTCGCATCTGCAGGGGACGTCCGATTTCTCCCGCATCGATCAGTTCACGCGCCTTCATGTGGGATGCAATGAATGCATACGTTTCACCGACGACTAGCTTGACATGGTTCTGACGGGCCAGATCACATGCGACGAAACCTTCGCCAACGTTGCGACAGAAGGGCTTCTCGCAGTGAATATGCTTGCCTGCCGTTGCCGCCCGTTGCGTCATCTCTGCGTGAAGATACGTGGGTGTTGCAATGTCAACCGTATTCAGCCCAGGATGAGCGAGCATTTCATTGAATGATATGTAGACGGCGGGTATGTTATGTTCGCGGGCGAACGTTTGCGCCCGATGACCATCCAAATCGCAAACAGCAACAACCTTGGCACGTGGATGGGTCTGGTAACCACGAAGATGCGATATCGCAACAAGGCCAAGTCCCACGATGCCCACTTGTACACTTTGGTCTTTCATTGATCAACTCACGAACAATTGTTAGAGTTGTTCCGAAATAACGATATGAACATCGATGACCGCATTCCGGGGATACTCCGCCTGCTTATTTCGGAACAACTCTGTTCAACTGGTACTAGCCACTAGCTGCAATCCCACAATAAAACCTGGCGATGCAAAAATGAACGTGTTAAATTATGAATGCTATAGCGCCGCTCATACAAGTCTCTGTGAACGTTGACTAAATTGAAGGTAATAAGTTTGTTGAGTCCAGTTCGTAATTCTTCGACGGTCAGTGGACTGATGCTGGCCAAAAATTCTAAATTGTTTCCGCTGGGCAAGACAAGCGGCATCGCAATCAGCGTTTGGCGACTCAATTCGTCCAAGTTCTCCCAGGCTCTACGATAGATGTAGGTGTAGACATTATCCGATATCTCGCTTTTTGCTTCACGTAGCTCAGTTAAAAGCACATCAAGCGGATGAGCATGTGCCTGCCCAATAACCAAGCGTATAGCGAGCGGATTCCCGCCGACGGTTTCGTGGATGGGGCGCAGAACCTCCTGTGGACTATCCGCTAAGGCAAGCAGTTGCCCTTGACGGGCTTCTTGGCGCACGAGTTGGAGCGTATGAAATTCATTCAATTCCTCAAGTTCATAGTGATAGATATTGGGTTCAGTATAAAGTCGCTCCCGGGAAGTCAGGACAAATTTAGACGGTTCTGCGAGCTGTCTCAAAGTGGGCAGAAGATCCTGCACATCAACCACCGTTTCTAGATTGTCGATGACAATCAAGTGCGGCTTTTCCTTCAATCTTGATTCCAATATGGCCAGAAGCCTTTCTGCTGAACGGTCACTGCCTTGCAGCACGTCCGGGAGCAATTGTCGGAGTAAATCTTCAACCAACGATTGAGCCGTCAATGCTGGCTTTTGCACTGCTTCCATGCTACCGTCCAAATGCAGATTTACCTGGCGCGCTGTAACCCAGGCAATCTCATCAAAAAGAGAATCAGAGATTGCTTTTCTCATGAGCGCATCTGCTAACGTCGTCTTGCCGACACCACCTATCCCTTCAATTGCAATGATCCAAGGCGGAACCAAATCACGGATGACGCCAAGCAGGTGGTCTAAATGCTGCTCAACCCCAACGAGGCTCAAATGTGCCTCTTCGCTTAAGCGTTTTTCTAGATCCGATTGAAGTAAACTGCGTGCTTTCGCTTCCATCTTCTGGACAATTTTTGCAAGTCGTTTAATTGCTTCCTTTTGTTGCATATAATGACCCCCAAAAAGAGGACCAAGTGTTAAGATAGAGAAAATGAGTGAAAAGAGGGGTCAAATGAACCAAAAACGAAAGCAGTATAGCGATGAATTTAAGTTTCGAGTGGCACTGGAAGCGATGAAGGAGGAAAAGACGCTGAGCGAACTCTCAAGTCAGTATAAAGTGCATACAACACAGATAAGTAACTGGAAACGGGAGTTGAAAGAGAACGGAGCAAGCCTATATAGCCAACAAAAGAATCAAAATCGTCAGAGCGAAGAGGGGTTAGTGTCAGAATTATATGAGCAAATAGGTCGCCTCAAGATGGAATTGGAGTGGGTGAAAAAAAACAGTAGCAGCAAAAGTCGGGTACAAATTTTTCATGCAAACAGAGGGCTGCTCTAGGATTTCACCCCTTATGGTCATTTTTTGTACCCAACTTTTGCCGTAGCTGAAAAAAAATCTGAACTCTTCAGTTGAGGCGAAGCGGGCAATGATAGAGCCAGAGCATGAAGGGATCAGCATCCGGAGGCAGTGTGAATTAATCGGGTTGAATCGGTCAAGTTGGTACTACAGAGCAGTGGGAGAGAATGAGTACAATCTGGAACTGATGAGGCTGATTGATAAGGAGTATACGCAGAATCCGTTCTATGGCTATCGACGGATCACGGCAGTTCTGCAACGGGCTGGTCATGAGGTGAACAAGAAACGAATTGCGCGGCTGATGCAGAAGATGGGATTACAGGCAATCTATCCCAGGTCAAAAGCTCGTCTAGCCTCCAAGGAGCATCGCATCTATCCCTACCTGTTGCGAGATGTGGAGATCAGCCATGTGAATCAAGTCTGGAGCACAGATATTACCTATATACCGATGCCCAAAGGGTTTATGTATCTGGTCGCTGTAATTGACTGGTATAGTCGGTTTGTTCTAGCCTGGCAGCTCTCGAACACCCTTGATGGTTCCTTCTGTTTAGAGACCTTGCACGAGGCACTCGAACAGGGAAAACCAGAAGTGTTCAATACGGATCAGGGGAGTCAATTTACGGCGCTAACCTTCACCTCTGCTTTAGAGTCAGCTGGAATCCAGGTCAGCATGGACGGACGGGGCCGCGCTCTCGATAATATCTTCGTCGAGCGGCTTTGGCGCACTGTCAAGTATGAAGATATCTATCTCCAGCGCTATGAAACCGTTCCTGCTTTAATCCAAGGCTTACAGCTCTACTTTCACTTTTACAACTATGAGCGGCTTCATCAGTCCCTTGACTATCAGACGCCAGCTGAGATCTATTTTGGGCACAACGCTCTTTTTCCTGTTCTCTGATTGTCTCAAACGGCTGAACCATTTTGTCAAGACGGCAAATTTTCCTCTTTTTTTGATTCTGCGGAAAAATTTGCCATCGCCGACCTCGCTGCATAATCTGAGGTGATATGCATTGTTCTTACACGTTTTATTGTTCGGTGCATTCGATGCTTGACAAAATAATTCTGCCGTGAGGGTCACCATTACCAGGAAAAAGGCCGAGAATAGTAACTTTTTATGTCTACTTGTTGCGTAACACCTTTACTTTACTTTTATCTGCCTTTCTCTATCTTATTTTTCCCCTTTCGTGGTCTTGACATTTGGGGTCACTATAGCAAATAAATCGTGCTTTCAACGACATTCATCTGTGCAGCTAACTCTCTGACCTTGAGATCAGTCTCAAATCGCCGGCGAAGCAAATGAGCATCTTGGTCATGAGTTTCGGCCAGTTTTTCAAGAGCGTTCTGCAATATCTGATTGTGAGCTTCTTGAACGCTCTTTTCCCCTCCTGTCAATGCTTCCTGAAACAGATAGAGGTAATCAATCGGACTCTCCTCCTGAGCACGCTGATGCCAACAGTGAAGCACTTGTCTGAGATGTTCTGGAAGAGCTTGATATGAGTCAGTGGACGAATTACTCATAGGATGAATTCCTAACGGTATCTTCGGTATGATTTGAGCCGGGAAATAGCTTCTATAGCCTTTCAGGAAAAACTTTTCCAGTCGTTGATGGCATTTCAGCCGGTTAGCTAGTCAGCCAGAGAGCTGACCAGCTGAAATGCTGACAAGCTACTATTTTGCGTGGAAAAACATTATCTGAACATCTATAGCAGGAGCAAATAAGAAACGTACATTTGACCCTACGATTCCAGAATAGCACATTTTGAAGAACGAAACAATGGATTATATAGACATTGGATAGATTCTAGATAGGTTTTTAGAGATAGCCGATAGGGGAAGTTCGGATACGGACGTCACGGAGTGCTTATCCGAAAAGCTCTGTGACGATGCATTTTCACTCGAGAGGCTGGTTGGCCTCACAACTACTTTCGGAATAGGTTCTTAAACCTGGGATAATCAGGGCAGTTTTTATCGAGGGACGATATTCACAATGATTTTGAGGGTTCTTTCCAGAACTCAGATTCCCAATTCTCCTCTACCGGCACAGGTGTCTGTTTGAGCACTTTGGCTAGGATTTCCTCCACTGACTGGGCGTGGAGGCGAGTTTCCACATGCGGAATCAATCGATGTGCCAGCACGGGACCTGAGACCAATTTGATATCATCAGGTATGACGTAGTTGCGGTTGCGGATTGCAGCCAGAGCCTGACTTGTGCGATAAAGCGCTAATGACCCACGCGGGCTGGCCCCCAAAGAGAGCGCAGAATCTTCCCGCGTTGCCTGAATCAGATCCAACAGATAATCTTCTAAAATAGGATGCATATAAACCTGACAACAGAGCTGGTTCGCGGCTTCAATTTGTTCGACAGAAATCACAGGTTCGATTGAAGACAATGGATCGGCTGTGCGAAAACGATGCAAGATCTCGCGCTCTTCTTCCCGTTCTGGATAACCCAAACTAAGCCGCATTAAGAATCGATCAACCTGAGCCTCTGGCAGGGGAAAAGTTCCATCTAGCTCCACTGGATTCTGCGTCGCCAAGACCAGAAACGGATAGGGCAATTGTCGCGTTGTTCCATCGACTGTCACTTGGCGCTCTGCCATGGCCTCTAGCAGTGCCGATTGGGTACGCGGACCGGCGCGGTTAATTTCGTCGGCGAGGACAACTTGTGCCATAATCGGACCAGCACGATAGTCAAATAGATTTGTTTGTTGGTTAAACACATTGACACCCGTAATGTCAGACGGAAGCAGATCGGGCGTGAACTGAATGCGTTGAAATGAACAGCCCAACGAACGTGCCAATGTGCGGGCCAACATCGTTTTTCCTGTCCCTGGCACGTCTTCCAACAATACATGTCCTTCGCAAAAAAGCGAAACGAGCAGCAGTTCAATCACGTCATCTTTGCCAACGATTACATTTGCAACATTGTCACGTACACTGCGCGCAATCTGCTGAATGGGAGCAATATCGATCATAAGTGTTGATTCGTCATTCGTGTGTGGTGAGTGGATAAAAATAGTGCAAAACAACCTGTGGCTTGAGCCAAGATCGTTAAACTGGCATATCATGCCACAGAATCGTCTTGTTCACAATACCGTAGCTTGTTTAGACTAGGTACAACGGTGCGATTATTGGCTATCAGCTATTAGCTATTGGCTATTGGCTGTCAGCTTAAAAGGAAATAGGCTCATATATGAAAGTAGGTGAAAAGTATGTAAAATAGGGAAAGAGGTCAATGAGAAAAAAGAAAAGAGAAAAAGAGCCATGAAAATGCGATATCCGATCCAAGAACTGATGAGCGAAGAAGGCTGTTATGAGAGATTGTTAGAGATCTTGCATCCAGAAGGGATGCAATGTCCAGATGGACATAGATTGCCAGAAGGGCAAGCGCCTCACAGTCGAGAGCGAGCCCCGGGGAATAAGCACAGATGCCGAGAATGCGGCAAAGTATACGATGCCTTTACGAATACAGTCTGGTCTGGAACGCATTACAATTGTGTGACGATAGTCTTAGTGATGCGAGGCATCATTCAAGGGACACCAACGCTGCATCTATCAGAGGAACTGTCTCTGAACTATAGTACGTTGTTGGAGCGTCGCCATCGGATCCAGAATACGGCGTTGCTCCAAGCCGCAGCCGCTTCCCCCTTTTTCGCGATTCTGTAGCTGAAGCCGATGAACTGTACCAGAATGCAGGAGAGAAAGGCGATTACCATCCCGATCCAGATGACCCGCCCAGACCTCGAGCCAACAAGCGCCGTGGACGAGGGACGATGGAGAACGACCGACCACCGATTCTGGGCGTTGTGGGACGAACCTCTGGCCAAGTCCAGTTCACGGTCTGTGACAACACACAACAAGCAACCATTGTTCCTTTAGTTGTTGCTTGCTCTCTCTCCCTGGCACCACTCTCTATACCGACGAGTGCAACGCCTACAATCCCATTGCGGAGACTGGTCGCTCTCATGCCACTGTTTGTCACTCCCGGTACGAATGGGCTCGCGATGATGATGGCGACGGCATTCGGGAAGTTCACTGCAACACCATGGAAGGCATTTGGACTGGTCTACGCAATTTTCTGCGTCCCTTTCGGGGTGTTCATAAACGTTATCTTGCCCAATATGTTGCCATCTTTGAATGGACTCACAATCTCAAATTCGTCAATGACTCCTTTCTTCGCTCTCTCATTGACTCCCATTTCACCTATTTTCATTCATGAGCCAAGGAAATATTTCGTCATGAGGAACCATCTCGATCTCAAAAAACGCTCTCTCGGATTGACGGACGTGGTTACAAAGCATACAAAGAGATTCGCGGTGCCTATTTATTCCCCAACTTCACTCTTTTGGTTGAATATGTTCAAGGTGATCCTTTTGCTGCACCAAGCCGAATACGGGTTCATGTATCCCAACACATTGCCCAATATCCAAGTTGGTCTTATTCAACGAAGAGCCGTCGGGTTGCTCTGGAAACCTATCTCGCTCTCCTCTTTGCTCAGGTGAGTCGGCAGCAGTCGGAGCGGAGCGGCTCTGGCAAAAGCGGCTTGATTGCCGTTGATGTGCCGGGACAAGAGATCCTAGAACGCACCGCGATCAATGTGGACACCGAAAAAGTAGAGGCACGCTTTGTTGTGGGCTTGCCAGCACAGGGACGCCGCGTGCTGGGACGAGCCGCGATCGACCTCCTTTGTCATCGATTGCCCCAAATTGTCAAATCTGCGCTCTTTTATACTAACTATACAACCAATGAACGAAAACTGATTCAGCGCTTTGTTGAGACAAACGAGGATGCGGACGCATTGCGTAGACAACTGGTTGCTCATGGATTGGTGGCGTTTGTGGCAAACGACTCATGTTTGCCCAGACGTTCCGGCGTCGATGAGCGCCCACTTGAGCAGAACCAAAGCATCCCATTCCAAAGTCCCGCCTCGCTTCAACTCACCTTAGATTTGCCCAACCATGGCTCCGTGACAGGAATGGGTCTTCCGCAAGGCGTCACCCTTGTCGTGGGTGGCGGTTTTCATGGCAAGTCAACCTTACTCAATGCACTAGAACGAGGCATCTATAACCATCGTCCTGATGATGGTCGCGAATTTGTCGTCACTGACCGGCATGCAGTCAAAATTCGTGCCGAGGATGGACGCAGTATTGCAGGCGTCGATATCTCGCCATTTATCGATAACCTGCCTGGTGGGCAATCGACTCGCTCGTTTGAGGCCCTCAACGCCTCTGGATCCACATCTCAAGCGACCAACATCATGGAAGCTCTGGAACTTGGCGCAAGGCTCTTGTTGATCGACGAGGACACCGCCGCAACCAATTTTATGATTCGCGACCAACGGATGCAGGCACTCATTGCACCCGAAAAAGAGCCGATCACACCCTTTATCGATCAGGTACGCTCACTCTATGCTGAACATGGCGTCTCGACCATTCTCGTGATGGGTGGGAGTGGCGACTACTTTGATGTTGCCGACACGGTTATTGCCCTAGATAACTATCGACCGCAGGACGTGACAGCCGAAGCCAAACAGATCGCTGCTCGTTTCGGCATAAATCGTGCCCATCAAGATAAGAGGCAATTTGGAGCGGTGACCCCTCGTGTTCCGCTGCGTCGCAGCATTGATCCGCGCAAGGGGCGTCATGAGATCAGCATCAAGGTCCGCGGACGGCAGGTCATTCAGTTGGGTGAGGAGACGATTGATCTGGCTGCCATTTCGCAAGTTGTCGACGAAAGTCAGACGCGCGCGATTGCGGCTGCGCTTGGGTATGCGTGGCAACGGTATATGGACAACCGACGGTCGCTGCGTGAGATCATCGAGGCTGTGATGGATGATGTTGCAACAAATGGACTGGATGTGCTCGATCGACGCCTGGTTGGAGACTTGGCGTCTTTTCGAAAATTTGAGTTGGGGGCTGCGTTAAATCGGCTACAGGGCTTAGCAGTTCGCAAAGGAGTGAGCATTTAATAAGTGACGAACGATTAATTATTAAATACTTGATGTGATGCGGTTTCAGTCATCAACGAATAAACTTTGCCATCTGGACGATACGATGACGAACATGTGTGACGCCAGCTCCAAAGTATTTGGTAACGAAAAATCTTAACAAACAGAGCAAGTTTTATGCAGAGTTGCAAGGTGGCTAGTCGAACCCTGCAACTCTGCAACAACTTGTCGGTTTGAGGCACAGCTTCGCTAGATAATTAAGAAAAGATTTTTTTGAAGAGCTAAAAAAGAGGAGAAGGAACACTGTGTGCCCTTCTCCTCGAAGTTTCGGATAATGGTAACGTCCGAAGAGCGATACCTAGTGCAATGAAACCCCTTTTTCAAGTGCCTTACTGTAGCCAAACGCCATTCCTCTCATAGCCTCAAGATAAGTATGGAACATTGCCTCTGTATTATATACCATTTCTCCGAAATTGTCAAGCGTTTTTTGCGACCAAATTTCAAGAATCATAGACCATAAATCGCGTCGTACCCGAGCAGAAAGAAGGCTTTTCTTTCGTATGAGTCTAGTACAGTGTAACCGATGTTTTGATAGATTAGAGACAGTCAAATCGTAGGTCACTTCAGAGAAGTGACGAGCGCCAACAGCCCGGGATCTTCACTTGGAAACCTATCGTTCTCTTGCCACTTGTCCCGCCGGAGACGGGACCTACGGTAAATTGCTAGAACTTCGATTGCACTGCACTAGAGCCATTCCATCAGAACGCTGATAGAGTACAATCCCCGATTTAAGAATCGTGTTGATAAACGAATATTTCGCTCGTCTGGCTGCATCCATTTCTTCTGACGTATAATAAAGAATATCCGTATGCACGGCGTATTCCGCAAGACTTGCCTCTAGATGGAGTGAGCGGGCATGTCGTGGTTGATTGCTGTCGCCAACGATCAGGATATCAATATCACTTGATGGGGTCCAGGTGCCTTTGGCATAAGAGCCAAACAACAGCACATAATCCGGTTCACATGTCCGTAAAATCACTTTTAGAATGTCCTGGATGAACAGGTCGTCAGCAAAACTTTGTTGTTCTTGGTTAGCCAATTGCATAATGAAGCACCATAAACATTGTCTTTATTTCGTTGATATCGAGCGACTGAAAATCGGACGCTCCCGTCTGTCGAATCTTCAAATTCCACTCTCCGATTGTCCAGGGCGAGCCAGCTGGCGCGGAACGTTCCATATGATGGGCATCACCAAATAGGCCGTCCTCAGCTAAATTGGCAGGATTGTCTTCCGCCCAGAGTGGATTGATCGAAACTTCATAATTGACGCCATCAGCGAGATTGCCAATCAACTCAATCTTTGAGACTTGAATTTGACCCGCACGGGCCAGGAACGGAAAGTGTTCTTGTTTGATGTTGATCGATAAGACTTGATCGATGTCTCCAATTGGATTCAAGGAGCGATGCCATTCCGTTGCGAACTCACGGCGGATGTCGAACAGCTGAACACCAGCGGAGGGCAATGTGGCGGCGACAGATGCTTGCGCCGCACTTTGCAGAAGAGCACCACCGTCTCGGGCTATATAATCGACGTGAAGAATCACGTCCGAAATTGTGCCAAAATCAAACTGATTGTTCTCCTGAGGCATTTCGATCTGCCAGGTACTGATGACGCCAGCATATTCAAAGGGCAGGTATCGATCATCGCGGAAGTTCAGTTCAAACAGACCACCATCATTGCGCGCGTGGCTCGTTGCAATTGACTGCACAGATGCAAATTGGTCAACAAAACGGTTGTCGTCATTCTGTCGCTCAAAGTCGCTTCCAACCACATTGCTTGTACGGATGCTGTTGCTCGTCAACGTCAGCCGACAGTTGATGCTCGTATAGGGTCCGATAACACACGGTATCGTAATCCGAACGGACTTGATGCGCCGCATATAATGGCCAGGATAGTCCATGTCAAAGAGCAGTTCAGGCAATTCCACCGTACAAGTGCCGGCTTCTTTGAGTTGGAGGAAACTCAACGGCGCAACCTGCTCGAGCGAAATGTGCTTGGTAATCTCTAACTCGCATCGATGTTGTTCCAGATAAGCCGCCTCTAAGCGCCGCAAATCAAAGCCAAGTTTTTCACCAGAGAGCAAACCTTTTTTCAGACTATCCCAATATCCAAACTTAACGTAGGACGATTCACGAATACCTAGTTCGTGCCGATAACACTGTTCTGCTCGCTTGGCCATATCATAGGCCAACTGATAACTTTGGAAATAGACAGCTGACAATTGCGAGATCATCCAATCATAGAGAGCTTGATTGGTAAATTTCCGATGCATAAAATCATCGACAGATTTAGCATGATCGATTTGAATGGTTTGATTGCGCAATTCATGCTTGGCGATTGCTTCCCGTATTTCGGCGGCTGCGATCTGACGTTCAATCTGCTCCAACTCTTTTTCGGCTAAATCGCGCTGAAAGTCCCATTCCTCTGCGCGTCGTTGGTAGCTGCCTTGAGTCGACGCCATCGATGCAAATTTATCTGCTGCGCGAGCAATTGCGGATAATGTTTTGACTGCTTTTTCGGCGGCATCACTAAAATCGTCGCCCCCCGTTCGTCCCGTTGCTTGCGGGGAACCACCAAAACCAGACGCACCAATCACAAAATCTGGAATGAAGCGTAATCCCCCGGCCAAAATATAGCCCAGAGCAATGCCGGTCTCAGCCAAGGCAGAAGCTCCAGATAAAGTTACTGAAGTGATTTCCCAGGCATTCATGTAATCTCGATCGCGGTAGTAGTCTCGCCGAGTTTCTGTGACAATCTTTGTTTGTTTCAACCCCTCCAACTGTTCATTTGCTTCAGCAATCTGCTGTTCGCGCACATCTCGCACCGCTTCGAGCAAGCGTACCTCTTGGGATGAGCGGAGCAGCGCCAACGCCTCGGCGTCGCGTTTTTCGAGTGCCGAGAGAAGTGCATTCCCCAACGTTTTTACCTCGTTGCAGAATTCAGTCGCTCGCTGCATCATAATTTGGAAGCGATAGTGAGGAAGCGGTGTGTTCAGATCATTGAGTACGCTGCCCAAATCCAACCCTGCTGCCGCGGCCTTCACAAGCAGTGCCGGATCAATGGGCGGTTGGAAAAGCGGCAGTTGTCGGACGATTCCTTCAATATTCATGCAGTGTCGAATCTTGAAGAGACGATCCTCCACGCGATCCCAATACTTCAGCAGCAGATCATTATGGGGCAAACAAAAATAGAACAGAGTGTCCAACCGAGGCAGTGATTCTGTTGCTTCTTTGGCGCGCGTGAGCTTGGCAGGTGGTGACAATGTATTTTCGATTTCTATCAAAGCATTGCCAAAGGTATCTAGATCTGCTTCGAGTTCGTTATAGGTTTTATCACCTACTGGACTGACAGCAGGCACTTTTTCGGGACGAGGACCTAAAATTTCGGCGGCCAAAATGTAGAGTTGAGTCGCCTCGTTGATCGACTCGATGCTGTCCTGGCGAAACAGATAGTCACCCCAATCGATCAGGTTATCAATATACTTCATGACAACCGTGCGTTGGTAGGCAACGGGTCGCCAACGAGCAATCAGATGGGGGTTGAAGGGACTTTCCCGCCATGCATCAACCTGCTTTTCGTGGATGGGGCTACGTTTGTTGATCAGCTCCAACAGATTGTCGATCCGTTGCTGTCGATAATCTGCCCTATTTGAATGGTAGAAAGGCTTTGTTATCCAATAGCGCTGTGGTGATGGCTCAGATCCAATACGCGTTGGGTCAAAAATATAATGGAACCACTGCATGGCCTCTTCGAATCGCTGGTTCTGATTCAGACGGCAGGCAATCATGAGCGGGGCATGGAAAAACATCTCCCAGTTATACAGCGAATAGGCACCTTCAAACGAGAAGTCAACATGCTCTCGATTGTTGCTAGCCCTGACCAACTGCTGCGGAGAGTAGGTTGATCGAAATTCGAAATGATTGAATGGATAAATTCCATCGGGTTCAACCTGAATTTTTCGATTGAGCAGACCATCTAACCCAAGCCGATTCAGTTCGCGTTCGAATAGATTGGTGTATGGATGGTAAAAGGGATAGAACGTATAGCGGATCCGAAACTGTGCTGTACCGGCGTTGGATGGTGCTTCGGTTGTGAAGTAGTTGCCAACTTTGTACTCGCGGATGGGCTTGACGAAATAGGCGCGGTCTGCATCTTGATAGAAAAACGGACGCTGGGCTGAGTTGAACTGGGGATCTTGATGGGCAACCACCACTGAGAAAGGCGCATTTGCATTGGCCAACAGGCGCCCATTGTCCAGACGGCGGCTGTTGTTGACCAAAACTTGCAACGCATTGCGATTGCCATCATCATTGGTTAGCAGCTCATTTTTGTAGTGAAGCAACGCAGGCATTTTGAGGCGGGGTTGCTGGGCAGTCAACTCGGTGATTGCACGTCCTTCCTCGCTATACTTGCTATGCACGATCTGGTACCATCCATTCAGATCGTATAGCTGCACGTCAGACACGTCACCGTTAAAAATAAATGCCGAGGAATGCCAGGGCCGTCTCCGTTGGTTGAAACGATTGCTGTCGTGAAGCCCATTCATATACTCAACCGCATAGTTGCCTTTATCGGGTCGCCAAAACTTCATGTCGTCAAATTCCCTTGTGGAGCTGATAAAGGCATCAATCGCTAAGTTGAAGCCTTGAGGCCGTGCCTTAAAGGTATAGGCAAACTTTGGTCGCGGCCACGGATGAATCAACTTGCGCTCTGAAACTTTTTGGGCGGTCCACTGTCCATTCTTCAGCACGCTCCAAGCAAGCTGTATTTCCCAATATTTGGGCTGTTCCGGCACCGGTCTTGTTGAACTGCTGGGTTCTGCTGCGGGCATCATCTGATCTTTGGCCGGATATTCCGTAAAGACGGGCCAGAAGAGATGCAGCTTGCGATTATAGACAACTGGGATCAGGTGCTCACCTTTGATGTCCAAATCCACCTGCTCCCAGGGGGTCCAGTATGCGCCATCCACAAAACGACGGTGGTAATAGACCGGCGGATTGGCAGCCGTACGCGCAAAGACATGCAGCTCATCGGTTCCTGCTTCTAGATGATGGTAGAAACCACAGACCTTCAGATGCGCAATGTTATCTAACTTCTCCACATACTTGAGCATGGCTTCTTCAACATGGTCGTGGGTGATCTCTTTTTGAAGCAGATCATTTTCCAACTCTGTGAAAAAGGGTGATTTCCCATCGCGCAATTCTGGCTCGATCCAATTCTCCGGATAAAGAAAAACCTTACGATTCGCTTCCCATACCCGATAATTCTTCATCCAGCGCCACTGCTCCCAATCGTCGATTTCGCGCGCAATCACCTCTTGATTTTCCAAATTCATCAAGGTTCGCTGCACAAAGAGTTGACTGGAACTGATGGCTTGCTTAATACGAGAGGTCAGTTGACAGGCGCTCATCTCAACATCGATCAAGAAATAGGCAAACAGATCATTGGCGTCCATCGGCTGTTTGCCATAATCGTTCACCCACTGGCGCAGCGCAGCCGGCGGATTGGCGATCAAATAGCTGACCAGCGCCATCCGCTTTTTCTCCCGAATTTCATCTTGCAGCGGGGCCGCAATTCGTAACCATTGCTCATTTTCATAACGAGCCTTAGCGGCCTCTTTCATCGCCTGGGCGTCTGCTTCTGTGACCTCTGCCGCCGACCAGGCAATGATGTTTTCAGCTGTGATACCGGCTTTTTTCAAGATACCAAAACAATCTGCCAGACGATAGTAGCTCTCGATGTCGGTATAATCGTCTGGGTATTGGAGCTGAAGATGGGCGTTCAGCGCATCCAGATCATTTCGATCCCACCCCGTTAGAGCTGCAATTGCATCAAAGGAGTCGGCCTCAGTGGTACCCTGATCGATTGCCTCTAGAATTTCCAAGAAGGAGTTTGCGGCTGGCTCGGGGAATCGGGCTTTGAACTTGAGCAACCGCACCAGATTGAACCAGGCGGTTACTGGAACTGAACCTTGATTCGATTTGACTGGCAGTTGGGCCAGGTCGGGCGTGTTGGCAACGGTTGGATTGCTCAGCAGCCATTTTAAGTCACTGCTGTTTATGTTGAGTCCCTGGATGATCAATCCGAGTTTATGCACCAGTTCGAGCGCATCAAACTGTGGACCAAACTCGGTCTCATTGATTTGATGCGTGTATTCACCGTTTGAATTATTTCTCTCCAGCAGTTTTGCTGTCTGAAAGAGTTGCAGCAGGGTTGTCGCTTGCACGGAGATCGACAGAATATCTGTGGCCTGTTCATTCTCGATGTTGAACCAGTTGGCCACTTGTTCCCGGATGCGGTTGTTACTCAAATCGGTATTGAGCTCTGATAAGACATAATCATACCGCTCTTGTCTCTCTGTCTCGCGGGCTTCTTCGGTGGCACCCATGAGCGCGCCCAATCGGGTTTTGGCGTCAGCCGGATCGGCCACAAACGCAAAATGTTGATCGATAAACTGGTTCCGTTCAGCATCTGAACCGGGCCACTGGCCATTGATCAGCTGCATTGCTCTTGCCAATTCATCGGGCATGGCGAGCGTGACTTGTTTGGCCAAAGAGCGTTCGATGACTTCCTCTTTGGTGTCGCTGGTATCGAATAGCTCGTCCTCTATTTTTTGCCGCTCTTGTCGCAGGCTTGTCAGTCTCTGTACAATCAGCTCAACGCTCATGGCTGCGGGTAGATCGGGCTTAAAATTGAGCAGATAATCCAGTTCCATCAAGGAGATGCGCGTTGATTGAATAACCTCGAGATCGTCGATTAAACGCTGCGTCTCTTGAAGCCCAACAAATGGATCCACCTGCACACGAAACGTTTCGTCATCAGCTGAAAATCGACCCGTGATGGACAAGAATTGCAGCAGATCGGGCACAGACAGCTTCAATGCTTTTGCGAGCGTCCCGTAGCGATAGAGAATGGTGAGGAAGGACAACTGCAAATTCCTACTTGCAGGAATCAGCGGAGTGCCATTCTGTGCTTTGAGCGCCAACAGTACGTTCAAGTCCGGCTCAGTCATTGCCAGGCTAGCGGCGACGCTCGAGATGTGATCGGCAATCACATTGGTTGTGTTGGCGTCTGTCACATGAGAGATTTCGAAGACAGGGTTCAGCGGGTTCTGCACCGTGCGATTTAGGAAAATCTGCTGATAGAGCGCCTCTTCCTTGCTGTCAGGGGTAGTGCGATCTTCTCTATTGATATTTGCGTAGAATGAGAGCAGAGACTCTGTTGTCAAATTCAATCTCTCTTGCAATCTTCTAAAGCGATAGAGAGCGGCCAAGGCTGGATTATCAAGTTGCCCATTCCCAACGGCTGGATTGCGGAGGAGAAGATCCAACTCCCACATGGACCATAAATCACTTGTCCTGCGCCACAGACGAATAAAGCGATGCGCGCGGTCTAGCCTTTGAATCGTCAAATTGGTCAGCGTCTGCTGATCAATATCGCAATCGTCGGTCGGTCGGTCGATCACAATCCGATTGACGCCAGAATTGACAAACCGAACATCAAGCAAATCCAATAATTCGCGATATGTCAACGTCGATTTTTCGAGAAATAAGCGAACCTGTGCGAGATCGACTGCGGGATTAGCCGTGTCCCAAAAAACTGACTGGTTGCCTGTGTCCGCTGTGGCAATCAAAGATTGCTCCGTGGCCGGAATCCCGAAGAACTCAGCCGCAATCTGGGCATCGTTGGGCATGGATGGGGCGACGGCTCGGTTCTGAAATGTCTTCATCAATTCCGCGCGACGAATGCCCAAATGTTGTAGATAGATCTCGGCTTCCTCTCGCCACAGATCGAAGGGCAACCCAACGGGGAACTGAGCATTTTTTAATGTACCCGTATAGACCGCTTGATTGAGGTGCTCAGGTGCGGCAAGGAGTTCTTCTGCGCTCAGCGTTGTCTGTCGCGCGATGCCGGTCGGTACAATCGCTTCTTCCAAGATCTCGCAGACCAGATCAATATAGGGCAGCGGCGTATTTGTGTTTTCGCAATTGAGCTTGATGGTGCCCAAATCGGCTCTGCGTTGCAAGAGAATGTCTTTGGCTGACTGGCCAGCAGGAAGCGCATCTTTCTCATTGAGCCAACGCAATAGATCCACCAGATAGGCTGCTGGGCTGTAGACAGAATTGCAATGTTCGCAATCGCAGTAGTCTAAAGAACCAAATAGGCTCTCTAAATTCGGAAAACTTTGGAATTTCTCTTTTTCTTCCTCGGTCAGCGTAAGGGATTGAATCGCCGTGGGCGTGACGTGATTGAAGGCGATATTATACTCACCCAGTTTCGCCAAAACCATTGCATAATTTTGTGCCGCCTTGTCATAGGTCACTTTGGCTTCGATTGGACTGAGGCTGCCATCGTCTACGGTCTTTTCGACAAACCGCTGTTTTCCCATAAAGTAGATCTGAGACGATGAATGGAGATCGTTCTTCAAAAGCTCGGTGGCCGTGACCTGATTGGGGGCCAGATTGAGCGTGCGCTGCATCAGCTTTAGCTCGCCTAGGGCCGCATCGGCATCGCTGAAGACATCCAGAATTTCTACGCCTTTTTCCTGGACGTATTGATCCAGATGGACCGTGCGCAGGTCCAGTTCGGGCTGTTTATCGACGAATTGAACGATTTCGGGGCCGTGATTCAGCGGAACGTCTGCCTCTCGATTGATGCGTGTGGCAAAGGCTGTCGTTGGATAGGCGTGCTCAATCCGATCCATCAAAATCGTGGCATAGATTTCCAACTGCTCTTCCTCTGTATCACCGTCCAAATTGTCCGGGATGGGAGATTCATTGCCGCCACCTGCCGCATGAATCTGCTCTTTCCATTCCTCCAGATCGAGCTTGGCCCATTCCCGCACCGCTTGAAATCGACTATTCTGCCCGGTATTCGTTTTCATGTGACGGACAAAGGGAAGATGATTCTTTGCGATCTGCCCCACCTCTAATGTCAGCTCTACATCCTGTTTTGTTGGTTCGTCCAGAGTCCCCCGATCGATGGCGGCTTGCCAGAAATCCTCGGTCGTATCACCAAATTCTAAATATAGATCGACAAACTGATCATACTTGGCGGTATCCAGTTCGGTTATATCGAGAAGAGATCGGATGCTGGCTTTGCCAACTAGATAGGGCTGCTCAAGCGTACGCTGAAGGCGGAGCGACTTGAGTTGTTCCAGAATCATATCCAACCGCTTCCGAAACGTTTGGGGGATATCGTTTGCTTCGAGCCCTTGTTTCAATGTGTCTTCCAGGAGTGCTGGCTCCATCGACGCAATGCCATCGAGTGTATTTTCAACCAGCCGGTCGATGTGTTCGAAGTTGCGACTGCTCTCGACCAGATCACCTGGAAGATTAGTCGGTAGATTTTGGTAAAGAATGGCAAAGAAGATCTCGGGTGCAATAGATGTTGCATTGGCCAGGCGATGTGCAAGCGCAATGCGCATCACCACTTCGCTGCTGATGCCGCCTTCCCGCGCTAGAAATGCAATATCCTGATGTTCATCATTCTCGATTAGTTCGCTCCACGACAAGCCGTCCAAGAGGGGGCTAAGTTTTTTGACGATGTCCGCATAGAGCGAGGTGCCTTTGAATGAGGTATCGCCATCGATGAAATTGGCCCAGGCGATCTTCCCTGGCCGCGTAATAGTATTCGAAGCGAAGAGCAGATTATTCTGCCGATCAAAGACCTTGACCACCAAATGGAACGATGGCTTGATCTGCTTTTTGCCACTGGGCGGATCGTATTGCACATCATAAAATCCGTTGGCTTGAGTTTTGCTCTCGCCGAGTAGCGTTTCGGTACGCAACGTTTTTTCGAAGACGCGCACAATTGCCCCGGCGATCCCCTGCTCAACATCATTGCGCACTGAACCGCGCACCCGATATTTCTCCTTTGGGGAATCGAGCACGTTCGCTTCCTTCAACTTTTGATTGAGAAGATGCGCAGTCGCCTTATCCACCTCGCCCGTTACGGGGAGCCGATTGGTGGCTTGGAGTTCTTCGAGCACCTTGCGAGTTGCTTTGCCAAAACGACCTTCGGCCATGTCTTTCTCCGCAACAGGCATTTTTAGGAACTCTAGTGCTGTATGCAGATCCTGTACTGAATTGCGCTGCATGTTTAGGCGGATTGGAAAGGTTATTTTTTTCATAGTTTTACTCCTAAACTTTTCGGATAAGCATTAAGAGGAAGTCGTCCACTGCTTTCCCCAACCATTCAAACTTATGATTCCCATAGAATCGACAACCAACCATGACATGCACTCGGCAGCGTCAATAAAAATGCCACGATCGACCTTCTCCGCAAGCAATGGCGGAACCCAGCTAATGAGACACAAATCACCATATGCTTCCTCTATATTGCAAATATCAACCCAGCAATCCCACGGAGGCATACAATCATCATCGATAAATCCATCGGTTTCGGGCGTTATGGCTCCATCAAAAAGCGACTTTGCCCAATCCGTCACCAATAATGCCTTAGGTCGAGTCAACTCGGTTTCTAGCATGCCCGTTATTTCCTTGGTGCCGTGGCTGTGGGCGGTCCGTAACTCAATAAACTGAGAAAATGCCTCGCTTACATGCGAAGATGGGCTGGTATGGCAAGACTTTGGGAACACCTTGGCTGCTGCATTCGCGAGTATTGGGCTACGAAATGCCTCCCCAGGATCTTCTGTGGTCCATTCTGGTTCATGACGGTATCTAAACCACTCTAAGCAATTGCTTAGCCGTTTGCGAATTCTATCCACCGTTAGACAGTTCGTACCAATTGTCTGTGTCACTTGAGATACCCCCTGTCGTTCAGTCGATTGAGCTTCAACTGCTTAAAATGTCGCATCGTATTCTCCGCAAGTATATTTTGTAACTTTATTACCAAACATCATTTTTTGGGTATTGTAACACCATGTTCCGATAAAACTTTGAGCAGTTGTTGAGCTAGATCATCGTCAAATTTGCCCACACTATCGAGCAGTGCCTGTTTGGCATCTGGAACTTGATCTAAAAATCGGAAACGAGGGTTTTTAAGCTGTGTTTTCAGGGTTTTTGCAACATCACTGGCATTTTCCCCTTTACCCAATCTCTTGTCCACAACCTTTAAGACGTTACGAATATTTTCTTTGAGCCCACGCTGTTGCAGCTCAGTCAACTTATGCGTCAGTGGGAGTGTTGGTCTGTCTTTGAGATGGCTTTTAAACCCTCCTTCAAGCTGTCGGACTGCTTCCTGCATTTCTCCTGGGTTTGCTAATGTCTTTTGTTTGTCAAAACTTGGAACACCACTGATTTGGTCGCTGTCCACCCGCTTTGTCGCTTTTTCAGTGGCTGTTTCTGATGCTTCTTTTGAGGTTTCTTCAGTGATTTCTTTCGCATTTTTTTTCGTTAGTTCACCGGCTGCATCATCAACTGCGTCGCTTGCCGCCTTACTGGATCCCTTTAGTTTTTCGACGATCTTATCTCCACCCTTTTTTAGCAAAACACCCGCCGCATCGCCACCAACATTGCCCAATCCGCTTTTTACCAGATTGTCAGAAAAATCACCTTTTCCTAAGGCTGTGTCCAAAGCAGCGTCCCCCGTTGTTCTTAAGGTAAGTTTGCCTCCATATATAGCTGCTTTTACCCCGATCTTGGCTTCCGTTGATCCGGGAATTATGCCAATGGTCGAATTGACGACCATATTCTTTGCGAATGTTCCGATGATGCTAAAGTCCTTATCCCCTGTTGCTTTGGCTATTCCGGCCTCCACGGCGGTTTCCCCTCCAGAGGTAAGTGCTTTATATCCAAGATAGACCACGACTGGAACGAACCAGGCTGGCCCACCCGTCGGATCTTTGGCGATGAGCGGGTTGTTGAGGGCATAAAGATAAACATTCGTTGCATCTTTCAAATATAGAGGGTCTGGCCTTGTCCACCTCCCCAACCACGGCGCATAATAACGCGCACCATGATAATAAAACCCACTCTCCTCATCCCGCTCCTTACCCGTGTAGCGATAGCGTTTGGATGGCACCTGTACCTGGCTGCGCACGGCTTGATACGCCGTTGCTCCATAAGGATAATATTCCTCATAGGAGATGATTTGACCTCCGCCATCTAGTTCCAGGATGACAGAACCGAGGTGGTTGCTCAAGTGGTATCGGAGCAACTGGCTGGGCGAACCATCGTTGCCCTGTGTACGTGTCTCGACCAAAACGATACGCTGTTGGTCATCCATCGCGTGTAGCGTTTCGCGTTCCAGCGTGACTGTGTTACCCGCACCATTGAACTCGCGATATGTCTCAAAGTCGCCGAGATAGAGACGCTCGCTGGTACGCGTACCGTTCTGGCGTTCAATCACTTTGCGCACGCGCTGGCCCGTCGCGTCGTACTGATAGAAAGCCGTACCGCCACCCCCTAAATCGACCTGCTGCAACTGGTCGGCGTAATCCCAATCCATCTGCGGTAGGTGCGGCATGGAGGTCATATTGCCGTGGACATCGTAAGTATATGCTTCGACTGCTCCACTAATCGTTGTCTGCGTCAGTCGGTTGTTCACGGAGTTTGTGTCGAGAGAACTGGTTTCGTTAAAGTTAAACGCACGCGTCCAGTTACCGTTGTTGGCGCTGTGAATCAACTCGAGGATATTGCCAACACCGTCATAGATATACTCTTCTCTATAGTGCCGCATAGCCGCGCCATTATGAGGGTGGGGCAAGCCCGTGCGAAATTGATCGTTCCAGCTTATTTGCGGCTGGGCAACTTGACCAATATGCTCGCGCCCTGTTGCCTCAGTTAGTCGATAGAGTGCATCGTAAACATAGTCCGTACGCGGCTCGACCACGGCGTTATTGAAGTAAAAAGCCTGCTGGGCGTCGTCGCGAACTGAGGTGATATTGCCAACGGGGTCGTAGATATAGTGTAAGTCTTGCAACACAGCAACTCCACGCGTCGTCCGTAGACGAGTTAAGCGGAAGATGTGCGGGTCGTAGGTGTATTCGGTCACTACACCATTGCCGTATTCGATGCGCCGACGCTGTCCTCGAGAATCATAGTCAATGTTGTTGACAAATTGGGTCACAGTCGCTGCACCACGCAAATTGGCCTCAACTGTCTCCAGCAGATTGGCTTCGTTGTAGCGCGGATGGATGACGCTGTTATCGGGCGTCGTTAGCGTAACAGGACGATTAAGCGCATCATAGGTCATTTGATTGATGAAACTTTCCGTATTCAGCGTGGGATTGTTTGACCAATCAGGTATGTCTCGATAGTTCGTTGCGAATTGGCGCGTACTGCGCAGTGGATTCTCTTTGAAATCATATACGTCATGAGTGATCACGCCTGCACCGTCAAACTGCTGGAAGATCTGGCCGCGATGATTCTGGGCGTTCCCCTGTGCCTCGCCGTAGACGGTGCGTTGCACAAGCCGCTCGCCATTGACATCGGCCACAAAGAGATCGGTTGGCCGCTGTAACGTGTCGTAGACAGGGCGGAGCGTGTGGCCGCGCTCGTTCCAGCGGCGTAACGGATTGCCCACCACGTTCAGTAACATGTGGCGTGTGCCTGCGTCCATGCTGTGCTGAAAGAGTAAATTGCCAACCATATCGTAACCAGTGACGCGTTGGCTGTTGTTGTGCAACATGTAGTCCATAACCTCACGGTCCAGCGCGTCGCTGACGGCAAGCTGCTTGTCCTCGATGTCAAACTCAGTACGCGTGGTGAACTGCTCGTTACCACCGTTGTTAGCGATGGATAGGACCGTACGTCCCAATGAGTCTAAGTGGGCAATTGTGGGAGTTCCAGCGTGGGCAGCCGCTTTGACTGCCGCAGCTTGCTCGTCTGCCCCTCGGGCGCCACTATTGCGCTGTGCATGCCAAGTTGGCAGATATTCATCACTTGGCAGACGACGAAAGAAGTCGCCAACGTCTACATCGGTGACTGGGTCAAGCAGCACCGTATCGTTGACATCCCAGATCTCCTGCCGCCACGGGTCAAAGAGGATCTTTTCCCAGGTGTGGTTGGGATGCAGGGTGGCAATGGCGCGGCCGATTGGATCGTAAAAGATGGTAGGGCTGACGCCAACAGCATGACCAAAGCGGAAGCTATGCGTATCGTCAAAGAATGGCTCGTACTGGCGGACAGGATGGCCCTTGTTGTTAAAGATGGTCCAGCCACTGCCGACCCAACGTGGATCGACCTCAGGACCACCCTCCTCCACTGCGCCTGCTTCGGCCTGCACTTTGCTCTGAATGACGCGGTCAAAGCCGTCCGAGTAGGCCAGGCTGACCTGAACGTTTGTTTCTTCCCCAGCTTGCAAATCGCTGACGTGGGTTTCGCGCGCGATGGTGGCAGAACAGGGCGGCGGATCTGCACCGAGACGTTGAAAGCGCGTCTCGTCGTAAATAATGCGGCTGGTCGCCGTGCCGAGCAGTTGGCGGGCTAGCAGACCGCGTGGATCGGCAAAAAAGGCATCGATTTGCGACTGAGTTAATTGAGACGTGAAGCCTGTTAGAGAATCTCCCAAATTTTGACTCTCTTTCCCCATCACAGCGGCGCCCGTCACCATACCTAGTGCGTCAAATACAACTTGGCTGCGGTTGCCGTTGGGGTCGGTTAATTGGTCAGCCTCCAAAACGCGATAGTCGTTGCGAACACCAACTACGTTGTCAAGAGGGTCGCTGCTCTGCTCTGGTAACAGATCGTGCCGATCATAGGAAAGGGTTGTGGTTGCGGCAAACGGATCGCGGAAGCGCAAGGGCATGTAGAAATGCTGCCGGGCATAAGTCAATTCGCTGGCGGCATCATCGTTCGCGTCAGGCGATAGGAAGACCCGTCCAGATGGAATCCACCAGTTGGCGTCTACTTGATTGTTTGGATCAGGAGTATGAACGTAGCCACCCTCAACAAAAATCGCGTCGGTTACGCGATTGCCAAAGACGAGATTGGCGTGGTCGGGCGTCAACGCCAGTTGGTAGCTTTCACCAGGCAGCGCAAGTGACTGGAGCGTTCCGAGGGATAGCAGCGTTTGTGGATCGTTTTGCGATAAGCCCAGATCATCGGGGCGATAGAGAATGCGAATATGCTCGACGAGTCGCTTTTGCAGCGTATTGGGTGTGGGTGTTTCATGGTAGGCAATTGTGGCTGCATTTTGCGCTGCGGCGTCGAGTTCGGTGAATGAATAGCGATGATTGGCACCCAACGCGGCAAGACCGGTTAATTCATAGGCACGATTTTCACTCACGACGGGTGTGCGATAGGCGTCATCGTCATTAATGGTGTTGGTGTAATGGGATTCGGTACAGGTGAGCAAGGTTTGGGCCTGCTTGGCCTGATCCGACGGCGTCAGATCTCCATCTGCTTGGCGACGGCCATAGCCAATCGATGCCGCACGCAATACGTTGCCATACTCATCAACTTCGAGGATCGCGCTGTGGCTGATCCGTGGATCAGCTGGATTGCGCTCGTAGTGATAGCGCGTGGTCTCACGTGGATGGGTGAAGAAGACCGCGTACGGATTCGAACGATGCGGTTGCACAAATTCGACGGTAAAGTTCTGTTCGGTAACGATGTAAGGATGGTTTTCTTGATCGCTCCCATCGAGCGCATAGACTTCTTGGCGCAGCATCGAGCCTTTCAGCGCCCGTACGGCTTCCTGTTTGGCGTAGACTGAAAGGATTTCATCGGGCAACAGGGTGTCTGACAGCAGTCGGTTCCTAAATTGTTCATCGGTCAGGCCGGGTTCACGGTAATATTCGTGGGCAAATTGCTGAGAAATCCGTTCGCTATCCATATAGACGCCCGTGTGATACCAACTTCTAGTGAGCACAGGCGGGATGTGGGAGGCTGCATCAAGGTTCTCTACTGCTGGAAAGGCAGCATTCTGATTGAGCGTTGCAAATTCTTCCGTGTCCAGCTGATCCACGCGTCCGAAACCACGAAACTCTCGCTCTTTGCCATCAAAGTAACCGTGATGGTAGCTGTAACGACTGACAAAGCGATTGCGGCTGATGTGGTCAAAGGTCTCTACTGCTTCGACTACGTGAACGGGGAAGGGCTGATGCGTGATCCAAGGTGTTCCGGTGGCCTGATCCGCCAGGTAAAATTGGGTTGAAGGCGTGTAATGAATAACTGTCTCTGCCCCGAGGTTATTGCGCGAGCGAATTAGCAGATGGGGCTTGGTGCTGTTCATCAGGTCGACATAACGCAATTGACGACCCTGATCCCCCGGCAGCGGCGATGACCAAACGAGACACGCCGTGCCGTTGCCCAGTAGGTCCGTCACCTGCACATCGATGAGGTTGTCCATGTTGGGGAAGTGAGGCAGCACATCACGGTCGCTCCAGCCATTGCCCGCCTGATTGTAGTAAAGACGGACGTTGCCTCGCCCCAAATAGATAATGTCAGTAATGCCCGAACCATCGACGTCGGCCAGCCGGATGCGGCTCTGGTGAAAGAGGTCAGGTGTATCAAACCAGGGGGCATTGTCCATGGTGACTTTCGGACCAAAGCGACCATAGCCAAGACTTGGCCAGTAGCAGACCTCGCCATTGCGGATGCGTACGAGATCGGTCAACCCATCACCGCTCATGTCCGCAAGATAGATCGATTGTGTGCCGTCATCGAGAATTAGGCGTGGCCCGATCTCTTCATCCCTCGGTGGGCGAACCACTTCGCTTGGCCCAAATCCCTCTTCGGCCAATGATGGATACCAAGTAAAGACGTCGTCTTCCGTCATGAGGAGATCTGCGTGACCGTCGCCAGTTAAATCCACAAAACGCAGGTTGGGATCGTCCCAATCCACATTCGGTAGGGTCACAAAGCGCTGAAAGGGTGCCCATGTTTGGTCTAGCGTCCGTTCATAGAATCCTGGGGTTGTGCTGTTGAACATCGCTAGGTCCAGTTGCCCGTCGCCAGCCAGGTCGAGTAGTTGCTGTTGTCCACTGTCGAGCGCAGCCAGGGAGGGCTTTTCGATTAGTGCTGTTAGTGGCCCAAAGTTGCCATTTCCCAGATTCGGTTTGTAGTACCACGTGTCGGCCTGCTCGGTTAGAATTCCGGACACCCCTTCGCCATCCAGATCGACAAACCGATAAGGAGAACTTAGACCAATGGGTAGATTTGCCAGGCTTTCACTATCAATCTCCCGCACTCGAAGCACCTCGGCATCACCAAGTTGTACGCCGTTCTGAAGCGGCACTTGACTGTATTCTAATTCGACTGGTGGAAACGAACGACAGAGAAAGCGGTCACTTGTCTCATCATGTATATAACCAGATTGAGTGGCCGTCGTTAAGTAAGTGAGGATTGTTCCTTCGTCATAACTAAATTCGGTTGAACGGACCAGATAGTTATCCAGCCCCAATTCTGCGGGGAAATGGTGGATCATCAGCACATGCTGGCAAAGACGATAGGTCCGCACCTCGAATCCTGAACGGTAGCTGGAAAACGAATCGGCGCGAGCGGGCCATGAATTTGTTTCACCCAAAGAGACTCGCACAAACTGTCGCTGCTCTGCATCCAGCGGCAGTCGAACAAGATGACCTTCACCATAATCGAAGACGACCTCAAACATCCAGTCTGTGCGGAGCGCCAGATCTTCATTGGGTTGGCGAGGCATGCGATTGCCGTACTGAATCCGCTTCAGATAGCGATTGGCGGTGCGGGATTGGTCGGTTCGGTTGCGCTCGTGGACCTGAGATAGATTGACATTGGTCGAATCCTCTGCTTTGTACTCGTAAAGAATCGCGTTGCCTTTATCATCGTAGCTCTCGCAAAGCAACCAACGGAAGATGCGTTGCGGGTCCTCCAGATCTGTAATGCGACTGTCCGCTGTTTTGCCATATAGAGAGGTGACGTTTTCACGAGTAATCGAACGCCAGTGGATATCACCGTTGTCCAATCTGGTCCAGCGTTCGATGCGGGAAAAGGATCCTTCAATCCGTGGTCAGTAGCGTTCGATTTGATAATCAATGCCGTCGACAGTTCGCTCGATCCGATGCCGAGTCCAGTCTCCACCATTCTCCTCCAGCTGTGGCACAAGGTCCTCTGCTCCAGAAAGAATAAAGATATCTGACTCTTCGCCATCTCTGTAGCGCGGCAAGCCTTTGTCGGTTTTGCGGGTAATGTTGGGAATGGAAAGAGCCCAGCCCAAGCCAAACGGTCCATTGCCCCCATTGGAGTCGTAGGTTAGCACCAATTGCGGACCAAAGTCGTTTCGTGCTGGCGAGGTAGCAATCGGAATCGTCATCGAGCCAGAGCCAGTCGCTGGATTGACTTGGAATTTCTCGTCGATGCCACGAATCGCACCACCGCCGGTGGGTAGTTGAATGGCGGGTGCTGTCGCAAAAGAGGATTGGTCCTGTTGTGGCGTGTTTGAACCCGCGGTCTGACTTGATCCAGACGCTGGATTAGATGGTTCGCTTTGAAAATCGGAAGAAGGTTGTTGTTGGTTCACGAAGCGATCCTTTACGAGATAGCTGGTATAGGCGAAAAGCGGTACCGTGGCGAATTGTGCCTAGATTCCAACGGGAATCAGCGCGAAAAAATGTGACGTCTCACAGAGGCGAATTGTATGCTACTATAAACGCTGGATAAACCGTCTTTCTTTCAGAAACCGCACCCCTCTTTTGGACGTAGAGTTTTTTCACAGCTACAATTGGCATGGTTCAGCGTGATTTTGTGGAAATCAAAGATAGTGTGTCAATAGGGACCGCTTAGTCAGAGATCTGCTTCATTTACACACTTTGTGGTACATACTCATCAAATGGAGGTTAAAATAGGGAATGGCTCAAACTATCACAACGCGAGAAGATGCGTATGCTTGGATGGAACAACACAAGCCACTGACCCCAAAGGTTGGTGACTTGGCTCCCGATTTTGAACTCTTCGACGTTGCCGGCAAAGACTCAATTCGCCTCTCCAGTTTGCAAGGCAAAACCCCTGTGGCACTGGTTTTTGGTAGCTTTACCTGACCGCCCTTTGTGAACGAGGCCGTGAGCCTTCGTGAGCTTTATGCAGCATACAGTCAATATGTCCAATTTCTCATGATTTATATTCGCGAGGCGCACCCAATCGATGGCTGGGATGTCGGTAGCAAATACCGCACTCGTGATCCGGTAACCATTGAGGAGCGGCGCAAGGCCGCAAACGATTGCGAAACCGCACTCCAATATGGGATCAAAACCTATGTTGACGAAATGCACGACCCGGTGATGATGGCCTATGTTGCTTGGCCAGAACGGCTGTACCTGGTGGATATTGAGGGACACATTGCCTACGCGGGAAAACCTGGTCCGTGGGGGTTTAGCCCTGCGGAGTTGAAGGTGGCGATCGAGGAAGTGTTAATCGTCACTGGTAAGGCTATTCCAGAAAATTAAGTAAAGTCTGGAAAGTCTTTAGAAATAAAATTACGCTTTTTAGTCGAGTGGACCCACGATTCTAATTCTAAATACTTTTCAGGTTTCACTTTATTACACTGTCAACTAAGTTTTTCGATGTTTTCCTTGCACCTTTGCGCTAAAGTGAGCAAGACCTTCCCGGACACGCTTAGTCAGTAAGAGAGATACCAAATAGGCGCGTTGAAAAGAGTCGGAAAAAATCAACAATTCCGACTTTATGTAAACTTGGGTATTGAGCTGGTAGCAAGTAGACATAAGAGAGAAATCAAAGGCAATCAAGAAAAAAACAGTAGCAGCAAAAGTCGGGTACAAATTTTTCATGCAAACAGAGGGCTGCTCTAGGATTTCACCCTTATGGTCATTTTGTACCGACTTTGCCGTAGCTGAAAAAAAAAGCAGAAAAACTAAGCTTGTGGTCGACGACGGATAGTTCGTTGACGAATGTGGAAAGATTCGTCATAGGTGGTTCGGTCTTGCCACATTTTCCAAAGAATGGCCAGCCAGCGGTTGGCTAAAGCCCGATAAGAGCGACTGACCGAGTGGCCCTTTGACGAGCTTGTGTAAAGTAAGCCGAAGCCAGCGAGATTGCTGGCGCGAAGAACGAGCCAGTTGCTGAGAAAAGTAACGAAACTCTTTATCACAAGAGCGGCGAAAGTGGACCAAGTGGACTTTGCCACTTTGGTTGGTAACGGGAGCCGTGCCAGCTAAAGTCTGGACCATGCTGGAATGGGGGAAGCGGCGGCGATCTTCGCCAAATTTGACCAGCAAAGAGGGAGCCAAGAGCTCTCCTGCGCCCGGCAGGAAGCAAAATGGGGTGATCCTCGTGTTGCAGAAAAGAGAGTTCAACTGTTGGAGTGTTGCTTGCTTGGAGTTGAGGGTATGGAGCAAGAGTCGGGCAAGTTGCTGGGCTTGAACTTGACAAGCTTGGGCAACACCGGAGCTGAACGGGGATGTTGTGTGGTCAAGGCATCAAAACAGGTGAGCCATTTGGAGGGCTGATTATGTTTATGTTGCTTGAGAAAGACCTGAAATTCATCATAGGTTGCTTTTCTGCTGCTTGCGGCGACGGATAAGCCAGAATCAGATGAGCTGCAATGGGCGATGGCCAACTAAAGACATTGAGCAAAGCGGGATGGTATCTGAGCAAACAACTACGCAAGCGATTGGAGACAGCAACCGTTTCTTTGCGCCAAAACTCGGTCATGCTCACCACGATGCGCATTTGCTGGAGTAATTCACTCCCTGGATGCCAAGGATAGAATCGGTGAACATCTGTTCTGACCAGTTCAGCTATCGTATATGCATCACTTTCATCAGTGCGAGCACCGCTCTGATTGTACCTCGCCCGACTTGCTTTGACCACGTTCGGTGGGAGGACATATAGATTTGTATACCCAGCATCCCATAAGTAGTCAATTATCAGATTATGTGCTGTCTCTAATCCGATTCGACATTTTTCATGGCCGATATCCATCGTTTCTCGCCACTTTTCTAGTTGCTTAAAGCCA
Organism: Chloroflexi bacterium TSY; assembly: GCA_019217005.1. The sequence continues at coordinate 34,387 of JAHBNG010000123.1, forward strand.
TCCACACTATGTTCTATTGTCATGTAGTTAATTCGACGACCGTTTTCATCCGTTATCATTACATCATGTTTTGTTTCACTCCAGTCTATTCCTATGAATATCTGCATTTTTGACCTCCTCATTCACTTGAGGATTGCCTTTGGTCATTTTTTTCGGACGCTCTTTTCCGTTTTCCTATTATGGCATTCGAGATGCTACACGCTTTCGACGGTTCTAGGCGTCGGCTTGGTGGACGGTCCGGGAAGGGCGGTCGCACCGCGGGAAGAGGGCGGTCCTTTTTACCAAGCCGGAGTTCGATTCCGAGTGACAGCTTCTCTCTTTCTGTCTCTCTCATTCTAACTCCTTTCCTATATTATCTAATAGGTAGAGGGCAAGAGCTGTCGGGCATTCGAGACGATTTCTGCCCTCTTCCGGGAAGGTCGGCTCTGTCCAACTGCTTCGGATTGAGAAGAGGCTTTTATGGCAAAAAATGTCGTAGTATTTAGGTTACGTTGTACTTATGTGAAGCCAATACGGCACGGATTTACACGGATGTTCACGAAGTGGGCGTTTCGCGAACACAGATTAAATCCCGGAAATCTTAGAAATCCGTGTCCAAATACTTTCTTGGGTTTCCTTAGAGCAGGAAGAATCAAGGAAATCCCGTTGAGTCTGTGGATTGGTCTTAGCCTTGATAACTAATTCGATAGATGAGGCCAGACGCATCATCCGACACGAGCATTGAGCCATCGGGCATTACGAGCAGATCGACTGGACGCCCCCAGACTTTGCCTGATTCCTCCAACCATCCTTCTGCAAATATTTCATAGCTGGACACTTGGTTGTTCTCATCCAAGCGTGCAAGTGTCACGCGATAGCCGATGGGATCTGTGCGATTCCAGGAACCATGTTCCGCAATGAAGATCTGATTGTGATATTCTTCCGGGAACATGTCACCCGTATAGAAGCGCATCCCCAAAGCGGCCACATGAGGTCCCAGGGGCTGGGCTGGTGGCGTAAATTCATCACAAGCGCGTTTGTCTCCAAATTCGGGATCGGGGATCGTGCCACCATGACAATAGGGAAAGCCAAAATGTAGTCCCTTTTCTGGGGCATGATTTAACTCATCCGGGGCAGATCATCACCCAGGTGATCACGCCCATTGTCCGTGAACCAGAGCTGATCCGTGCTTGGTTGCCAATCAAAGCCAACCGAATTGCGTACGCCATGGGCATAGATCTCAACCCCACTCCCATCTGGATTCATGCGCGTAATGCTGCCGTATAGCGTGCCATCATTTTCACAAACGTTGCAGGGGCCACCGACCGGCACGTACAACATCCCATCTGGTCCAAAGCGAATAAACTTCCAACCATGCCACGAATCGGATGGGTAGCTATCATTGACGACAACCGGCTCGGGTGGATTGTGGAGGTCGGCTTCGATGTTGTCATAGCGCAAGATGCGATTGACCTCAGCCACATAGAGCGACCCGTCACGGAAGGCAACACCATTTGGCATGAACATATTGCTGCCAAGCTCAATTACTTCATCCGCTTGGTGGTCCTGATCGTGGTCAAGTACCGCATAAAATTTGCCCGCACGGCGTGTCCCAACAAAAAGTGTCCCATTGGGGCTTAAGGCCATAGAACGCGCATTGGGTACATCGGTTGCAAAGAGATCGATGCGGAAACCGGGGGGTAATTGAATGGGAAATGGTGGTGGATTCACTGCTTCTTGTGTGGTACTTGGTTCTTCCGCTTCTTCGGATTGGCTCATTTCTGATTCGTTTGCTGTGCTTTCATCAGCATCCGAGTTGGCATCAGTATCAGCATCGGCGCCAGAAGACGATGTGTCAGAAGACGATGTCAACGAATCGGTATCAGCAGGAGAATCTGTGGGCGGCGCTGGCACGGTACAAGCAGACAACAATAGCAAAACGAACAAAATCGGCCCGCTCATAAAACAAGCGCGCCTCAGAAAGTTTTTGAACTGCTTCTTGACAGAATATCCCACCACATTTCGGGGTGGTTCATTTTAGGCGGACAATTAGGTTTACATTTTTGCAAAGAGAAAAGATGTTTATATTTTCTAATTTGAGCCATGCTCAGGCAGAAAATGACCTCATATAGATTTTTGTCTATGTATCAAAAGTGTAAACCTAATTCTGAACCACCCCCACATTTCTCCTAGAATCTTGATGTTGTCCCATTCTTTGTCTCCCTAATCCAATCTAACGTACACAAGATGACCGGATGACACAATAAGAAGCCTTGTTGTCCTGTCACTTCGTCATCGCTTTAAACTGTAATCAGTAGAATCTTTACCGAACATCAACTCATATAGGTCCCCAAAAAAATTTCGTCCCACGTCTCTCGGAGTAGGGACGGGACAGATTTTTTCTGGGTGCGAATACTCTCTGAGTATATCCTATTCTTGTTCGTAAATATGTAATATTTGCGAAATATTGCCACTAGCAGGCTGTCGAGGAGACTTGGAAAAGCGGGTTTCGCACGCTGATTCACACAGATTTTCTCAGATTTATCGCAAATATAGAGAAGAAATCTGCGATTATCCGTGTAATCTACGTACTTTTATTTTCTCTCCAACAAGCTGCTAGAGTATCCCATTTTGCGCCTCTTCGCTTTCCCACAACGCCACCATCTCATCGCAAGATCGCAAAAGCTCGCTAAGTGTACCCACGGCCTCGACTTTCCCTTACTTTGAGGACGATAATCTGGTCAGCGCGTTGCAAGGCAGCTTGCCTATGAGAAACGACGAGACATGTCGGACGATAGCGGGAGTCTCCGTCGCTGATGGCAAAGAGGCGTTTCCATAGTTGCTGTTCTGTTTCCACATCCAACGCACTGGAAAGATCATCGATGGCAAGCAGCTGAGGGTGACGGACCAACATACGGGCCACAGCCGTCCGTTGGATTTGCCCGCCTGAGAGACGTACCCCGCGCGGACCTACCAGTGTATCCAATCCCTGGACCATTGTAGCCAAGTCGGGCGTCATCACGGCTTTTTCTAGGACTTCAATTAGCTGACTATCAGGTGCTTCAAGACCGAGCAAGATGTTATCGCGCAACGAATCACTAAATAGGCGCGGGATTTGCGGAACATAGGCGCTACGTGGCGGCACAAAGAAGGTGGCTGGATCTTGTACAATGGTTCCATTCCAACGGATCTCCCCAGAACTCTTTGGCAGAAGGCCCAGAAATGTGCGCAAAAATGTGGTTTTGCCTGCTCCAATTCGTCCAGTCACAACGGTGAATGAACCAGACTGGAGCTGTAGATTGGCATCGTGAATGCCGCGGTCAGAATCTGGATAGAGATAGCTCAAGTTTTTGACTTCGCAGTGAGTCAGTTGGTTAGACAAAGCTTCGTTCCCATTTGCAAGAGAATTGTCTGTTTGGATAGAACCAGCTACTTCTGAAAATGATGGTGGCTCACGACGCATGTAGACTGGTCGTTGTTGGACAAGTATGTCGTTGGGTCCATCTTGCAACAAGACAAACAAGCGCTCAAATGAGACCCCAAGCTGCCGATAGTTGGTTAGGACCATGCTAACGGCGTTGGTCAGATTCGAAATCCAGGGCAAAAAATAGACGAACAAGGCAAAGTCTCCCAGGGTAAAGGTGCCTGCCAGCATTGATTGTCCAATCAGAAGCAGGATGAGACCCGTGCCTAGATCGCCGATGTTGCCTGAAAGCGAACGCATCAATTCTGTCAACATGCGATCTTTCAACGCCGCCTCGCTCCGTTCAGCATTTAAGCGATCTAAATGAGCGATGACATTGTCTTCGGCATCTGCCACCTTGATTGTTTGCACGGCACCAAACATCTCGCCTAGAGCACCAGTGACACCACCCGTTGCTTGTTGGGCGGCTGTTCGATAGCGGACAATGCGCTTGCGGCTCTGATTGATCAAAATGGCCACGAGCGTGAGCGGTACGAAGACCGCAATCGTCAGGAACAGATTGATTCGCAACATAATTGAGGCGGCGATGAGCGCTGCACAGAGGCTGGATAGCAGATGATAGGCTGCGCTCATGAAGCTCTGTAAACTGTGAATATCATCGCGAAACCGACTGATGGCTTCGCCCGTTGAGTAGGGGAGCGAACGAGCGCCCGGTTTTTGGAGAATGAATTCCAGTAGATTGCTGCGCATGAGCGCAAAGAGTCCATGTCGGTGTAGATTGTTGCTCACCATGAAGACGCAGTAGCAGGTCTGCCGCGCAATGGTCAGCACCACGAGCAGCGTAATGAGTGACCAGAGGTTGAGCCCCGTTCGGGCATCATCTGTTAAGTTGCTAAAGACCTCGCTCGCGATGAGACCAGGGACAAGACTGAGTGCATAAAGCAGTAGGCTGATCAGCAAATTGAACAGGAGCAAACCGCGTCCAAAACGCAACAGAAGCCAGAGTGTTTGCCAGGTTGTTAAAGTCATAAAATTCCTTGATACTTCGAGTGTGTACCACAAAGTGTGTCATTGGAGCAGGTTCTCTCACTAGGCAGTTTCCATTTACACACTTTGGGACACACTGCCTCACTTCAATTTCTTCTTCAAGAAGACCTTCTGGTATCCGACCGGATAATCATCAATCATGCCGAATATTTCATAACCATGACGTTCGTAAAAGCGGCGTGCATCAAGGCTGGATGTCTCTACATAGGCGCCGTTGCAGCCGCGTTTGACGGCGGTGACTTCCGCCTCCGTGATTAATCTGCCCCCAATTCCGTGATTTCGTTGCGATGATTCAATCCACAGAATGTCAATGTGTAGCCATCCATAGTATAGGCATCCCAGAAGCCCACCGATCACCAGATCTTCGTCGTCTCTCACTGAAATGCCAAGGGCTTCATAGTGCGGATCGCCTGTTCTGGCAATATTGTGCTGATGAAACTGGGCGTTGACGACTTCGACCGTGTCTTCAGCAGGTGGTACTTCGCAGACAATCCTGTGCGGCAATTTTGGTGTCAATGTTTCTGATGGTTGTTTATGAGTCATATGTTCACCTAACAATGGGCGCGACTGAAGGCGCTGATCTAGGCCACAGGCCGACCGTCCACGCAGGTGGACGGATCGAATTGATTTCTGTGGTTGAGAAAATCCCTGGCATTTAGATACGCCTGAATCGTTACGCTGCTTCCGAAAACCCCGTGCGCAATAGTTGAGAAAAGCGAGAGTCTGCATCAGCTGCGAGTTGCGTACGCGGTCCATGTTCACAGATCTGTCCGCTTTCTAGAATCATGATCTCATCAACCCGCTGCACGGTGGTCAGGCGGTGGGCAATGACGATTCCGGTTCGTTGATGGAGCAGACGCGTCACGGCCCGATCAATCAGTCGTTCTGTGGCTGGATCCAGACGTGATGATGCCTCATCCAAAATCACGAGATCGGGTTCTTTGAGCAGGACGCGCGCAAAGGCCAGAAGCTGTGCCTCGCCTGCCGATAGTCCTCCACTGTTTGCCTCCAACGTGCTATCTAATCCTGCTGGCAATCCACCTAACCAATCACCAAGACCAAGCTCGTCTAAAACATTTTGGATCTGCCCATCGGATATGGTGGCGTCAAAGATTGTCAGATTTTCGCGTATCGTGGCGTTGAAAAGCTGGACATCCTGGGTGACGATGCCCACCCGGCGGCGCAGGTCCGAGAGGGAGAAGTCACGTATGTCTATGTCGCCCAGCCGAATGACGCCATTTTGTGGCTCGTATAGGCGGAGGAGCAAGCGAGCAATGGTTGTTTTGCCGCTACCTGTGCGCCCAAGCAAGCCGAGTGTGCGTCCTGCGTCAAGACGAAATGAGAGATCCCGCAAGACCCGATTTTGTTGAGTCCCTTCCATTTTGACGGTAATCGATTCATGGGTACTGGCAGGTTGATTAAATGAAAGCGCTGGCAGATCGTTAGTTGGGTTGATCATTGGGGGGGTGTCATAGTTGAATTCTACGTGTTGAAATTCCACGCATGGCGCAGAAGTTACCTGTGAGGCAAACTGTTGTTCATCTCCGTCGCTGCGAATCGAACGTTCCACAATGGTCGATTCTGTGCGATACAATTCATTGATGCGGATGAGGCTGGCACGGGCTTCCTGTAAGTGTTGCATCTCTTGGGTTAAAAGCATCAGCGGTGTGGTCAACATGCGTGTGTAGGCATAGATTAGGTAGACGGTCCCGATGCTGATGGCGCCCATTGTCAGGAGAACAATGCCCAGAACCAATGCGAATACGGTCCCGATCTCAAACCAGACCACAATGACCGACCCAAATATGGCAGAGCGGGCGGCCGCCCGGACGCTCTTTTGCCATAGCTTGCGCATCAAATGGGTAAGTTGATGTAAGATATAAGCGGCTGCACCGTTGGCGCGTATATCCTCGGTGCCACTCAAGCGCTCTTCCAAAAAACTAAATAAGTTGGCGCTTGCCTCGCGTTCATCTCTCAGTTGATAGGTCGCGAAATCTCGCATCGTCAGCATGATGACGACGGTCATGATCGCAAAGATTGTAAAGGCGAGACCAATACACCAATCTTCGCCGTACAATGCAATGAGGATACCAAGCATCAGCAGCAAATTTCCCACAACCTGAATCATCAGTTGTGAAAAAAATCGGGCCAGTTGTCCCACATCGCCATCGATCCGCTCGATCAGTTCACCTGGGGGATGGGCATGGTGAAATGTCATATCCAGATGTAAACAGTGGCGTGTCAGATCGGCACGTAGTCTGTTGGTGGAGAGCCAGGCAATCCGTTCACTGACATAGGTTTCCGCCAGCTTTACCACATACTTTGCAACTGAGATGCCCAAGAAGAGCAGGGCCAGACGAATTAAGGTGGGAAGAGGTGGATTCGATTGCGTTGGCCCGATTTGGACGGCGTCAATAAACGCTCGAATAACTTGTGGATTTGCTAGTTGTAGAAGCGTGCTGCTAATGAGAAGAAGCGTCAGGATGAAAACCTTGCCTCGATGTGGCTTGAGGTAGGTTATGAGAAGTGGCCAGGATGACCATGTATGAAGATTCATGGAAAAATCGCGCGCGCTGAAAAATGTTTGTGGAAGTAAATCACAAAAAGAACGACTTTGGAGGCGACCCAAGTCGTTGTGGGAAAACGAAAGTGGGATAAAGAGGATTTTAGTGAGTCATGGTGGAATTATACATTAAATACTCCTCCAACACAACCGCCACACCTTCTTCATCATTTGTCCCTGTCATCCGATTGGCAACAGCTTTCAGTGGCTCCACGGCGTTGGCCATGGCGACGCCAACCGCGGCGTCACGCAACATCTCGGTATCGTTGATGTCGTCGCCGAACGCAATTACATTCTCCATGCTGTAGCCCCACCTACTGACCAATGTCGCCAAAGCCGTTCCTTTGGAGGCGTTTGGTGCCATGACTTGAACCATACTCACTTTTTCTGAGACCAAGAATGTTGCGTCAGGCACAAGGGTTTCCAGGCGTGGTCGTAAGGTTAGAAATGGTTCTAGTTCTAGCAGAATTTTGGCTGCTGGTTGATTTGTCACGGACAATGAGGTCATCAACGCGTTGGATATCCGTTCGCCCCTCAACTGCTTGGTTTGAATAATGGATATCATCAATCTCTAGTCCGATGCGCTGTTCGGGCGTCTCTTCTAGAAATAGCTTAACGAGGCGATGGACAACAGCACTATCAAGCAGATTGCGATAGACCTCTTGCCCCTTCTCATAGGCCACGGCACCGTTATAACAGACCCAAGGAAATGCATGTAACTCATCGGGGATTTTCCGCGTCCAACGAGGAGGTCGACCCGTGGCAATCACCACGGGGCCACGCTGCGTGCTCCATTGATGGAGAACACCGAGCGTGCGGTCTGAGATTGTATAGTCGCTACGAACAAGGGTGTCATCGAGATCCAAAGCAACAATTGAAATTTGAGAAGTCATAGAAGAGGTATATCCGATTGATGAAAGATTTTAGGCTCAAATGATTGAATTTTGAATCCTCAGTATAATCGATCTCATACATCTTCTCAATTGTGACTATTATAAGCATTCAGCGAGTCAGCCATCCGTCATCAGCTCGGCACTTCCCTGTATGGTTCGATGACTTCGTGACCGCCCGTGTTCGAGGACATCGTAGCCACTGCCTCAGGCGTCAGGGACACGATGTCTCCGAACAGTTGGGGTCACGAAGTGTCCGAACCATACACTTCCCTGTCGAGACAAGCTGCTTAAACGTGTCAAGCTGATAAGCTGAAATGCTGATAAGCTGAACAGCTACTGACTATTTAACGAACCCTCCAATCCATTCCTATCCCAATGTTTTTGGGTTGTGGTTAAAATTGATTCTTCACTGGCCACTTGGAAGAGGTCGCTCTCTTGATGCTGGTCCCGTCGGAGACGAGACCTACGACCGATCATCGCAACTTCGTTGGCAAAATATTCCTGTAATATTCTTGTAACACTCTGTAAGAATTCCACAAGGGTGTTGTAATAACTAGGCGCTATCCTTGGAGCTGACTCACGAACCCAATAGTCAGCAGACCGCAATCATGTCATTCTTGAGTAAAGCGAAGAATCTAACGATTGCGGTCTGCTGACTATGTAGTGGGTCACCCCCCAAAGCTTTAGGTTCATCTAAGAAAATTGTGTAAAGCGGCGTTATCACCACGGGTAAAACATCATGTTTGCACAATTTCGTCTGATGAGCCGATTTTATGTCTTGCATCAATAGAAAGGAACAATGATGTCTACTCGAAAACGTATCGTTCGCCATGGGTTTCCTGATGGCAAAAGGAACTCTATACGAAAGTTTATTCCACTTACACTTGCGCTCATACTCGGATTGAGTACCTTCTTGCCGGTATTGGGTGGGTCAGGATTGGGTGCCCAATCTGTCTATGCTGCTGATCCAACAACGTTTACTATCAGAATTGAGAATATTTCCGGAGATTCCAACCTCCCGACGCCATTTGCTCCTGGGGTCTGGGCTGTTCATCGACCGATTACTCGACCGCTGTTTCAAACAAATCAGCCCGATCGCGGCGATGGTCTTGTTGCGCTTGCCGAAGATGGGAATCCCGGCGAACTCGCTACTTCCCTCTCAACGGCCAATGGCGTTTTTTCCAGTGGTGTCTTTAATACACCTGTAGGGTCCGATGGTCCTGGGCCACTTCTGCCAGGTGGTGTTTATGAATTCCAGATCACGGCTGAACCGGGTGATTATCTTTCCTTTGCCTCGATGTTGGTTCAATCCAATGATCTCTTTGTCGGGCCTGGTCCAAGAGGGATTGACCTCTTTGATGGCCGCGACAGACCAATCAGCGGTGATATAACCGACCAATCGCCGTTGTGGGACGTTGGTTCGGAAGCCAACGAGGCACCTGGACTTGGACCGAATCAGGCACCGCGCCAGAGTGGACCGAATACGGGACCCGGTGAAGGTGGCGTTTCTGCCTTTAGCAACACAACGCGCAGTCTCCCGCTACCCGGCCACATTGTGGATGTAGACATTAAAGAGTCTGATGGAACCTTCACTTTTACAATTCATAATACATCAACTCGTAGCGGTGCCATCGATACGCCGATTGCCCCTGTTTTCTATGCGACCCACAATGCGAATTGGCGACTCTTTAGCAATGGTGAACCCGCATCTCCAGGGCTTGAATCTTTGGCGGAAGATGGATCCCCGGTTGGATTGGTTGGCGAACATTCTGGTGCCATTGGCACGGAAATGGTGGGGGCGCAACCCATCACGCGCGAACGTCCCGATGCTGAACCTGGTCCAGCATTTCCAGGGGAATCATATGAATTTAGCGTGACGCCCTCCATCGCCTACCCCAATTTAACCATCGCCATGATGGTGGTTCAGACCAATGATGTTTTCCTAGCTTTTGGCGCCAAAGGCGTTGCGCTCCTCGACTACGCTGGTCATCCACGGGCAACAGAGGACATTCTGGCCGACGTCGAACGTGAATTGGCCATCTGGGATGCTGGAACCGAGATGAACGAAGTTCCTGGTGTTGGTGTTCATCAGGCCCCGCGTCAAGCTGGCCCCAACATGGGAGCCGCTGATCCGGTCCCTGGCGTACGTCTCTACAATGACTCCACCAATGATCTGACCGGTCCAAATGCCGGCGGGTTTGGTACGATCACTGTCGTGAATGGCGAGACAGCCGGAACATTTGATGTGACCCTGCAAAACACCAGCGATCAGACTGTCTATCCTGGTGTTTTGACACCGGCTGTTTATGCGATTCACAGTGGAAATACGCAACTTTTTGAGCCTGGAATGCCCGCATCCAGTGGGTTAGAAAGATTATCGGAAGATGGGAATCCAACAGCGCTTGTGAACGAGTCGAACAACAATAGCGACGTAGCCTCTGTTGGCGTTGCCAACACCCCAAGCGGTGCAAGCGAACCCGGTCCACTGACGCCCGGAGATAGCTACCAGTTCAGCGTGACAGCGGATGCTGTTAATCGATACTTTAGTGTCGCATCGATGATTGTTCCATCCAACGACACATTCTTTGCCTTTGAGCCAGAAGGTCTCCGGCTCATGAATCAAGATGGTACCCCGCGCAGCGATGCGGAAATAGCTGCCGATATTGCTACGCAACGCCTTGCTTGGGATGCTGGAACCGAGCGCAACCAGGCTGGTGCGGCTGGTCCCGATCAGGCACCCCGCCAAGCTGGTCCCAACACCGGTGCAGATGAAGGCAACGGCAAAGTCCGCTTGCTCGACGATCCTGTCTGGAGTCATCCCAAAGCGTCTGATGTTGTGCGTATTCCCATCGTGCCAACCCGCTCGATGCCTGAATTGCCAGATGATGAACC